>CAZSDZ010000028.1:0-37287 GCA_964605795.1 uncultured Methanoregulaceae archaeon
ATCGGTGAACTGAACGGTAAGGGGAGCCGTTCCCGAAGTCGGAGTTCCCGAGAAGTCAGCCACGATCTGGACAGCCCCCCCGGTCGAGAGATCCAGTTCCCGGGTAGTGCCTTCCTGAAAGATTGCAGTCTGATCTGCCTGGGTACCGCTTATATAAAACAATATCTCGGGATCTCCTCCTTCAATATCTTCTTCGGTTGCTGAAACAACGAGACGGGAATCAAAAAGACTGGAGCCCCCGTATATTCCATCGGTCTCTGTAGTGACCGTTCCCCTGGTTTCACCAGATATCTTTGCCTCAATAACGGTCCCGGCAGGTGCCGGAGCGCTGTTTATTGATACACTCCCATAAAATTCAGATGGAAGTGGTGGAATTGCTGATGCTGATACGGTGAGCATCAACACAATAATGGTAATTATTGCACTTGTTCTGAGCATGCTGTCTGCCTTCATCCTGTTTTTCCATCCTGTCAGTTATACTCTTAAGGTTTAACTATAGCCCTGATTATTTTTAATATTATCATCAGATCGATAGATTTTTGCTCAAAAATGGTAGTGAATGGATGAGACGTGACCTATGCCAGTTAGGGGTTCAGAAAAAACAGATTTTTATTGCTGTGAGAATAAGGCTCAGATGACTGATTTAGAAAAATAAAGGAGTATTTTTACGATTTCTCATCTGTGTGCGCTTTTGTACATTCAGAACGCACAGTGAGGAATACCGGTCCCCGAACGTCAATTTTTTGGTTGGAATCGGTAATGAAGCGCATAGCATGGTCTTTTATATTGAGGTTGATATCCCCCGGAAGGCGGGCAATCTTAATCTGGAAACGCGCATCCCGCCCACAAAAAGCCGCCTGTTCGATATCGTGTGCGGCACGGGCCGCAACCGCATCAAGATAGGAGATCCCGGTTGCTATCCCCTCTTTCCTGACGGTGACGAATTTTTCAGTATCAGGAACCCCGAGAATCGATCCGTTATGCACGTAGATATCATTAAAACAAGCCGGACCGCACAGTTTTGCATTCTCTTCCGGTTCCAGAACAAACACCTTCACTGATACATCACCGATAACCCCTTCCCAGGCGGTAAAGGAGCAGGGTCCGGGATCGGTGGCATGTGCTTTTGCGGTCGTAACGATTGCCCCTGCCATCATGCGACCGGCCTGAGTCTGTGGCTCACGAAGAAGAAGTACTGCTCTTGCAAGGTCGAGATCGGAATAATACTTTGGATAGAACTGGGGATGGCAGAGAACCCTGATATCATCTGCCCCGTATGCGATCATGGCAAGCCGCTCGACACCAAGCCCGAGGTTCATGACCGGTATCCCCACGCCATACTCTGCAAGCGCTGAGGGTGAGTAGATACCAAAGGTGGCAACCTCAACCCATCCATGAACCGGATGACGAGCATATACCTCTGTCTGGGTTCCTGGCATGTAATACTTTGATCGCTTCTCATCGGGACGGAACGAGAAGTCAGTATAGCCGAATGCAGAGAGAAGTGAGTAACTGACGGCTTTTCCATCATCGAGAGTAACCTCTTTGTCAGCAATGATACAGGATGCAGAGTGGTAACTCATAAGCCGTTTTGCATCTTCTGCCTGTTCCCGCCGGAAACAGCGGTCAACCGAGAATAACCTGATGGGATGTGGGTTTTTGTCCCAGATATGCCCGAGCGTTGCAAACCATCCGCTTGTCATGTGGGAACGGAGCGTCATGCGTGACGATTCCGGCCGCAGTTCACGGAATTCAGGGAATACGTGGTCCAGGATATCAACAACCTTTGCATCGTCTGTATGAAGCACCAGAGAGATGGCGTGAGTAAGTTCATCCCCGTCTATCTCGGCTTTCTTGTATGCATGCAGTGTCTCACGAAGTACCTCTTCGGTAGCCTCATCTATCACGGTTCCTGTTATTGCCTCGATCTTTCGTACCTGTTCCTTTCCGATACCGACATTCGGACGTGGCAGTCCGCCCAGATAAAAGACACGGTCGAGCACGGCCATGGCTTCAGGGCCAAACTGCTTGTAGACCTCTTTCTCATCGACCATTATCGGGTTTTCAGCTTCAGAAAACCCCATCATCAGGTATGTCTCCCGCAACCGCTGTATCGTGGCAAAGATGGGGTGCGGTTCTGCCCGGGGATACCGGTAGACCGGGTATTGCCGTTCTCTTAGTGGGATGGAGAGAATTTCCGGCCCCCGGTGCCAGGCCTGTTCAAAATCAGTCCTGGCTAATTTTTTGTACTCATCTGCATCAAACTTCATCGTTTCTTCTCCAGGCAGACCACCCGTGAGAGGGTATTTTCGTCCATTATGGTGTAAGAACTCATCTCACAAATGCTCATCGCAAAGTTTTGTATTCTCTCATGTTCCGGCATATGCTGGCGGCCAAGCCGCTTCTGGCTGTACCCGACATGCATATATCCCTTGACCTCAACAAACTGCGGACCTGCATCCTCAATAATCCGGGCGTATGATTCAGGGTTATGATCATTTATCCCCTGAACAAGGGTTATCCTGATAGCAGACCGCCGGTCTGACAGGAGAGAAAGACTCTCTAATATCCTGTCCCAGTAGTCAGAATCCGGCCGTGCAACGGCAAGGTATGTCTCCCGGTCCGGAGCTGCCAGGGAGACGTACATCTGGTAGGGTCTGCAGGCCCGGAGCATATCAGGGTTTGTCCCGTTGCTTACCAGAAATGTTGTACAGCCCTGTGCATTAAAGAGATCAATTAACTCCGGGAGTTTTTCGTACAGGGTCGGTTCACCTGAGAGGGATATTGCTATCTGGTTTGGGATAAGGGACTCCTGGTACCGTACCGGATCAGCACGGTAGGAGACCTTGTACCCGGCCAGTGCTTTCTTCTGGAGCGAAGGAAGCTGCGATACAATTACCTCAGGTTCCAGTTGTCGCTTTTCAGGATATTCATGCTCAAATGAGCGCCAGCAGAAGAGGCAGTGCTGGTTACAGGCAAGGGTTGGGGTAACCTGGGCACAGCGGTGACTGTCTATTCCGTAAAACTGGTGCTTGTAACACATCTCTCCCCCGGTTATTGCCCGTTTGCACCACATGCAGGGTTTGAGTGCAGCAGAAGAATCGGGGTGAAAGAAGAGATACCCCATCTTTTCCAGGCTTCTACATGGATCTGACGGCATCGATTCCAAGGGTGACAAGTGCCTCCTGTAGGGTATTCTGTGCTGCCTTTACCAGAGTAAGGCGACTGTTCCGGGTTATCCCACTGGCCTTGAGAACCGGCTCGGCATGATAAAACGAGTTAAAGAGATCGGCAAGTTCGCGGGCGTACAGGGCAAGGAGGTGTGGTTTGTGTTCTTCTGTTACCTGCTGTATAACGAAGGGAAACCGTCCGATATGTTTGCTGAGTGCAATCTCGGAATCAGTTTCGATTTCTGTTGCATGAGCAAATTCACCTGCTTTATCAAGGATGCTGCAGGCCCGTGCATGGGCGTACTGGATGTACGGGCCGCTCTGTTTCTCAAAATCAAGCGCTTCATCCCAGGAAAAGACCGTGCTCTTCTCAGGGATGGTCTTTATGATATCATACCTGATGGCAGCAATGCAGACCGAGGTTGCGATGGCAATCCGCGTGGCCTCATCCAGTTCAGGCCGTCTCCTGGTCACCTCGTTTAGTGCACGGTCACGTGCCTCAGAGAGCAGATCATCGGCTGAAATGAACTTTCCCCTTCTTGTACTCATGGAACCTTCAGGAAGGGAGACGAACTCGAAGAAGATGATATCAGGTACCCGCTCACCCAGCAGGCGGAGTGTTGCCTGAAGCTGGGTCCCGATTAGCTTGTGATCCGCGCCTAATACATCGATGACACGATCAAAATTCCGTCCCTTCCAGGTATGGTATGCTAAATCACGTGCAGCATACACACTGGTCCCGTCAGATCTCTGGAGAATATACTCTTTCTCAAATCCAAACGATGACAGGTCAACAGAAAGAATGTCTGTCCTGGTTGCCTGGGGTAACCATGATACCTTTGCAAGAAGCCGCTGTGTATCGCCGTTTTTGATAAAATCGCTCTCATAGACAAACCGGTCGTGGGTAACATGGAGGCCTGCAAGGGTCTCTTTAAATCCGGAAAGACACTGTTTCACCGGTTCCCTGAATCGTGCAACGGTGGCCGGGTCACCTGCCTCGACCTTCTGCATCAGGGAATCGATCTCAGCATTTTTCTTTGGGTCTGCTAAAAGAGCCTTGTTTGCTGCGACATACACCTCGGCGATCCGGTGATCCCCCTTCCCACCGGTTGTGATATCCTCCCTCTGCTCTTCTATTCCCCAGGCCACGATAGCAATCTGCCGTCCCATGTCATTGACATAATACTGAACTTCAAGCTGGTACCCGGCTTTCCGGAAGCATCGTGCAAGCGTATCACCGATTATCGTGTTCCTGATATGCCCCACATGCAAAGGACCGTTCGGGTTGGCACTGGTATGCTCAAGAACAACTCTGCCTTCCCGGAGGGGGAGGGATCCATATCCTTCCCTGACTGCGGCATCAAGAACCGCAGAGAGATACCGTGAATCAAAGATAAAATTCACATATGGCCCTGCAGCAACCGTGGTTGCCCACGCTTCCTCAAGGATCCGATCGTGCACCTGTTCTGTTATCTGCTTTGCAATGAGAGCAGGTGAACTCTTTTTTTCCTTTCCCATGGCAAAGGCCACGGGAGATGCAAGATCTGCATGATCCCCTCCGTCAATAATGATGACATCGTCCCGTCCGGTCACTTCCTTCAATATAGTGGTTATTTTAGTGATTGCGTCAGTATACATTAGTACCCAGTCCTGTACCGAAGGATTCCTGCGATCCCGCCAAAGGCAGTATAGAGCTGGGATCCTTCTTCAAAATCATCTGAAATAATCTCTACCGATGTATTTGAGGCATCGGCCAGTTTTGTCAGTTCATCAACGATATCATCCTCTGCCGAGAGCACAAGCGGGGATGTGCAATCAGGACAGTTTCCCGGGTCATAATCGTCGATATCCTTGCCTGCTTCGTTTCGAATGGTCACTTCGCTTGCATACCCGCAGTTTTCACAGACAAATTTCAGGCGTGACTGCCTGAGTTTTTCAGAGAGGAGAAGGATATCAACCGATCCGATAAGGAGATTCTCCCTGATGCTCTTTTCTCCATACGAAGCCAGACCATCATCCTTAACCAGTTCTTTAAAGAACCGTTCCATGATCTGTTTCTCTTCGATAACTTCCTGGCCCTTGAGAGCATCTGCTGCAGCATCCACAAGTTCAGGCAGACCGCTCTCGTTCGTGTACGAGATGTCAAAAAGTCCGATGATGCGTCTCTGGATCTCATGATGAAGGTAATTTCCTGCCTCAAACTCTTCTTTAGTCGGAGAAGGACCTCCGATAAGGACTCCCTTGAACCGTTCAAAGAAATCCTTCTCCTGTAAGAAGACATCACTGGACCGGTCTCCTATCTTTTTATAGAATTCGTGGATGGCTATCTCACGGAGACGCTGAAACCGGGCACTGGACTGTCCTCCTTTTCGTTGTTTTCCCGGAACTGTTGAGGTAACTCCCCCGATGGGTTCTATCCGGTTTCCCCGTAAAAATCCCCAGTACGCTTCCCGCCGGTCAAGAACAAGAAGACCGTAGACGCACTTTTCTTCGAGCATCGCTAATAGTGGCTCGAGTTCAAAGGAAGAACTGCACCGGTACATGTACAGGTTCAGTGGTTCAGGGGGCAGAACCACATTACACTCAAGATCCTGGCGGTCTCCGTGTTTGTTGACAGCACCGCAGAAGACGGCCATACCATTCTCAGGAGGTTTTGGGTAGTATTTCAGGCGGGATAAGATGGAAGAGATGGCACTCTGTACATTGGTACGTGTCTGCTTGGACTTGATGTTTGAGCACTGCCCGAATTCATCGCGCAACTGCGCCGTGACATCATAGATCTGTTTATCAGGGGGAATGTAGAGTGATATCAGTTCCGTTCCGCTCCCCTCCTTGACCTGGAGCTTCTCTATCATCTTTTTAAAATCGTACTTCCGCCGTGCGTTATCCTTATGTGTTTCTTCGGTCATTGGGGAAACCTGCTGTATTGTGTTTATTCATCTGCCAAAACGCCCAAATTTCTGCCCGGTTACCCGATCCTGGCAAAAAATCTTCTCCCGTCTCTCTCTGGTAACCGGTGTGAGATGAAAGCTGGTATATATTGTGTGACACAGCCCTTATATCTCTCTTGGTTGCCCTGCAGTAATTCTTCAAAAACGAGGGAACCCGGGGTATTGATCGATTCATTACCGGTCAGATACGGGATAGTATCTGTTCATCAACCTCCCCGGTTATCCCGTGGGTTCCGTTGAAAGGAATGCAGGGGGTATTGTTTCCTGCCCGCTGTGCAAAGGATACCCCGGCAGCGTAGGGTATTATCGGATCAAGGGGTGCATGGAAGACAATAACCGGTCTGGGTGCAATGGTGGTCACTGCGATATCAGGCTCAATACTGTGGAGATATAGTCTGACCGGTTCTTTTACCGAAAGGTTGGAGAACCCGAATCCTGCGGTGGATATTCCGATACATCCTGCAAAATCCGGATCTGCTGCTGCAGCAATAACTGCATACCTGCCTCCGTTTGAGGATCCTGCAGCCCATATTGGGATGTCGCCATATAATCCTCTCAGGTACTCTTTTCCCTGTATCATGTCTGTGATGATGAGGTATGTCTGTGGCCATTCTCCATCGAGGTATGCCCTGATATCGGTTTCTGGATCAAAAGGGTGACCTGGTGTCTCCCCGCCGTTTCCACGGACATCGATGATTAAAAAAGCGATAGAATGGGCTGCAAAGAAGGATGCCCTGTCCTGGTGACCACTGGCAGGAACTCCGGCACCCGGTGCATACACGACAGCCGCCCGGGGGTTTCTCGGACCTGCAAGGATTGCATTGACATCACCACTATGGGTATGGAAGGTAATTTTTTTCGTTTCTATCCCGTCTTTTTCTGATATAATATCTTCTGTTGCAGTTATTGGCGGGAGGGTAAATGTGAGTGAACCATCCTGTCCGATCTGATAGGATGGGTTTTCTGTCATGGCCGGTGATGTTATGCATCCGGTGACTACGAGGAAGGAAAAAATAAGCATAATACGCAGGATATTTGCGCTATTCATGCTCATGGTTTTTCCTCATGTAATGATGAAACAGGCATATGGTCTTTGCATCCGTGATTATACCAGACGCTATCATCTCCTGTACTTCGGGGATAGAAAACCGGTGAAGTTCAATAATCTCGTCCGTATCCATCTGGTACGCACTGCTGGGTGAGAGATCGAGGGCCGTATAAAGCCAGATCTTCTCTGTGGTATATCCGGGGGTGGTGTAGATATATCCACAGGGAATGATCCGGCCGGCAGCAAAACCGGTCTCTTCGATGAGTTCCCGGTGTGCGGTATCGAGTGGATCCTCACCAGATTCACAGGCACCTGCCGGGACTTCGAAGATGTACGACTCAATGGCAAACCGGTACTGCCTGATGAGATAACAATATTCATCCTGGATCGGGAGAACTGCGACCGCGTTATTCGGGTGTACGATGATACCTTCCATCTCTCTGCCGTTAGGAAGATTCACGGTTTTCTTTTCAATTTTTAGACGATTTCCGTTGTAAAGATACATAGATAATTCCCCTATTTTCGGGTACTGATAGATTGGTACGGATAGATAGAATCAAATCCGGTATAATGGTTTTGCGGGAGAGAACGGCTGAAAAAAGGGAATGATATCTACTTTTATTTTATTCTGGAAAGGATTGCTATCAGGGCTATATGTTTTGTCCTGGAACAGACCGGGAAGGGGCTATGGTGTCGAAGTACTGATTAGGAAAGGATGAGTACCTGTAGATACATTTGTCATAGCATTTCCCGGATGTCTGGTGGAAGGGCATCACACGAATGTATCCCACAGTACGAGGAGGATTTTTTGAGTTCTGATACAAACACGAGGATTAGCCCGGCAGGAGGGCCGACGAAAGATGAGATCCTGGCCATCTCTCTGTTTAAACTCGACCCTATGGCAGATGATGTCTGTGCTGACCTTGGATGCGGGACCGGAAAGGTATCCCTGGCGCTATCAGGCTGTGCACGAATCGTTTATGCAGTTGACCGGCGCCGGGAAGCGTATGAATGGACGAAACATGAGGCAGAAGCAGGCGGGATATCAAATATTGTTGTTCATCATACCGAGGCAGTCAGTTTTCTCTCTGGAATTTCTCACCTTGACTGCGCATTTATCGGGGGCACACGGGATCTTTCTGAGATAATTGCGCACCTGCATCGTCTTGCGATACGAAGAGTGGTCATCAATGCCGTGATGCTCTCCTCTGTCAACACTGCTCTTCAGGCATTAAAGCAGTATGACATGTTTGATGAGATCGTGCATGTCCAGGTCTCCCGGTCTCATCCGATCGGTGATGGTCTCATGCTCAGACCGATTGATCCGGTCTTTATCATAACAGGAGGGTGTTTTTGATGCTTACTGCGGTAGGGCTCGGTCCCGGTGATCCCGGTCTTTTGACCCTTCATGCGGTAAGACTCCTCAAAGGAGCTGACAGGGTCTTTGTTCCCGGCGGTATCGCACAGAGGCTCGTGGAACCGTACTGCATTCCCGAAGTGCTTTCGTTTCCCATGAGTTATGATGATGATGAGATCCTGGCCAGTCTTGTGAAGAATGCCGATCGCATTGCAGCGGTTGCAGAGGACGGGTCAGCAGTCTTTGGTATCATCGGGGATCCGCTGGTCTTCTCGACATTCTCACGGCTCTGTTTTGTGTTACAGAAACGCCATCCCGGGGTTCTGATAAAGACCGTTCCCGGGGTAAGTTCGGTAACTGCAGTGACATCAGCGGTTGGCCTGCCGATCCAGGGAAGTTTCTCGGTATCAGACGGATCGCCATACCGTACCCATATCAGGATGAAGGTAACAAAGCCCCGTCTTGTTGCAGAGGAGTTACGGCATGAAGGATACTCCCGGATAGTCCTTGTTGAGCGGATGTTTATGGATGAGATGGTGATACATCCCGGCGATGCACTTCCTGAGAAGAGCAACTACTTCTCAATTCTGTTTGCTGGCAGGGACGGGGGGGAAGAGCGATGAAAGGCATGGTCTTTTTTGTCGGAGCCGGTCCCGGCGATCCCGAACTTATCACCGTGAAAGGGAGGAGACACCTTGACAAGGCAGATATCCTGGTATATGCGGGATCACTCGTAAACCCGGAACTGGTACAATCCTGTCCGGCAAAAGCGAAATATGACTCGAACGGGATGAGCCTCTCTCGTATGATCCCGATCATGGTTCGTGGTGCGCAGGCAGGTCTTCATGTGGTACGTCTTCACTCTGGGGATCCAAGCCTGTACGGAGCGATTGTTGAGCAGATCGAACTCCTGTCTGAACAGGGAATAGATTCTGAAGTAATACCCGGGGTTTCTTCGCTCTTTGGAGCGGTGGCGGCGTTAAAGACCCAGCTCACCCTGCGAGGGGTATCTGAGTCGGTAATCATCACGAGGCCAAAAGGAAAGACACTTACGCATGATTATATCTCTGAATACTCCCGGTTTAATGAGACAATGGCCATCTTTCTCGGGTCAGACAAATTTGATGAGATAACGGCACGGGTCGTATATCCTCCTCTTACTCCAGCGGTCGTGGTATACCATGCAACCTGGCCGGATCAGAAGATCATAACCGGCACCGTTGGTGATATCGCAGAGAAAGCAGAGGCCGCCGGTATCAGGAGTTCGGCCCTGCTCCTCATAGGAAAGGTCTTTGACCCACAACTTCCCGGCCATGAGCGATCATACCTGTACGGTGAGAACAAAAGCGACCATGAATGAAATTGCGGTAATAACTCTTCCCATCCATACAGATGTGGCAGAAACCGTTGCAGATGCTGTCAAAGGACGAATCCTTCCCTATGATGATGACGTATTTGAGAGTGCAATGGCTTCCTGTAGTCGTATTATCGCAATTATGGCAACCGGAATAGTCGTGCGAAAGATAGCTCCATACCTCTCTGATAAATGGCATGATCCGGCAGTGGTCGTGGTAAGCCCGGATCTCAGGTATGCCATTCCACTTACCGGAGGTCATCACGGGGCAAACGAGCTCGCAAAACTGCTCTGCACGACGATGGGTATAATCCCGGTCATTACTACCGCGACCGAGGCGGCCGGCCTTGAGGCGGTCGAGGTGATTGCAGACCGGGAAAATCTGCGGATCATAAACCGAGAATCAACCAGAATGGCAAACACGGCTATTCTTGCGGGAAATGCCGGAATATATCGCGTCAATGATCCCGGGATGGTGATCGCCGGTCCCGGGGTATCGTTCCTTGTTGATGAGGGTATCTACTCGGTTGGGATCGGCTGTCGCAGGGGTGTCTCGTCAGAAGAAGTGCAGTCTGCTGTTATGCAGGCACTGGGGGATACTTCCCTTCACGAGGATGAGGTTGCTATCTACGCATCAACACGGTTAAAAGCCGGTGAAACCGGGCTTATTGATGGTGTTCGGGCGTGTAAGGGAGTACTTATCTTTCTTGATGACAGGGTGATAAATGCAACCGCATCCCCGACGAGATCAGCAGCCGAAAGACTGGGACTTGCCGGTGTTGCAGAACCGGCTGCCCTTGCAGTATCACGGAAAGGAGAACTTATCATGGAGAAGAAGATATATGGCAACATCACCATCGCAATCGCCAGATAAACCATCGGGAAGGCTCTCGGTTGTCGGACTCGGTCCGGGTGGTGAAGAGATGCTTACGTACCGGGCAGTCAGGGCTATACAGGATGCCGCCGTCATCATCGGGAACTCGTTTTACCTGGATCAGATATCTTTTCTGACTGAGGGAAAAGAGATTATTAAAAGCAGTATGGGACAGGAGGTAAACCGGGCACGTGAGTCAGTACGACGTGCAGAGATTGAGCATGTCGTGATGGTCAGCGGCGGTGATCCCGGTATTTATGGAATGGCAGGCATCGTCCTTGAAGTTCTGCTTCATTCGGGTTCACAGATCCCCTTTGAGGTTATTCCCGGCGTTACCGCTGCGAGTGCCGGGGCTTCCCTGCTGGGCTCGCCATTGTCAAGTGATTTTTGTGTAATCAGTCTCTCGGATCTGCTCACTCCCTGGGAGGTTATCGAGAAACGTCTGCATGCCGCATTCTCGATGCAAATCCCGGTGGTTCTGTATAACCCCAAAAGCAGGAAGAGAGTAGAGCAGTTCTCTGTGGCGATGCGTATCGCAGGTATCTATCTCGCACCGGAAACACCGGTCGGCATTGTTCAAAATGCCACCCGGAGCGATGAGAAGGTATTTGTCTCAACGATTGAAAGGGTCACTGAAATGATTGATTTGGTTGATATGCACTCGGTTGTTTTTGTCGGCGGCAGTGAGAGTGCATCATGGAGGATGAATGGTAGAGAAGGAATTATCACGAGAAGGGGATACCATACCAAGTATGTATACTGATATCGGGGCTGATACCAAGGAAGGATATGCCATTTCACAGGCTTCCCGCAGGATGGCACGGGATGCAATCGGCGATTTCGAACCAGAAGATCGCATCCGCCAGCGATGCTCTATCGCGGTCGGTGATTTTGCCATGGCTCCCCTCATGAGGTTCTGCCATGATCCGATTACTGCAGGTCTGCATGCTCTCTTTAAAAAAGCAGTTATCATTACTGATATCAGGATGGTGCAGACCGGTATCCAGAAACGCGGGCATGAATCAGAGGTTATCTGTGCTCTTGATTATGGCAATGCCCTGTCAAAAGAGAGAGGAATTACCAGAACCTCTGCCGGGTTCCTTGAGTTAGAAGAGAGACTCCTGGGATCGATTGTCGTGATCGGCAATGCGCCTTCAGCCCTTCTTACCCTTTGTGCCGGAATAGAGCGCGGGATCCTTCCTGCACTTGTTATCGGTACCCCGGTCGGGTTTGTGAACGCAGCAGAATCAAAGAAGGCACTCAGACTTATAACTATTCCTTCAATCTCAAACAGCGGAACCCGTGGCGGAACCCCGGTTGCGGTTGCGGCGATGAATGAGATAATTACCATGTATGCCGAACAACGATAAACCCACGGTTCCTGGTCCCAGCCTATCAGATCCGGTAAGCGGGTTTGTGTATCCTCCCTCCTGGATTGCTGCCTGTACTGATGTATCATCACTCGAGCGTGTCAGGCAGGGACTGGCAATCCTAACCGCATCGGGAAAGATCCTCCTTCGGGGCTACACAACCGGCACGACCGCTGCTGCTGCCTGTAAGGCAGCGGTTTTGTCATTACAGAGAATAGTTCATACCGTAAACATAACCATACCTGCCTGTCTCACGGTTTCTGTTGAAGTAACCGGGTTAGAAGGTACCGGACAATGCAGAAAATATTCAGGGGATTATCCGTCTGATGCCACATCCGGGCTTCTTATTATCGCTTCGGCTACTCCTGGCAGAGAAACGGTTCTGTGTGCAGGAGAGGGTATCGGCAGGTGGGGACGCGATACCCCCCGGTTTCTGAAAGGAGACCCGGCAATCAGCCCTACTGCACAGGAAGAGATAGAAAAAGCCATTGCAGAGGCCCTCAGTGAGATAGGTCTTGCGGGTGCCATGGTCACGCTCTCTGTTCCAAACGGTAAAGAGATCGCGCTTCGGACGCTGAATGAGCGGGTTGGTGTTTTTGGGGGGATATCTATCCTTGGGACCACCGGTCTTGTTGAACCCTGGGACGATCACCTCGAGGAGTCGATCTTTTCGCAACTGGCAACTGTAACGATGCCGGTTCTTACCACCGGGCGTATCGGTATGAAGTATGCCAGGATGTATTTTCCTGAAAATGAAGTAATCCTTGTCGGTTCCCGCATCGAGGCGGCTCTCTCCCGGGTATCAGGAAAAGCAATCCTCTGTGGTCTTCCCGGGCTTATTCTGAGATACATAAACCCGGACATTCTCAAAGATACTTCGTATAAAACCATTGAGGAGATGGTACCTGATCCCGGTTTTTTGGATCTCCTCGGTATCGAGTTGTTGCGGTACAAACAGAAAAGGCCGGATGTGCGTGTTGTCATTATCGGCAGGGATGGAAAGATACTCGGAGAGAGTCCATGAAGATCGTCGGGGTCGGGTGTGGTCCGCTCCAGATCACCCTGCAGGCAGTTTCGGTTCTGTCAGAAGCAGAAGTAATCTACGGATCATCCCGCGCGCTTGCCCTTGCTGCTCCCTACATCAAACCAGGGTGTGATATTCATACGATAACCGATTACCGGTCGCTCTCCTCTCTTGGCCCGGAAACGGTTATCGTATCAACCGGTGATCCGATGCTTGCCGGTCTCGGGTACCTTGAGGGTGATGTCATTCCCGGAATTTCATCCCTCTCGTATGCCGCTTCCAAACTTCATGTCCGGATCCCTGATATTATCATAATCAATGCCCATGGCAGAGATCATACCGCTGCAATCCGTATGTCAATCGTGGAATTAGAGCGGAATAGGATTATTTTTCTTCTTGCCGATCCTGCGTTTGATACTGCCACTCTTGCAGCGGATATTCATTCAGCCGGGCTTTTTTGTGAGATTATTATCTGTGAGGCACTTGGGTATCCGGAAGAGAAATTCATCAGAGGAACCTCAGAATCTCCTCCAATACCTGAAAATGAGTTGTTCTCAATCATTATCTCGCAAAAAGAGTGATAAGAAAAGACAAATATGGTTTACCTCCTTTATGGCAGTCAGCCAGTTGGGGGGGGAAAGGAGGTAACCTCCGACTCGTATTGGATATACTCCTCCTACAACAGTGATGATCAAAAACGTGTGATGGGGGGGGTGTGATTCTTTGATCGTTCACATATTACATCAGGTGTGAATGGATGGGGGTATCAGTAATACATATCCAACCTGTTGCAGAGAGGATAATAATAGATTATCTTTGAGATATTTAATATTAAGTATCAATGCCATTTCCAATCTCCAAAAGGAGTCTGAATAATAAGGTGTTATATAGGCAACTTAAATCAACCATGAATGTGGCTTAAATTTGAATTCAAATACAGCAACTTTATTAATCCCAATGGCCTATAATGAATTGTGAAAAAGTTAACCCGTATCAAGAAGATTAACGGCCACGAGTATATCTACGAGGTTACCTATTTTTACGATAAAAAGACCAAGCGGACCAAACAGAAGAGCAAGTATCTGGGTAAGAATGTCGATGGAAAACCGGTTCGTATACGCGAGCAGGCAAAGCATCCCCAGAAGGCTTATGATCTGGGTGCATTCCTCCCCTACCTGTCAGTAATTGATGATATGCAGCTTGGGGATCTTCTGGAAGAGGATTTGACCGTCCAGGAGAGCCGCATGGTTATCGTTATTGCCCTTGCTGGTCTCATGAATCCGGATGCCATGTATAATATCGGCAGCTGGTATGGCGGAACCATACTATCCCGTTATTATCCCCTGTTACACCTGACTACCGCTGGGATAATGCGGCTGTTAAAAAAGATTGGGGAGAGTGATATCAGCAGGAGTTTTTGTACCCGGTTTGTGAATAATCTTGAGGTCACCGATGCCTTTCTCTCTGATATTGGCCTTGATATTACGAATAACCTGCACCATGGTACGATAGATCTCCTGAATGGAAACGGCTCAGGACAGCCGAAGAACCGGATATCACTGGTTGCTGATAAAGGAGAAGGTGTCCCGGTCATGTACTTACAAAGAACCGATCCAATTACCGATACCCAGACGATAAAAAAACAACTCACCGAGATATCAGGTGTTGGGATTGTGAATGTGACGCTTATCATGGATGGCTCTTTCTTCTCAACGATGAATTTTTATGATCTCATCTTTGGTACCACGCCCTTCATCGTTCCGGTATCGACCCGGAGCAGCATCGTTTCACAGGTCGTCGAAGAGTGCAGTATCGATATGATGCATCCGAAGAAGATGGTGCTGTATCAGAATGAGAGCCTGTTTGTTCAGCCGATCATTCTTTCTTCAGCACAGGCACCGATTAAAGGGTACCTGTATTATTATCCCCAGCAGGGAGATGCAATGCAGCAGCGCTTTTCTGATGACCTTGCTCGTGTTATTGAAAAGCTGGATAAATTGCGGGTTTATGCCTGGATGAATCCTCATGAGACGATACGCGAGGTGGCAGGCGATCTTGAACAATTCCTCTCCTGGGAAGAAAAAGACGGAGAAATTCGGGTTAAACTGAAATATAAAGTAATATCTAGGCATACGAAACATTTTGGAAAATTCGTTCTTCTCTATGCAGGGAAGGATTTTGAATGGGATGAATGCCTTGCCCGGTATCGGGAAAAGAGCGAGGATGAACAGATTCTCTCCCGATTAACAAAAAACATTGATATTTATCCACAAACTGTCAATAGTGAAAAGATCAGGCAGGGGGTTCTTTTTACCTCCTTTCTTGCCCTTCTCCTTCGCAGAAAAGTAAACCGGATACTCATCCAGAGCGGGCTTGCGAATATCTATAGTTACGAGCGCCTGTTTTTAGAACTGGAGTCTATACGCCTGATTGAACTTGCCAATCAGAAATCCATGGTGAGTGCTTTGTCAGGGAAACAAAAAGAAATTCTCTCGGCATTAAAGATATCTCCTGATATTGTGTAAGATCAGGTTCCATATAGGCTACCTAATTGTTTTTTTAGGCACGTTATCTCTCTTCAATCATCCCGGGATAGGAATGTTCAGTACCATTTTTGGTAATGTGTTTTAATCGGAACAATATCTGAAATAGTTATATATAATAAAATAATGCCATATTAGGCAACATGAATAAAAGATAAATGATTCTTTTTTGCGAATAAAAATAACATTAATAAGAGGAAATTTAAAAATAATCAATCAGGCTATTTGTATCATTCCGCCTGTACTTGTGATGATACCATCACGCTCCATTCCCCTGATGATCTTTTCTGTTCTCTCCCGGTCCTTTTGGATATGAGCAATCACTACCTCAGCAGGTACCGGTTGGTTTGCAAGCAGGAACCTGATAATCTCACCCCTCACCTGGCGGTCAGATCCCAGAAAAGAGGATTGTCGTGTGTAGTGGCGACTCTGTCTGTTGGGATTTTCACCGCTTTTCGCAAGCATTGTGCCGTAATCCATGAGTGCATAGTACCATTCCCGTGGGTTTTTTGGATCAAGAGCCGTTGCCACAAGGGGGAGGATCTCGTCATCCCTGACAATGATATTCCCGGGAAAGAAGAAGTGAATAAAGACACGCCTGATGTTTGTCTCGATAAAGATGACCGGCTTGTTGAATGCAAACGCAACGATTGATGCTGCCGTTGCGCGCCCGATACCGGGAAATGTAACCAGTACTGCTTCATCAGAAGGCAATAATCCTGAGTATTCTTCGGTGATTTTACCTGCTGATAATTTGAGATATCGTGCCCGGCGGTTATACCCAAGCCCCTGCCATTCCTGCAGAATAGCCGATAGTTCTGCCCTGGCAAGCGTGTAAAAATCAGGAAATCGTGCTACAAACAAGGGATATTTCTCAATAACCCGTGGTACCTGGGTCTGCTGGAGCATTACCTCTGATATGAATATATGGTAGGGATCCGGGTGGTCTCGCCATGGCTGGATTCTCCCCTGATGATGGTAATAATCCCATATAATCTCTCGAAACTGATCCATGGATTCGATTGTAAAGATCGGACGCCCGTCTTTTGCATCCGTCTGCAGGTCACTCTCCATTCCGGGCCAATCTCCCCCCTGGTCTGGCAATTTCATGGAATGACTCTTCTCCTGCCGGTCAGATCCGATGAAACATCTTCTGCAGGTGCGATGCCGGGAACTGGATCATGGTTGGGCGTCCGTGGGGACAGGTATACGGGGTGGTTGTCTGTACAAGCTGCGAGAGGAGTTCTTCTGCCTGGTGAGGGAGAAGGATTGTTCCTGCCTTGATAGCTCCCCGGCATGCAATCATCCGTTCTATCACATCACGCATCATCTCTGGTTTTTTAATCTTCTCTTCGATGAGGGTATCCAGGATCTCGTGTATTATTCCTATCTCTTCCTGTCTGTTGAGCATCACTGGCACCGCACGAACCTGGTAGGTATCCTTTCCAAATGACTCGATGATAAAACCTATCTCTGCAAGAACAGGAAGGGCATTTTGTATCACGGCAGTTTCCGGGGAGGAGAGAGAAAGAATCTGGGGAACGATGAGTTCCTGTGACTGTGGTGGCTCGTTTGCAGTTATCCGGATCTGGTCAAACCTGACACGTTCATGTGCTGCATGCTGGTCAACGAGTACCATCCCCCCCTCGGTAGTTGATGCCACGAGGTAGGTGGCATCTACCTGCCCGATATAGGTGAGACGGGGGATATCATGAGAAGGAATACTGCTTGTGCAGGGGAGTTGGGTCTGCCTGAGCTGATACCCGCTTCTCCGTACCTGGGCAGCTGAAACTTCGCATACCTCAAATCCTGCATCGGCAGGAGTCATCTGCTGCTGGTATTCGCGATACAAAACAGGTTCCTTTTCGGTACACGGAGGTTGTGGCAGTTCGTTTTGGGTTTCGTCTTCCCGATCGGGAAAGGAAAGGAATACCGGTTTTGCACTGCTTACCGGGATCAGGTTCTGTGCAGATAGTGTCTCCTGTACCGCTTCACTGATTGCTGACAGTACCGCTGGTTCATGAGAGAACCGTACCTCCCGCTTTGTCGGATGTACATTTACATCAACATCAGCGGGATTAAGCGATATCCCCAGTACTGCTACCGGAAAAAACTTTGGCATGAGCAGGGAATGATACCCGCGCCTGATTGCCTGCTGGATTGCTAATGACTGGATACGGCGACCATTTACCGCGATCATGATCCGCCTGCCGCTCTGACGATACAACGATGGTAAGGAGATATACCCTGCAATATCAATGCCATCACGTTTCCGGGTGAGTGGGATCATCTGTTGCATATCAGCAGGATAGAGGGTCTGTAATACTTCTTTTAAGGTAGAGCACCCGTGTGTCGAGATCTTGAGGACTTTGTTTAACCGGAACCGGAAGGTTATCGCAGGATAGAGGATGGCAAACCCTTCGATGATATCTGCAATACGAGCGGTCTCGGTAGCGACCGTCTTCTGGAATTTTTTCCTGGCAGGGGTGTTGTAAAAGATATGCTCGATGCAGATGCTTGTCCCTGCAGGAGATCCGATCTCGCGGGTACTAATGACTTCACCAGCACTGATGATGAACTCAGAACCAATATTTGGTTCTTCTCCTGTCCCACTATCCAGGGTCCGCGCACGAGTCCGTACCCGTACACAGGCAACAGAAGCGATACTGGCAAGGGCCTCTCCCCGAAATCCTAAGCTCGTACACCATGAAAGGTCATCTGCCGAACGGATCTTGGAGGTGGCGTGGGGTGTGAATGCAAGGGGGATCTCATCATTTCTCATTCCTATTCCGTCATCGGTGACCGTAATCGAATTTATATCAGTGCGACCGGCACTGATGGCAATCGTTACATCAGTAGCACCGGCATCGATGGCGTTCTCGATAAGCTCCTTTACGATTGATGCTGGACGCTCAACAACCTCCCCGGCAGCTATCTGGTTTACGGTCTTCTCATCAAGGATCCGGATCTCCTTTCCCTGCCGGTTGTATTCTGGTCTATTCATTGTTGTCTGCCCGTGCCCGGCTCACCAGATCATACAGACAGGTCAGGGCCTCAAGGGGTGTCATCGTTTCAGGGACCAGATCTGCAATCTCCCGTATTATCGGGTTTTCGTTTTGTTTTTGTATCTCTGGTGCATCGATAAGGATCATCTGGGTATACCGTTTCACCCCGCCACCAGGATGATGTTTGCCTGATATGATAAGAGAAAGAAGTTCCCGTGATCGGCTCACCACATGGTCCGGAATACCTGCGAGTTCTGCAACATGGATGCCGTAACTTCGGTCCGTAGCACCGGGGATGAGCTTGCGGAGAAAGGTTATCTCGTTATCATGCTCCTTCACGGCAAAATGGGCGTTTAATACCCGTTTTAACTCATCCTCGATACCTACCAGTTCATGAAAATGAGTAGCAAAGAGGGTTCGTGCACCTTTCAAACGTTTTGTATGGATATATTCAAGTACCGCCTTTGCAATGCAGTACCCGTCAAGCGTGCTGGTTCCCCTGCCGATCTCGTCAAGAATAATCAGGCTCTTATCGGTATGGTGTTTCAGAATCGTTGCGAGTTCGAGCATCTCGACCATAAATGTTGACTGCCCTGATGCAAGATCGTCAAAGGCACCAACCCGGGTAAAGACACGGTCAGCGATACCGATATGTGCATAGGATGCCGGTACAAAACTCCCCATCTGTGCCATTATCGTGATGAGTGCCACACTGCGCATGTAGGTTGATTTACCTGCCATATTTGCGCCGGTGATAATGAGGATCTGTTCATTTTGTGCATCAAGGACAGCGTCATTGGGGACAAACTGTTCCGGCATTCCTGCCTCGACAACCGGGTGCCGGCCATCACGGATAAGAAGCCTCATGTCATTCCCCAGTTCAGGCCGGACATACCGGTTCTTGAGTGCAACCTCGGCGAGACCTGAGAACCAGTCTATCTCGCCGATTGCTGCTGCGATCTGCTGAAAGGCAGGCAGTTCCTCTGAGAGGGTCTCAAGGAGCCGGGTAAAGAGTTCCTGCTCAATGGAAAGAAGCCGCTCGTCAGCAGTGGTTATCTGCGTCTCAATCTCCCGAAGTGACGGTATCGTGAAACGTTCCCCGTTTGCGGTCGTCTGTTTCCGTTCGTAAGTATCAGGGACGAGATGAAGGTTTGCTTTTGTAACCTCGATAAAGTACCCGAAAATTGCATTGTACCTGATTTTTAAGGATTTAATTCCGGTTCGTTCCCGTTCTTCCTGCTCCAGTGACGCGATATAATACTTCCCGTCACGGGAGATTGTCTGGAGTCTATCGAGGTTCTCGTGGTATCCCTCCCTGATAACCCCGCCCTTTCTCGTGGTAGCAGGAGGATCGTCCACGATAGCCCGCGATATGAGCGATATGGTATGATTCATATCCTCAATCTTTCTAAAGATTTCAGATAGGGGTCTCGAGTCTGCCTGTTCCTGCAGATCGGTCAGGTACAGCTCCCGGATACTGCCTGCGGTTTGTAAGGAATCGCAGAGGGTTACCAAATCTCTCGGGCTTGCATTCCCGTATCCGATACGGCCTGCGATACGTTCGATATCAGCGTAACTATGCAGGAGATGACGTATACCCATGCGAAGAGACGCGTGGCTCGTAAAGAATTCCACCGCATCAAGTCGCCGGTTTATGAGTGAGATATCAGTCAGGGGTGCTGAAATCTCTTTTCGTATGAGCCTTCTTCCCATCGGTGTCAGTGTCATATCGATGGTTTCGATGAGGGTTCCCTTCTCGGTCCGGTCCCTGATATTGGCAACGAGTTCCAGATTACGGAGGGTTGTCGCATCGAGAACCATTTGTCCTGATGCAGGTGTAGTGATACCGGTGATATGGGTGAGATCGGTAAACTGGGTCATCTTTGCATATGAGAGGGCCGCTCCGGCAGCCCTGATTGCAGAGAGATCCTCGTCAGGAAGGATTGCACCGGTCTTTCCTCCGTCCCCTCTGGTAAACTGGGCATACAGTGTTGCACGGGCATGGTCTTCATCAAACAGATCCGGTGCTACGACTGATACGACAACCCCTCTGTCATAAAGCATGTTTTTGATAGTATCCGGGGTTTTTGGAGGAATGATGCATTCTTTTGGTCTGAACCGGGCAATATCAGAGGAGAGGTTCGTGCAGGCAGGATCCCACTCCCGTGATACCGCATAAAACTCACCGGTTGAGACCTCGAGAAAGGCCATTCCAAGGCGCTTTGGTTTTTTGTTCGTGATAAGACCCATGAGGTAGCATGCCCGGTCAGATCCGATAAGTCCGGCATCGATGACGGTTCCGGGAGTTACTACCCGTACCACGTCCCGTTTTACAATTCCTTTCGCAAGTTTCGGGTCTTCTACCTGTTCACAGATGGCAACCTTGTATCCTTTGCCTATCATGCGGGCAAGATACCCTTCTACCGCATGGTAGGGAACTCCGGCAAGGGGGATACTCTCGCCGTTTACACCCTTCCCGCGTGATGTCAGGGTAATCTCTAATTCCCGTGCACAGATCTCGGCATCTTCGCAGAATGTCTCGTAAAAATCACCCATCCGGAAGAAGATGACGCAGTCGGGATACTGTTTCTTGGCAGCATAAAACTGCTGCATCGCAGGGGTAATCTTCTTCTCCCCTGCCTCTCCTCTCTCCTTTTTCCGGGTTGGCACGGCATTGGTATCGGCGGTGCCGGTTACTGATCCATCACTCATTACGGTAGTGTATATTGGATCCCTCCTGCAATAACAGTGGTGAATAGAGATTGGTACTTCTCTCCTGTTGATCTTCGGTCTGCCTTTCTCGGTTGAAAAAAATATCATAGCTGCTGTTAGAAAAGAGAGAGATCTGGTGAGAGTGAAATATGTTTAAGCAGCAATAAAGAGACATGTACACATGAAGGTTGCCATTATCGGCGCATCCGGATACACCGGAGGAGAACTTTTTCGTCTCTTAACAGGGCATCATCGTGTTACCGTTACCTGTGCCACTTCGCGACAGCTGGCAGGAAAACCGGTGACCGCCACCCACCCGCATCTTACCGGTTTTACCGATCTAATCTATACCAACCCGGATATCAGTTCACTTGACGTTGATATTGCATTTCTTGCGGTACCCCACACCGCTGCGATGCAGTATACAAAGGATCTCATAGAACGGGGAATTAAGACCATTGACCTCTCTGCTGATTACCGGTTGCCACAACCAGTGTATGAAGAGACCTATGGTGTTGTCCATAGTAACTTTTTTTCAGCCCCGTATGGAATCCCTGAGCTCCACCGGAAAGAGATTCAGGGCTCCTTGTTTGTTGCAAATCCCGGGTGTTTCCCGACCGGTGCAACCCTGGCCGCGGCACCCCTTGCAAAGGAGGCACATACTATCATTTATGACTCAAAGACCGGGGTTTCGGGAGCTGGCGATAATCCTTCCGAGACGACACATTACCCGAACGTTGGTGATAATTTTGTTGCGTACAAGATGACCTCCCACCGCCATCTTGCCGAGATGCGCCAGGAACTCCTCTCCCTTGGTTCACAGGCAACGTGTTACTTTACACCTCATCTCCTCCCGGTAAACCGCGGAATTCTGACGACAGCACACATCCTTCTCAATTCCCCCATTACCCAGGATGAGGCCGAGAGGTTATACCAGGATTATTACCGCGATGAGTACTTCATCAGGTACCAGCGGCCGACCCTGCATGCAGTACGGGGTTCAAATTTCTGTGATATCATGGTAGAAGCATCAGAAGACCGGGTGGTGGCGGTCAGTGCAATTGATAACCTTGTCAAGGGTGCCAGTGGTCAGGCTATCCAGAATATGAATATTATCTGCGGATTTCCCGAGAATGAAGGACTCGCCATTCCGGGAATGCTGCCCTGAAAAAACGGTGATAACCATGAAAGTACATGATGTAATGACAAAAAACCCGGTTGTCTGTGACGTTTCAGACACCGCAAGCACAATTGCAGGACTTATGAGAAAGAACCGGATCGGTGGTATCCCGGTTATCAGGGATTCCCGCCTTGCCGGCATCATCACCGAGACCGATATCCTGCAGTTACTGAAATCTCCCGGGCCTTCCGATGACCTCTGGCTCCCTTCACCGCTTGAGGTTATCGAACTCCCGATCCGTGAGTTTATCAACTGGGAAAATACAAAAAAAGCACTTTCTGATATCGGTTCTCTCCCTGCCAGCGATATCATGAAACACCCGGTCATAACCATCACCGCTGATGCTGATATCGAGACTGCAGCCGATCTGATGCTTACCCACAAGATAAACCGGCTGGTTGTAGTATCTGACGAGAAGGTGGTTGGTATCATAACACGACAGGATATCGTATGGAGTGTCGGGCGTGAGTGATAACAGGGTTTTACCTGATAATACAATCCGATCACTCTGTGGAGTAAGCGGGGTCAGGTGTGCAGGAACTAAGGAAGGAAAGTTCGGTCTCGCTCTTATTGAGGCACCAGGTGAGGCTGCGGCGGTCTTTACGAGAAACGTTGCAAAGGCAGCTCCTGTCCTTCTGATGCAGGAGCGGATAAAGCAGGGAAGACTTGAGGCAATACTGGTCAACAGCGGTTGTGCCAATGCTCTGACCGGTTCGAGAGGTGAAGCAGATGCATCAAGAATGGCAGAGATAGCAGCAGAGAATCTCTCCTGTAGTCCTGATGCGGTAGGAGTTGCATCTACCGGGGTTATCGGAAGATACTTAGACCTTCCGCGTATTGAGAAGCAGTGCTCTTTGATAACTCCACAGCTCTCACGAAGTCCTGCTGCTGAGTCGAATACGGCAGCAGCGATCATGACAACCGATACCTATCCGAAGCATGCACTGGTTAGAAAAGAACATTTTTCCATCGGTGGGATATGCAAGGGTAGTGGGATGATAGCACCCAACATGGGGACCCTGCTTGCGTTTCTGTATACTGACGCTGCAATTCCGGCGTGTGATCTCAAAGACCTGTTATCCCACGCAGTTACGAGGAGTTTTAACCAGGTTGTTGTTGACGGGGATACCAGTACCAATGATGTAACCTTTCTTACCGCAACCGGTTCAGCAGGCAGAGTAAATCCAAACGAGTTTAAAAATGCCCTTCTGGAATGCTGCATTCTTCTTGCAAAACAGATCGCGGCTGACGGAGAAGGGGCGAGCAAGATGATAGAGGTTATTGTTACGAATGCCAGGACAGAAACAGATGCCCGGGAGGTTGCAAAGACGATCGTTGGTTCCCCGTTGGTAAAAACTGCGATATACGGTCAGGATCCGAACTGGGGGCGGATAATCGCTGCAGCCGGAAGGGCCGGGGTCAGTTTTGATCCCGATGCGATATCATGCTGGATTGGATCTCTACAGGACAGGACACCGGTATGCATCGCCGGGACCATGACTGAGGACTTACGTGCTGCCAAACAGGCACTTGGTGCGAAACAGGTTGTCATTGAACTTGACCTGCAGGAAGGAGAAGAGAAAGCAACTGCCTGGGGTTGTGACCTGACAGAAGAGTATGTTGTCATTAACGGGAAGTACACCACATGAAGCGTGAAGATGTGCTGATGGAGGCACTGCCGTTCATCCAGAAGTTCCATGGCAAAACATTTGTCATCAAACTTGGCGGCCATTCAATGGTCGATCCAGCGGTTCTTGAGATCGCTATCAGGGACATTGTTCTTCTCCATTTCGTCGGTATAAGAGTGGTCCTCGTGCATGGTGGCGGTCCTGAGATAACCGAGAAGATGAAGGCACTTGGCAAGGAACCGAAATTCGTCGGCGGGCTCCGGATAACTGATGAAGATACCCTTGAAGTTGCCCAGATGGTTCTTGTCGGGAAGATAAACGACAATATCGTCTCTCTCATCTCAAAGGCAGGTGCACGAGGGATAGGTGTGTCAGGCAATGATGCAAATCTGATAATTGCAAGAAAGATGGATCGCCAGCGGGTAACCATTGATGAACGCGAGGAGGAGGTTGACCTTGGACATGTCGGTGAGATCGAGGAGATACAGCCTGATATTCTGAATATTCTACTGGATAATAAGTATATTCCTGTTGTTGCACCGCTCGCCATCGACCGGTGCGGAAAGACCTTGAACATCAATGCCGATACCTCGGCTGGAGAGATAGCCATCGCGTTGCAGGCGTATAAACTGATAAGCATGACCGATGTCGATGGGGTTATGGATAGAGACAGGAAGAACCTGTACCGGTTCTTATCATCATCAGATGCAGAGGAGATGATGGTAGAGGGGATTATCAGTGAAGGGATGATACCTAAAGTTCTCGGGCTCCTTCGGGCAATCCAGGGCGGAGTGTCCTATGCCCATATCATTAATGGCAATGTCAGGCATAATCTGCTGCTTGAACTCTTTACCACCGAAGGAACCGGTACGATGGTATCAGCTCATAAGGATCAGGGAACAGCGACTGAATAAGGGATAAGAAAACCCCAATCCAGGCGATGATACATTTGATACGAAAAAAGAATCATTGGTTTAGAACCACCTGTATCCTTGTACTGTTCTTCTTTTTTCTCTCTCTGGTAATAGTTTATGGCAGTGCCGATGTCTTTTACCGTGACGGAACCCGTATCTCCGATAGTTCTGATATCGTAACCCATGCGTTCGAAACGAGAGGGGGAACAGACACAGAATGGGGTGTTTACCTCTTTTATAGTACTCAATGCAGCCACTGCCAGGACGCTATCGCGTATTTCAAGGAATTGAGAGCATCAGATCCCAATCTCACCATTCTGATGTATGATCTTGGTCTTTTTGGGCCAGAAAAAGAAGTGTACAAGAGATTAAAGAAGGAGTATCATCTCTCCTCGCTCTCCTATCCGGTGCTGTTTATCGGAGATGTTGCTTTGGAAGGATTTAATGAGATAGAGGCTCATTTTTCTGAATTGTACCGGGAGAACGAGCTGCAGAGAGAAAAGGAAGAATCAACCAGGGACACAATCCCGGAGTTATCAGAATATGACAACGATTAACAGGATAATACAAGCAGATATCAGTGATCATATGAGTGCCATGAGACGTTATGTCCTGTTCTTTCTTTTAATCACTATTATCTGTACCACCCTCATCGCCGCTTGTCCGGGAGATGTTATTGCCAGGAACGGGACTGTTCTTCGGGAAGATTCCTCGCTCCTTTCATCTGCATTCAAGACCCCGGGCGGATTAGACGGGAACTACTCAGTGTATTTCTTTTACAATACTCATTGTGGAAGTTGTCATGAGGCGATTGAGTATTTACAGAATACCGGTCGGATATACAGGGATTTTTCAGTACAATTCCATGACCTGTACAATAATGAAGAGTCACATGAACTCTTTGAAAGGATGCGGGATGGGTTTAATTCCACCTATATCGGATATCCTGTCGTCTTTATCGGGGATGTTGCGATTGATGGATCAGACTCGATACAGGATCACTTTACCGTATTGTATGATGAGAACCAGCGGTTACGTGGCGATCAGGATAAAGAAACTGATCTCCTCTCCTTCTTCCTGTACCTGTACCGGCTGATCTTCCCATCCTGACGGGCTTAGATAGGTATCCTTCCCTTCCAGGGGGAATTTAAACCCTCTCTCCCCCTCCGTTTCGAAACCGGGTATGCCTTTAACCGAGCAGGTAATCGGGGATTTCCTTTCTGAAACCCAGGTGTTCTGGTATGGGTTTGGCACGGTACTGGAAGGGAGACCGTTTTTTGGGGAATAATTCTTTTTTACCGATGGTCTTTTCCCTTTAATATCTGGTACTGGAGATCCTCACTCATTTTGATGAGGTTTTCGAATATTTCATGGATATATACCGGGTCAAGACCTGCCTCTTCTCCACACCCGGTTGCATGGGTGATAACCGCTTCTGCCCGTGTCTCGTCCCGGATGGCAGATCCGCTCTCCTGCTTTGCATGAGCTATCATGCGTGATATCTCCTGCCGCCGGGTAATGAGCCTGATGATCTCTTCATCAACTGCTTCTATCTCTCTCCGCAGATCTGCCAGAGTCATGGGTACGCATGGGAGCCCGTTGCAGATGAGGTTTACGAAAGAACCGGTATCGTTGCCGAAAGACTCAACAGGCATATATGCCCATGCAGGTAACCTATTATAAATGGGCATTTTCCAATCAATATCTCCTCTTGAACGACGTGATCTCATCATTGCATGGATTGCCATCTCAGTTGCTTTCATGATCCTCTTCGTGCGTAATGCCTTTACCCGTACAGGGGGACTTGAGCCACTCATCATGCTTTCCTTCTTTCTCATAGCACTGCTCACCGTCGGTGTTGCATTTGTTCTCCATGAACTGGCTCATAAGTACTCTGCGATGCGGTACGGGTTCTGGGCCGAGTTCCGTATGGATCCCGGAATGCTCGTGGTGGCGGTAGCAATGGCAGCACTGGTAGGAATCGTCTTTGCCGCTCCCGGTGCAACGATGATAAGCGGATACTCGATAACAAAACGTGAAAACGGGATAATATCAGCATGGGGCCCGGCAACAAATCTTATCCTCCTCGTTCCCTTTGCAGGTATTTTTGCTGCCGGTTCTTTGACAGGGGATGGTCTCATCTCGATTTTTGGTCTTATCGGACTGCAGGTCAATGCCATGATAGCGGCTTTTAACATGCTTCCGGTAGGTAACCTTGACGGATCCAAGATACTTGCATGGAACCCGGCTATCTTTATCGTGATGATAGCGGTCTCCTTTGGTGTATTGTATCTCGTTTTAACATCACTATGATCCTCAATTTTTTCACCGGTTTTTTATCCCAGGATGAGAGACTTCAGAGACGGTCATTACGAGGCATTCTGTTCAATGCTCTCTGTCAGTTTGTATGTGAGGTACATTGATGTTATCCCCGGTAACCCTGGATACCTGGTTACAAAGGCAACGGTCCGCAGTAAACGAGGTAACCGAGCCAGTGAAACGTATCATTGATACGGTCCGGAAGGGTGGTGACGAGGCTTTACGGGATTTGACACGAGAGTTTGACAAAATTAGTCTCGATTCGCTTGCGGTCAGTACAACGGAGATACAAGAAGCGTATGACCAGGTGCAAAAACCGGTAATCGAGGCACTTGTCGCGGCTAAGGCACGTATCTCATCGTTTCATGCGTTGCAGAAGGAGAAGGATCTCTGGCTCTCGTCATCAGATCCCGGCATAACGCTCGGCGTTTTCGTCACTCCCCTCTCCCGTATCGGGATGTATGTTCCCGGGGGCAGGGCTTCCTACTCATCAACGGTTCTCATGGCTGCAATTCCGGCAAAAATAGCAGGGGTGCCGGAGATCTGTTGCTGCACTCCCCCCCCGATACACCCGCTTACCCTCGTGGCACTTGATATTGCCGGTGTTTCAGAGATCTACCGGGTCGGAGGAGCACAGGCTATCGCTGCGATGGCATACGGCACCGAGAGTATTCGTCGGGTTGAGAAGATCGTCGGTCCCGGCAATGTCTATGTTACCGCGGCAAAGATGATGGTCAGGGATGTGGTTGAGATTGATTTTCCTGCAGGACCATCAGAGATCGCAATCGTTGCTGACAGTTCTGCCCGTCCCGACTTCATTGCTGCCGATATCATCGCCCAGTCAGAACATGATCCACTGGCCGCTTCCGTGCTTGTGACACCGGATGAGAACCTGGCTCTGCAGACGAGCGATGCAATCAGGCAGATGGTCTCTTCACGGCCTCGTGAGACGATCATCAGGAAGGCTCTCTCCCATTCCGGTTATATTATCACCAAAGACCTCGATCATGCGATGGATGTGGTCAATGCAATAGCTCCCGAGCATCTTGAGATACAGGTGACCGATCCGATGGCTATTCTCTTCAGATCAAAAAACGCAGGCTCTATCTTTATTGGTCCGTATGCCCCGGTCGCCTGCGGTGACTATGCAACCGGCACGAATCACATTCTTCCTACCGCAGGACATGCGAAGATCTTTTCAGGCCTGAATGTATCCCATTTCTGCAAACGGTCAACGGTTCAGATCCTCACCCGCGAGGGCCTGAATCGTATCGGTGACCTTGTTGAGCTCCTTGCAGATGCAGAAGGGTTGCATGCCCATGCAGATTCGGTCAGGATACGGCGTTAGCCTGATTTTTATCGGTTGTTTTTATAAGGTTTTCAGGCAAACTGATATCATACCTCTCGTAACCCGAACAATGGTGGAATCACATCTCCCCGAAGAGGGGGTGGAGAATGAGGAAGGCAGGATTCAGACGTTCCTGATATTCTCACTGGGTGGTGGAATTTACGGGATAACCATCGATATCATCCGTGAGATCGTATCAGTACGAAAGACGATACCAATCCCCCATGCCCCAACATTTCTGACAGGCATTTTCCATCTCAGGAATGAGATTGTTCACGTTATTGATATCTATCGCATTATTACCTTACAGCAGGATGATACGGCAAAACCAAAGTTGCTCATCATTTATCCTGATATCACCGACGGTATCTGTTACGGAATATCTGTTGATGAGGTGTATGGTGTTGCATGGGTTCCGACACGAAATATCACCATCATAAATGACCAGAGTGGTCATGTTGATAAAAATTTCATGTTCGGAACGTTTTTCGTATCTCTTGAAAATATCAGGCGTACTGATAGGAGAAAGAAGAAGAACCGGTTTTTAGAAGATGATGAAGTAATCTGGGTAGATCTTGAAGAGATGCTCCTTGAGATCACCAGGAATGAAGAAGGGGAATCAACGCTGATTTTCCGACTGATTGCCCTCTTTGATCCGGAACAGATTCTCTCGGGAGCATATGTTCCTCAACAGACCTAACGATAATCATGTCGCCCGAAATAAAGCCTGATACCGTTTTTGAGTCGCACAGACACGAGGAGAACCTGGTGACAGTACCTGGGAACGAGCAGAACACAACTGATACCCTGATAATGGTTGTTGAGATCCTTATCGATACCGACTATTACCTGATTGATAGTGATCTGATTACCCGTGTTATTCGACCGATATCAGGAAAACCGCTTTATAATGCGCCCCCCTTCATCACGGGGATCGGTGAGTATGACGGTGACTATATCACCCTTGTCGATATCGCCCGCTTGATGGGATTTGAAAGCAATGTGGATCTATCGAGGAAAAGAACTCTCATCATCCCGGCCGGATCCATATCAGAGTATGCCATGGCAATTACGGTCGATCATGTATGCGGTATCAGGACTATCAGGAATTCTGACGTAAAACCGGTTGACTTCTCGGTTATTGAACGACTCCAGGGATATGTCAAGGGAGTCGTCAGGACCAGTGCATACGTGGATCGCACGAGAAAAAGGACGATGAGTAATGAGATGTCTAAAAAAGGAGAGAGAACACTCATCTTTCTTGATATTCGAGGTATCCTGACCGATTTACTGGCCGGCAAACTCAGACGACCGATGGAGGGTTTCTTTTACTGGGGTTCCCAGTAACCTCTTTTAATTTCTTTTTTTTCTGTTTTTTCTCTCTATTAACGATTCTTAACATCGCCGGTATTCTCTTCTTTCTTTTTTCAGATACCTGTACCCGGACCGTATGATGGTTGGGAGGAACAGAAAGCAACAGTTATCTGTAAAGACCTGAAATTTCCCTATACGTGCGAGAGAGATCAAGAAGGGTGATACATGCCATGGAGAGTAATAGTCCCAGAAAAACACAAAATATGAGAAACTCCTGTGATATTTTAGAGATACTGAAAAGATATGATACCGGGATCGGGACATGGTTTCAAGAGAGTCTCCTGTCCGCATCCCTGCAGGAGTTACCAGATATCGTCCGAATTCTTGACTGGGCAGGATGCGAGCCTCTCGGTGATGAGAAGAAGATCCGTTATTATATCGGGAAGGAAAACTGGAAGCAGGTTTCCCGGTATGGGTTGCCTGCTGCATCACTGCTTCTTACGCTGTTTGTACATCTTCCTTCATATGAAAAAATCAGAATTTCTGATGCATTTGAGTGGTTTTCCCCGGGGATCCTTGCCCAGGCACTGACGCGCACCCTCACAGATCCAAAACAGGGTCCCTGCCTCATCTCCCTTCTTACCTCCCTGACTTCGACCCAAGACCAGCACCTCATCCTTGCTGTTATCCAAGACAAAACCCTCCCCTCCCATGATCATCTCATCGCTGCCCTTATTGCGTTTCATCAGGCTCTCTCTCCCTGGCTCTCTGACCTTCTCAAAGATAGCAGCCTGTCATCGTTATATCTGGTAACACCGGCCGTACGGGAACTCTGTATTTATCCTTCAGATTCAGAGGCACGGGTACTGTACTGGTATGGAGAAGGAGCGTATGAGTACCTGAATTTGTATGGAGATGCCGTCCTGTCTCCTCTTATATCCCGGATTCATACCGGTTCGCCCACTGATATCAGTACCGTTCTCTCTATTGCTGGTCATTATCCTGTTCAGAGCGTGATTTCCTGTCTTTTTAAAGTTTTGAGAGAACCAGTTACCGGAAAAGAGATTATAACCACTCTCTCCCTCTCGTCAGATCAAACGGTGCAGGATTACCTGGTACGCTCTCTTGCATCCCAGTCGGTACCAGAGCATGAAGAACTGATGGAGTATCTCAATCTGCACCTGCCGGTTGTGGGAGATCTGGTAAAGAAACATCTTCTCACTGCCCGGTACGAAGATCTCCCCTCGGATGTGTACCTGATGAACCGGACTGGTGCACGACCGACCTCATTACTGGAACAGATTGCCTATGCCATCGGCTCGTATGACTGGAACACGGTTATCGGAGCACTCCCGATTACGGGTGCCATCAGAAGGGATGAACTCGCCTCCCTTCTTACCTCCCGACTTTTAATTGCGGCATTTGACGAGATTACCGATATCTCAGAACTCCTGCGAAGACTGTATCGCTACCCGGAACAGGAAGAAGAGAAGATATTATACTGGTGCGGGCAGGGGTACTGGGATTATCTCCAGACGTTTGGGAATCAAGCAATCGTGCCCCTTCTTAAACTATTTCCGTCTGCAGATAGCGAGGCGCAGTCTGCCATTTTCGGTGTTCTGCAGAGTTTTAGACCTGAAGCGGTAGGAAGCGGACTGGTTACGGCAGTTGACAATGATCCCGATGATACCATCATCCCTGCTCTTTTCGCTCAAAAAGATCTCATAACTGCAGAAAACCTGGTAACGCTCTTCTCTTCTCCGACCCTCCCTTCCCATGACGAGTTATGTGCATTGCTTATCGCCCGGGATAATGCGAGCATCAGGTGGCTGACGTCGTGGATAACCCGTGCATCCTTTGAAAGTCTCCCAAATTATGCCTATCTTCTTCATGTTACCGGGTGGTATCCTGTGGGTGCCAGGGAAAAAGCACGGTATGCAATAGGAATCCGTGACTGGACTGCTCTGTGCGTCTCACGACTCTGGCAGGAAGCAGGCAGTCCTGATGCTCTCGGAGAGTATCTCTCCTCCCTGCTGGAAAAAACACCCTTCCCCAAACTTACGGAGCTCTCAAAACTTCTGTCTGATATCGGGTACCCGGTCTCTCTTCTTCCCAATCGCCTCTATTATGCCGCAGGTATGAAACAATGGGATGCGTTTTTTAAACACGATTCTCATTCTATCGATATTGCCCTTGACCTTGCACAATCAGCTGACCCTGCTGATATTCCCGCTCTTCTTGGGATCTGTGCCTCATTCCCTGCCTACCGGGTTGCAGAACGCATCTATCCCCGTCTGCAGAATCCCCGCACCGCAGTGACCCTGGTAGACTCTCTCACATCGGTACGAGACAAAGTCGTCTCTGCACATGGGATGCGTATCTGGAATGCCCTTTTACACCAGTATCCCCTGGAATTGAGGACAATGCTTACACCCTGTTATAACCGGCTGCTCTCATGGATGGAGCAGGTCATGGACGCAGGCGGAATGGATGTCCTGCAGGAGATTGCTCAATTCTTCTCGTACATGGGGTACCGGCCCTCTGGTGCAAGAAGCATGCTGTATGCAGTCGGAATGCAGGATAGAGGGTTGATAGAGAGATTTGGTATCCCTGCAGCAACCGCATTTCGCATCTATGCAAAGAGCACTCCTGCCGAGAGAAGAACGCTTCTGGCGTTGCTCAAAGATATAGACGGGCTGGATACTGACCTTCTCGATCAGGCAACAGGGTTTGTCAGCAACGATTGTTCTTCTTTATCTGACCAAACGATTCATGCCATCCTCTCTCTGGTAAAAAAGCCCCTGCAACTCAAAGAAACCGATCCCGGTCCCGTCCCTTGCGAGGTTAAAGCGGATACTATCAGGGATTATCTCTGTTCCTGTGCAGATGAGATGGATGACGAGTCATTCGTCCAGGCAGGCAGGATAATTCGGATGCTTGGGGCAGAGATGGAGGGCATATGCCGGTACCGGTATATGATCCTTACCGGTGCACATGAGGCGCTTGCACGAGAACTGATGGATGCTGTTCCCGAAGAGATACAGTTAATATTCTCTGTACTGGATCAGGATCCGGCACAGGGGACGTCAGCGTTTGCCCCGGTAATCAGGTATCTTTCCCATGAGGGAGAAGGGGGCTGGAGACGGATTTTGTTAGGCCTTCCTCAGGTCCGGGAGAAGAGATCCCTTGATAACCTGATATCGGCCATGTCATATGACTATATTCCTGACCCGCCACAACCGGTACGAGCCCGTGTAACCGACTGGATTCTTGATACTCTTCCGAATCTTTTCTATTCCACCCTGCAGGATGCAGTCATGTTAATTGATAGGTATAACAAGCCGTATTACCCTGATAGTCATCCGTCTGCAGTATATTACTGGCTTGGAAAGAAGGAGTGGGGGGTAGTCAAACAGGCAGTCCAGATATCAGGGGACCTACAACCGCTCTTTCTGGCCCTTGAAAATGAATCTTCATCCACTAAAAAAGCCCTCATCCAGATGCTCGGGCAGCAGGGTGACAAGGATGCCTGTTCCCGGCTGGTTCCCTATCTCAAAGACGTTGATCCTGATATCAGGGCTCTTGCGGCATGGGCAATCGGACAGTACCAGGGCGGAGAATTCATCCCGCACCTGATAGGAAGCTTATCAGATCCCTACATGGTAGCACGGGAGAATGCCCTTGTAACTCTGATGCACCATGACACCAGGGTGATTGTTCAGGGCATCGTTGCCGGTATAATGGCAATAAATCCATCAGATCAACAAAAAACAGATGTTACTGTTCCGGTTCTTCTTGCAGTAAGCAGGGTTTTAGATCTGGAAGCAGTAAACTATCTCCTCTTCCTCTTCACCGATGAGTCGGTTCCCGGACATAACCAGCTGATTGCACAGCTCATCAGGTACAATACCATTATCTGTGCATGGCTGCATTCCCTTCCCCATGAGAATATCCATTATGACTGGAGTCGAGTGAGTATTCTTTCATCCCGATGCGGATGTAAGGAATCATATCCCTTTCCCGGTGAATAAAGCATTGCATGCAATTCACTGATACATTACAACCCGCGTTGTGGGATTTAAGAAGAAAAAATAAAAAAACTCATTCTTCCCTAAAATGCCACCTGGAGTACTGCTATCTCCTCGTCTGAGAGCGATTCTTTGAGGCTCTCCGGATTACAGGTGTACTGATCAGCTGGGTCGTAATCAGGATATAACTCACATTTATCAAGAATATCTACCAGTTCTTTCAGAAATATCCTCGGAATGACATCAACCCTTCCGCCAAATGATGAGGTGACCGATAGAACCATGGACCTGATAAACCGGTGCGACACCCGTTCGCGGTCTATCTCACCGTATGCTGCCTGGTACACCTCAATAACCTTATGAGCCACCTGTTCCAGTTTTTTTGCATCAAAGGGCCGCAGGATTAGTTGTGGTTGTCGTGGATTGGGATACATCGCATCCTGTGGTGGTATTTTTATCCGGTCCATGAGCTGGGGAAGTGAGCGGAATCCCTTAGGCCCTTCAAAAAGAGCCGGTGTCCCGGTACAGAGTATGTAGCAGTTGGGCAGTTCTCCCCCGTCGATGGCATCGATGATACCAACGAGATTATTATATCCTTTCTCACGCAGGTTTCGCGGCATCGTCTGGACGATCTCGGTCTCATCTATTGCGATCGCAAGGCCTCGAAATCCGGCACCGGTGATGATTGCAAGGAATGCCTGCAGGAAGGGTAACGCAAGACTGTCATCGATATCTCCCCTTATTCCTGCTTTTTTCTTCATCTCCCTTCCTATTGTCTCTTCACCGCAGAGCCATCCGATAGCTGACTGGGCTGTCATGAAGTCTCCTGCGTTATGGGCGATGTAATACGTGCGGATGACCGCACCAATAGTCGGGGTTATTTTTCCTATCGCGGCAAGAGCATGCTCAATCTCAGATAATGTCCGCGTTTGTAGTTCCCTGTCATCGATTGCAGGATCGTTCGCAACAATTTTCTCCTCGATAGCGTACAGCCAGAGATCGATGATGGTCTTTGCAGCATGATGTTCATCACCAAGGGTTGCATGCGAGATTATCTGGCTGTATATCGCTCGCATTTTATGGAGTGGGGAGCCCTGGGTGATCCGGATCCGGGACGTAATAAAATTCTTTTTCCGTGCTATCTCAAGGGTTCTGGCAATGAAAAAAGTCTTTCCTGAACCGTATTCACCCCGTACATACTTAATATCAGCATTTCCACAGGCAACCAGATCGAGCTGACCTCTGATAACTTCTTCTTCCATGGCAAGGCCGACGGCTATCCGTTGTAGTCCTAATGCCGGAACGGTTCCGCGTCTCAGTGCATTAATGATCCCCGTTGCTTCCTGCCGGCTGCTATCGATTGGGTTATGGTCCGACATACCGGTATATCTCTCCTGCATCCCCATATCCTTCCTTCTTTATGATGGTAATACCTTTTTCCCTGCATTTGACGATCAGGCGGTTTATTATGCCTGCCGCTCTCCGTGTCCCGAGATATTCCCTGATATCACGTTCATAACAGGGAGAGTGCTCTTTTATGTATAAAAGCACTCTCATCTCTTCAGGAGTACAGAACGGGAGCAGGGTATAGAGATCGATTCGCTCCCTGCTCTCTCTCTTCTCCTGAACAAAGAGATTCCTGATATCAGGGGTTATCAGATCCCGCTCCTTGCAGCGCAATAATATCTGGTACAGATCCTGTGAGACCGGGAATGCTCCCGAGGGAACGATTGCAAGACCGGTCAGGCACTGAACAAGTGCCAGGTTTGTATCCCCTGATAGAAGCAGGTGCTCTGCATCTGCAGCCAGGCTCTGGGCATACCATGCCCTGCCCTTTGTCGAGAGAGAGGTGAGGTTATCTGATAACCGCTGCTGCATCGCATTTCTGACCCGATCCAGGGTAAAAGAAGCAGGAACTTTCTGCATGATATATGACGCTACCTCTTCTATGTCATGACAGGTTCGGGTATTCTTGATGATATACAGAAGTATCTTCTCTGCTTCACGTGATTCGTGTATCTGCATCAAAAACCGGGCAAAAGGGAGACCCCCGATAATAAAATCTGTTTTAAAGGCCAAAAAGAACCAGGAACGTGCTTTTTCCATATCTCCTGATTCCTGGCACATTGCTCCTGCTTCAAGGAGATACACGGTCTCTTTTCTCTCGGTTGCAAACCTGAAAAATATCCGTTCTGCCTCCTCCTGTGAATGGATCCGGGTTAATATGAGCCGGTATTCGTGTATCATCCGCTGTAGTTGCTGACTGCTCTCCTCCCCGGTATAGGAATCATCTGATAGAGCGGATTCGTATAATCGGGAAGCCCGGTCTGGATCAAAATCTGCATAAGCCCGGCATCCTGCCCTGATGCATGCAGGGGTATGTACTCCGGCAAGGTGCTCTTTGTACACGGCAACCGCCTCTGCAGGTCTGTTATTTTTGAGAAGTACACTGATGAAGTCAGATGCGAGCAGAGAATCCGGATTGGTCTCTATGAAAGTCTTATACCTGACCAGCCCGGTAAGGAGATCGATCTTTGTTGTTGCACACAGGTACCACCTGAGAAGGCAGGTATCATGGGTCTTTTCGTACGCTGCATATGCCTCCCCTGCTGCTTTCTGGTATGATCCCCCCTCAATAAGGGCATGGATATACTCTCCTGGTGCCGTCATCCCTGATCCTGCAGATTCATAGAGACGCACGGTCTCTTCGTACTCCCCGAGGCGGTTGTATACCTGCATGAGAGTTTTTATATCGGTTGGATCAGATCGCAGGCTGATGAGGCGTTTGAGGAGAGGAACCGCACCTTCTAAATCGTATGATGCTATACAATAGCGTGAGTGGTAGGAAAGGGCCTCCCGGTTTTTTGGATCCGTTCTCACGGCATCTGCATAAGCCTGCTTTGCAGAATCTTCTCCTAATATCTCAAGGATCCGCCCGAGATAGAGATGTACTTCGACAGAATCGGGGATGATGGTTGCAAGATCCATAAAACACGCTCTGGCCTCTTCGAATTCTTTGAGATAATACAGGTTGGTTGCCTCTAAAACCAGCATCGAGGTATCACGTTCATGATAGGGGAGGTTTTTGATAATCCTGCAGGATTCCTGGTATTGCTGCTGCTCAAAGAGAAGAAATGCCTTCTCTTTT
>CAZSDZ010000029.1:0-36231 GCA_964605795.1 uncultured Methanoregulaceae archaeon
GTAGTTGGTTAAATATTGCAGAATGTGAACTTAGTGTTTTAACCCGACAATGTTTGGGCAGAAGGATAGAAGATATACAAGCATTGAAAAGTGAGGTTAATCACTGGCAACTCAGGCGAAATGAATGTCAGATTGGTGTCGATTGGCAGTTTTCGACTTCGGATGCAAGAATTCGATTGAAGCATCTCTACCCCGAAATTAAGATGTCTTGAACCACTAGATGACATGTTTCAGAAGATGATATAAATGAATAAATCAATTTATACTATCGCAGAAATCGGTCAGGCCCATGATGGTAGCCTTGGCCTTGCTCATTCATATATCAATGCTCTTGCGGAAACGGGAGTCAATGCAGTAAAATTCCAGGTTCACATAGCAGAAGCGGAAAGCAGCCCGTTTGAGGTTTTTCGCGTGCCATTTTCATATGAAGATCAAACTAGATATGACTACTGGAAGCGAATGGAATTCACCATTAACCAATGGGCAGACCTAAAACAGCATTGTGAGGATATAAATTTAGATTTTATTGCTTCACCCTTTAGCAACGCCGCTGTTGATCTGATGGAGCAGATCGGGGTAAAATGTTATAAAATCGGATCAGGTGAAGTAAACAATTTTCTGATGCTTGAGAAGATTGCAGAGACCAAAAAACCAATTATCCTTTCATCAGGAATGAGTTCATTTGATGAGATTGATGAGGCAGTCGCATTTTTAAAACCGTATCACAACCCTCTGACAATTCTTCAATGCACCTCTGCATACCCTGCCAAACCGGAAGAATGGGGCCTCAACGTTATCGCAGAATTAAAAGAACGCCACCACTCCTTACCTATTGGATTTAGTGATCATTCCGGTGATATCTATGCATGCCTTGCTGCAACTGCTCTTGGAGCAGAGGTGCTTGAATTCCATGTGGCCTTTGATAAACGCATGTTTGGTCCGGATTCCCCTGCATCATTATCAATAGATGAGGTAAAAAAATTGGTCTGTGGAGTTCGACTGATTTGTCAATCCCTTCACAATAAGGTAGATAAGACAGATATTTCCAGGTATGAAGGCCTGCGAAATATATTTGGAAAAAGTCTTTCTGTGAATAGAGACCTTAAAAAAGGGGACGTAATATCAAAAGAGATGCTAGAAGCAAAGAAGCCCCGGAACCAAGGTATCGATGCAAGAGATTATAAAAGAGTAATTGGCAGAAAAAGCATGCGGGATCTTCAGAAGTGGGGATTTATTACAGAGGCTGATATTCATGAATAAAAGGAAGATCTGTGTCGTGGTAAATAGCCGGGCAAATTATGGCCGAATTAAAAGTTTTCTAAAGGCTGTTCAGAATCATGAAAACCTTGAACTTCAGCTGATCGTTGGGGCTTCAGCACTTCTTTACCGGTTTGGATCTGTCATCGAGATTATTAGAAACGATGGGTTTGAGCCGGTCAGTATTGTGTATTCAATCGTTGAAGGTGAAACGACTTCGACTATGGCCAAATCAACAGGTCTAGGCATCCTTGAACTGGCCACACAGTTTGAGAACCTGAAGCCTGATATGGTACTTACCGTTGCTGACCGGTTTGAGACTCTCGCAACTGCAGTCGCTGCGAGTTATATGAATATCCCCCTCGTGCATACACAGGGTGGCGAGTTCACAGGTTCTATTGATGAGTCAGTACGGCATGCCATTACCAAACTGGCACATGTTCATTTTCCCTCGACTGAACAAGCCGGCAGAATTTTAATTCAGATGGGCGAGAATCCGGATTCAGTATTTGTAACAGGATGCCCGGCCATGGATCTTGCTGCAGAAGTATGTAATGACAGTTCTGAAAACCTTTTTTACAAATATGGTGGAACTGGACAACGATTAAACTGGGATCAACCATTCCTTGTTGTTCTCCAACATCCGGTGACGACAGAATATGAAGAGGCATTTGAACAGACTCAACAGACCCTTGACGCTCTCAAAAGAACAGGGATGCAAACGGTATGGTTCTGGCCAAATGTTGATGCTGGATCAGATGCCGTTTCAAAGGCCCTTCGTGTTTTTATCGCACAAGATGGAAAATATCCATTTCATTTTTTCCGGAATTTTTCACCTGAGGATTATATCCGCCTGATCAATCGTTGTGCATGTCTCATCGGTAACTCTTCAAGTGGCATCAGGGAAGGTTCGTTCCTTGGTATCCCTTGCGTCAATATCGGATCCCGGCAGAACCAGCGGGAACGGAGTGAAAATGTTCTGGATGTACCAGATTTTAATGCTGATTATATATATGAGGCAATTTTTTATCAGGTGAAACATGGGAAGTACCCCTCGAGTAATCTGTATGGTGATGGAAACGCCGGGAAGAAGATGGCAGATATATTGGCAGAGGTAAAGCCTGATGTCAGGAAGCAGTTTTACATCCAATAATTTGTGATTTGGGTGAGATGTCGATGGTATTTATCCTTGGAATTATTCCCGCCAGAGGTGGATCAAAAAGTATACCTAAAAAAAATATTGCCAATCTTGCGGGAAAACCCTTGATAGCTTATTCTATTGAAGCATCATTAAAGAGCAATTGCCTAAATGATGTCATATTATCCACAGATTCTCAAATTATTGCCGATTGTGCAGCACAATATGGATTAATAACTACATCCCTTCGGCCATTGGAATTGGCAACAGATAGAGTGGGAAGCATTGATGTTGTTATCTACGAGTTAGGAAATTATGAGCGCAAGTACAACCTTCAGGTAGATATTATTGTTCTCTTACAACCAACTGCTCCAATGCGTCTTTCAATTGATATCGATGATGCAATACAATTATTTTCACGATCTGGAGCAGATTCACTGATTAGTGTCCGTGATGCTTCATCTGTTCATCCAACGACGATGTATTTTTTGGAGGATAACAAACTTGTTTCTGTAATTAATGAAGGTAAAGTCCATACCAGAAGACAGGAGTTTAAGCAGGTATATGTTCGTAACGGTGCATTGTATATCGCTACAAGAGAACAGATTGTAAAAAATAAAAGTTTTTTTTGTGATAACATGGCTGCATATATCATGCCCCGAGAGCGTTCAGTTAACATTGATGAGCCCTTTGACCTTGAACTGGCAGAATGGATGATGAGTCGTCATGAGTAGCAACAATTTTTTACGTATTCTGAATCTTGAGCCTGATGGGTATAGTCCACACGCACGAATGATGCTTGAAAGCCTAGGAGTTGTTGATGACGGTCCATATGAACGGAGTGCGCTTTTACCTATTATTCATCATTATGATGTCCTTATCGTCCGCCTTGGCCATATGATAAATAGAGAGATTATGCAAGCAGCTCCCCGACTGAAAACTATTGTCACTGCTACTACTGGACTAAATCATATCGATATCAATGAGGCGGAAACACGGGGAATAACTGTTTTATCTCTCCAGGGTGAAAGAGAATTCCTTAATGATATTTATGCTACTGCAGAACATACCTGGGCTTTACTCCTGGCACTCTGTCGTTCATTGCCACATGCTTATCATGACGTTCTTGTCAAAAACTGGGATCGGGATAAATTTAGAGGAATCGAGCTTCACGGTAAAACACTTGGCATCCTCGGGCTTGGCCGAATCGGAACGAAGGTGGTGAATTATGGAAATGCATTTGGAATGAATGTCATTGGTTATAACAAGAGTTCTGTTGAAGTTCCTGAAGGGGTTCGGTTAGTATCATTGAATAAATTGCTTCAAGAATCTGATATCGTCAGTATTCATGTCAATTATTCATCAGATACGCATGGTATGTTTGGTGAATGTGAAATTTTTTCCATGAAGAAAGGTGCATTGTTGGTTAATACCTCACGGGGTGAGATACTTGATGAAAAAGCTTTGCTTGATGGGCTTCTGACAGGACATCTAGGTGGAGCTGCACTTGATGTCCTATGTGGGGAAAATAATGGATGGCAAAATGGTGATCCGCTTATCGCGTATGCAAGAAGCCATTCAAACCTGCTTATCACCCCGCACATAGGGGGTTGTACAGTTGAATCAATGGGTAAAACTGAGCTATTTATGGCACATAAACTCATAAATCATTATTCATTGGCAAAGTAACATGAATATATATAACATAACTGAGGATGAAGCGTGGCAGTTTTTTGAGAAATTAGGCATTATTACTATTCTCAACCAGGGTTTGGAAGAAGAAATTGTCCCAAAATGGGATGACCTTGTTAGATTATATTTCCTTGTTCGTGAACGTAAGCCGTATGAAATTCTGGAATTTGGATCCGGGTTCTCGACTATTTTGATGGCATATGCATTAAAACAGAATTGGGAGGAATATTGCAACAATTTTTCTTGTAATGAAAAAAACCGCTATGAACAACCTCGCATCATTTCAATAGAATCTTCGGAAATATGGCGTAATAACACACAGAGTAAAATAGAGAATATCGGTCTTTCTGATTTTTCGAAGATTGTTTTTTCCAGCGTATCTATCGCTGAATATCAGGGACAAATATGTCATTTCTATGATCAATTACCCGATGTTGTACCTGATTTTGTGTATCTGGATGGACCTGATCCATCAACGGTGCAGGGTAATATCCATGGGATATCATTTCAAAATCCTAAACGCACGGTGATGTCAGGAGATATCCTCAAGTATGAATCCACACTTCTGCCTGGCTTTTTCATGATTATTGACGGCAGAACCAATAATGCCAGATTCTTACAAAGAATGCTCAGGCGTCAGTACTCTGTTCAATACCATGAGGGAGCCGATGTCACCACCTTTGAACTGGATGAACCCCGTCTTGGAAGAAAGAATATTTTTGGGTGGGAGGCATATAACTAAATATTGATGTCATTTTCAGGATGCAAAGAAACATCCAAACCTCTTATTACACCACACTTTGAAGGATGCACTTATAAACCAACGGAGAAATCCGAATTATATATAACTCATAAAATTAAAACGGTTTTTTGGTAATGAGGAATTATTGTGCAATACATCGAAAATGCTGAAAAAAATGCTTTCAAATTAATATTTTCCAGAGATGGAACAAATCCTGTTTTTTTGCAGAAAAGCGGAAAAATATGTGTGAAAAATTCGATTATCAGGTTAGATTACACGCATAATACAGATATAATTGGATGGGTAGAGCCTTCAAAAGTTATTATTCGGACACTTCACCGGAATTTACTTCCTTTATATGTCAGAACGATGAAGAATGAGATTTGGCTATCAAATGATGTCTCAGAATTAGTGATCTCTGGTGAAACATTACACATCCGTCTCGTCGAGTTATTACTTGCTGCATCCGGATCATCCGCTATCAGGAGTGTTTTTTCCCATTTAATTGAGGATATTACAATATTAATGCCAACATCTTTTTATGTATTCAATTTTGAAAATCCATCTCCATCTATCGAATGGTCAGATATTGATTTTGATTTTCATGAGAAAATAACAAAAGAATCATTTCTAAAATTATTAATTGAACAATATCAAGCAGTGTATCAAGATACAGATGAAATTTGTCTTGCAATAAGTGGGGGATTTGATAGCAGGCTTGAACTGGCAATTCTGACTTATCTGAATAAAAAGATTCATTGTTACCATTATTTTACCTCAAAAAGAGAATCTGCTGTTGCAAAAAAAATTGCATCTGTTGCCGGGGCTTCATTCCATGAAGTGCCTTTAACACATTTACGAACAGTTGGCTATAATTTTCTGAAGGATAAAGGATATCTCACAAGATGGGATGGTTATTTTGCAGTAGGTGCACTTTACTCTGCAGGTTTATTAACACATATATATCCAGGTCTATCGATGAGGATCATGAGTACTCTAACAGGTTGGAAAGGCCGTCTTTATCAAATAAGTGATATAACTGAGTATTGGTTACAATTAGAAGGAAAAAAAATATCAGTTGCATTAAAACGTTATCCACAATATAATTCAATACTTAATCAAGAAAAAGAACATAGGAAAAAGAGTATTATAAAAATATTACAGAAAATTAAGTCAAAAAATTATCGAAAGGATATTCTTGCTGATCTGTCTTATAATATTTTATCAAATCATGGCAAAGATGCTGCCCGTTCAACATTTTTATTCGAGAATGGAATGCCTGTTTTTGATGGACAAAAAAATTCACGCGAACTCTTCATATCTCTACTACAAGAGCATAAAGAAGAAAATGCGTTTGTCGAATGGGCAATTAATGAATTTAATCCTCAATTAATGAAAGATAAACCTATAACCTCCTCAATGATTAAAACTGAACGGCGGTTTGGTATTTATGGACGAATTCCATTAATAAAAGAACTTTTTGATAAAATCACCCTATATTTAAACGCACATAATCAAAAACTTATGATGGAAACAAACATTACTGAAATCTTTGATTTAATACCTGAAATAAAATATATATCAAAACACCTTAAAGGTGATAAACCAAATTTATATATAACTCAGATTTGCATTTTTTTAAAGGCTCTCCGGGATAAAAAAAATGTTTCATTTCTCGTTGTTAAATAGATTATAGTAGGATAATCGAATCTATGACTCACATTATCATATCTTCCCGTCGTTGGTTACACTTACCCATTGAGACGAAAGTTCGAGAACTTTATGCAAAATTATTCTTATCATTTTTGGCTGCTGAAAGGGGATGGGGGGTAGTGCTTGGGAACATGAGCATTCTCAGGGCAAAACAGTATGCGTTGCCAAATGGTATCATAATTGAAAAAAGTATTCATCCAGGGTCTGAAGCTTTAATAGAAAAAGCAATTTCATATGGTAATCATGTATCAGCATTATGTGAAGAGGGACTTATTTATTTGGGAAGAGATGATTATTGCGAAAGACGTTTAAGCACCAGATCGTTTGATCTGATTGATCGTTTTTTTTGTTGGGGTTTAAATCAGGCTTATGATATCAGTACATCAATGAGTCATCCTAATGATAAAATAATTATTTCTGGAAACCCTAGATTAGATTTATTGAGACCAGAAATTAGAGAGATATTTTCCAGAAATGCTCAGAAAATTCGTTTAAAATATGGTAATATTATATTAATAAATACAAAATTTCCGATTATAAATTTTAATCTGGATGTAGATAGAATCGATTTCATGAGGTCTGCGGATTTAATCAGATCAGAAGAAGAATTGATTCTAATGAAAAGGATGAAGAATTTACAAGAACTTCTTTTTCCTTATTTTATTAAATCGATTCCTCTTATTGCAGATAAATTTAAACAACACACGATTATTATACGGCCTCATCCATCAGAAAGTCACAAACCATATCTTGAATTAACCCAAAAAAATGCAAATATAAAAGTTGTCAGTGAGGGGAACGCTAATGAATGGATTCTGGCATCTGATGTCATGGTACATAACAATTGTACAACAGGTGTTGAATCTTTTTTACTTGGGAAGATCTCCATCTCATATAGGCCTTATAAAGATGAAATATGTGAACATCCCCTCCCAAATAAACTCAGTTATTCAGCATCTGATGAAGCAGAACTGATACATCATATATCAGATGTGATAAATAATAAAAAAATCCCGTTTAATTATGATGAAAAAGTTCATTTTGCAGAAAAATATATCTCAAATATTGAGGGAAAATATGCGAGTGAGGCAATATTAGATTGCTTAGATACAATTGAATTAACGCAATATCCTGCCAATTTCCCTATTGAAAAAAAATTATCTGAATATTTAACAGATATTTATACCTTTTTAAACCCGAGCATTTACAAAGAATACAAATTTCAAAAATTCCCCTATCTAAAAAAAAGTGAAATTGAAGAGATTTTATATGATTTTCAATCAACGACCAATCAATTTTTTAATATAAAAATCGGTAAAATTTCGAAAGATTTATTTTGTATATATACATTGTAGATTTGCTCCCAAATTGATTATTTAACGTAAAAACTTATTCTGCTCTCCGTTTCACCATAAAAATAATCGAACCTCTACTCGTAAAGGTTAAAAAAACCGACCGGAGCAGAGGAGAATATTTCACAAGGGAGAGAAAGACTGATTTATATCTCTTTTTTACGGTTTTTTCGTTTATTAAATCAATTGTTGAATAAAAGGACGAGAATCCTGCATCGCGTCCTAATTTACATAAATCACTATAACTAAACCAGTGAACTGCCGGCCGGGATGAATACCTCGCAAGTTCAGGCAGGTAATGAAGATGCATGAAAACATATGATTCTTTTAAAATAGAAGGATACCATTGAAAAAACCTTTTAGTATACTCTCCATTATAATAAAGGTGTCGGTTTGTTGTACTGATATAGGCAACTCCACCCGGTTCAAGAACCCGGTATATCTCATTCATAGTTTTAATAGGAGAATCGACATGTTCAAGAACATAATTGAGAACCACAAAACTTTGAGAACTATCAGGAACCGGTATCTGTTCGACGTTCCCGTTTAGTATGATATCATTGTTTTTTAAAAATTCCCTTGCTGATTGACACATCTCTAAAACGGGTTCAATCCCTCTGGCATCAAACCCATTGAGTAACATTTCCTGTACTATAACCGGGGTAGGACCACACCCTACATCCAGTGATCTTCCTGACAATTCTTCTCTATTTACTAACTGGAAAAAAAAGTCAAATAGTTGTTGATACCGTTTAGATCCATCAGGGGTCACAATTTTTTGACGTTTTTCTGCTTTATACTGTGCACCCAGGCGTTTTAAATCCGGATAGCCTTCCTTTAAGGCACGGTTTTCATAGAGTGATTGATAAAACTTGTTCTTTTTCAACATAGTAATATAGTACCTATTCTATTATTCATCTTTTTCATTTATCAGTGGCAATCTGCCTCAAATTATCAATAATCACTCAATTCGTGAACTCGATACAACTGATGTCTTTTCATGCACAATATTCATTTATAACCCTCTGATAATACTTAATTAACATTCCAATCCTGTCTTCTTCTTTCACTTCTTCGACCCATTTTGAAATATTTTTTTTCATCTCTGCGATCTCATCAGGTGAGAGAGAGAGCAACATATCAATAGCATGATATATACTTTCAGAATCACCATTTTTCGCAATAAATCCAGTTACTTTATCAGTAATCATCTCATCCAGACTGGAATTATCGGTTCCGATTACCGGAACATAACAAAATAACGCTTCAAGACAGGTATTTGGATAATTATCAGTTCGTGAAGGAAGGATAACCCCGTATGACTGCCTGATCACGGGATAAAGCATCTTTTTTGGAAGAGGAGGAAAATATCGAATATTTTTTTCTGAAACCCCAGTATTTTTTAGAATCGACTGAAAAAAACCTGAACCGTCAGGAAGATAACTATCAGATCCAATAAACACAAAGACAATATCAGGATATTTTTGAATAATCGTTGGAATGACAGGACCGATTAAATCTGCACCCTTTATCCCGTTTAAGGTCCCGAAAAAAAGGAGATATTTACAACCTGATAGATTTTCATCATAAAAAGAATTATCCAGTTCACCGGTATAAAATTCTATCGGCGTTCGAATAAGGTCTACATCAATGGCTTCAAACCGCTTGTATATAGTTTGAAGGTGTCTGCTCGGGACATACGCAGAATCCGCCCGGGTAATCTGATGGAGAAGGAACCAGTCAACCAGTATATTTGCCAGTGATCTCTTCACTCCTAGTGCAGACCTATTAAGTGGTTGATAACTTGATATTCTGCACACAACTGGGAATCTTTTATTTTTAAGAATGGAAAATCCTAGCCCGTAGCCTGTAATTGATGTCTGAATAATTGAAAGTGGTTGTTTTTTATGTTCTTTTAGGACAGATTTTGCAATATTGTGTGCGATAAAGAACTGGTTCGTTATCGGGATGAGAAATTTTGATGCATTGGAGAAGTTTAAACATTGAATAATAAACCTTTGAATTAATTTTATATTAACCTGAATTATTGTAACTCCCTCACAATTATATCGATTCTGGGAATTCGAATAGGTAAAGATAATAACCTCATTCCCTCTTCGTGCTAATTCATCTCCGGTTTTTTTCAGATAATTTGCAAGGCCACCGGTAATATTTCCATCATAAACATACTCAGAAGTAATAAATCCAATTTTCATGATATTGATACAGTTTTTTAATTATTGGGAACCATATCGTGTGAGTGATTCTTTAATAATTTATAAATTCATTCAGATTATCCAGATAATCTTTTTAATAAGTTAATAAGATGCCTTATATCCTGACAGTATATAACCATATAAAACAGATAACGTGCTTTTTTTAGAACCATACTATGCAATATCCACGTAGTACATTAAATTTCTAAAATAATCCCTATGATTCCGACCTGATTAGTTCTTCATACACTCTGATCTGTTTCTTGATTATTTCTTCACTATCAAATCTTTGTGCCCACTCCCTTACCTGTTCCCGATCCGGGGGATCGGATAATATCGAGATAACAGCATCAGCAAAGCGCTCCTCAAACGCTGATCCCGATTCCACAACCGCTCCTCCGAACCCGATTGCTTCAGGTATTCCACCAGCATCACTCCCGACAACCGGACACCCACACGATTGTGCCTCCATGACAACATTAGGCAGCCCTTCACTCCGACTTGGGAGAATAAGAACGTCAAAGGCATTCATCCAGAACGGGATCTGGTCTGGTGCAATATATCGATAAAAATGAACAGATATCTGATTCTGGGCACATGCAAACTTGACAGAATCTTCGAGATCCCCGTCGCCGATAATAACGAATTCAACATCCTGAACTTTTTGGGCAATATGATAAAAAATTACAGGTAATGATTCAGATCGCTTTACAAAACAGAGTCGTCCGATAAAACCTACATACTTTTTCCCTTTTTGTTCCAAATGAAGGAATTTTAGTGCCTTCTCTTTTTCCATAAGAGAAAACACGGATATATCTACTCCAATAGTCGGAAAAATCTCATAGTTATGAGAAGAATAACCTAGTTCCTGTGCATAATTAAGAAGACTAGTACTTGGGAAAAAAACTTTATCTGCATTATTTAATGAAAAAACAATTTTTTTTTGATTTTTTGGATTACAACGTGAGGCAACCATTAGCTCAGATCCATGACAACTAATAATACAGGGAATCCCGGTAATTCTTTTAACAAGGGTAGCAATGAAACCTTCAGGATATGCACTATGAGCATGGATAAGATCATAATGATCCGTTGTTATTTCTTTAATCACAGCATTAGTTCTCATTGTCAGCCAATGATTTCCCTTTAAAATATGATCTAAAAACGTTTCGGTAACTATTATGAATTGATATCCAATCCCATCAACTTCAATCTTTATCCTTTTATTATTTAAAGGAAGCCTTCGGATTTTTTTATAGAACCAATAGGAAAAATTCTCTTTAATATGGAATGCGAGTAATTTTAAATCGATTCCATGTTCTTTTAATTTTTTTACCCTTCTGATGATAAAAATCCCATTTATTGGATAATCTTTTAGAGGATAATACCCTGTTAAGATAAAAACGTTCATATATTATTTTATAAGTATCTATTGGTTCAATTAAATAACATTAACTATGGAGGGCCCATCCAGTGAAGAAATTTAAACTGGATGGGCTCGGTAAAACTGATAAATCCTAAACGGTAGAATCATTCGTGGGAAAAGAGACTTTCATACAATTCATCGATTGTCCATTTTCACGGACTTTATACCATCCATTTTGTCCTTTCCAGTATGAAATATCATCCAACCGGGAAAGGGATCCATGAAAGTAATAATTGAGAATCATTCTCCATGCATTGACTGATGTTATTGTTTCATACAATACCATATCTCCTCCATCAGGAAGGTAATATGCCTGAAAATTATTCACCATGTAATTAGAACCGATATTATCTCCTTTACATGCCCCTTCTTCAAAATAACAACCCCATTGTTCAATAAATTCCTTATGAGGCTCAATATCTGATTGGTATTTTTCATTACTTTTAAGGGCAGGATAATCTCCATGATCTGATAATAATACAATAACCGGCTTCTTTTCAGAATTATGTAATATACATCCAATCATCTCCTCAATTTGATGATTTATTTCTTTTACTCTGTTTAAATATTCAGATTTATTACCACTCATACCACCTATTCCATTAAAGTGCACATAGGTAAAGGTAGTATCGGGAACGAATGAAACATTACCCACATGAGAAAATAATTGTTTTTGCGTATCAGGTGATGATCTCGTTGCAATAATCCATTTTGTATACTCTTTTAAGACGTCTGAGTCGATAAGAGAGCTGAATATCTGAGTCTCAAATCTCTGATCAATCAGTTCAATTATTGCCCCAATATAAGAGTTTCTGATAAACTCAATAACTATCAATTGGGGGATTTCATCAGATATTGCCGGTAAAATTGAACCATCATGATGGTTCAATATTTCATCTAGTTCCATCTTTTTTTGTTTTTTATATAAAGGCAAGTGATGGGAGTACGCTCCATATGTTTTAAATCCGTTTATTTTAAAAAAATCAATTAATTGATAACCATTTTTATGATAATATCCAAGTTCATAAGGATAATATGTGTAGTTTAAATTCATTACAATATCAGTAAATGTGCTTGTTGATCCAGTATTGCTCGAACTATTGGTAATAACGGTAAAACCAAAAGATTTCAGGTTGTTTAAGAATTCAGAATTATCAAAATCACAAAACTCAGTGAGTGATTCTTTTCCGGGATACCTATCAACAATCAGGAAATAATAATCTCTTTCATTTAAAGAGTTTGATACATTCAATTGCGGAAATAGTGGATTTTCATCGAATGATACATCAAGTGGATGTTTTTGCATCGGATCAGTATCAGATAATGAGAGAACGACAATTGATGCACAGACCTGAAACAGGAGGATCACACAGATAATATTTAATACAATTGTTATTTGACCAACATTCTGCTTGATAAACCTCATGCGCAGTATAAAGAATACACAACACATGAAAAGTGTTAAAAAGATAAAAAAGTATAACTGTCGGAAAAAAAACAAGTTTTCTAATATATCCCCAATTATCTCATATAAAGGATAAGCAGCATAATTGATGAAGATAAATATCGTTAAAAAAATTGCAATATGCTTGTAATCTCTTCCAAAAAAATGAAAACTAATCAATATTGCAGAAACAATAAAAAACAGCAACCCCATCGGAAGGTAAATCGTCTCGATAGGAAAACCGGTTTCCAGATCATTTGAGATGAAAAGAAGACTAAGATATCCAATAAGTAAATAGGGATGCAGAGGTAATTCAATAAATTTTTTTTTAAAAAACTTTTTCATAGTATCACAATTATAAATATTTTACATTATGTATTAGATAAAGTGTCCTGGTTGAATCGGGAATTTTCTCTTTTGCAATTATTGTAAAGTAGTCTTTCATGCTACTCTCAAAGGTTTCCTCAGAATAATCCAAAAAAGAACTCAAACTGTTAATAATCATTTTTCTCACTTGAGAGTCTGAAATCGGGATAAATTCAATAATTACATAACGCGAAATTTGTGAGAGAAATTCAAATATCTGTATAAATGGGATATTTCCAGTGATTCGAAGATGATGAATTAATGCCAGAAATAAAACCATATCTACAGGGCCCCTTGACTTGATATCTTTTCTTTCCTCTAAATTCCATCCAATTGAGGGAGAAGGATTACAGAGATCCATATAGAGAGGAGTGATAGGAATACTATCCTGTTTAAATTCCTGATACATCTTCTCTACACAACCACAATCACCATCAAAAGCAATTACATGAGCATCGTTGAAGCATCCGATTTTCGAGAACTCACCGGTATTAGCACCAAAGTCCCAGATAATTCCAGGTTTTATCTGATTTATATACTCATGTACCTTCTGCTTTTTGAATGAAAATGCACGATCAGAGTAATTTGTATCCTGATAATAATCAATCCATTCAGTACCCAATCCCTCCCAGTTGCATTTCATAACCGCTTTTTCAAGAGAATTGATAAGACCCAGGATCCCGTTTTTGCTCACATAAGGAATTTTAACTTTTTTACTTGTATCAGCAAACCTTCTCTGGCTTCTCGCATGAAGATGGATGTGAACGAGAGGACGAAATGAAAACTTGGTTTTTGAGGGTAATAGTTTACTAACCATATCAATTGGGATTGACCCAAGATACAATTGCGTCATTCTATTTAATCTCACATCACAAAAGTGCATCAATAAAAGAGGTCCAAGAAAATGCTCACAAAATTGCTGATAGGCAATCCAGGGTACACCTTCTTTATACAATTCAAATGATAAGGTATCAATAAATACAGGTTTCTCATTGATGAATTGAATGTTGAAGGCTGATGCATCTTTCAAAATCATCCCATGATCCAGAGAAATTTTCAGTATCTGTAATGTGAGAAGAGCTGCATCTTTGAGTTGAGAAAAGGACCACTCATAAGGATAATTGATGAAAGGTATTTTATCCTGCTTTATAATAAGATACGCATCATCTGATTCCTGCGATAGTAATTCAACATTCTCGTGTTTTAAAATCAACCCATTATCTGCTAAATTCTGATATAATTGGCTGCTAATAAAATGATCGTAATGATGAGCATATATTTTGTTTATCTGTCGAAATACCAATCCTTCCTGATAAAAGATAAAACCACATGGATCACGAAATGAACTTGGCTCTCTCAAGCAGGTATCATTCATTTTCTTATTTTTAAAAACCATTCTTTTATACGGATCCAATATATTCTTATTGATATTGATACCCCTAATAGAATGGCAATAAGCGTCTGAAAAATCATACTACCGGTACCTGGATCAAGGTACGCAGAGACAGGAGTAACAACAAATAAACAAATCGCCGATATGAGACCTAACGAGATAAATAATTTCATTATTTTCTTTTTCTTAGAAATGATACTTATCACTTTTCTCTATAAGAAAAATAAGTAACACAATAGTCAACAAGAAAGAAGAATTTGACATTATTCCAAAAAAAGCGCGTGAATAACGTAATACCAGATTTATCGATTGAGGATTTAGCCCCTCATTACTATTGCCTCTTCGCAATTTTCAGCCATCATTCCGCATTAAAAATTTCGTAACATTTTACCTCCTGGATTCCCGCCGATTTATAACGAGTCCGGCGGGAATCCAGGATACATGGCAGGAAGAAATAACCATCAGGTATGTATACACCCATCGGTACCGATATCAGGAATAATATCCAGAATAATCCGTATCTACCTGCAAAATTTCTGAACAATTACCTCCCCTTTCCCCCGGTTTGCGACATCCCCGGTAAACCGGCTATAGGATATCCCATCAACACTAACCGTTCCCTGGTCACGAAATCCGGGGAGCATCTCAAATGCGGTCCCGTGAATCGTCACATTTCCCCCGGTCAGGTTGCCACAGGGCCGGTAGCAATCCCCGAAGATCGTAAGTGTCCCTGAATTCATCTCGACTCCTGCCATATCCCCGCAGGAGCCATGAATAATAATATCACCCCCGCTGTTATACTCACCGCAAAAGTCACCGGCATTCCCCATGACCTCTATCGTGCCACCCCGCATTCCGCGTTTCTCACCCCGGTACCCTGACCCGCAGTAATCACCACAGGAACCAAGGCAGATGATCGTGCCACCCCGCATCTCTCTGCCCAGCCACGCATCGGCATTACCTCTGATCTCGATGATGCCTGACTCCATGAAGTTACCGCAGTGCATCCCGATATCCCCGTTTATGGTGATACGTCCGCCATTCATGTATTCCCCCACCCGTTTCACCCTGCCGGTCTCACCGGTAAGAATTACGTGAATATCAGTCACCTCTTTGGTACTGCCGTTGTACTCTATCTCTGCAATATCAGAGAGAGATCGCTTCTTATTCCCCTCCCAGACAAAAATTTCCTCCCTGGCAATAAAAGCAGATGGAACAATGCTCTCTGCCTCTACCGGAATATTCGGCTTATCATTTGGTAAAAAGGTGATGGTAATCTCCATAGGCATCTCTCATAATCTATTCCATATCAGGGGCATAAAAATAATCGATTCTCCTCATGTTCCCATCAGGACACAATGAAAGCATAAAACACGCTTGATTTAGGTAGGACAGGCAGAGAAAATGGTTTTTCTCTTCTCTGACAGCATAGATAAATCTATACCATTCCAAGCACCGGTTTACTTATATTAGAGGACTGTCATAATCTCATGATTCTCACACCTTAGAGACCAAATTCTTCTGATTCGTAAGCGCTTCCTGGCATATAGTTGTATAACCCGTCTTACAAAGTTTTCCCTATGTTTGAGGCAGAAACCGGTTCGCAAAGGGGAAACCCCCTAGCCGATAGAAAATAAGAAACTTCTATCCCGGATCATCCACAGAACAATCCCGTATTATATAAGGTATCACCTGCGAAACCTCTCATACAGCAATGAAGATAATCCAGGTTGTCGGGAGATCCGGATCCGGAAAGACGACGTTTATCAGAAAGCTCTGTACAGTCCTCGGAGATTCCGGTCAGACAGGTACTATTAAACACCTCGGCCATCACCGGTTCCTCCTGACACCGGGCAAGGATACCACCCTCTTTTTCGAGACCGGTATCAGAGCATCAATCGGTATCGATGATGAGAAGACCGTCCGGACTGAGAGGACAACATCACTCCATCTGGCTCTCTGTTCCCTTGCTGACCGGGGAGTGGAATATGCCATCATTGAGGGTTTTAAAGATCATCCCTACTCCCGGATTGTTATCGGAGAGTTACAAACCGATGCACTACTCCGCAACCCGGAGGTATCAGATGTCGTTGATTCTCTCGCTCTCTTTGATGACTTTTATACCCTGCAATCACTGTATGATTCCCACATCAAAAAGGAACTGCCACCATCCCCGGTTCTCTCACTCCTCCTCCCGGTACAGAAAACCCCGAACCAATCATCAGAGGAAAAACAGATAGAGTCAGTAATAAACGCTGTTTCAGAAAAATATAAAAAACAATCAGTCAGGATCCGGTATCCTGTCTACCATTCAGAAACACCATGCCCGCATATCGGGATCGTGATTATGGATTCACAAGCGGTTGATACCGGATGCATATCTGTGGTCGTATCAGATATCAGGGATGGGGTGTCACGCGCAGGACTGCAGATCCCTCTCTTTTGGGAATCTCACCTATGACAAAAACACCCAAACCATATGAAACACGTGAACCACCCATTCATTGATTCCCTGATCCAAAAAGAACGGTATCAGAGCGCGGTTTCGGTAGGGATACGAACTCCGCGCGGGATATACCGATCCTGGACCGCATAGTTATTCATCCTCACCGAATAATAGTGGTCAAACCGTCTCTTAAACGCTTCATCACGTGAGAGGTTGTATTCATCTGATATCTGCGGATCGACCCAGAACGTCCGGTTCTTCTCTTCCACGATGACCTCACCGTTTCGTGAGACGAGCGTTCCACCCTTGATGGTAAAGAGTGTCCGTGAAAAAGCCTCCTGTACCTGCTTATATTCCTGACCCGGATCAAGAGTGTCGATGCAAAGCGGATACACTGCAACATCGGCGCGTGCCCCCAGACCCAGATGTCCTTTTCCCTGGTCAAGAATACCGAGTGCCCGCGCCTGAGCTGCCCGGGTAATAATCGCAATCTCGTACAGGGAAAGTTCGCGATCAAGTGAGAGAAGAGGCACCCGGTGCTCTGTCCGGGGGTGAATCGTTTTTGCAACCTCGCTTCTGTACCTCTGACTTGCAAGAAGTGCGATAATTTCAGGGTACCTGACAAAGGGAGCCCCGTTCGGATTGTCAGTCGTCATCATGACTTTCCAGGGATCCTGGTTTAACAGCACCAGTTCAAGACCGATTGCCCACATGATACTGTTCACCAGGTTCTTCCGGTCATAATAAACAGGAATTATCCCGGAGCCGGTCTCTAGTTCGACGTCATGGTTGCTCCATTTATTATGATGAAGGGTATACAGGCGCCATTCCATCGGGCCGTCAGCAGTCATGGTCGTCGTGCGCCCGAAGAGAACCTGACCGATATCAATGGCAATATGAGGACATGATGCAAGTTTCTTTGTTATTGCTTCAGAACGCGAGTCCATATCAGCCCATGTCGAACCGCCATAGGAATGGAACTGAACATGAGTAAGATACAGGGTCTGTCGCTTTTCATTGAGATCTCGTGCAAGATCCATCGTCTCAAGTGTTGTTGCATAATTCCCAGGCATTCCAAGATTATTGCAGTGCAGGTGCACCGAATGGGGGAGATTGAGCATCTCGTTTGCCTTTATCATGGTCGTGATGATCTCTGCCGGAGTCACCCCGAAATCAGGCACGGTCTCGTGGATATCCTGGACATCATCTCCCCATCCCCACGCCTCGGTCCCTCCGGGATTCGTAAGCTTGATCCCAAACCCTTTCACGGCTGATAGCGTCCACCCTACGATTGCTGCAGCACGCTTGTGATCGTTCTCGTGGATAGCCTCCATGATGTTCCAGTTCCCGTCAAAGAGGGTGTTTGCCATCATGTCCTGAAGAGGAGTTGCCATGAACTCCTCGTGGGTATGACGTGCCTCCAGCGGCGCCATGGCACCCTCAAGGATGGTAGTGTACCCCATCGCAGAGTACCGGTAACTGTTGGCATAGGTAGTCGGGACACTATATCCCGAGATAGGATGCATAATGCCGCGCGAAGCTTCCCTGCCTGCGCGCATATCATTTGGTGACATGTACCTCCCGAAGTTCACCTTGGTCCCGCAGATGTGGGAGTGCGAATCGATAGCTCCTGCCAGGGTCAGGTACCCCTTTGCATCCAGTACCGGTGCAGAACTGCTCACCTCTTCTACGATCCACCCGTCCCGGATACAGAGATCCATCACTTCGCCCCTGATACCATTAACAGGATCAATAACACAGGCATTTTTGAGACGTATCTCGTTCATATTCCCCTCTCCGCTGCAACCAGCCGATGAATCTCACGCACGATATCACCATCAAACGGATAGCCGGTATCAATGAGTTTTCGTGTCTGTATCGGGACCCCATCCATGCGGTAGGTCGTTCCCTCCGCATCAATCCCGTTAATCGCGCATGGGATCTGAATCGTTGCAAGATGCGTTGTTGCATTTGGATACGGATCGATGAGAACAGTCGGGATCGATGCAAGATAAGAAGCGCAGAACCCGGGGAAATGCGCACCAGGATCACTCCCGACAATAAGGCACATATCACACTCGCGTCGCCTGAGGATATCGACTGCCGAGGTCTCCCCGGGATTGTAAAAGGCGATTCCCCGCGAATAATCTATCGCATACGGGTACCCGCTGATCCAGGTGAACGCCTCGTTTGATCCATACACGTTTCCATGTCCGCGCATTGGCGTGATGGTCCATTTCGTGTGCCGGTTTAACTCATCAACAAACTCGATGGCATTCCGTACATTTTTGTACTTCCCCCTGCTCATGGTGACCCCGAGACCAAAGAAGAGTGCTCCGAACCGGGTCTTTTTACAGATATCAGCAACTGCAAGTAACTGCTCTTTTGCAACACCGGCAACAACCGGGGGAACAACATCAGGTCTTCCCCGAATAATGGTCCGCAAAGCTGACAAAACCGCGTAATCACCACCAGGGCAGACCTGGATAAAGATATCGGCAATGTCAGATGACTCGGTTTTCCTGATATCAACCACGATAACCTTCCTGCTCTTTCGTGTTTTCTTTGTGAAATACCCGTCCGGATAGGTTGAGTACCGGGACATGTGCCGCGGGTGGGCATCTATCGGGTTGCATCCCCAGTAGATGACGGTCTCTGCGCGGTTCTTCACCTGACCAAGCGTACACCCGGGGTGTCCTACCTCCTGGATGGCAAGAATAGAAGGACCGTGACAGACGGTGGTGGTACTGTCAATGACACCGCCGATGAGCTCGGCAAGATGAGCTCCCGCGGCCTGGGTCTCTGTTGCACTGCTGCTCCATCCAAAGAGCAGCGGGCGGGAGGCAGAGAGAAGGAGATCAGCGGTCTTTTTAATGGCTTTCTCATAGGAGATATCCTGCCAGACATCACCATCCCGATGTATCGGTCCCTTCAGGCGGCTCTTTAGGTCTTCTGTTAACCGTGCTGCCCCTAACGTGCATGCATTATCAACACCGGTTATCTGCTGACCGGTAATTTCTACAGCGATATCATCACAAAGACAACCGCAAAACGCACAGATGGCATCCTCAATCTTCATGAATAACCCTCCCGCATCCTTCGCATGAGATCGCTAACTCCCAAAACAGGGTCTTTCGTCGGTTGTATCTCTATTGAAACTGATTTGTAATCAGGCATACCGGTACTCTGGGTTGTTCCCGGAACCAGCTGGTTTGCATAGGGCCCGAGTGGCAGAAATACCTGTCCGGTTACGATGTTTTCATCCTCGCATACCGTGCAGACAACAGAGCCGTGAGGGTTTGCAAGCATAATCCTGTCGCCGGGAAGAATCCCGAGCCTGAAGATATCAAGCGGATTCATCCTGCAGGAGGAGACTTCATCCTGGTATTCCCTTGATTGTTTCCTGTCGATATAAGAGCCCTGGTTCACGGTCCTGCCTGAATAGAAGAGAAATTTCATGATATCACCTCCGGTTCGTCATACGCATCCTGCACCGGATTCGGTTTCTCCCTCTTTGCAGCCATCTGCATTGCATAGTACACACCACGCTCTTCCATCAGGCTCTCATGGGTCCCGGACTCGGCAACCCGTCCGTGCTCTATCACGTAAATCCGGTCTGCATTCTGAATGGTCGAGAGCCGGTGGGCAATGATGACTGATGTGCACTCAAGAGCTACCTTGTCAATGGCCTTCTGCACAAGTGTCTCAGATATATTGTCAAGTGAACTCGTTGCTTCATCTAAGATGAGCAGATCCGGCTTTCTTATGATCGCCCGGGCAATTGCAATCCGCTGCTTCTCACCACCGGAAAGGCGGAGACCCTGGTCCCCGACAATAGTGTCATACCCATGGGGAAGTGCCTGAATAAAGGAAGCGGCATCAGCCCGCTCAGCACTCCACAAAACATCCTCGTTTGTGTAATCCATCCCGAATACAATATTGTCCCTGACTGACCCATGGAAGATAAACGAGTCCTGGCTCACGTAACCGGTGAGGTTGCGGTATGACCCGATATCAAATTCGCGAACATCGATCCCGTCGATTAGCACCGTTCCCTCCCTCGGATCATAAAGCCTGAGGAGGAGGCTTGTAATCGTAGATTTCCCTGATCCTGAAGGGCCGACTATCGCGGTAACCTTATTCTTCTCGATAATCATCGTCAGGTGAGAGAGAACATCCTTCTGCTGGTAGGCAAAAGAGACATCCTCAAGAACAATATCTCCTGTCATACCGCGAAACTCACGGTTTCCCGGTTTCATAGTACGGAAGGTATCATCGGTAAGAAACTCATACAGATTGCATAAGACCGGGTACTGGTTCTTTAGCCCTAGTTTGTAATTACCAAAGTTGGTAAACCGGGGCAGGATCTTAAACGCACCAACCGCAAAGGTCCCGAGTGTGGGAATCACTGCCATGAAGTTATCGGCATAGTAGATGTAGAGAATAAGTACTATCACTCCGACTGCGATGTAGAAGAGCGAGTTTATCGCAAGAACCGGTATCCGTTCGATAAACTTTGCCTCCTGGTACCGGTCCCAGTAGAGATGGACAGCCGTTTTATAGAGATTTTTCCAGAACATGACCGCATTTGACGCGGTTATCATCTTTGATCCGGTGATGTACTCGTTGACGACCTTGTACTCTCCCTGGCCTGACGCGACCGAGAGCCTGCCCAGCTGCTCAGATATCCGGACCCCGATGTAGTGCAGAACCCAGTAAAAGAGAAGGCCAACAATGAGGATGAGAATGAGTCCCCAGGAGGATATCGTAAAGAGGAGGAGAAGAATAGATGCTGCAAGGGCGAGATCTGCCACGATGTTAATCATCATATCCAGGGTTCCATTTACCGCCACAGGACCTGAATTAAAGAGATAGAGGATATCGCCCTGTTTCTTCTGGACAAAGAACCGGTAATCACTCTTCTCTGTGTGAGAGAAGATATCCATCTTTATCTTGGTGATGATAGAGGATGAGAACCGATACGCAGTCCTGAAGTAATAGAGCTGCAGAAAGAAGGCAAGGATGGTAAAGAGGATAAAGACGATCCCGTAGTTGACAAACGGGGAGCCTATCGGGATTATCGAGTAAAAGAGGGAGAAGAACCAGGAGAAGGGTACTGATTCCTGTTCGATGTGAAAACCTGTAGATATCATGGGATAAATCAGTGCGATATTTACCGTCTCGACACATCCGATGATGATGGCAAGGATGACAAGGAAGAGAGCCTGGTGGGAAAAGCCTCTGATAAAGAACAGTATCAGTTTGAAAAATGAAACGACCCCGGTTTTTTCAATCGTAGTATCCATGATCTCTCCTCGTCTCTCTTCTTTATTGCTCGGCTGCCAGAACCTGTTTTGCCTCGAGCACCCGTGCAACCGTGATAGCTCCGTTCGGGCATCCGTTCTCACAGGTCTTACAACCGGTACATTTTGCTTCGTTTATGATGCGTGCTTTCCCCTCAATAACCCGCATGATAACCTCGTCTGAATCGGTATACCCGGAGTGGGCCAGTCCCGGGTCAATCTCCTTGTTGACAGGGCAGGAGATGCTGCAGTTACCACACCCCATGCATCGTGTTGCATCTACGACCGGGTGGTACGTAAACTGGTAAAACGTGTTATCACGCCCTGTTTTTTTCCTGACGTGTCCGGTCTCAAGGACATAATCAGGGCAGATCTCGACACAGAGCCCACACCGAATACAGTGCCCGGGATAGATGACCGGGTGCCATTTCTCGCCCTCCTGGATGACCTCGATGGCCTCCGGCGCCGGACAGATCATCATGCAGGAGAAACAGTGGGTGCACTCATTTTCGGTCAGGTGGGGATAGTCACGGAACCCCTCACCGGTAACGAGAGGTGCAGTTTTTGGGAAAAAAAACGATTGTAGCCATCGCGCCCTGCACATGTTTGCGAGGTAGAGGTATACCGATCTCATGTTCAACGCTCCGTGCAGGCGATACAGGGATCACAACTGATAAAGCTGGAACTGACATCGGCAACCGAGGTGACATCGGTCATCATGAAATGAACACATGCCTCCTCGTTCATGATAGAGGGAGTCTGAATAGCAATGTCCGTTATCCTCCCGTACTCATCTGAGGTTATCTGGTAGGTGAGCTCACCTCTCGGGGCTTCCCCACTGTAGATAACCGATCCAGCAGTACACACTCCGCCACCCCGGATCAGCCCTTCCGGGAGCGTGGCAAGTGCCTTCCTGATAAGTGCGATGCTCTGGAACATCTCGTCAAACCGGAGCATTACCCGGGAATAGTTATCGCATCCTGACCGGGTTACGAGCGTTAACCCAAGATCCTGATACGTTGGGTGATCTGATCGTGCGTCATATGCGATTGAACTTGCCCGTGCCGTCGGCCCGACCGCGTGGGCAAGGAGAGCATCATCAGGAGTCAGGATACCGACACCGAAAGACCTGAGTTTAATGAGCGGCCCGTTCTCAAACATCCCGGCATACCGGGTAATTTCCTTCTCAAGCGTGTCGATTCCGGCATGAATAACTGCATGATCTTCGGGAACGATATCAAACCTGACACCACCGGGAATCATATACGAACAGGTAACCCGTGCACCGGTTATCATCTCGAGCAGATCCATGACGGTCTCCCTCGTATTGAGGAGATACATGGCTATCGTCTCGTGTTCGATGGTGTAGCAGTACGAGAAGTTTGCGATGAGATGACTCTGTATCCGGTCAAGTTCATTGACGATGACCCGCAGGTATGCTGCCCGTTTCGGGACCTCAATACTTGATATCTTCTCCATCGCCTCGATAAAGACCATGTTATGGATGACCGAGCAGATACCGCAGACCCTCTCCGCAAGGAACATGACCTCCTGCCACGGACGGCCCTTCATGATCCGCTCAATCCCTTTTTTCATGTACCCGAGTTCCAGTTCGACACTGATAACCCGCTCTCCCCTGGTCTCGCATTTTATCCGGCAGGGTTCCTTGAGGATGGGGTGCATGGGACCGAGGGGAATTGAGACATCAACCCGTTTCTTCATGAATGACGCTCCTCCCAGTCCTTAAAAACCACCGGGGCCAGTGAGAGAACTGCTTTTATGATCTCGTCAGGCCGCGGAGGACAACCAGGTACCTCGGCTGCAATCGGGATGATATGAGAAGCCGGGGGATCGATGAGTGCATCACGCCGGTTGAATACACAACCTGAAATAGCACAGTTGCCGATTGCTATCGCTACTTTTGGTTCCGGGATCTTGTTCCAGATCATCAGGAGTTTCTCCTGCCACTGGGGAGCGATACCGCCAACGACGAGGAGGACATCTGCTTCCCGCGGATTGTTATGGACGTATATACCATACTGTTCGAGATCATACCGGGGGGAGAGACAGGCCAGGATCTCGATATCACACCCGTTGCACGAACCGGTATCAACGTAACAGACATGGATGGATCGCTGCCTGACCGCATTTTTCAGGCGTGATAAGAGACTCATTTCTGCAACTCCTCAACAATCATCTTCTTTCCTGCTGCACAGGCATCCTCCCGGGAAGTTCCTGCCTGTATCATGGTCTGTACCTGTGCAAGGACCGTGTTCATGTACCCGGTTCTGATAAGCGGGATGACCCGGGTATACAGGTATGGCCTGATGATGGAAGATATCTCACCGGCATCGTGGGATCCTGACAGGTAGGTGTAGTACCGGGCAGCCAGCGACTCGATAAGGATCATGTCACAATTCTCCATCAGGATCTTTCGTATCTCCTGTACACTGCAGTGTAAATCATCTGCAATAATCCTGACCACGTCATCGTGCCGCCTGCTTGTTAAGGCTGCGTACTTAATCGCAGTCAGGTCATACGCGTACCGGATCGTCTCGTCTTTTTCTTCGCGGGAACCCGTGCTCATAGAAAACCTCCTGTCCTCAATCCTGCATATACGAAAAAGAGCGTGATACATCCGATAAGAAGAACCATCTCCCAGCGGTGAGCCACATGATCACGTTCGGGAGTAGTGTCCCGGTAGATCAAGAATCCAAGTCCGCAGAGCAGGAGGACGATTCCTACGCTCTCGGGAAGTACTGCCATATGATCCGTAGCCTCAATGAGGGCAAGGGTGACATAGACCGAAACCCCTGCGATACAGCCAGCAGGTATGAGACTCATAAAACCACCTCAAGGATGATGATGTAGGCAAGCAGAACACCGGTTACAAGACTCTGGACCGTGACCGTGTCATATGGCCCGAGAAGCGGGCAGTACGCACAGACAAACGAGAGTGTCACAAGGATCACTGCCATAATCAGCACGAGTACCGGGAGTGAGAAGCTCCCGAGGAATATCAGGACAAAGGCGTTTAAGAGGACGTAGGTCTTGATTGCAAATCCTGCCTCAAGCCCTGCCCGCCAGACCCCGAAATGCTCGGTCCGGTTTCCTGAGACGATCTCTTTTCCCTCGATTATCGAGAAGGGTCCGAAATGCATCTTTGAGAGGATGATGAGATACATGGCTACCGCTGCCGGAAATGCCGGGATGATGAGGGGTCCGTTTGATGCCTGCCACTGGATGATATCACTTAACATGAGAGAACCGGTGAAGTAGTAGATAAGGAGGATTGTTACAAAGAGCGGGAGCTCAGATGCTGCCGATATGACCGACCTGATAGCCCCGAACTTGGCATACGGTGAACCGGACGAGAGACCCATCCCGTGCTCGACTATCTTGTGGAGCAGGTAGATAGCAAAGAGCAGAAGAACACTCCCTTCGTAGATGACAACCCCGAGGGCAAGGATCCAGATGGCGATTGAGACAAGCACCACCCCGACAAAATGGACCTCGCTTGCGGTATCAGGTATCCATGTCTGTTTGAATGAGAACTTGAGCGTATGCAGTATCTCCTGCCAGACTGGCGGTCCCGGTCTTCCCTGGATCCGTGCAATCATCTTCCGGTGGATGCCATGAAAGAGAAGGCCGGTTGCAAGTGCAAAGAGGATGTATTGTATCATATCAGTACCCGATAAACGGCAGATCACTCTCTCCCCCGGGGGCTCTCCACCAGAGCATGAGTCCCAAAAGGAACCAGGGAACGGAGAGGACCAGCAGGATAAAGCCAGCCCAGGGGGGAATCATTCCTGCTGCCGGCAGCAACTCTGCAAGGATGATGATGACAAGGCTTGTGCCTGCGATCTTTTTTCCGGTTCTGCTCTGCATGCTGATCTCCTATATGGTGATGACGATCTCGATTATGCGCAGGAATATGAGCAGGGAACTGACATGGATCATGAGAATGTACGGGGCTCCCTGTGCCCGTGTTATCTCTGCCTTTGCTACATAAAACGGTGCCATCCCCTCACCCATGACCCCTAAGACAAGGAACGCCTTTGCAACAAACGGGACCACGATTGCACCTCCTGCCAGTTCCCATATCGAGAGTGTCCCGGTTGTTGCTGCTACGATTGCCGCACCGCCAAAGAGCGGTATCATTGCTATCATGGTGACGATTCCATACTCAAAGGCTGCATTTAAAACGTGCCTGTTCCCTGATGACGCAACGATACCGATACAGGTGAGACCCACCATGGAGGTGAAGATGCAGAAGTTAAAGACATCACCGCTCACCGTTGCTCCCATTGCTGCAAGACCACAGGCGATTGCCATGAACCGCTGGAACCGGTTCTCGGATCCTGGTATCCTCTCGGTGTAAACTCCATCCTCACCAAAGATGATATCGGCATGCTGCTCCGGGCGGGAGAGGATGGCAAGGGCAGTAAAGATGGCGGCAAAGAGAAAGAGGATCAGGGTGTACGGACTTGCATAATCGACAATGTCACCAAACGGGATGGAAAAGAGAGCCGGACCTTCGATGGGGAGATCAAACATGGTCCGTCTCCTCCGATTGTCGGTCTGGTTTCATGGTGCCGATGAGGGCGAGTTTTATCGTGACCTTGACAAAGATGGCACTTCCTGCCATCATCACGGCAAAGAACCAGTATGCCGGAAGCATCATGAAGATAAAGAACGCGACGACCCAGAGTACCCAGGCATACCCGCTAATCGTCTCTAACAACGCAAACCGTTCCTTGTGGTCAAGGCAGAGGTAGTAAAAGAGGAGACCAACACCGGCCACCGCTCCCCCGGTAAACCCGGAGAGAACGATCCCGTAGATGACAAGGATTGCCGCAATGATCGGTGGTGCCGAGGAGAAGACCTCAATCGTCCTGTCAGGTGCCGGTACCAGGCCCAGTCCTTCCTTGTTGATGTATATCTCTGAGAGTGCAACCAGTTCGGCAAGCGAGACGACAAGTCCCGGGAGGATGAGCGCTTCTGCAAGGTCTGTCGCAAGAAAGGCGATGATACAGAGTGCAACAACCTCGGAACAGCCGGTCAGGATAAGCCGGTGCAGGTCATCGTACTCGCGGAAGAATGTCGTCATGAGGATGACGATTGCTACACAGATGACTGCAATGCCGGGCAGGTAATGGTCTCCTGCCAAGATCTCCCCGATCATTGCTCTCTCCTCCGGTACAAAAACGAGGCAACGGCAAATGCGATAAACAGGATGCTCGTCTCAACAATGGTATCAAGTCCCCGGGTGTAATACAGGATCTCATCGATGATACCCCCTGGATGGGCAACGATGGTGGTGCCCATATACTGCGTGGTTGCAGCCAAAAACCGGCTGAGCGGGGTTAAATATCCGGTTACGTACCCGATATACGGGGCATTCTCAGGGTACTGGGCATGTACTTCTGCCGCGGTAAAGGGTGCTCCACCCCGGTCATAGGGATTGAGCGGACTTGAAGGCTGAAACGTTTTCGGATAGATCTGGTCAGGTTCATAGGTGAGAAGGGGGAGGGTGAGAAGCCCGATGAGGGCGACGCATGCGATCATCAGGGCATAGGCAGGGACAAGGTTATCAAAATCAGAGATAAACCGGGATATTTTGCCTACTATGCTCCCGTGCCCTTCCCGAAGTTCCCTCTCTCTCATCCCTGCCTCCTCTCAATTATTCGTACAAAGATAAACGTGGAGATACCGTTTACTGCAACAAAGGTAACAAGCGCGATGGTCTCAGATAGAGAGAGAAAGACCAAAAGCAGGCCGAATGCCGCGATCTCCGTGTTGATGAGACGGGTCAGGTACTCCCGATCCCGGGGGAAGGCAACGGCACAGACACCGATGATTAAGATGAAAAGCCCGAGGTATAGTGTCTCGTTCATTCCATCTTCCCCCGTGTCAGTGTGAGGATGAAGATGACGGTTGATATCGGTCCGATGAGGGCAACGAGGATCGCGACATCAAGGTACCCGGTTGCGATTACGAGCGGCATGATTCCACCGATAAGGACCGAGAGTCCGATGAGTTTCCGGTACGGGTTTATCTCGTACCAGGTTGCAACCGCACCACAGACGCAGAGTAATCCTGATAAGTACAGGATGAGGTCTGCGATCATGGCTTCTCCTCACCGGTTCCGGGAGATTTTCGTGCTCTTTTTCGTGCAATTGCACTAGCGATGATATTTCCCTCAAGTGTTGTCCCGACAAAGAAGGCAACCGCTGCAATTGCCGTCAGGATGTCGGGAAAGAGGAGGACAAAGGATCCTGATATGGCAAATCCAAAAACATTGAGGTAAAGGAGTTTTTTCGGGATATCCCTCTCCACAAGTGCCCGAATAGCTGCATAGAAAGCAATACAGCCACAGACAAGGAGCGGGATGTCGGGAGATGTCAGGAACGCCACCCCCAGATCTTCCCAAGCAGTCGGCTTGCATGGACATGGGAGATGCCCTGGATAGAGAGGATGGCAAGCACCATGCCTGCAATGCAGGAGGAGGCAGGGATACCAAGAAGAGTAAGTCCATATACCACGCCGGTCGCACAAACCGCACCGCTGGTCCCGGCATATCCCTTGTCATGACAGATCCGGTTCCCGACATAGACAAGGACGGCAACCAGAAGTCCGCCGGCGATACCTCCTGCATACACGCCACATGCGGCTAGGAGGGTTCCTCCCGATGCATCAGGAGAGCAGACGATATTTCCCATCATCCGCCCTCCTGACAGGTTACCGCCTGACTGTGCGATATGCTCTGCTATCTCTTCGGCACCGCTGACACCCCCCTTTCGTGGCAGGGCACAGATCATGTCAATGGTCACAAACAGTATCCAGCACGTGACTGCTGCGATCAGGATTCCGACCAGTTCACCTGGTATATCCATGAGAGTGTACATAGTGTGGTTGGGAAAGTCGCATAAATGTTTTGTTTTTTTGGGATTTATTATCAAAAAAACCGGCATATTACCGGTTTTGTAACAATTGTGACAGCCATGCACCGGTCAAACCCTGCGCCAGGATACTCCTGGGAATGATATCGGAAGGTGCCTGGAGAATATCATGCCGTCGGGCATGTGGTTCCCTGTTTTCCGAGGAAAGATTCTGGTTTTGGATCTCAAATCCGAGGCTTCGCAGGGTGGCGAGGTAATTGAGTATCGGAATGACAGGCGTGATTAGGTTTTTTTCCCGATTGACCAGATTCTATTTCACGGGTTGTTCCTGCTCGTGTTTTTCAGGAGGTGTGAAAGGATGTCCGAGATTTTACCTCTCTGTTCCGATATGCAATCGTGAATTAATCATTCTTTCCAGTTTTTGCTTCATTTTTGAATAATATTTCACCTGATCCATTCGTCTTACAAAATAATCTGAACGCATCCATAATAATTCTCCATTATCTCCTGGCATACCTGAGATCTGAACACTTCTTTCAGGATGACTATTGAGTGAAAGATTTCCAGATAACAGGATGGACAGTTTCCCATAAGAATTATCGTTCATAATAACCGTAAACCAGTCATTTCCCTGGGATTATTTCATCTCGGAATTTTATAATCCTCAGGTCAATCCAGTCATAATCAACCAAGGGAATCAACACATGATCCTTTTTTTAGAACGAATAATCTGTGCTGACAGGAGAGGAAGGTTTCAATACGCGCAGACCTTTCTTTTTAGGCAATAAATAAAAATAATTATTTATGGTCTTTGATTGTAAAAATTCTAAATTTAGAACAGATTATGTTGCCTAATTGATTTGCAGACTTTTTATGGCAAAAAATACTCGATTCGCGATTACTTTTCTCTTTTCCAAAAAAAATGAATTAAATAGGTTTTTTTCTGAGTTATATTTATAAAGCATAAAAGTCACCTCTCATGTAAGGTGAATTCAATGCGGATCTCTATAAACCCAGGAATATGTATACTCCTCCTCATCCTTTTCTGTATCGCAGGAGCAGCAGGGGACGGAACAGACTTCTCTCAGGTCAAACCTGACTATGGTGTCCCGATTACCGGAGGAGAAACTGCTTTTAAGGCTTCAGAAGTGCAGGAGGCAATACTGACAGGAGCGGAACACGGGTACATGCTGCTAGACGATACCATGGCAATCCGGTTTGCAGAGGTGTACAATGAAGATACGGAATCTGCATTAAATGTCGCATCTGCGAGCGACTTTACAGCCGCAAGCCTCCCTACATCGGTAGATCTCTCCGCCCATGTCCCATACTCATCAAGTAACATCGCACAGCGGAACCAGGGATATTGTGGCAACTGCTGGGCTTGGGCTGCGACCGGTGTCATAGAGGTTGAACGTTCAGTCCAGAGCGGGACGAAGAGTCAGTTATCGGTGCAGTACCTCAACTCCAACTATAACGGAGGATCAGGATCCGGATTTGCCTGTTGCGGTGGATTCGCTGAAGATTTTGTAACATTTTACAACGGTGCAGGAGATGACAGGTTCATTCCCTGGTCCAATACAGGGGGATCCTACGCTGACGGAACACGCTCCTGCGGATCGTCGACAGCCAGATCAGCAAGCCAGATCACAACCACCCCAAATTATCCATTCAATTCGTTACAAACCCAGCAGATCACCACAACCGGAGTCAGCCGTCTGACAGCCATCAACAACATCAAGAGTGTTCTGAATCAGAACAAGGCAGTCTGGATCGCTTTTTACTGGTATGACAACTATGCTGACTTCTCTCATGCCTGGAGCCAGGGTGCATCCTACGAGTACAATCCCGTAACCGGCGTCGGATCTTCAGGAAGCTTCGGTGGTCATGCCATGACTATCATCGGGTACGAAGACCCCAATAATGACGGGACAGGATACTGGATCGTTCTTAACAGCTGGGGGAACCGGAATAATGATCCGTATCTACCCGGCACCATACGGTTTGAGATGAATACCGATTATTCAGCCCTGGTTCCAGGGTATGAATCCTATAACCTTCCGGTCTCCATGTATTACATCTACAACGTAGCCTTTACCTCAACAGGAGATCCTGCCCCGACCGTAACCTCGATTACACCGGCAACCGGGGCCAATACCGGGACAGTCAGCATAACAAGCCTTGCAGGGACGAACTTCCAGAGCGGGGCTGCAGTGAAACTGACACGGACAGGATACACAGATATCACCGCTACTGCAGTATCGGTCGTGTCTTCCACGAGGATCACCTGTACCTTTGACCTTACCGGGAAGGCTGCAGGCACATGGAATGTCGTTGTAACAAACTCTGACGGACAGAGCGGGACGAAGACAGGGGCGTTTACCATTACCGGGTCCACGGCACCGACCGTGACCTCGATTACGCCGGCAACCGGGGCCAATACCGGGACCGTCAGCATCACAAGCCTTGCAGGCACGAACTTCCAGAGCGGAGCGGCTGTAAAACTCACCCGGACAGGATACTCAGATATTGCCGCTACTGCAGTATCGGTCGTGTCTTCCACAAGAATCACCTGTACGCTCGATCTTACCGGGAAGGCAGCTGGTGCATGGGATGTCGTCGTAACGAACTCTGACGGACAGACCGGAACGAAGACAGGGGCGTTTACCATTACCGGGTCCACGGCACCGACCGTGACCTCGATTACGCCGGCAACCGGGGCCAATACCGGAATCGTCAGCATCACAAGCCTTGCAGGCACGAACTTCCAGAGCGGGGCTGCAGTGAAACTGACACGGACAGGATACACAGATATCACCGCTACTGCAGTATCGGTCGTGTCTTCCACGAGGATCACCTGTACGCTCGATCTTACCGGCAAGGCGGCCGGTGCATGGGATGTCGTCGTAACGAACTCCGACGGACAAAACGGCACGAAGGCAGGGGCATTTACCATAACAGAAGAAGGTGGATCACCATCGGATGAGTACCATGAATCCGGTTTCCTGGCATACGGCCAGAAGAAGAGTTACGGCCCCTATCCGGTTCCTGCAGGAACAGGTATCGTATCGATTATCCTGGACGGACCAGCTGGCCAGGATTTCGATCTCTATGTCGCACGGGGGAGGATTCCGACCACTACCAGCTGGGATTACCGTCCCTATGAGTATGATGCTGATGAAGAGGTCATCATATCCAATCCCACGTCAGGTGATTATTATGCCATGATCCATGCCTTCTCAGGGTCAGGTTCCTATACCCTTGATGTACTCATGTCAGGGGGATCTGAAGAACCTACTCCGACAGTTACCGGAATTACACCCGGATCCGGGGCCAATACCGGGACCGTCAGCATCACGAACCTTGCCGGAACCAACTTCCAGAACGGGGCGACAGTAAGGCTGATCCGTGCCGGAGAGAGTGAGATCCTGGGATCAGGGGTCAGCGTGGTCTCGTCAACAAAGATTACCTGTACTTTTGATCTTACCGGAAAGACCGCAGGAACCTGGGATGTTGTTGTCACAAACCCTGACGGGCGGTCAGGAACGCTTCCTGATGGGTTTACCGTTACAACATCTGGTCTGAGCATCACCTCGATCACCCCCAGCACCGGATCCAACACCGGCAACCAGGCGGTCACGATTGCAGGAACGAATTTCAGGGCCGGGGCTTTTGTTACCCTCTCGAACGGAGTGGCAACCAAAACCGTCACCCTGACCACCGTGACTGCGACCCAGGTGAAGTGCACGCTTCCACTCAAAGGCATGCCGACAGGCCTGTATAATGTCACGGTGAAAAACAGGGACCAGACGGCAGTTACGGCAGTCAATGCGTTCACGGTAACCAGTCCGCCCCCGGTACTATCCGCTGTAAAACCGGTTACCGGGTACAACACGCGACCAATTCAACTGACAATTACCGGGAATAACTTCAACACGGGAGCAGCTGTGGAGATTGCACGTGAAGGGACCACGATCCCGGGAACCGTTACATCGCTCTTATCCTCAAAGATCATCGTGACATGTGATATCTCTGATGTACCGACCGGACAGTATACCCTTACCGTTACGAATCCTGACGGGCTATCTGCAACCCGGTCGAATGCATTCACCGTGCTTGCTCCGGGTCCGAGTCCGGTGATCACCTCGATCACTCCGGCTACCGGTATGAATACCGGCAATACGGCAATCGTGATTACCGGTGAGAACTTCCGGAGCAAGGCCACGGTTACTATTGCAAACGCCATAGTAACAAGAACGGTACCCAAACCATCCGTTACTGCAACCCGGATGACGTGCACGCTCCCACTAAAAGGGATGCCTGCAGGCCTGTACAACATCACGGTCACGAACACCGACGGGACGACTGCGATGGAAAAGGATGTATTTACCATCACCAATCCGACCCCGGTACTATCCTCTATAAAACCACTTGCAGGATACAACACCGGACCGGTCCCGGTGATCATTTACGGGAAGAACTTTGCAACCGGACTAGCAATGGAGCTGGTAAGTGGCGGAACCACGATCCCGGGAACCGTTACATCGGTCTCATCCACCAGGATCATCGGATCGTTTGACCTCTCAGGTGTACCGGGCGGTCAGTATACCCTTACCGTTACCAACACCGGGGCAACCCCTGCCACCCGGTCGAATGCTTTCACGGTACGGGAAGCCGGACCGGCTCCCACCATCACCGGCATTGCACCGGGTCTCGGGTTCTCAACAGCCAACCTGAAGGTTGCGATAACCGGGACAAACTTCAACAAACCGACCGTCACGTTACGCCAGGGTGAACTGACAAAAACAGCGGTTGCAACCGCAGGCAGGCCATCAACCAGCAGTATCCTCTACGTCACCCTCCCCTTACGGGGAGTTCCCGGAGGGATGTACGATATAACGGTCACAAACATCGACGGCACAAGTGTTACGGCAGAGAGCCTGGTCAGTGTGACCGGCACGACCATGGCACAGGGTGGACACCTTGCCCCTGATTCCTATGCAGGGGAAGTACAATCAGGCGGTATCGTCGAAGGCGGCCAGGGAGGAACGTCGGGTATGGTCCAGCCCGATACTGCAGTTGTTTTATAGGAGGAGATATTCTAATTTCTTTTTTTTAAATGGCAGGGGTTATTCGTTCTTCTATTTGTTAGGTGACACTCGACGGGTAAATTTAACAATAAAATTTTCCGATTACCTAAGTTTACTTGGGACTCCGCACTTGACCTAAATCGTGGAATTATTTTCAAGATTTCATGAGGGCAACAACTATTCCAGTCCACATAGTTTTTATTGGATGTAAAAATAACGTTACACAATTTCCTCACGTACGGAGTCCCAATTTATAGTAACTCCTATTGCGTATATTTTAATTGTACTGACATAACTCCGAAATTCAGGATACACACATAAGTCTTTATTGAGACCGTTTCCCACCTCCTTTTACTATCAACACAACCAACATACATACATGCGACGAATTCCGCTTCTTGAGAAAGGCGGCATAATAACCGAGAGAAATTCTGAATTCTGCACGATACGACTCAGAATACCTGCCGGTGTTATTACTACTGAACAACTTCAGGGGATAGCAAAAATTGCAAAACAGTACGGTGATGGATCGGTGCACCTGACCACGCGTCAGACGATAGAGATATCCCATATCAATCCGGAACAACTCGAGAAGATCGTTTTTCGTCTTCTTAAGAACGGGACTCCGCTCGGATCTGAGAAGAACGAGGTGGTCAATATCACTGCATGCCCGGGAACCGAACGGTGCCGTCTTGCGCAGATAGAGACGATATCACTTGCACGGGAACTTGATTCCATTTATGCAGGAAAAGAGATGCCGGTCAAGGTCAGGATTGCAATATCCGGGTGTTCCAACTCCTGTTCCAGTGAGCGGCTCAACGAGATAGGAATTACCGGTCTGGTAAAACCGTTTCGTGAACCCGGTCTCTGTACCGGGTGCGGGACCTGTGTCCAGTACTGCAGGGAGAAGGCAATCCGGGTTGTTTCAGGCAAAATCGTGCTGAATGAAGAGAAATGCGTCCATTGCGGAATGTGTGTTGAGTCCTGTCCGTTCCATATCCTCACATCCGATCCCCCGGTCTACCACATCACGGTCGGGGGCAGGCGTGGCAGGCATCCAAAGATAGGAAGGCACCTGGTGACGGTAAAGAACAGGGAAGATGTCCTCTTTGTCGTCGGCCGTATCATTCAGTGGGTCTACCGTCAGGCATGGGGAGATATCCTCCTGCCTGACCAGATCGATGATCTTGATTATGACCGGTTTAAGCGTGAAATTTTAGAGAGTCTGGATCCGGAACATATCGAAGAGAGATATTAGCGAGTATGCGCAGTCCTATATCGTTTAAGAGACAATACATACCATGGATCTTGAAAAACGGATAACCGGCCTCTTATTTCGGCCGGTTGACACCTACCAGGCACTGCATGATGAAGAGTGGACGCTGTCGCTTAAATATTACGGTCTGCTTCTGGGAATCTTTACCATCCTTGAAGGGATAATAACAGGCCTCATCCTCTTTCCCATGGGTATTCTTACCGGAATCGGAGAGATAATCCCGATTCCCCTGTTATTTATCCTGATACTTATCTTCATATTTCTCGCAAACCTCATCTGTCTCTTCCTGATGAGCGGGTTTATGCATATCTTTGTTCACCTTCTCGGGGGAACACGGGGATTTTTCGAGACACTGAAAGTTCTTGCAAACGCTGCAACCCCTTCCCTGTTGCTGGGATGGATCCCATTAATCGGCATCATCGGCTGGTTCTGGACGTTGGTTTTGAATGTAACCGGTACTCAGGAGCTGCAGCAC
>CAZSDZ010000030.1:0-36080 GCA_964605795.1 uncultured Methanoregulaceae archaeon
AGAACGGAGTCGGATTCGGTGCCCTTGCCGATGATCAGATAGTATCAGTGGTCTTTTCAGCCTTTCGCCAGGATAACCTCCTGGAGATCGGGATCGAGACCATGGAACCATACCGGGGTCGGGGGTATGGCACCCTGACCTCGATGGCTTATATCGATTACTGCCTTAAACATGGGTTTATCCCGGTCTGGTCCTGTCGGTATGAGAATACCAATTCCTATGATCTTGCCAGAAAACTGGGTTTTGAACCTACATTCAGGCTCCCTTTTTATCGTCTTTGTCGCCAGTAAGATGATCCCTAATTTTTTTCACTCTTTTTTCATCCAGATTGCTTTGTTTCTTATCATCCCATCTGGAGTCCTGATCCCGGGAGATGATCTCTTAAAAATACCTGATAGAATATCCAATGGATTCATGATACCATAATTCATATATGTATAATACTCATGGTTCTGCCTCCCTTAGAGATCCCGGAAACTGAATCACTGGATGAAACTTCCTCATCTGAGCCCGGGGAAGAGATCCGTGATCTGTCAGGGATATCTGAGTTTCCCGATGAGCAGGCCATCTCCTGCGATGCAGATGAAGAATTATCCTGTTTTATCCCGACAGCGGGAACCGGGCCGGAAACTGAAGCATCCGGAGATTTTACGGTTATTCAGCAGTATATCAATCAGCACGAGTGGCACAAAGCCCTCCCCCTCCTTACCCGGGTCTTGGCAGAGATTCCTGATGAACCGACCGGGCTCCTCTACCTTGGTGTCGTGCACCTCTATACCGGCAATACTGCAGAATCATCAGTGTACCTGAAGCGTGCATTGCATTCAGAGGCCACAAAAAAACCGGCATTGTTTTTTTATGCATTGAATGAAAGCAAGGCCGGCAGGTACGGGGAGGCTTCTCTTTCTCTCAAAAATATCCTCTCTCTTGATCCAGATCATAAAAGAGCACGGTTTCTTCTTGGACTCTGTTATATCCGCCTGAATCAGTACTCATCTGCAATAAAGGAATTAAAGAATATTCTTGTTGATAACCCGGATCATGACCGAGCACTTCTGCTTATCAGTTACTGTTATATCCGTCTTGAAAGACCGGAAAAAGCGAATACTTATCTTGATCGTCTCCTCGAACTGGATGAGACCGATATTAATATCTGGGAGATGAAATCACGGGCATTTCTCAATCTTCACCGGTATGCTGAAGCTCTTTCCAGTGCCCTGCGTCTGCTGCATTATGATCCAGGTAATTACCAGGGCTTAAGTATTTCCTGTTTTTCATACCTCAAACTCGGCCAGTATGATAAAGTACTTCCCGTGGCAGGGAAGTTGACTGCGATGTATCCACAGCAGAGCACCGGTTGGACCTTTAAGGGTCTTGCCTGTATCATGCTTGACCGGTACGAGGATGCCCTTGCTCCCTTAAAGAAGGCATTAGAGTTAAATCCCCGCGATGAGACCGCCCGTTCATACCATATATCTGCCCTCCGGAGTCTGAAGCGATATGGCGATCTCCAGAAGGTGTATGAGGAAGCGGTGAAAAAAGATGCTTCAAACCTGAAAGCATGGTATAATTTAGGACTTCTTCATCACCAGGCAGAGAGATTCAGGGAAGCTATCGCCTGCTATGAACAGGTATTATCCCAAAACCCCTCTGATATCCGGACACTGCTGTATAAAGGAAAAGCCCATCAGGCACTTTCAGAGACCGGGAATGCTATCAAATCATATAAAGATATCATCGGTTATACCTCTGAGAATGCAGACGCATGGTTCTCGCTGGGTCAGATCTATGTTACTCATATCAGGATGACTGATGCTCTGAACTGTTTTGAGCAGACACTCCGGATTAAACCTGACCATGTAAAGGCATTGATCTGGGAGGCACGTGTCTATGATAAACTCGGGATGCAGGAGCAGGCCTATAAGGCGCTTGTGAAAGCAAAGAAACTGGATCCTCAGATATCAGACCGGTTGATGAGTCATTATGTACATTGATTAGAAGGAATGAGAAAGGAAAATCAGCTGGTTTTAGCTGGCTCTGTAACCCGGGTCTGATCCGTATCGGCAGAAGTATTCCTGGTTTAGCGAATTTTAAGGGAATTTCAGTTCCGGTAATTCGGTACTATTGTTACAATTACAAACCATTATCTTTCACGATCTCCATACCTCGAATAGATAGTATCATAATCAGATTTAAAGGTCTCATCCCTTTAGCATCCGAACAGAGATTGAATGAAAGCAGGTGGGAGGGTTACGTATGAACGGTAAAAAAAGAGAAAATGAGATTCGTTTGTTTCTTGTTTTATGTCTTGTTACCAGTCTCTTTTTGGCTGTACCTGCAACTGGGGATGTAATGGTAGGTTATTCCTCTTCTCTAAAGAACACCACAATTCGTATCGCCATCTTTCAGATGGCACCGGAAGAGGGAAATTTCACTGCGAACCATGCAACTATTGAAGAAGCAATCACAATCGCAAATGGGAGAGGAGCCGACTGGTTTATCACCCCTGAGCTGGCAGAGAGCGGATATGAATTTATCAAGTACGTAGAACCGGAAGAGTTACCACAGTTTCCATCGATATGGATGAACCGGCTTGAATCGATAGCAAAAAAGGAGAATATCACCCTGTTTATCGGGTTTCCTGAGCGGGTTAAGGGTGATTACTATAACTCTGTTGTGGTCATAGACCGTGAAGGAAATATCTTGGCTATACATCGCAAAAACGTTATTATTCCTGGTCCTTTTGAAGACTGGGCAAATCCGGGAAGTTCTGTTCCGATCAAGGTCGATGACTTCTCTGTCGGGTATTTTATCTGTGCTGATGCAACCGATCCAAATATTACCAACACGTATTATTCTGATGATGTGGATATCTTCCTCTCGTCAGCTGCCTGGTATCCGGATCCGGCCATGGGTCCAAAGCAATACTGGGAGAATATTACGAGAATCTCTGATGCTCCGCTCGTGATAGCAAATAACGCCGGAAAAAAGGGTTCGATTGATTTCAATTATGCAGAGAGCGGGGTGTACCTGGGTGGAGAACAGGTATACCAACTTCCGATATCAGAGCAGGTTATCGCATTCGTGGACTGGGATTACCTGACCGATGAGATAACCCCGGTTGGGGAACCGGTGATTGTGAAGTGATGAACCGGCAGGCAATGGGTTAGGAATAATCAGGGTTCTGCTCACACAACATGAACCTCATGTGAACGCTGCTTTTTTCCATATATTACCCTGTCATTTACGGTTTTTCTGCTATCATATCTATCTCGATGAGTGCACCCTTCGGAAGACCGGCAACCTCTATCGTGGATCGGGAGGGTGCTGCATCTTTCATGTATTGTGCATATATCCCGTTAACGGTCGGGAAGTCAGAGATATTCGTGAGATAGATATGGGTATTGACCACATCCTCAAAATCCAGTCCTGATGCAGAGAGGATTGCCTGGATATTCTTCAGAACCTGGTGGGTCTGGCCTTTTATGTCACCGGCAAGCAGGCCGGTTTTTGGATCGATACCGATCTGTCCGGAAATAAACACGTAATCCATTACATGGATCCCCTGGCTGTAGGGACCGATAGGTTCCGGGGCCCTGTCGGTATGGATCTTCTCCTTTAACTGATGCGAAAAAGCAGCTGAGAAGAGAACCATCAGAACCTACCCAGAATGATGCATAAAACTGCGATAATGATGAAATTTTTATCATCCCTGATATCCATGGATGTATGTTTAACACCGGCTCAAATGAAGGTTCCTGATCTTTTGAATCAGGAAGGAGAAAGCATGAATAATGTACAGGCACGGAAAGGGAGTCAGGGCGATGTATTCGGTTTTGCATTTTATTTCCATTGGAGCGAGCAGTTTTTTTTGTATAAACGGTATTATTATGAATAAAACGAGACAGTACCCGGGAATATGACGATCAAGAGACCTGCATATCTCTGTCATCAGACCGGATTTCTCTCTGCACAATTAAAGGAGATAATGAGCAGGGCGTCCCCATGTATTCTCTGTCCCCGTCACTGCAGGGTGAACCGGTCTGAAGGAAAGACCGGTTTTTGTGGAACAGGTCTCAATCCGGTCATTGCGTCCTACGGTCCCCATCACGGGGAAGAAGAACCGTTATCAGGGATACACGGGTCGGGGACGGTCTTTTTTTCCGGATGCACCATGCGTTGTTCCTTCTGCCAGAACTACGAGATCAGCAGGGGATACCGGAGAATTCAGGTGACAGAAGAGGATCTTGCCGATATTTTTCTCAGACTCCAGGGTCTTGGGTGCCACAACATCAACCTGGTAACCCCGACCCACCTGCTCCCGGGAATCATCGGTGCACTTATCCGTGCGATTGATGCCGGTCTCTGCATCCCCCTTGTGTACAATACCGGAGGGTATGAAGATCCAGAAACACTGCGTCTGTTGGATGGGATTGTTGATATCTACCTGCCGGATCTGAAATTTGCAGAGGATAGAACCGGTCAGATCGTAGCAGAAACAATGAACTATCCCACTTATGCATATGCTGCTATTCGCGAGATGCACCGTCAGGTCGGTGAACTGCAGGTAGAAAATGGGATAGCAACCCGGGGACTTTTAATTCGGCATCTCATCCTTCCGGGACTGGCTGAAGAATCAAAGCAGATAATGTGGTTTATTGCAGCGGAAGTCTCGAAAAATACCTGGGTACATATCATGGATCAGTATTACCCAGCCGGGGATGTCATGCAGTCATGTGTATCTCTGTACCCCTCTCTTACCCGAAGGGTGACACAAACCGAGGTAGAACAGGTCTGTAAGGCAGCTGCCGGTTACGGACTCTTCAGAGGTTTTTCGCATCCCAACAATGATGATATCTTAAATCTCACTTCCCCAATCTGATGGTAATCACAGTTCCGCTCACCACGGACCGGTATGTTTATTTTTGATTGAAGAGGAATAGTTGATTCTGCGAGTGTAAGTCCATGAAAAAAAATCTGGAGTTCGGTTTTATTGTAATGCTTCTTTTTTCTCTCTTCTGTACCGGACTGGCTGACGAGATACGAGGTGTTCCTGGTGATGCTGAGAACCCATGGAATGGAACCTGGATATCTCAGTATTACACCCTCTTTATCCAGCAGAACGGTCTGGAGATAGGTGGAAGTTACGTACCCTTTGATCTGGATACCTATGATGCCGGTCTGCTGACCGGATCCTTATCTGAAGATAAGAGAACATTTTCCGGTGTCTGGACTGAATCAGGATTCATGAACGGGACCATGTCTGAGGATACCATGTCCTTTCTGGGGTCTGGATCCAATAATCCTGCTGGGAATATGAGCGATCCTTATCGTTACGAGAGAACGGTCACCAGAGTAGGTGCCATCCCTGATCCTAACAATCCGTGGAGTGGTACCTGGAAAACTCAGAGAAAAACCTATCATCTCGTACAGAACGGGACTATCTTGACCGGTACCCACGAACCATTACCAGATATCGAAGACGAGCCGGGAATATTCCAAGGAACGGTATCTGATGATGGAATATCAGCATCCCTGAAATGGCTTGAATCAGGGAGTATCTCTTTTACCCTGTCAGATAATGGTTCATATTATAATGGAACCTATACGGTGGATCTCGATCCTGCGGGAGAGCGTGACTACTGGAATGCAACACGGATTGCATAACCGAAAACCCACTCAATTTTCTCACGATTATCTGAAACCCGGGTTGGATTATTCCGGGGTTATCAGTAGAGCCCTGTCATCCCTGACGGAGAGAAGCAGCATATTCTATGCGATGCTGAAAAAAACCGTTCACATAACGCAATCTCCAATAATCTATCAGGTGGATCGGAATGATCCCATGATTTCCTGCCCTGAGTTTTTATGATATCCACCTTATTCGTACCGATATGCTTATGTCTGATCGGGAGAGATAGCTTGCATTTGTGAGTGAATCAATGAAGAGAATTTTGGTGACCGGAGTCATGATGATGCTTGCGTTCGCTCTTTTTACTATCGGATCGGCTGAACAGGTACCTGATGCAGAGGGTCTGTGGAACGGAACCTGGATATCAGAGGATTATACGTATCCATTATCTGCAGAACGGGTCAGTGGTAACAGGAATATATCTCCCCTTTGATATGGATGCCTATGATGCGGGATCGGTAAAGGGAGTAGTATCAGAGGATTTGAGGACACATTCAGGAATCTGGATTGAGACCGGACGTATTAATTTCTCGCTATCTGAGGACGGAATGTCCCTGACCGGGACAGGTACCGTTGGTGATGGAGTTCTTGATGAACCAGTGCAGTATGAGGTAACCGCAACAAGAGTGGGAGAAATTGCCGATCCCGAATCTTTATGGAGTGGCAGCTGGATTACTCCGAGAAAAACGTACAACCTGACTCAGAACGGAACCTATGTTAGCGGGACAAACCAGCCGTTAGCAGGAATAGAGGATGATCCCGGAACATTTGAAGGGATCCTGTCTGATGATGAGATGTTTTTTTCAGGGACATGGACAGAAACCGGAACGTACTCCTACACGTTGTCAGAGGATACAATGTCCTTTTCCGGAACCTATACTGATACACTGGAACCATCCGCACGAACGTTTCCTTTAAACGCAACGCGAATGCAGTACTGATGGATTCAATTCGACTTCTTCTTTTTTGTAACTACCCAGGATAGAGGGTTATACAACCGGTAGGTGAATTCCTATGAGCATGATGATTAAAGCCACGTAATCCCGATGAAAACCCTATCTGATCCCAGAGAAAAATCCGGCGTTGAATGGCATATTCCTTATAGTCAGGCAGGTTAGCCTGTGGGTAGGTAATCTTTTTTTATCAGGCGGTTTGATACGGCCGCCCCTCATCCATTCCGATATCTTCATTCCATAGATCCGGACTGGAACGGATAAATGCGGTCATCATCCTGATACAATCCCTGTTATCATGGTCGGTTACCTGGATACCATGCGATTGTAACAACTCCCTGGCACCGGAAAAAGTCCGGGACTCCCCGACTACCACCCGGGGGATGCCGAACTGGATGACTGCCCCTGCACAGAGATAGCAGGGCATGAGTGTTGAGTAGAGGATACAGCCCCGGTAGGACTGCATCCTGCCTGCATTCATCAGGCAGTCAATCTCTGCGTGGTTCATGGGATTTTGCTCCTGTACTCTGCGGTTATGCCCCCTGCCGATAATCAGGCCATCTCTGACGAGGACCGAGCCGATGGGAATACCCCCTTCTGAGAGACCTAGTTCGGCCTCTTTTATTGCCTCGGCAAGGAAGGGATCGGCTTTATCGGCTGTCGGGGGCTCTGTTATCCCACGTATCTCATCAGAAGCATCCCACATGGGGTCAACGATTGCAAGAAAAACGAGTTCTTCTGTTCCGATATTCTCAATATACTGGACCTCTCCCGGTGGGATGTAGATAAACTGGCCGGGTTGTACTACCTCTACTCCTGATCCGATATGCATCCGTCCTGTTCCTGAAAGGATGTAGTACGCTTCTGATGACCGCTTAAGGGTATGCGGCAGGGATGCCGTTCCTGCAGCAAGTCGTGCATGGGCAACACTGTACCGGGCAGAGATTACAACCGGGATATTTGCCGGGTGGAACAGTTCTCCAAGCAGGGTCTTGTCAAGAACTTCCCGGTATTCGGTTTTCCTGATGTCGGTGATGAGCATAGCTCTGGTAGGTCTTCCTAATATTTGGGATTAATCCGGCTGGTGAGAAAAGACAGGTTTTCTGCTGACCAAACACCCCTTTCACATATGCATGATAGCCAGTATTGCTTTTTTCGAAACGCTGAAAGTGGTGAATGGTACTCTCTTTTTATGAGATCTTTTCTGCCTCCCATACATACGTCTTACCTGACGTTGCCATATCTACGGTGTAAGTCCCGTGAAACGAAGAATAATCAGAGCACAGGAAGAAGGTAAAGTTTCCGGTTTCAGTCCAGAATCCGTTAACTGTTCTTTTGTCATCTGATATGGTCCCCTCAAATATTCCGGGTTCATCCTCATCCGGTGGCAGGGGATAATAGGTACTCCTGACAACGGTTCCGTTCTGGACCATGATCTCCCTCTCTTCATCGTTTACCCAGGTTCCGGTCCATGGATTATCAGGGTCTGTCTGTCTTCCTCTCCTCTCCCAAACCATCGAGTATGAGTAGTCCTGGTCCATTCCCTCCGGGTACACGCCACCCGTGTCCCAATGAGACATGGCATCTTCAGAGAGGTATAATGTGTTCGGCCCGGATTCAACCCATCTTCCGGTACAGACCGTCATATCGGCAGACAGGATTCCGGTAATTAACCCAGGATCATAGGTATCGATATCATGGGGCTCATAATTCCCGGTTATCTCGGTTCCGTTCTGAATGAGGTAAAAGGTAACATCGTCACTTTCCCAGGTCCCGCTCCATACGTCTTCTCGGGGATAAGAGACGCTCTGCATCTCCTTTGCAGTTGTCATACCGGGAAGTATCAGGGTTACGAGCAGTATCAGCAGGATAAATGTTATTTTTTTCATGAATACTTTCATTTAGATACCTATTGTTAACAGGAACGGGGATAAGGGTTTCGGGATGAAACCTGGTTCCTTTGATATTATCTTTCGTGCAGACAAAAACCATTTTCCTGCCAGTACCTTCATATCATACAGAAAGAGGGGTGTTTTCTCTGACCCACAACACTTTTTTCATGATCTCCCCGGCAAAGAAGAGGAGAATCCCTGGGATAAGACAGAACAACCACTGTTCTGCTGAGAGTGAGACCGTGCCAAAAAGTGCCTGGAACAGGCGGGTCTCGGTTATCATTACTGTGCCAAGGAATACCCAGAGGTACGCATATAATAATCTCGTATTTGAGAAGGTTGACTGCTGGAATGCGGTGTCATACGGGAACCGGAGATTTAAGGCAAGGAAAATATTCATGAGTGAGAGGGAGACAAGACCCATGGTCTGACCGGTCTGCATAGATCCGGAAGATGCATTCCCGAGATTAACCAGGTACAGCGTGGCTCCTGCCATGAATATCCCGATAATAAACAACCTGATGTACATCCTCCGTGAGATGATGGATTCATCAGATCTCCTCGGTTTTCTCTTCATTATCCCGGGGGAGGCAGTATCAAGTCCGAGTGACGCTCCGATGGGAGCAACAATTAACATGTGAATCCAGAGCACCTGCCCGGGGGTAAAGAGAGCAGTGCCTGCGATCGCAAAGATAGAAGAGCCAAGGAATGCTAAAATGAACATAAACAGGTTGGCGATCTGGATTCTGAGGAATTTCTGAAGATTATCATATACTTTCCTCCCCTCCTCAACTGCAGCAATAATCGATGCAAAGTTATCATCGGTAAGGATCATCTTTGCCGCTCCTTTTGCAACGTCTGTTCCGGTAATTCCCATGGCAATACCGATATCTGCTGCCTTTAGTGCGGGGGCATCATTTACTCCGTCGCCGGTCATGGCAACAATATTCCCCTTCCCTTTGAGAACATTCACCAGTCTTACCTTATGTTCGGGAGCTACCCTGGCGATCACACCGATATCATCGATCTGACATGCAGCTTCTTCTTCACTCATCGCTGCAAACTCAGCGCCCGTGATTGCACGTCCCTCTATCCCCAGTTCGTGACCAATGGCAGCCGCTGTGACTGCATGATCACCGGTTATCATCCTGACCCGTATCCCTGCTTCTTTTGCCTTTTCTATCGCTTCTTTTGCTTCTGCACGGGGGGGATCGACCTCACCGACGAATGCGGTCATCATCAGGTTCTGCATAAGCGGCATCAGGTCAGTGTCTCCTGAGAAGGATTCCTTATTCCATTCTCCTTCTGCAAAGGCAAGGACCCGCAACCCGCCGCTCGCAATACGCTCGTTCTCTTCGAGAATCTTCGTTTTGTCTCCTGCATCCAGTTCCTTTGCAGATCCGTCAGGGAAAAGACCACGGGTGCACCTGGCAAGGATGATGTCAGGAGCACCTTTGACATATGCCCTGATGACCGTGGAACCATCCGGTCTCTTCATCTCATGAAACGTAGCCATGAACTTGTAATCAGAATCAAAGGGTATACTTGCGATCCGTGGATTGTTCCTCCGAAACTCTGAGACATTGATGCCGCCTTTCTCTGCCAGGACATAGAGCGCTCCCTCTGTCGGATCACCGATCACCCCTCCGTCTCTGACTTCACTGTCATTACAGAGGGCACAGGAGAAGAGGAGATGATCCAGGCTCTCTCCGGGATCCCCTTCGGTCCTCTGTATCGTTCCGGTAAAACTGTACCCTTCCCCTGAGACGATGTATCGGTGCTGCACGGTTACGATGACTCTCGCGGTCATCTGGTTCATGGTGAGCGTTCCGGTCTTGTCTGAGTTGATAGCCGTGGTGGATCCAAGCGTCTCGACCGCCGGCAGGTTTTTTATGATGGCATTCCGGTTTGCCATCGCAACGGTACCGATTGCAAGAATACTGATGACTACTGCCGGTAGTGCGTCAGGGATGGAGCCGATTGCAAGAGAAACGCCGATATTGAATAGTTTATTAAATGACTCACCCTGGTAGAGTCCGATAATGACAATGCTCAGAAACGAGAGGACTGCCATCCCGATGATAAAAAGAGTAACCCGATCTATCTGGCGGCTAAGAGGGGTTTTTTCTGCCTTCTGCTCGTGGAGCATGGTTGCTATGTGACCTACTTCCGAGTTCATGCCGGTCTCGGTGACGAAGATCTCGCCATGACCCCGTGTTACATTCGTGTTCATAAAGGCCATGTTTATCCGGTCACCTAATGCGAGATCCTGTTTCGTGATGATATCACAGTTCTTCTCAACCGGTGTACTCTCCCCGGTCAGTGCAGACTCTTCTATCTGGAGATTTGCCGCAAGAATGATACGGCCATCAGCAGGAACCCGATCCCCGGCATCCACGATGACAACATCACCGGGTACAAGCTGGTCGGCCTCGATCGCAGTGACAGATCCATCGCGTCTAACTTTTGCAACGGTCTTCATCATTTTATTGAGTGCGGCAACACTGGCTGCTGCTTTTGCCTCCTGTCGGTACCCGAGCGATGCATTAAAGAGTGTCAGGAGGAGCAGGAGGAGAAACGTATGGTATTCACCGATATAGAAACTCACGATGGCTGCAATCACTAAAACGATCTGCATGTAGGATTTGTACTGGCAGAGAAAGCGGAGCCATGCAGGTTGTTCCTTCTCCTCTTCCAGAATATTTGATCCGTAACGCAGGATGCGCTCAGAGACCTGTGTACCTGAAAGCCCCTGAGTCGAGGATGTTTGCAGTTTTTCTTCGATATCTTTCGTTCCCATCAGATACCATGCCTGGTTCTGTTTATCGGCCGGGTTTGATTCCGGCAATGAGGTCTGCATATTTTCTCTCCTGTAATCAGTTCATTCAGCGTTTTTTTACCACTTTTTTTCTCTTTCGAACAATTCATCCATGCAGGAATGGTAACGGCAGTTAGGATGATATCTCTATATTAACGTTACGATTGATCTGACTGGTTCATGATACATGGGCCCGACTCCAACCCGGTTGAATGAAAATATCTCTGCCTATCCATGTATTATCTTCATTTTCCCGATAAATCCATACTTTTTTGTAGTCCTGGGATCTACGGTAAAATCATGAAAAAGGCGATAAATTGATGATACTAAAGATACGGCATCTGCTGTGTCTTGCAGTCATCCTCCTGACCTGTATCAGTATTGCAGGCGGTACAATAAAGAGTGAGGATCCCAGTCTTAAGGTTGAGAGTCTTTCTGAATACCGTGATCTCCGTTCTTCTCATGATCCCGATTATGGTTCTGAGTATTACTGGCTGTCATTACCATCGGTAAAGAAGGATGTCGATGTCTTTTATGTATACCCGACCGTCAGCAGCAATGCAGAAGGATCGATGAACCTCACCAGTGCAGAGGAACGATCACTGGCACAAGGCATCTTTTCAGCTCAGGCAAGTCTTTTTGAACCGCATGCAAACGTCTTTGCCCCGTACTATCGTCAGATGTCAACCGCAGTAAACACAAGTCCGGATCAGCTGGCAACTGATACTCCTGAATTCAAGCGTGGTGCAGAAGATGTACAACAGGCGTTTTTGTATTACATTGCACACTATAACGAGGGTCGTCCCTTTATTCTTGCAGGTCACAGCCAGGGTTCGATGGCTCTGATTGAACTGATAAAAACCTGTTTCGGAGAGGATGAGACGTTACGCAATCGCCTTGTTGCAGCATACCTTATCGGGTATACCGTAACCGATGAGGATCTGGTACAGGCCAGACTGTCATCGGCAGAGTCCTCCGATGATGTGGGAGTTGTTATCACGTACAATACCCAGTCAGTATCATCGAAAGGCGGTCCTATGCTGATGCCCGGAGCACATGGTATCAATCCACTCAACTGGCGGACAGATGCCACCAATGCACCTGCATCCGATAACCTCGGTGCCCGGTTTTATAACGATTCCACTGGTGAATTTATTCGTGAAGTGAAAAATTATTGTGATGCAGAGATCGATATGCAAACCGGTGCACTGAAAACAACGATTCCTGATGGAGAAGATCTGGAGATCGGTCCGTATTCCGAAGGTGTGTATCATCGGTATGATTATGCCTTCTGGTACCGGAATCTGGAGCAGAATGTTGGTGAGAGAATAGATGCTTTTTTTCGTAATTCCTGAATACTCTTTTCTATTTTTAACAATTTGCAGGGACATCTCAACAGATCTGCTAAATTCGGATTTTAACTGAACGATTTATTATAAAAAGCGGATTACCACAGGTTTCGATATTTCACAGATCCCGTTTTCTTCTCTCTCTTCTTTATTTCTCTTCCCGATTCCATCTGAGAGGATTGTTCCCTGACTGGAAGTGGAAAAGATGGATTTTTCGGGATATCAGGCAATATCGCGAGTAACGTGACCAGTTGAACGCAAAAAAAGATACCGGCATGAAGAACCGGAGGTGATCATCCGGATATCAGGAAGATACGCCATGGGGTATCATGGAGACCAACCGTTGTCCAGGTTACCTTTGTTGTTGCAACACTCCCTGATTCAGTTTTATAACCTGAGTAGTGGTCAATTCCTGCCATTGCATTCTGAAAATGTACCATCCATGAGTGGAAGCCATAATCCCTTGATAGTTCCGGATTATCCCAGATCTCCTGTCCTGACAATTTCGGGTCTGCATTATACAATATTGTTCCGTCAGGTTCTGCAATCATGAGGTCGTATTCGGTTCCATCAAGGAAGGGAAGGGCATATGTCTCGGTCAGGTTTGCAGGATCAATTACTGCTGAAATGTATCCTGCAGCCTTTTTATCTGCAGAAAATACCGGGTACGAAAGGATAACTGCATCCATCCCTTCTACAAGCCTGAAATACTCAGACATGACCTGAGCAGGATACGAGAGGCGATCCTTCGTAAAATCCTGTCCTGATACATTCTCACCCTCGAACTTCTCATACCTGTCTGGAACAATTGAGGTAATCGTTCCGGCTGTATCCATATAGGTAAGGAACAATACTCCGGGTTTTTCAAGTCCTTCTTCTAATTGCCAGTCGAGTTCTTTCTCCCTTAATCCGTTCTTTGTCAGGTTTTTGGCTATGCCCGCGAGCCTCCTGTCAATTGCATCAAGCCCGGCCTGCAGCCCTGATGCGGTCATGAGCAAATGTTCAGCCTGATCCTCACTTATATTGACAGACTGGTTACGTTCAGGTGCGTACCATGGCTGAACAAATGGATTCTTATTATTCACCAGTTGAATTGATAGAATTGTTATCGGTTCCCCCCACATCCGGGAAGTTATCACATCAGGAGCACCGGTAGCGGTGATATTCACCGTGACTCCGTCAAACTGGTAGTTTTCATGAAGATTCAGAGGCAGGTACCGGGTACCATCAGGGGTTACGATACCAAAAAATTCCCCTTCGATATCTTCCCTGACGACCTGCCCGGTACATGAAATTACGGGATTTAACGGTGTTGAAGCAGAGCAGGAACAAAAAAGAACCAGAACTGTCAGGATTACTCCCGAGATTGCATGCATTTTGTAATAATTATTCATCACGTATCTCTCTAATGAGGAATAAAAAAAAAATTCTTTTTTCAGACGATGATTGCCTGGGTATTGGTTAACGCAAGGAATGCAAAAGAGAAGAGAAAAAAAACAAAAAATCCGGTGTTTAATACACTCTTCCTGGCTCTTGCTTTTCCCTCAATGCGGGTATGGAGATGATATACATGGAGAAAGAATGCACAGAGCAGATAGATTCCATAGGTGAGCAGCATCATTCCACAGGCAAGGGAACCCCAGTTCAGAACAGCAGCAAGGAGAGCAGAGATACCGAATGCGAGATTTGCATACCCAACCTCGAACTGGAATTCCGGATGATCCTGCTGCCATCCCATCCGTGCCTGATCTGACTCGTAAAATACCGAATGCCTGATAAAACTAATTATTCCAATGATACCCACGAGAACTGCAGCTGCAATCCGGTAGGCAAGTTCAGCATCGGTAAAAAGGAGATAGATGGTAATAAAGATACCAGCCATTGTTGCGATTATTGTTAGAAAGAACAGGGTTGAGGCAATTTTCGGATTTTTTCGATCGTGTATCATAGGGTCACCTGATTGTTGGTATGTATCCTGTCAGTTACTCATCGAATTATACCTATCGGATTCTCTTTTTATTCTCGTATACCGGGAGTGATCTATTGTTCGTCTTTCTCAATCCATACTTATTTTGCTGAACAAAGGGATTTTTTGAGAAGAAATGGATGTTTAACAGAGAATTATTGACAGGGATGAGTGTGTAACCAGTTCCTTTTATCGTACTCGGTTACACTTACCCTGCTCTGGTTTCTGAACTGCTGGGTAATGCCTGATGGAATTTACGAGCACGAAATGGTGGAGGGGACCGGTCGGGGCGGTTATTAGGCAGGCTGAGAACCAGAATAAAAAAAAAAAAGAAGAATTATTGCTGAATCGTGACAGTCCAGGAATTTTCCGGAGCGTTCATACCGATAAAGTACTCACCAGGAGTACTGATCTCTACTGTCTTTTTGATAGTACCGGCAGAGTTCTGATCAACAAGGCCGGTGATGTAGATATACTGGCTGTCATAGAGTATTGCCCCGTTGTAATACTTCCCTGACATTGTCATCTCAAACGTTGCCGGCCTACTGGTAAGATAAAAATGCGGAGTGTTAGCATACCCGGAACCGGAAAAGGAATAGGGTCCCTCATATCCGGACTGGTTCTCTGTGGCTGAAGAGACTGACTCCAGAGATTCTGCATTTTCCATATAATCTGATTCTGCTTCTGGGATACTATCCAGTCCGGTCACATCACTGTTCATGCATCCGGTGCAGGACACTCCGACAATGATACAGACCATGAGAAAGAGAAGATGTTTCATCATCATACTGTAGTATTTTGCGTTACCGGTAAAATAGTTTGAGTGATGGCCAGAATTATGGGTTTGCAGAACCTGAAAGCATCTCACCCGGATTGATCTGTAACGATCCTTCTGTTATAAAAAAGGCAACAGAAGGGTTTGTATTTAGGGCATTTTCAGTATTTTCTCGAATCATTACCGTTCCGTTACTGCCCAGTACCCCAACCTGGTTTCCGTTTCCATACAACACATTATCAGAAAGAACAACACCTGAACATTCCGAGAGGGATATCGCATTATCGTTACAATAGGAAAGGACATTCTCAATAATCCTGGTCATGTTACAATCCTCCAGGGATAATCCGTCATTTCCATGGTAACTGATAACATTTCTTTGTAATTCAGACGCATCTGCCTCCCGTAAGATGATTCCGTTCTTCTCATGGTAGGCAATCGTGTTGGTCAGAATAGATGCGTTTGTTATCCGGGATGCAAAAACAGCAGAACCGAGGTTGTAACTGAGGGTATTTGAACCAAAGAAGAGTTCATCGATATCAGAGATAAAAACCGCACCTTTGTTATAGGCAAGAGTATTGCAGATAAGAAGTGCCTTTTTGGCAGACGAGACAGATATAGCCCTGCCGTTGGTAAAGCCAAGTGTATTGTAATGGACAGCCACGTCGGTTACGTCTGTAACTTCTATCCCCTCCTTTCCATCGGCAATGAGCAGGTTGAGAAACATACCTGCTCTCTCTGCACCTGATACGCGTATGCCACACTCCTCATTGCTTACCATATTCAGCATAATCATGATGAATTCTCCTCCTGATACCGATATCCCTCCATTCTCGTTATCGTCAAGCAGGTTTCCCCTGACCCGTGCCGAATCTACATCGGTTATGGTTACCCCTCCGGTGTTGGAACTGAGTACATTATTGGTCACCTCTGCAGTTCCCGAACGGGATAAAAAGATCCCGCCGCTGTTGGAAGAAAGCAGGTTGGTTGTTACATTCATGAATGTATAATCAGATACGGTAATGCCGCCGGAATTATCGGAAAGGATGTTTGCCTGTACGAATGCATCCTTTCCCCCAAAAAGGGTAATTTGACCTGCATTATCACTAATCAGGTTCTCTACAACGATGGCTTCCCCAACATCTGCCATCTCAATTGTCTCTCCCGAATTCCTGTAAAACGCATTTGTTGCGATTTGTACAGAATCTGCATCAGATATCTGTATCCCGTTCACATTTTCACCAATAAAACAGCGGGAAATTTCAAGACCGCCGTTTTTCTTCGAGGAGATGCCGGTATGAAAATTAGTAATTGCATTGAAATTCTCTAATGATACACGGTCACCGAGAATTTCAATGCCGGTGCCATGATTATTCCCTGCAAGGCCAAACAGGTTCCCATTCAGATGTACATCATCTGCAGATATCCGGATCGCATACGGGGCATCTGTTACACTCTGATTCTGAACCAGATGGTAGGTACCGCTTGAAATAATGTCATAAGAGGAATGGATGGCATCAAATACATAGCCCTCTCCTCCATCAGGGTGTAATCCGATAGAATCACTCTCCACCGGGATACTATAAAGGAGATCCCGAAGATCGGCCCAGTCACCGACAGGCATCACGTCGGTTTTTTCTGATGTAATACCCGGATCATTCTTCCCTGACACAAAGATTGCAGAGATGATATCTCCCAGCATGGGGAGCAGTTCCTTTGCTCTGTCATAATTGCCATCGTTTATCTCAGAAACCATCTCTTCCAGTCTGGTTATCTCATCGGGGTCCAGTTGCAGTAATTCATATGCTTCTTTCGTGTTTCCAGAATCGATATCTTCTTTTATTTCTGCTAACCGGGCCTGATTATTCTCATCCATGCCTAACAGTTCATATACCCGGGAGTAATCCCCTTCCCTGGTATCTTCATGTAATGATTCGAAATAAGCGAAATCCTCTGGACGAATGATACCCATCTCTTCCATGGATGAAAAGGCTCTATCCATATCGCCGATAAAAAGGGATGAAAATGTAGTGATCCAGCCGGATGCATCACTGCCGTCATCTCCTGTATCTGAGTAAAAATCCAGTAATAATTCATTGTATGTGAGCGATTTTGTATATGAGAGATAATCAGGTTCTGTTTCAACAGCAGTTGCTATCGTGAACAGGGATAGAAAAGAGAAGATAAGAATTCCATAAAGGGCCTGTTTTATCATACCTATATCTATATGCAATAACCGGTTACGTTGTTTTCGATACAAAGCTATTTTTTTCGTTATGGATACAATACCCGTTAATCCGGCCGGTATTGATACCCATCTGCTCCGTTCTTTTTTTTCAGGTCAACCAATAGTATTAATCTGTGTATGAGGAATATAAAAAAAGAATTCAGATAGGTATAGAGTAATCAGGCGTATCATATGAAAGGGAAACAGATGTATAACGAACAGATCGAGACCATGGACCGGGATGCTCTCGATGATCTGATTGCCGAGAGAGTCAGGTATACGGTTCAGTATGCACATGACCATTCAGCATTCTATCGCCAGTGGTTTGCAGAGCACCGAATTGATCCCAAGTCTATCCAGTCCCATGAAGACCTTCTTACCCTTCCTATTATCAGCGGTGCAGATATCAGGGCACATCAACCGCCATTTATGACCGATTTTGGATTTAGAAGCGTGCCTTGGGAAGATGTCTTTACTATTCATGAAACAAGCGGAACCAGTGGAATCCCGAAGAGTTTCTTTCTAACCTGGGAGGAATGGGAACGATTAGCCGAGAAGTATGCACGTATTTTTGTATCACAGGGATTTGGGAAAGGAGACCGTATTATAATCTGTGCTTCGTACGGGATGAATGTAGGGGCGAATACGATGACACTTGCAGCCCGTGACCTTGGGATTACCATTATTCCAACCGGTAAATGCACATTCCCCCCCCGGACCATTACCAGTTATCATCCGACCGGCATCGTGGGAAGTGTTTTTAAGCTGCTTCGTCTTGCACGGCAGATGAAGGCTGAAAACCTTAAGCCGGAAGAGTCGGGCCTGAAAAAACTCATCGTCGGGGGAGAGGCATTTGCTGATGAATCACGGGCATACCTCGCAGAACTCTGGGATTGTGATGTGTATAATGCATATGGCAGCACGGAAGGCACCATGTGCGGTGAGTGTACGGCTCTTTCCGGTCTCCATGTTCCTGAAGATCTGGTTCACATGGATCTCTATGATCCCGGCCTTGAGGATTTTGTTCCGGAGGGTGAATGTGGGAGGATCGTCCTCACCACGCTCCTTCCGGTCGGGGCAAAATGCGGAATGCTGCTTATCAATTACGATACCGAGGATACCTCTGTTGTTCTCTCCCGGGATCCCTGTGAATGTGGCAGGACCCACATGAGGATTTATAATCCACAACGTGAAGCAGAGACATTCTGGGTCCATGGGACTCCCATGAACCGTGTAGACGTGGAGCGTGGAGTTTTCCAGAGAGAGAATATGGAATATCTTACCGGGGAGTACGAGGCATTTTTGTACCAGGCAAAGAAAGAGGATGAGACGATAATGAAGGTCTTTATGGAAGGAAAATTCCATACTTCCCGGGATAGTGAACTCATATCTGAGAATTTCCAAAAGTCATTCCTGAAATCAAAGCCGGGTCTGCGGCACCAGTACGAACAAGGACTCTTCTCGATTGATGTCGCTGTAACCCCGCCTGAAGGTCTCGAACTCTCATCAGCAAAAGGTCGTCCAAAACGGCTGCAGGATAGAAGGTAAAAACAATTTTATCTGTCCCCTGTTTAGGATGGAATGGTATACATAGTATCTTACAGAAAGAGATCGGTATGACTCGTGATTCACATGCTGATAAAAAGTCCCGCCTGCTAGAGCTCATCATCGCGGTTGTTCTGTGCGTATTCCTCGGGGGCCTCGGGGGATTTTTCACCGATACCGGGCCGGGTTCGTGGTACGAATCCATAGAAAAACCCTCCTTTAATCCGCCCGGCTGGATATTTGCACCCATGTGGACATTCCTGTTTGTGTTGATGGGAATCTCTCTTTTTCTCATCTGGGAATGTGGGATCGCCCGAAGGGATGTGCAGGTAGCCATCGTTGTATTCGGTGTACAGTTTCTCTTTAACATTCTCTGGTCTTTTCTCTTCTTCGGTCTTGCATCACCCTTTCTCGGGCTTGTTGATATCATTATCCTGGATATCATGATCGTTCTTGCAATCGTACTCTTTCACCGGGTCAGGAAGATGGCTGCGTACCTGCTTATTCCATACCTTGCCTGGGTGTGTTTTGCAACGATCCTCACCTTCATGATATACCAGCTCAATCCCTGATTTTCTTCTCATAGAGAGATATCGTTCTCTGAATTTCCCTTATTTTCCACAGATCTTCCTACAATGAGTAGTGAATTGCCGGGTTTATCGACGGTTTTTCCTGATTTTCATGCATATACAGGATAGAGGTATCGTTCCTCTCCATTCGTATCAGAGAATCATATCAAGGCTTATATCACTGTCACAACCAACATTCATCATAACAAAGGAGAAAAATAATGTCCTTTTTTTCATGGATACATCGAATTAAAACCTCTCTCGTTGCATCATCAGGAGAAATTGTCTTCGGCATGTCAGATGGTACCGTCTCAATCCTGGGACTGGTTTTAGGTATCGTTGCTGGTGGATATTCTACCCAGGCTGTTGTCCTTGCCGGTGCAACCGGTGCAATCGCTGCCTCGGTCTCGATGATGGCCGGATGTTTTATGGAGATCCAATCAGAACGTGATGAAGCGGAAAAGGAGAAAAAAGAGAAAATTAGAGAGATTAATCAGGATCCAGAAAAATCTGTTCATGATCTTGTGAATCTGCTGAAAAAATCAGGACTGAGTGCCAAGAGTATTGATGCTGTTTCGTCAGATGTGCAGGAAAATCCCTTAATAATCCCCGGAATTGAGACGGCTTTCTCTTCTGACCAGGAAACAACTGCACAAAAGACCTCTCCGGTAATTCACTCTGTCTGGATGTTTATCTCCGATCTTTTTGCCGGTCTGACTCCTGTCATTCCGTTTATCTTTTTCCCGCTGGATACAGCCTGGATTGTCTGTATTGTGGTTACGGCAGTACTGCTCATTCTTCTTGGTCTTGGACGAGCCAGGATAAGTAATCGCAGCCCGTTACGGACAATCATGGAGACGATGGGAATCACTATCGCTGCAGCGGTTGCAGGAGTTTTGGTTGGAAGACTCCTTTCATAATCCGATAGATGGCATATCATGAAGAGAGAAGAATACTACGAAGAAAGGGGTCTCGATCGGATAATCAGTCTGAGTGACGGTGTCTTTGCATTTTCACTAACCCTTCTTGCCCTAAATCTTGTAGTGCCTGAATTGCCAGGTGGGGATCCCTCCCTCCTGTATCAGGGTCTTATCAATGAATCGATGCATTTTCTTTATTTTTTCCTGACATTTATCATCACCGGAGCGTACTGGTCTACCCACCATCGGATCTTCCGGTTCATCAGGAGATATGACGGAGTGCTGATGAGATTGAATATGTTCCTGCTCCTCTTCATCATCCTGATGCCCTTCATAACCCAGCTTAACATTGAATACGGTCATGAAAAGATTGCAGTGCTTATTGCAGCAATGGGATATGCGATTCCCGGGCTCCTGCTCAGTCTCATCTGGCATTACTCATCAAAGGGATATCGTCTGATTGACAAGAACCTGCCTTCTGATTTTGCATGGCTGACGACACTCAAAAATTATATCAGCCCGGCGGTATTTATTTGTTCCATGCCGTTTGCTTTCATAAACCCGGCCTATGTAGCATATTTCTGGATCCTGCTCTTTCCCATCCGCCTTATCCTTGATCACCTGTACCCGGGTTTTGGTGACGAGGATTAAAGAATGAAGAGATAATAGATGATGAAACGCTTCAATACACGCGGTTTGCAGGGATCTATTATCCAACTCTCTTCGGGTCTTTTCAAACGAGAAAGTCGACTGAATCCTGAGGGAACAATACAAAAGGTGATTACACCCCTGTTTTTGGATACATTTCTATGATGAACTGTATTGACACTGATCAAGGTTATTTTATCCGCCCTGCTGTTTGTGAGGATATCCCGGTTCTGGTTTCCCATCATATCAGGATGTTTGAGGAGATGTGGGATAAGAAAGATAGATCCCTTGAGCCTGGCTGGTCAGATAGGATTGACCAGGAATATACGAAAAAATTAACAAAGGAATTGCCTTCCGGAACATGTGCAGCATGGGTTGTTGTAAAGAATAATACCGTTGTCGCGAGTGGAGCAGTAAGTATCATGTCATATGTCCCAAACCCGGATGATTCCGGTTGCCTGATTGGATTTCTTCATAGTATCTATACAGAAAGATCCGAGAGAAATCATCATCACGCTACCCGGATCGTGAAAGAGGCCGTTTCGTTCTGTAAAAATAAAGGGATGAGTCGGATTTATCTTTTTGCAAGTGATGATGGGCGTCTTGTATATGAAAAACAGGGATTTACACCGGTTGAGAACATGATGCAGCTTTTTATTCCTTCCGGATCTGGTGTTTCATCTGATCGCTTTTGATCTGCTGCTCATTCTTCACTGATCTAAGCCCTGTCATGGATAAAGTGACTGGTATCTCCATGGGGGTGTCCTGTCAGGGAAGGGATTTTTTGATATTACTGTTGTTTTTTGAATTCTGCGATCACTCCTTCTGCTGGCACTATATTTGATGCTGGTTCTATCATATAATAAGGCTGTTTCCTGGATGCTGGACCAACACCCTCGAATTTCTCAAGGTTTATGCCCCATCCGTACGAAATCCTTCCCCTACAGGAGACTGCCATCCTTTATGGTCTTGGCGGAGAGAAAAGGATTGATGAGAAGAGTAATACCGGTTATCTGGTACGGGTGCATCGTCTGGCTGATTCCCTTTCTGCTCGCAATCCCGTTTTATTCCCCGGATGGCACCCTGGTTTTAGATGAACCGATCTTTAAAAGTATCATGATCGTTGTGGGATCCCTTACTGGTGCATATCTTCTGGTCCGGTATTACCGGAATATATCAGGAGACTATATCAGGGAAGGTTTTTTTATCGGAGGAGCCTGGTTACTCATCAACTGGGGCCTTGATTTTTTCATTCTGATGCCCCTGTCAGGGATGGATATCATGCAGTATTTTGCCCAGATCGGTATCCGGTACCTGATGATACCAATCATGAGTGTCATGTCCGGGTATATCGCTGCCGGTGCCGGATCACGGTAGCCTTGGTTTTAAAGATGGGAAAAAGAGAGAAGTATCCGGAATATCAGGGGGTATCAGGCCGGTACGGTTCTTCGCGTCTGCAGTGCCCCCAGACGGGCTTGATGAGGTAGAGTGGCACAAACCAGAAGAATCCTTCTGGAATAGTACCACTCGGAAAAATCGTGTTGAGCAAAAGTAACAATTTCGTTTTTAGTGTCCCCAATTCATATTTCATATCATGATGGTTGCGATGTTTTTTAAAATTAAAAAATAGAGGGCATTGCTGGCTGCTTTTTATGAAACAAACACGTATTGTCCTCTGTTTGATAGAGATGTTCACGGGCATGGAAGACCAGAGTCGGATTGATTCGTACAAAAACTCTGATTCTGCTCTGGGGGAGATATTGACTTTTCTCAAGACTGCCTGATAAAAATGGTCCAGACCCGTGTAGGAGATATGTACACCCTCCCCTACCCAATTTTTTATGACCAGACCGGTTTTAACATTTTTATTTGTTAAATCTGGTGCTCATTAGTATCGGGATTTTTATTTAATGGGTTTCATTTTTGCCGGTTTTAAGATAACTCTCTCCAATTACAATAATGGCAGGTTACCTGCGAAGATCACTTAGTTTTATTAATCTGACGTCTTACTTACTTTTATCCATGGAACAGAACGGCTCCTTCCGTTGGGGTACACTCCTCATTGTCAGCATGACAATATTCATCCTTGTCATTGACGCCACAACGATAGAAGTCTCCATTAATGCCCTTGTGGTAGACCTGAACACAGATGTATCAAGCATCCAATCTATGTTTACCATCTTTACCCTGGTTAAGGCTGCCTTTTTTTTGATTGGAGCAAAACTCCAAGACCTCATCGGGAGGAAGAAGACATTTTTGACTGGTCTTTCGATATATGGTATCGGGGCTTTGACGGCTGCAGTCAGCCAGAACGCGACCATGTTCCTTTTTGGCTGGTCTATCCTTGAAGGGATCGGTGCAGTCATGGTACTCCCTGCAACGTTAACATTCATTACCGGGACATATGAGGGAAAAGAGCGGTCATTTGCCTTTGGTGTCTGGGGCGGGGTCGCGACGGCGGCGAGTATCTTTGGACTTATTTTCGGTGGATTCCTGACTACCTACTACTCCTGGCGATGGGCCTGTGCAGCCGAACTGATCATCGTTCTTGTAATATTTGCTCATCATAAAATACTTAAGGAGACCCTCCCAACAGCATCATGGAAGAACTTTGATCTTGGGGGAGCGGTCCTTTCGGTTCTCGGCCTCATAATCCTGGTTTTTGGGATTCTCCTGATTAAGGATCCCGCAAAATGGTCGGCAGCTCTCTTCCTTATCACCGGAGGTATCATCCTCCTCTTTGGATTTTACTTCTGGGAGCGACAGCAGATCAGGAATGGAAAAAGCGCCCTGACAAAGGTAACCATCATTCATGAACGTTCCTTTCTTGCCGGAAATATTGTAGCCATCTGTCAGAAATATATCACTGCCGGTTTTTTCTTTATCCTAATCTTGTTTTTGGAGATGGTCACTGAAAAAACTGCGTATGAAACCGGCATCGCCCTTTTACCCATATCCATTTCGATCATTATATCCTCCATCCTCGGCGCCCGGCTCGCATCGCTATTTGAACCAAAATACATTCTCCTCTATGGAATTGCATCCATGGGAGCAGGATTAACCGCTCTGAGAGATGTTTTTTCCCTTACCACCACCTCTCATGACATCATCCCAGGTGGTCTTCTTTTTGGGATCGGACTCGGCATCGTCCTTTCCCAGGTGACTAATCTCACGATATCTTCCATCCGGAGCGAATATCATTCTGATGCATCCGGTATGTATAACACCGTCAGGCAGCTTGGGAACTCTCTCGGAACGGCAATTATCGGATTCTCCCTGGGTCTTGGTTATGTTCATGGGCTTTTTCCCGATTCAATCTTCATTTTTCCTTCCGGTCAGCCTCTCATGTCTATCGGGATCAATGAGGCGGCGGTAAATCAGGGGATGGAATGGGCATTTATGGCGATGATCCTGGTGGTCATTGGCATGTTTATTGCAGGCCTGTTCATCCGAAAAATGGGAAAGATCGTGTAAAGCGGTGTTAGGAGAAGAAAAATTCGAGATAGTAACACTCCAGAATAAATCCTGCACTGAAATACATTTACGGATTATTCGGATTCTCAGCATGAATTTCCCGTGATGCAATATGAGATTGTAATGGTAAATGAGAAACACCTTCTCTTTTACCGCCATGCATTCTGCTTAAGATGATTAAAACAGATATCATCTGTACGAAAATACGAAAGCATATGGTTTTATTATCCAAAGGTTGATAATCCCAGGGCATGCCTGGTATAAACCAGGTAATTAACTGGATTCCTGCTTTTTTTCTGGTGTTTTTGAGCCGATGTAAAAAGAGATAAAACGGGTTTTTAAACGGAAAAACGGGCTTTTGGTGGTTGATCCCATTTAATCTACCGGTTCGCTGCTCTCATCCTGTTGCATGATTGTAATATATGCTGTTGCAGAGGTATGATCTGCCCCGAAATCCTCTGCCGGGGGAACAATGGTTTTTTCCAGTTCTGCAATGAGGGCATCTGACTCCTCATACCTTCCCAGTTTCTCAAGAATGCGTGCTTTTTCATACGCAAGTTGTGAGTTATATGTTATCTCTTCCGGGAATGATTCAAGGGTATCCAGGGCTTCCTCGTCATGGCCCAGAGCCGAGAGGGCAACAGCCTTGTTCATCAGAGCAGGTCCAAACCCGGGATCAAGTGCGATTGCTTCTGAGAAGAGTCCGACTGCTTCATAGTACCGTCCCTGGTGGAAGAGTGCAACCCCGAGATTGTTCCAGAACTCGGTTCTTGTAACAGAAAGGTCCAGAGCCCCCTTAAATGCATTGATCGCCTCATCATATCTCCCGGTGGTATCCAGGATCACACCGAGATCATTGAGGATATCCGGATTGTCAGGCATGAGGGTGAAACTGGTCTTAAAAGCGGTTACTGCCTCGGAAAACTGCCCCATCCCGGCGAGTGCAATCGCTTTCCCGTACCAGGCATCCCTGTTTGCGTTGTTAATCAAAAGGGCACGTTCAAGAGCTGCATATCCTTTTGCAAACTCTCCCAGTGCATTCTGTGTTTCTCCATACCGGGTCCAGGCAGCATCGGAAGAGAGGTCAAGTGCAACAGCCTCCTCAAAGAGGGGCAGTGCCCCGGCAAAGTCCCCTGCCTCTATCAGGGAAAGACCTTCGGAATAGAGTGAATCAAATGATCCGGTGGTATTCGTCTCTTCTGCAATCGTTTCGCTCTCTTTATCAGGGAAAAATTCCGTCTCATTGACTGATTCGGTAAGGGTTTGTAATTTATTCAAAGCCAATTCCGGTTCAATCCCTGACAGGGGAAGGTCGATGGATTGGATCGTCTCTAACGCAGTGACATCTGACCCGAGAATCGTCACTGATACCTCATCAGTATCGGTGATGTTTCCCGTGTCTGCAGTTCCCCAAGTCACTCCTCCCGCAAGGAGGAGAACCGACACGGCAAGAACCATGCAATAAAACGAACAGGATGATAGATGCATGTATATACCTGCGATGTTGTACCCTTTGAATGATTCGGCTGAAATCCCGCTATCTGGTCCCGGATCATATCTCGCACCCTGTTCCCCCGGGTTCAGCCGGCATGAACCGTGGTAACGACCTGTTTCGCGATAGATCCGACATGAACCGTCAGGGAGACCTGGTAGGTACCGGGAGTCGGATAGGTGTATACCGGATTTTTTTCCAGGGAAAAAACGTCTCCTTCTCCAAAAACCCAGTACCATGCATCCGGTTCATTACTGGTCTGGTCATAAAACCTGATACGAAGAGGATCTTCTGGGTCCGGTTCCCAGGTAAAGGCTGCCTTGTATGCAGATACCGAGACGGTTTTTGAAGATGCGGTACTGCACCGGTCAGATACCACGCAGCTGACCGGGTAGGTATCGGGATCCCGGTAGGTATGGGTGACAACCGGTTCGTTGCGTACCGTACCGTCTCCCAGATCCCAGGTGTATTCCGGGTTATTCCTGGTATTGCCTGCTTTCGTATCGGTACAGGTGACCGAAAACGGAACGAACCCTTCTGTTGGTTCTACCCTGATCTCGGGTTGGAGCGGCTCTGCCGGATCTGCACGGGCTGCATCTCCGGCAAGGTTCCAGACGATCGGGGTGCTGTTTGCAGGCCAGCGGACAGTGCAGACATCATACTGGTACCCGGGATAAAAAATTTCAGGCTGACCACGGTTTTCAGGTGGCAGGCTGAAATAATTGTCAGGACCGGCACGGAGGGTGACCGGGATGTCATACCTGCTGATATAACTGAAATGGGCAGTACAGGTGAAATCCCCGTTATTACAGACATACTCCGTGACCGGGACAAGCATATGCATGGCAGCGGTCTCTTTTGGTATGACGGTTGGGATCGGTGTCTTTTCTGTCGGGACCGGCGTCGGAGATCCATACCTGCGGTACTGGCTGATGATCTCCTGCACTGACTCGACGGGCAGGATGAACCGGGTGTGTTCAATGGTCCGTTCGTTCTCTTCTCCTAAAAGAACCTGGATCATGGCCGGGACTACGGGGCCGTCGGAATCAGGAATCGGGATATCATCAAGGGAAGCAAAGGAGCGATCATCGATAGTACCGGGTTTGGAGTCATGATCGGTGAACCGGTAGGTCTTCTCGGTTGCATTGTATCGCAAAACCCTGATGATTATCGGCCTCGTATCCGGGTCCGGCCCTTCGGAGGGTTTAAAAAACGGGTTTTGTACCGGTGATTCATTCTCCCCCCCCGGAGTGGGAGAGAAGGAGAAAAACCAGATAATAACTGCCATGCTCACGATAGCAATAGTGATACAAAATGCGATGAACCAGGATGCCGGTATCTCTCTCACTCACGACCCCCTAGGCTATAGGATCCCTGACCGGGACCTTGTGCAGGACAGTCCTGCTGGTTCCCGGTCGCATGATGGTCATGGTGACGGTGTAGAGTCCCGGTCCCGGAAAGGTATATGCCGGGTTTTTATCTAGCGAGAACTCTTTTGGCGTGTCAAAGACCCAGAGCCATGAGGATGCATCCCCTCCTGACTGATCGGACAACTGGTATCGGTACGGTTCTTTCTGCACCGGTTCCCAGGTAAAGTCAGCGGTATCTACTCTGACGATGATGGTTGCTTCTGCTTCTCCGCATTGGTTTTTGATGGTGAGGGTGGGATAGTATGTTCCCGGAATGGTATAGGTGTGGGTTGGATTTTGTTCTGTAGAGCTGGTTGTATCCCCGAAGTTCCAGGAGTAGGAAAGCGGATCCTGTGGCATTCCACCGGTGACTGAAGCGGTGAAGGTTACTGGCAGCGGGGCATACCCGTCAGGTAGTGAGGCACTGATTTTTGCCCGGAGCGGTTCTGTCGGAGATGCTGATGCGGCTTTTGTGTTCATCGTCCACATAAGGCCGGTGTAGGATGACGGGAATTGTATCGTAAAGACAGATGGGTGGTATCCCGGGTAAAAAACCGTGGGCTGGCCACGGTTGTCAGGTCCGGGGGTGAAGTAGTTATACGGTCCGGCCGGGATGGTGACGGTTTTTTCTGCCATGTTCACGTAGCCGAACTCTGCAATGCAGTATCCTTTCCCGTCGTTGCAGACCGAATTGAGGATCGGGTAGAGGATATCACGAGAGGGGAGCGGTGGAGGTCCGGTGATATCTGTCGTTTTTGGTGCCGGTTTGTAGGTTGCCTGTACTTCGGTATAGTACGGGATGCCTTTGGGATACGAGAGGAGGACTGATGTATTGGGATCGTCAGGATAGGTCTTTGTAATGAGAACCGGGATCCAGTTTTTTGTATCGTCAGGTGCGGATGTGGTGATATCCACGGGATCGCACCGGTTATACGATATGGTCTCTGTCTGGTAGTATGTTCTCGTGGTATTGTCAGCCCAGAGGATTTTCGTTGATACGGTTCCTGCACAGGGATCGATGGTGGGTACCGGGGTCGGGTCAGGTTTTTGTGTGGGTGCAGGTGTTGGTGGTTTTGTTGGTTTTGGGGTTGGGTGAGGAGTCAGAACCGGTGTCTCTTTCGGGATGCCCGGGATATCAAATGGCATTTCCGGGAGGTATTGTCGTACCTCCCTGCCCGTTTGACCGGGTGAGAAGAAAAGGAGTACTGCTGAAGCGATGATGATGGCTGCAAGGATGCAGGTGAGAAGGATATGGGATCGTTTCATGGGTTTTATCCCTGTAGGTACTGGATCGTCTCGTTATATAGGGTTGACTCTGCCTGACTCCCCTGACGGTGTGGCGATGACGATGACCGGTGATCCATCAGGGAGATCTTCCATGAGAGGGATGATGGTGAGGGAGAACGGGCCGGAATCCCGGGGATCCAGGATTGCGAGGTTGAGGTCTTCAAGCAGGAGGATAGGTGGATGGGTGCAGAGAAGGGCCCGGTGAGCGGCCCGTCCGGTCTCTTTTTGGCCGGGATTTGCAACTGATATGGCGTCTATTCCGAGAAACATGAGGTGTGGGCAGTGGTTTTTCAACAGCTCGCCGATTTCCTTGTGCAGGTATGGTGGTCGTGTGGTATAGGTGTGAGGATCCCGGCTCCGGTACCTGCCAAACCCGGTTCGTATGAGAAGACCGGCTATGTTTTGCAGCCCGGAAAGGAAGGGAGCTACCAATCCGGGAGTGATGAGGAGATCAGGGTGCCCGTCTATATCGATGATCTGAACGGGATCAATGATGATCTTTCCGTTCTCCAGAAAGGAGGCAAGGGTTCTGCCATCCTTGCAGAAATGGTACGGGGTATCAATATGAGTGCCGGTATGGCTGTGGATGGTAAGCAGCGAGGTGTTGGCACTATCTCCGCCCACGATCTCCCGATCCGGTGTAATGACCGGGGAAGGGGTGCCGGGATAGCAGGGGGTAATGGTTCGCAGCGGATACGAGAGGATGAGGGCGGGTGACATAGGATCAGAGGTACTCTGTCATGGGTGTCAGGTCAGGGATGATACGGATGAGCGTTGGGGAATCGGGAAACGGTGATTCTTTTCCGGGTGGTACTCTCCCGATGAAGGGGACGTTTGTCTGTTGTGCTGCAGAGTAGTCAAGCAGTGAGTCGCCGATAAAGATGACCGAAGAGGGTAGGAGATTCCTGTTTTTCAGGATATCAGTAATGGCATGTGTTTTTGTCTCAGGAGCCCCGTATATGTCTGCAAAATAGGTGCTTATCCATCTCGCCCTGATGATTGCGGTCAATTCATTTGCTGGTGTTGCCGAGACAAGGAAGATCGGGATCTCGCGGTGAAAGCATTCCCTGATAAACTGCCGTGCACCCTCTACAAAAGGAGCGCTTACCACCCTGTCAAATACCAGTTTTGAGAAGCGATCGCTTAACTCAAAGAAGAGACTGTCAGGGAGGGGGATATGCAGAATATTCTCATAGATATGGCGGAATTTGATGTACCGTGAAACCCCGGTATTCTGCAGGTGATAGCGGACGATCTCATCTACCATATCAGGGTAATCAGAAAAAAGCTCGGCAAATGCCTCGGTCTTGATATCGACAGATTCGAATAAGACGCCATCAACATCGAGGATCACCGCCTTCATGTACCAGTACAATGGTTGTCACGGTACATATGACCTCCTGTCCTTTATAAGAAATCAGTAAAAATAGATTTTCCGGGATCTTATGGATAAAGGAGGATAATTTTTGCGCCTTTCAATCCAACTCGGATCTGTCTTTTATGATTCCGGAAGGAAAAGGGTGGCAGATATGTTTTTATAGAAAATTCGCTTTTCTGATTGGTGAACCGTTGCCGGTTCTTTTTACGGTATCGTATCCATTGGCGAGGCGCCGATTTCATTGCAAAGAGTGGGGTTATCCGGGTACTGGTATCTTGCATTCGGGAATTATCGTTGCTATCTCTACCGGATATCAGGTTATGCCTCAAATCGTGGCAAAAAATAAGACTTCGTGAAGAAGATGACTGATTATCGGTTATCATTCGTCAGGTGTGAAATTCTGTCGTGTTGGGTTTTTCAATAATCCTATTCGTATATGCGAAGAGTGAGTTTGGGGAACTCAATGTAAATCGGTGTGGCATTCTTCAATCAGTCGATCCGTCTCTGCGGTCATATACAGGGGAATCGATAGGATCCGGTCATGATATCCAAGGTTGCCGAGAGAGAACCTGATTCCAAACGGTGGATCTTTCTCTTCCAGGAATATCCGAAGTGAGCGGAGTTTTCCCGTTGTTCCTGACTTGACTTCAAGCGGATAAATCCTGCCTTTTCTTGTTATACAGTAGTCAACTTCACTTGAGCTCCCTTTCTGATCCCGTGCCCAGAAAAACAGAGGAGAATTCAGGAAGGGATCCTCGCATGAAAGGAGTTCCTGGCCAACATACTGCTCAGCAAGGGCTCCTCTGTTGATCTGCATGAGATCCTTCTTAATCACTATTTCAGCCTCAATACCACATATATGCTGCATGAGTCCGATATCCAGAAAAATATACTTCATTCGGTTTTTTATTCCTGCACCAAGGGGCAGGCCGGATGCATCGGTACAGAAAACAGGATGTATCACCTGTGCAAGGGTAAGCAGGGAAAGTGCATTTTTAATCTCTCTTGATCGCGATTCTCTGTCGATATTGACATATTTTATCTGTTCTGATACCATCCGGGGAATTGCATCAAAGGCAGTCTGTAGATGTGGTAATTCAACTGTCCGTCCATACTTGCTAAAATCGCGAAAATACGTTTCAATGAGTGATTCCTGAACATATGATGCCTGAACAAGACTCCCTGTTGTCAGATAGGTAACTATTACCTCGGGCATTCCTCCAAGAATACCATATATACTGAGCAATGATGTAAGTTTTTGATGAACCGGCTCTGATATTGGGTTTCTCAGTCCGATAGTCTGCAGGTGCTTAATGATCTTCTCTTCACCATACGCCATGAGGAATTCGTAAAAGGTAAGTGGCCAGATGTTTAAGAACTGGATTCGTCCGACCGGTACTTTCATCTCCCTGGCAAAAGCAAATTCAAGGAGTGAACCTGCTCCGATGATAAAGAGATCAGGATGCAGTTCCTTAAAGTAGCGAAGTGATTGTATTGCAGCAGGACATTCCTGTATCTCATCAAGAAAGATGAGGGTGTCTTTGGTTATCTGAACTTTTTGCAGGAGTTCTATCTGTGTAATAATGAAGCCGGGGTCAGGGGAATCAAAGACTAACTTGTATTCAGGATGAAGATCGAAGTTGATGGTAATCGTGTTACGAAACTCTTCCCTGCCGAATTTTTCGATAACATAACTTTTACCGACCTGTCTTGCTCCCCTTACCAGAAGAGGGGATCTATGAGATTTTCTCCACGCTTGTAACTGGGAGGTGACCGTTCGCTCCATTACGCAGATACTATGGGGGGATGAGATAATAAAATTTGGCTAAAATAAGGGGTAATTATTGCCAACTAAAGGTTAAAAATGGGTGCTAAAATTACCACTAAAGATCAACCTTTTTTTTGTCAGAGAGAGGAGTACTGAATCGACCCCTTTATGTTCTTCTGTTGTGTGAAAAAGAGCAAAAGGCCTGTACAATTCTATATTGGCACACTTTACGTCAGATTACTCAAACGGTACTACTCTGTACTCCGCTCTTCAGAATATTCAATTGGCGTACAACTGATTCTTCTGTTATGTCTTATCTGCATTGGGTAGTAAGTATCACTCTGAATCGCGACTCATCTCATCTTACCGTAAACCAGAAAGTGTACTGACTATTTTCTCAACACTCTCCTCAAAATCTCCCCCGGAACAATCGATTGTGATATCTGCATACTTCTCATAGAGGGGAATTCTCTGAGAGTACATATCACAAAGGTCACTTCCCCCAACCAGGACGATTCCCCGTGTTCTGATGTTTCTGAGTCGTTGTGCCATCACTTCAAAGGAGATATGAAGGTATATGACCATCCCCTCTGATTTAAGCTGTTTCATCCCCAAATCGCTATACACAGCACTGCCACCGGTAGCAATAACCGAATGCCGGGGATGAAGATTACATATCATCTCTTCCTCAATCTCTAAAAACGCACGTGGCCCGTTATTGCCGATGATCTCATGCAGGAGTTTTCCGGTCTTTTCCTGAATTATGAGATCGGTATCAATAAAATCCATTCGCAAGGTTTTTGCAAGAATAACTCCCAGGGTGCTCTTCCCGGCTCCGGGCATTCCAATAAGAATGATGTTTTTCATTGGTGGTAGTTTTGGATTGTAATCGCGGTATCAGTAATTTCCTGATATGTAAGTAAGGTTCTGTACCAAATTAAAATTGAAAAAGAGGAACAGCGTAACTGTTCAGCCCCCTCTCTTAATCTCAATCAATTTCGATATGAGGGAAATAATAATTTTCCTAAAACGGGTTCCTGATTTCATGATACGGTGATTTACCATTTTTTCTCTCACAGTGGAAATATTCCCCCGGGTCCGAGCAACCCACTTTGAGCCCATAAAAGTCCTAAACGCTCCAATTTTCTGTTTTAGTTTCATCATGCGTAAATCATTTTCTGCCTGGTTATTAAAAAAGGGCACTTGACAATCCCAAATGACGACATATGATCACGTGCGACATAGGGTGTCATTTCCAAATCAACCGTTTGCCGTAACTGGTCAGACATCCATCTGAGCCCTCGTTATCATAAATGGTTCGTAGTGATAGTATGGGCACCCGTGTTTCGAGCGAAGCGATGGGTATCTCTAAGTTTTGTTTTACCCACACGAAATAACGAGGAGGCTTCTATTGAATATAGGATTTTTTCATAAAAAGAGAATTGTATTCTGTTTTTCACGTTACGACACAATTTTTCGGATGAGAACAATTATGAGGAATACATTTCTCTTTTTGAATCCAATACAAAAATATGACCATCCTGGTGCCAATGAAAGAATCTACCTATGAAAAATTGCTTGCATTCCGGAATGATTCAAACCAGACAGAAGATGAAATAATCTCTAACCTGATAGATATTGTTGAAGATATTGATGACGACGTATTAAGCGAGGAGACAATTCAACGAATCGCGAAAGCGAGGGAGGAATACAAAGCAGGCGATACCTATTCGATGAAAGAGGTAATGGCAGAGCTCGGGGATTCCTTTGAGTAAATTTCACGTCAGATTAACTGCCGGAGCCCGTCGGGATTTCAAGAAGCTTCCTTATCAAATACGAGGAAAATTCTGGAATGATATTCGGATTCTTTCAAATGAGGATAATCCAAAATGCAGATTGGATGGTCTGAAGGGGTATCCAGGGATTTATAAATTAGAGCAGGAGAATTCAGACTAATCCTTGAGATTATTGATAATGAACTTGTAATATTGGTAATTGATGCAGGACCTAGAAAAACAATATCGAAAATATCACGGCTGAATAATTGAAAAAATATCCTGATACCAGGAAGAGCTCAGATCATCGTATATTACCAAAAGCTAAGAGCATCGCAGAGATAGTGCCAGTCATACCCTGTAATATATGAAAGTCTACGTCCCGGTTTACCGATAAAAACCACTATAAGGCGCTGCCTCCCTCGTGAGGAAAAAATGTATAATCCTGCTGCCTAATGGTACATTTATGAAATATACGGTAGTGCTTCAGCCACAGGAAGAAGGCGGATTTAACGTCCAGTGCGTTGAGATCCCCGGTGCGATCAGCCAGGGCGAGACCCGCGAGGAAGCGCTCGCCAATATAAGGGAAGCAATCGAACTCGTCTTAGATGTCTTGCAGGAGGAACTGCACAAGAAGACTCCCACAGCCACATGGGAAATATCCACAGTAGAAGTCGCAGATGTCGCGTAAACTCCCGGTTATATCAGGTGAGGATATGGTGAAATTTCTCGTCAGGCAGGGATTTTTAGTGAAACGGCAGACAGCGAGCCATGTTGTCGTGCAGAAAGAGTGGCGTGTTTTTTCCATCCCTCTACACCCTGAACTGAAGAAAGGTACACTAATAGGGATTCTCAAACAGGCAGGAATTCCGGCAGGGGATTTTAGACAACTCTACCGGTAACCCCCGTCCGGACCCGGTGTCGGGTGGTGGTTTTCAAAATTACTCCAGGAGTGTTCGATAGGCCGTTTTTCTCGCCGGAACTGTTCTCTGTCGGCGGGGAGTCTGAGGGAGCGGTTTTTTGGGGCTTCTGGCAGGCAGGGTCAGCGAGTGGTCGTGCCCTGGAATGAATCTGCCTCTGACCGCATATTTTCAGAAGAAATTTCCCGGTACGGATACTATATCAGGTCTGGATAGAAAAGGAAAACTTACTCTTAATTTTTGGGAATTCTCCATGATGGTTGATAATTATACACTTTTTCCATTCCTTTTGTGTATCTGTCTATTGTCATGATCTTATCTCTCCAGATTGTGTCTCGATCAATGTAATAAGAAACAGTGTATTTCCATGATAAGCAAACGCTACCGGAGTTTTTGGTTATGAATACTCCTGATATTCCCTGACACCCAGGGATATTGTGGATTATGTCATTATTATCTGGTATATCGAATGAACTGAATACATATTATTATGATAACCAACGTGAATAGTACGTATATGGCAATTATTAAAGCAAAAATTATCGATTCCCGGCATCTTGAGTTATCGGAGGATATTTTTTCCACAAACGAGGAAATTTACCTGAAAATTATTGAAAAAAATTCGATAGAATCTATAAGAGGGGCATGGGGTTTTGATATTGATAGTGCAGAATTTGTTGAGAAATTAAGAAGATCAAAACCAATTGAGCCCGTATGAAATTTTTTCTTGATACAAGTATCTGTATTGATGTATTGCGTACAGCAGGGCCTGAAAGTTCTGTTCAATTATTTCATTCACTAAAAAATTCACATATTGGATCTCCACTATTTTCATTGCTGAGCTTTTTGCAGGAGTGGATCTCTTTAAAAGACTGAATGCTGCCGAGAAAACAAAAGATCTGCTCTCATTTCTGGAGATAATAGATATTACATCTGATATTGCCCATGAGGGTGGAAAAATATATGCACAATTATCAGGATTAGGAAAAAAAATAGAATTTAAAGATTGCCTGATTGCTGCAACGGCCATTTATACAGGATTTACGGAGATCATAACCAGAAATTGTGATCATTTTGCCAGGGTTCCCGGATTATCAGCGATCGTGCCCGAAGATATTTTAACCTGAGTTAAGGAGTTAGGGTACACTACGACGTTTATGGTTGTGCACTCTTCCCCTTTAAACCTGCTCATTTTCTGATCGCGGTTTGAATTTCATAGAAAC
>CAZSDZ010000031.1:0-36069 GCA_964605795.1 uncultured Methanoregulaceae archaeon
CGGTCTGTGCCATGGCCTGTCCTTTCGGGATTATCAGGTTTTCGCAGGTGCATGAGTTGGATACCGACCGGGAAGTCAATGCAAAATGCGATGACTGCATCAGCCGCCAGAGAGAAGGGAGCATTCCTGCATGTGCAGAAGCATGCAAGACCGGTGCCCTGCTCTTTGGGGATGCCGATGATCTCATCAGGACGAGCCGGATCGATTTCACAGCACGGCTGATCGGATCACGGGGTGCAGAGATAAGCCTCCCGGCGGTTCCGGAAAACGTCAGTGCATATCGGAAGATAATGGAGACTATTGCCGGCCTGTAATGCCGGTTTATTCTATTAATTATGGAGGAGTGACCTATGTGTGATCCAAGAACAATGAGAAAGGAAGCAGAGAAGCGATCTCTTGATCTGACCGACCAGGAGATGAATATTGTCGTACTACAGGATGGAATTGAGACCGCATGGGACCGACTTTCATCCCAGCAGCCGCAGTGCGGGTTCGGGCAGCTTGGTGTCTGCTGCAACAACTGTGCCATGGGACCCTGCAGGATCGATCCCTTTGGTGAGAAGGCAAAACGCGGGGTGTGTGGAGCAGATGTCGATACCATCGTTGCCAGGAACCTTCTTGATGACCTCTGTGTCGGTGCATCTGCCCATTCAGATCACGGGCGGGAGGTTGTCGAGGTCATGAGGGAGACCGCCCGGGGTCAGGCGGAAGGATACCGGATAACCGATGGGGAGAAGTTGCAGCGGCTTGCTGCCGAGTATAACGTCCCGGTTACCGGAAGGAGTAACGAAGCGATTGCAGAGGATCTCGCAAACGGGATGCTTGAGGAGTATGGATGTATCAAAAACCATCTCCAGTTATCTGACCGGGCTCCGGAACCCACCAGAGCTATCTGGAACAAGACCGGCATTGTTCCCCGGGGAATTGACCGGGAGATAGTCGAGGCGATGCACCGGATTCACATGGGAGTGGATGCAGATTATGTCAATATCCTGCTTCATGCGATGAGAACTGCCCTTGGTGACGGGTGGGGCGGGTCGATGATCGCAACCGAGTGCTCAGATATTCTCTTTGGGACACCAAAGCCCCTCTCATCAGAGGTAAATTTGGGAACGCTCTCCCCAGACAAGGTAAACGTGGTGCTCCACGGCCACAATCCGCTCTTATCTGAGATGATTGTTGCAGCAGCTGAAGATCCCGAGTTGAAACAGTATGCTGAAAAGAAGGGTGCAAAAGGCATCAACCTTGTCGGTATGTGCTGTACCGGCAACGAACTCCTCATGAGAAGCGGGGTTCCGATCGCCGGAAACGTGCTGGATCAGGAGCTGGCAATTGCAACCGGTGCCGTGGAAGCGATGATTGTTGATTACCAGTGTATTTACCCGTCGATACCGGCAACGGCCGCATGTTTCCATACCAAGGTAATCACCACGAGCAGGAAGGCAAAGATACCGGGGGCAGAATACAGGGAGTTTCATCCAGAAACTGCATTAGCGACGGCAAAAGAGATCATCAGGCTTGCGATAGACGCCTATCCTGATCGGGATAAAAACCGCGTCCGGATCCCGGGAAAACCGATGAAACTGATGGCAGGCTTCTCAGAAGAAGCCATCTGTTCAGCTCTCGGCGGGACATACAAACCACTCATCGATGCGATTGTTGCCGGGTCCATCAGGGGAGCGGTCGGGATCGTTGGGTGTAATAATCCAAAAATCCGGCAGGACTATGGACATGTCACCCTGGCACAGGAGCTTATCAAAAGAAACATTCTTGTGGTTGAGACCGGTTGTGCAGCTATTGCATGCGGAAAGGCCGGGCTCCTCCTCCCTGAAGCTGCAAGCCAGGCAGGAGAGGGACTCAAAGGGGTCTGCAACCTGCTTGGTATCCCGCCGGTCCTGCACATGGGATCCTGTGTTGACAACTCCCGGATCCTCGTGATGGCTGCAAAGATTGCCAATGAGCTGGGTGTCGGGATCGGGGATCTGCCCATCGGCGGGGCAGCACCTGAGTGGTACTCACAAAAAGCAATCTCAATCGGGACGTACTTTGTTGCATCCGGGGTATATACGGTCCTTGGCATCCCACCCAAGATCTTTGGGAGCACGAATGTTCTTACTCTCCTCGCAGATGGAGTGAAGGGGATAACAAACTCATCGTTTGCGGTTGAACCCGACCCGGTAAAGGCAGCAGACCTGCTGGAGGCTGAGATCGAGCGGAAGAGAACGGCGTTGAAGATCTGATCTCCTGATAGGTCTTTTTTTGGATGCTATCATGGATGAAAAGATACTTGATGAGATTATCTCCCGGTATGACTACCCGTCAGGCAGAATACTGGGTATACTTCGGGATATCCAGATACGTGAAGGATATATCGATACAAACCTGTTGCGGCTTCTGGCAGGAAAGATTGAGGTGCCGGTCTCCCGGCTGTACGGGCTGGTAACGTTCTACTCGTTCTTTACCCTGCAACCGGTGGGCAGACATATTATCACCATCTGTATGGGAACTCCCTGTCATGTCAGGGGAGCCCGTGCCATTCTTGCAACTCTTGAGGATCTCCTCGGGATAAAGGGAGAAGAAGAGAGCGGCAAGTATTTTGCAACGACAGCTGACAATCAGTTTACCGTGGTCATCGCCCGGTGCTTTGGTGCATGCAGCATGTCCCCGGTCATTCAGATAGACGGGAACCTGTACGGGTACGTTACCCCTGAGAAGATTCCTGAAATTCTTGCAGGATACGGGTGGCATCCATGAGGATAATATCACCAGAGGATCTCGAAGCGGTCAGGAAGACCGGCCTTGTAAAGATACAGCCGGATCGGCCGAGAATAGCGGTCGGTCTTGCCACCTGTGGTATTGCCGCCGGCGGGAATGAGCTGTATGACCGGCTCGGTTCACTTATCAGGGAGGGGGGTTATGATATCGAACGGAACAAAGTCGGCTGTATCGGCTTTTGCAGACAGGAACCGATCGTTGCAGTAACGATACCGCATAAACCGCTCGTCCTGCTCCATCATGTGACTTCTGATAAGGCAGAAGACGTGATAAAAGGAGTTTTACAGGAAGATATCCCAAAAAACCTTGCCTTGTGCCGGGTGGAAGAGTGGGATCATATCACCGGGAGGATACCGTACGGGAGAGGGTTTGAGACGATCCCTTATTACCATGAGATTCCCTTCTTCTCGAATCAGCACAAGATTATCCTTCGTGATGCCGGTTTTATCAATCCAGAGGATATTACTGAGTATATTGCGGTAGGAGGGTATTCTGCCGCATTCTCTGTGCTGACCGGACGGGATCCTGACTCGGTCATTGACGAGGTAAAACGTTCCGGGCTTCGTGGCAGGGGAGGTGCCGGGTTTCCTACCGGTCTGAAGTGGGAGATCACGAAAAAAGCCCCGGGATCTGAGAAGTTTATCGTCTGCAACGCAGACGAGGGAGATCCCGGTGCATACATGAACCGCAACGAGATGGAGAGCGATCCCCATATGCTTATTGAGGGGATGATCATCGGTGCGTATGCGATGGGGATCTCGGATGGGCTGATTTACATCAGAGCCGAGTACCCGCTTGCCATAGAACGGTTACGCCATGCAATCAGAGAGGCCAGGAACTACGGTCTGTTAGGGGAAGAGATATTCGGGACAGATTTCTCGTTTGATATACAGCTCGCGATGGGAGCAGGGGCTTTTGTCTGTGGTGAGTCAACCGCTCTTGTTGCGTCCATTGAGGGAAAGATCGGCAGGCCCCACCCACGGCCCCCGAGGCTGACCGATTCCGGGGTATGGGGGAGGCCGACTGACTTAAACAACGTCGAGACATGGTGCAATGTACCGGTTATCATGAAAAAAGGGGCAGAGTGGTACAGCGGGACTGGAGTTCGGGGCAATACCGGGACCAAAGTCTTCTCTCTCGTCGGTAAGGTTGATAATCCCGGGATGGTAGAGGTACCGCTTGGCACTTCGCTTCACCGGATCATCTATGATATCGGGGGAGGAGGAGCCGGAGGCAAACGGGTTAAGGCCGTGCAGACCGGTGGCCCCTCTGGCGGATGTATCCCGGAGCGTTTTTTTGAAACCGGGGTGGATTTTGAGAGCCTGCTTGCAATGGGTTCGATGATGGGCTCAGGCGGGCTTGTGGTGATGGACGAGGATACTGACATGGTTGACATTGCCAGGTATTTCATCAACTTTGCCGCAAGTGAGTCATGCGGGAAGTGTCTCCCCTGTCGTGAGGGATTAAAGCATACCCTCCTCCTTCTCAACCGGATAATCGCCGGAAAAGCCAAAAATGAGGATCTCGTTCTTCTTGAGACACTCGCTGATACCATTCAGGCAACATCGCTGTGTGGTCTTGGCCAGACTGCGACAAACCCGGTCCAGACAACCCTGAAGTACTTCAGGGAAGAGTACGATGCACTCATCGTGCAGGATTTACCATACGGAGGGAGATGATGGATACTACCGGAAATACCGTAACCATAACCATCAACAAGAACCAGTACCAGGCTGTTTTGGGTGAGATCCTTCTTGATGTTGCACGACGGGAGAAGATCGATATCCCTCATCTCTGCTACGAGCCGTCTCTTTCTCCGTACGGTGCCTGCCGGCTCTGTATGGTTGAGATCGTCACCTGTGGAAAGACCGAGATGACTACCGCCTGCACGGTGCGAGTGAAAAACGGTCTCGAGATACTGACTGATACACCGGATGTTATTTTACACCGGAAGATCCTTCTTGAACTCTACCTGGCAGAGGCTCCCCATTCTGACGTGATAACGGCGATGGCAGGACGCTACGGAGTGACAAAGACGCGGTTTTTAAAGAAAATTGTCACCGATGATCCGCTTCTTGGCAGGTGTGTTCTCTGTGGCCTGTGTGTCCGTGCCTGCAGCGAGATCATGGGTGCAGAAGCCATTGGTTTTGTCAACCGGGGCCCGTACACCATCGTCAGTACTCCGTTTTTCGAAGAGAATCCTGCCTGTATGGGGTGCGGAACCTGTGCAGCCGTCTGCCCGACCCATGCAATAGAGATCGAGGAGAGAGGAGATACGCGGATCATGAAGTCGTGGTCTCATACCACGGTAGGTATGATCAGATGCAGCAGATGCGGGGAGTACATCGGGCCGGAGCCGGTCATGGAATATGCCAGGTCCCGGATTTCTCCCGAAATGACACAAGAACTGCAGATCCTCTGTCCTGCCTGCCGGAGAAGAATGGTAACCCGCCAGGTTACCGGTGCGAAACAAGGAGATACGACAAGACATGGCTGATACCGGTGATCGTGCTACCAGGCTGTTTGATGCAGCATACGAGATAGAGAAGAGAACCCTCCCCCGAACCGAAGACGGGTTCCGGGTCGTTATTACGGGGAAGGGCGGTGTGGGAAAGACGACGCTTACGGCGATTCTCTCCCACCTGTTTGCACGGGCGGGATGCACCACGCTTGCCATTGACGAGGATCCCCAGATGAACCTGCCCTATGCAATCGGCGTACCGGTAGGTGATGCAGAACGGATAGTTCCCCTCACCAGGAATTTTGATTACATAGAGGACAAGACCGGAGCACGGCCGGGAACGGGATGGGGTCTCATGCTGACCCTCAATCCAGATGTGTCAGATGTCGTCGGGCGGTTTGGCATTAAAGGACCGGGTGGGGTGAATATCCTTGTCATGGGAACCGTTGTTCAGGCTGCTACAGGCTGTCTCTGCCCGGAAAACACGCTCCTTCACGCGGTAATGCGCTACATCACCCTTCATCGGGGCGAAGTCATTCTTATGGATACCCAGGCAGGAGTTGAGCACTTCGGAAGGGCACTTGCAGATGGGTTTCATCAGGCGGTACTTGTCACTGATCCGACGTTTAACGCAGTGCAGGTTGTCAGGCATGCTGCCGTGCTTGCATCTGACCTGCAGATCAGGCATCTTCATCTGGTGGTTAACCGGGTCAGGTCTGACCGGGATGCTGAACGGGTCAGGGATCTTCTCGGGGAGACGTTTGATCTATTTGAAGGGAAATTTTATCTCCCGTATGAGGAGAACCTCATCGAGTATGAGCCAGATGTGCAGCCCCTTCTTGCGACCGGTTCACCTTTTGTACGGGGGATAGGGGAACTCCGGGATATCCTCGTGCAGTATGGCACGGACGGGAAGAGCAACTGAACCTTCCTTTTTATGCCTCTTCGCTATTTCATGTGGGTTAGACACGAGTAATTCACTTTTATTTTCTCATCCTATCAACCTCTTTTTGGTATCTGATACAATGTACGAAGCAATAGAACAGTTCCTCTGAGAATCATTTCAAATATCTATTATTTCCAGGATAGAATTATTAGGCTGGCAACAGGAGGGAAACAATGGATTACTCATGCAGAAAAATTTCTTGCATATGCAAAGATCATACCCTTAACCGATGAAATTGCAGATAAAACAAGAGAAGTCAGAAGAAAATATCCAATCAAATTACCTGATGCCGTGATTGCTGCAACATACCTTATTCATGATGCCGTTTTAATCACAAGGAATATTCGTGATTGTAAGATGATTTCAGAACTCGGCTTTGAAAATCCAATCAATACTGACTGACAGATTCCGGCCTGAACCAGACATTTGGGAGGTAATATAATCGACACTAGGGAGGGCTAAAGAACAATCAGACTCTTTTTTGCATCAACAATCCTTTTCCTTTGTTACGTTCCCCATATGGTCCGGTCTCGGGACCAGGCTTTCTGCCCTCCTCTTCTAACTCAATTTCACAACCCTTCTCCCTCTTTCTTTCCCACCTCTCTTTTTGGTCTTACCCACCTCTCCGGTCAAATGGGGAACCATCCCGGTCTCTATCTCCTCAACATTTGCCGATATGCACGCCGAACGTGACTATCCCGTCAAACGAGTCTTTCCTGAACTCCGGGAGTGGTGTGAGAAGCGAAAACTCAGGCTTGTAGATATCGATCTCCGCTGGGGGGGTGACCGATACAGATGCAACCCATGCACAAGAACGTGGATTAACGTCTACCTTGACCGGATCAACGATTGCAGGCAGATCTTCCTCTGTTTCCCCGGTTAACACCGGAAAAATCCAAATTAAAAAACAGATATTGGGAATATCTTGATATTATGTACAATCAAATAAGAGAGTATAATTGCATATATTCATAAATTCCTGGAAGAATAATTTAAAACCGTTTTCTTCTGGATTTTATGGCTATGAAAAGATAGATGAGAGTATCCAGATATTATTAGAACGGAATTGAATTGATTATGAGTGAAATTCATATAAAGGCAGTATATGAAAATGGGGTTTTAAAGCCAGAACGTCCACTAAATATCAGTGAATCTACGAAGGTCCATTTAACTATCCATCGACCTTTTTCAGAGTTTATCGAACAATTTGGAGCTCCGGATGCAAAAGAAGATATTGATGTAGTTCTAGATGAAATACGTCATAGGAAATGGTATGCCGATTCCGAATAAATGCATAATAGACTCATCCGTTTTGATAAAAGCATTATTTAAACCGAAAAAGACCGGATATGGATATCAATATCAAAAAGACATTGCAACTCACGCAATTTCCAGGTTTTTGATTCGCCTTATTGATGATAGTGGTATTTCCGTCCTTTTCCCCCGATGTGGATTACTAGAAGTTGCTGGAGTTGCGGTTCGCCTTTCAGATCCTCTAAAGGCCGAAGAGATTTATCGTGAAATGGAAGCTGTGTATACGATTATACCTGAAGAGATACTATTTCCTACTGCTATTCGTTTATCATTAGAGTATGGAAATCCTGGTTTGGATAACTATTTCATAGCTTCAGCAGTTATTCACAAGGCCTGGTTGTTTACCGATGATAATAAGATGCACGGAATTTCCAAAAAGATAGGGCTGAATTCTTTTCTCATACGAGATCTAGAACAGGAATATATAACCAATCTCTTTTCTGAATGATGTAATTCCCTAATATTTATGAATTGTTAATTAATATATACCAATATTCCTCGCACCCTTTTTAAACCTTCTTTACACCCCTCTCCTTCAGGGTCTCAAGCATTTCTCCTTCAAATAGGAGAAATTCTTGATCTTTACCTCCTCAACCTATCGAAATACATCTCATTTGTCTTTCTCGATACAGAATTCTCCTGAAATAATGGGGACAGGTAACGAAACAATACAAATGGATACCGTTCCTGATTGCACAGGTTAGAAAAGAAGTTTGGTAGCCTCATCATTATTCCACACATTAAATCAGAACCTCTATTACCAGAAACATACCCCTTTTTTAAATGGATCCCGGGGATCTCAGGTCACAAATCATCACTCTCTGCAAAAAATCGCTGCTTAAACATCCTGATTCAGAAAATACTCAATTTGAGAGAACAACTGATATCGGCTTGTCATCCTCTCAATCAGAAAAATAGCACAAAATCCCGATCCTGCATCAGGTAACCTACCAGCCATCTTCCTCTCTTATGACCGCAGCGATGACGAACCGTTCACCTGCCGTCTTTATCAGGGCCTGACCACAAAAGGCTTTGATATCGGGTTTGATCGCGAAAAAATCCCCTTTAGGAATCTTATATTTCATCACGGGATTCACGATGCGTTAATACAACCGGACCGGCTTTGAGCACGTGAAGATACCGTGCCTGCAAACCTCAGCCTTCCGGTAGTGGTGATCGGAAAAAAGCAAGGACAGGGATTTATACCTGGCTTATCCCTGATACCCCGGTATCAGGGAAGGTAACCACTACCCGGTTCTCAACGAGCTCACCTTCGTGGAGCAGGGGTGTCTCATAGCCGGTGCATGTCAGGTTCCCGTCACACAAGCCGGTTGTATAAAATGACCGGAACACAAACGGCATCCCTTCAGCATCTAAAAATCCCGGACCGTCGGTTATCTGGAAATGCAGATGAGGAGCATCAGAGTTGCCTGAGTTGCCCAGATAACCCAGGATATCTCCTTCTCTGACAGTATCTCCTTCTTTTACCGTGATGCTATCCGGGATCAGGTGGCCGTAACAGGCATACAGTCCGTCTCCGATATTAAGGATAACGTAATTTCCGGCAAGCCGGGTGGTGTTTATGGGCGGGGAGGTTCCGACCGGGTCATTGTCAGGCACTCCTTCAAAGATACGGGCAACGGTACCGTCTCTTACTGCGAGCACCTCTTTCCCGTATGCAGTCCAGTTCTCATTTTTCGTGTAATCGCCTGATACGATCATTCCGGTATCATCCATCTTCAGCCAGTCCTGGGCGAACCGCTGGGGAACCCGGGTCACACCGTTTTTCGTTATCTGCGATCCGAAGTGATGGGTAAAAGGATCTGTCGTCTCCCATGCAATCCATCCGGTCCCGTTTAAGGGAGCACCGATAGATACCGGGGTACCATCGGTTCGCACCCTGACCTCTCCCCCGGAGATCACCAGAGGCACAGAGGCATTTCCTGACTCACCAAGGGTCAGGCGGTGTACAATGGTATCAGGAACATTCCCGGGATCGACCCGGATCCAGAAGGAGATCCTGGGATAAAGCAGACTTTTCGTGCCACGGTGAAGTTCTTCATCGGTCGGAGGCGGAACTGATGCCGGGTGGTTGAGCCGGAGAAGGTCTTCGCCGGTCAGGTTTGCAAGAACAGTATCAGATCCGGCATCTATCGCCTCAGCCTGTTGCAGGGTATATCCCTCTTTCTCAAAATCAGAAATCTCCAGTTCGTAGGCGATATTCGTCACCCCGTCACTGAGAACCGGGACCGGGGGAAACGAAACCTTCATCGAGACCGTATCAGGATACAGCACGGGTTGTGAATCGGCCATTATGGCCACGACAGGAGTAAGAATCATGAAAAGACCGCACATGCTTATGAAAAAAAAAGGTATCGGTTCATCCCTGAACGGGCACAACCCTCTTGTCTCATGAAAAGAGAGTATATCATTTATCTGATATGGGAGTATGCTTTTTTCCTTCTTACCGTACTGACAGTTATTTTCGGTATTGTATCCCGAAGGTTTTGGATCCGTATTACGAGAGGGAAGAAGGAGAGAAAAGCAATGAGAAACAGGAGATGCAAAAATCCGGGGAACCGCAAAAAGCGCTCTTTTGGTACAGGCCGTCAGGCAAACTCCTTACGAATTATCAGCCTCAGGGTTTTTGTCTCCGGGTTGAAAAAATCGTTCCTCGCAATCATCAGGAACCGGCAGATCCATGGAATAGTACCGCTTCAGGTAATTCCTGACGGTCTCTGACTCAACCCACCCGTTGTCAATCTTTATAATCAGATCATCAATGGCATTGATTGCGTCCTGAACCCGCCCTGTCATATCCCCGTTTTTGCACATCTCGCAACTGGAGAGGATGATTGCCAGCGGGTTTCGTATCCGGTCATTGAGAAGGGACATTGCATACAGGTTCTGGTCAATCGCTTTGAGAGCACAGGACAGTTCTGCCTCTGCTTTTTTTCGTTCGCTGATATTGCGGGATATCGCAAGACAGAGGCCTGATGAATGATCGGGGTACAGATGGGCATTGATCTCGACCGGAATTACTTTTCCTGACTTGCTTACATGTTCTCCTTCAAAGGTCAGATGACCGAGAGCGATGAGTTTTGGTACAATCTCTTTGTACCGGCTTCTTCCTGCAGGCGAGTCAATATCAGATACCTGCATCCCTAACAGCTCCTCGTGGCTGTAGTCAAGGAGCGTACTGGCTGCCTTATTGGCTTCCAGTATCCGGCCGGGAAACCCGCGAATCGTTATCTCGTGCAGGATAATGGTATCATTTGCCTGATCAAACAGGTTCCGGTACCGCTCTTCAGAGACCATGAGTGCCTTGTTGAGATCTTCTAACTCAACCAGTTTCTTCTCAAGCTGGCGAAAGAGGCGGCGGTTGTACTCAGAGAGATAATCAGAATCAGAGATATCCTGTTCTTTTACCGTATCAGGGAAGGGAAGATCGGAAAGGAGTCCCCTGATGATAGTAATAAAATCAGCCGGGTCTACCGGCTTTACCACGAAACGATCGGCCCCGAGACTCTCGGCAAAATCCTGGTCCTTCTTCTCGGTGTATGCAGCGGTATAAAAGATAAAGGGAATTTTTCTGAGTTCCGGGTCGCTCTTTATCTCCCTGCAGAACTGAAACCCGTCCATTTTGGGAAGAAGAATATCTGATATGATGAGATCGAGGGGATTGTTTCTCGCCATCTCAAGTGCCTCTAACCCGTCCTCTGCAGAAAAAACAGAAAATCCGTTCCCGATAAGGAGTTTTTCGAGCAGATACCGGTTGACATACTGATCATCCACGATAAGAACGTTCATGACTTGTTCTCCTGGAAATGTACCGTTATCTGGTCGATAAAGGTCTGTGGGTTTATCGGTTTCTCGATGTAATCGGTCGCACCGGCGGCAAGTATCCTCTCCCGGTCCCCTGCCATGGCATAGGAGGTAACCGCAATGATAGGGATCTTCTCAAGAGCAGGAATACTCCGCAAATGTCTCGCAACCGCATATCCGTCCATCTCAGGCAACTGGATATCAAGCAGGATGATATCAGGAAGATCAGGATCTGCATTCTCTGCGAGTTTTATCCCATCCAGTCCGTTATATGCCTGCAGGACCGTATATCCTTTTGATTCGAGTAAAAACTGCATGAGATACATATTCTGTTCATTATCTTCAATTACGAGTATCTTCTCTCCGGTCATAATTCTCCCTTCTCAGACGGAAATGTAGCGGTAAATGTACTTCCCTTATCCGGTTCGCTTGCAACACTGATACTGCCCCCATGCAGTTCGACAAGCTTCTTACTGATGGAAAGCCCTAAGCCCGTACCTTCATGTTTTCGTGTTGTTCCGGTATCAATCTGGTGAAATGGTTGAAAGAGTGTAACACAATCCTCTGCAGCGATACCGATACCGGTATCGGTAACCGATACCACTACTGTTTCTGTGGTGCGAAACGAACGGACGGTCACAGAACCTTGCTCGGTAAATTTCACCGCGTTGCTTAAGAGATTCATGAATATCTGTTCTATCCTGCGTTTGTCACCCTGAACCATCCCGGTATCAGGAGCGATATCGGTGGTAATGACAAGCCCTTTCCCGGTAGCTATCGGCTGCATGGTATCGACAACCGTTATTATCGATGCCGCGATATCAACCGGCTCGGATGCAATAGTTAATTCTCCTGCCTCAATCTTAGAGATATCGAGGACATCGTTGATGAGTGCCAGCAGGTGCCGGGCACTGTTCTGAACCATGCCGAGCTGCTTCTCCTGTTCCGGGTTAAGGGGACCGGTGAGGCCCTGGAGAATGATACCGGTAAAGCCGATTATCGAGTTGAGCGGTGTCCGCAGTTCGTGGGACATCGTCGCAAGAAAGGCAGACTTGAGATGATCTGCCATCTCAGCCCGTTCTTTTGCCTTCTCAAGCCCGGCGTTTGCATCCTCAAGCTGTGCGGTACGTTCCCTGACGAGATCTTCAAGTCGATCCCGGTACGAGGCCAGCTCTGAAATGGCCTGTTCCCGGTCCTCTTTCCCTTTTCGGATCGTCTCTATCATTGATTTAAAGGCCCGTGAGAGATCCCCTATCTCTCCCGGCTCACCGGCAGGGATCTCCTGGTTGAGATCCCCGGTCTCGGTAATCTTCCGGGCCGTCCGGGTGAGATGAGAGAGCGGTTTTATTATCGTGTGATCGACAAGCACGAGGGTGAGAAAGGAAAGAAGCAGGAGAGCGGCAGAGACGATCACAAGGATCGAGATGATAGAGTCCTTAATAATGGTCTCTACTTCAGAGAACGGGTAGATGACACCATACTTCCAGGAGAGATCAGGCGAGGTATAATAGAATAAAAACCGGTCAGGGAGGGTGATAATTCCCTTATCCCTCGAGAGGAACGGATCGGTCTCGTCTCCCAGAAGAGTGCTTATATTGGAGAAGAGAAGGGAGGGATTTTTAGCGGCAAGGATGATTTCGGTCTCACTGGTAAGGATGATCTCACCCTCTTTTCCGAGAGTAATCGATGAGATGTAATCGGTCAGGTTTGCAAGGGTGACATCTGCCCCGATAACCCCGTATACGGTATTGTTCGGGTATACCTGTGCGGTTACAATCCCGATGTTTACATCTGACGAGGTTACCGACGGGTACGGTTCGGTCATCATGACCTGGCCCGGGTTCTCTTTTCCAAGGAGATACCAGGGCCGGGTCCGGGGATCGTACTTTGTCGGTCTCGTTCTTTCATGGGACCTGACAAATGTCCCCGTCTCCCTTCCCATATACACCGAGTTCACATACGGGTGAGTGAGCCGGAATGAATTTAAGACCTGGATGACACGCTCTTCCCGCTCTCCTCTGTTGTATACAAAGGTGGTCTCGTTTGCAGAGAGAAACGTGGTAAACCCGGTGTCATCAGGGTTGCGGATATTCTCATGAAGAGCAATCTCGCTGACATCGTTTTTCACCTCACCGATAAAACGGGTCAGCGCAAAATCGATATGCTGAACCTGGTTATCGGTATCAGACTCGATTGCGGCGAGATTACTTCCATGCAAAACAGACGGAAGCAATCCTCCGATACAGGCAAGCACCACGATCATGATACAGAGGTAGAGGAGGATCACCTTTGTCCGCAGGTTCATGTTGTCTGATTGTTTATACTATTTGAATAAAGATGTTTGCACATGCATCTCATAGAGGAGAACTGATATTTTCTGTCATGCTTGTAAAAACAGGATGAACCAATACGTATTTCTTCTCACAACGATATCTCTAAAATAACAGCACAGGTATCCATGATCACGGTTGTTGCAGTCGATGACGAACAGGATTTTGTCGAGGTCATAGAGGCGTATCTCAAAAATTACGGTGAATTTAAGGTTTTTTCCTATGTATCCCCACTAACCGCCCTTGATGCTCTCAAGAAGCATCATCCTGACCTTGTCCTCTCAGATTATCGTATGCCCGGATTGGATGGCATCTCTTTTTTCCATGAAGTCCGGGCAATTTGCCCGGGCATTCCGTTTATACTCCTTACCGCCATGGATACCACATCCATTATCCTTGACGCTATCAATGCCGGCGTTGACTTTGTGCAGTTAAAGAACGATGAACCATCCATCCTCTTTGCAGATATTGCACAAAAAATACGGAGTGCTGTTTTTAAACGAAGAGCAGAACAGGAGTTACTCGCCGGCATACAACAACGGGATTTTTTTATCACGGTCCAGCGTGATCTGATAACCCATATCTCGGCTGCATCCACGTTACACGAGATCTCGAATGCAGGTCTGCTCTCAATTCTGAGTCTTGCCAGGAGTAGCCGCGGTTGTATCACCCTGTATGGGACAACAGCTGACAAAATCAATATCAGAATTACTCACAACCTCTCTTCTGATTCTGATGACTGGTTTATCACTGAATCAACCGGGCAGGATTCTTCAGGAATGCATTCCGGATTTTACACCACTCCCGGGGATCCACAAAGACAGGGTACCAGCGGCCATATTCCAATCGTTTCAGGAGACCGTATTCTTGGAATGATCTCATTTCTCTGTGATACTACAGAACCCATCTCTCATGAAGTAACAGATACCATGGAGATCCTAACGTCCCATCTCGGTAGTGCCATTGTGCGGATTCAGTCAGAAGAACTGGTCCGGATCCGGGAGCGGGAATTATCAGAACTGTATCATGCAATGGAAGAACTTGTTATCGTTGCAGACCTGGACGCAACCATCCTCAATATTAACCAGGCAGTCACGGTTACCCTGGGATACGAGGAGGGGGAACTCATCGGTCAGCCAATTCACATCCTCTATCCTGCTGATACGAGAGATGCCATTGTTATTCAGTTTATCAACCTTACCGAAAACAAAGGGAAGATACAAAATACCTATCCCTTCCTCACTCGTGACGGAAAAACCATTCCTGTTGAGACAAGGGGTACGATGGGGCAGTGGGGAGAAAAGCCGGTACTCTTCTGCATCAGCAGGGATATCAGTGAACAGTTGCAGGCCGAACGGGATCTCCATGACTATTACGAACGTATCCAAGCAATTCTCTCATCCTCGACTGCCCAGATTTATATGAAAGATGAGAATCTCAGGTATCGCGCTGCCAACACACCGTTTCTTTCTTTTCTGGGATCTGATCTGAGATCGGTCGAAGGGATGACCGATGAGGATCTCTTCCCGCCCGAAGTTGCTGCACAACACCGGCAGGTAGAGACACAGGTCATTACGAGTGACATCCCTGCATACAACTGTGAAGAAGAGATCACAAACCGGGAGAAAAAGAGAGTATCCCTGATATCCTCTGTTGTTCCGGTCCATGATCAGGATGGAACCGTGACCGGTATCGTGGGCACGTCTCTTGATATTACCGATCTGGTTTCTACAAGACAGGAGTTGATGACCCGGGACAGAATATCGAATGCCGTCAGTTCTATTGCCTACCTCTTTGTACGGAGTGAGGACTGGGAATCCCGGATCCCGTTGTGCCTCTCTTTACTCGGAGAGTCAACAGAAAAGGACATGCTCTTTTTTGCACGCCTGGAAGAATCAGATTCCAAAGAATCATGCCATATTATTGCTTCCTGGTGGAAGAAGCATCAGGAAGAGCCGGTACCTGAAGAATGGAATGATCTTCTCCAGAAAGTGGTTCAGAAAAGAAGAAAGAGCCTTGAATATAATCCGGTTGCCCAGGGGTCAGTGCAGAAGATCCTTCCTGAAGAAAGCATGGTTTATGAAGCGGTATCGCCCCTTATGTACCATCTTCTCGGAATCTACACCAGCGATTCCCTCTGGGGTGTCATCGGAATCATCTGCTTTCATTCTCGAGATCTCATCCCTTCAGCAGAGACAGATACGCTTATTACCGCTGCAGGCATCATCGGTTCGGTCATCGAACGGTATCAGACACAAGAGTTATTCCGCCGGCCTGTTGAACGATCCCTTGTCGGAATTTACCTGATGCAGGATTCTGGTATCGTGTATGCGAATCCCCGGATGTCAGAGATTCTCGGATATTCGCGTGATGAGCTTGAAAAAATGACCATATCATCCCTTTTTCACGAAGAAGACCAGGCTCTTGCGGTAAAAAACCATCAACAGGTCATCAGCAGACCGGACGAGACATATGACTATGAGGTACGGGCCGTTACGGCTGATAACAGGATTATCTACCTTGAGAACCTCATCAGCCAGTTCACGTACCAGGGACATCCGGCAGTTATCGGGAGTATCATGGACATCACGGAAAAGAAGATGTCTGAAACGAATCTTCGCCGGTCTCTTGCTGAAAAAGAGATACTGCTTCGGGAAGTTCATCACCGGGTCAAGAACAACATGCAGATTATCGTCAGTCTGTTGCGGATGCAGAGCAGCATGATCGAGGATCCGGCTATCGTTGGTATTCTGCAGGAAGGAAAGAACCGGATACTCTCGATGGCAATTATCCATGAGAAGTTATACCGGACAGATAACCTCGTGAGTGTAAACCTGCGTGAGTACTTAAACTCCCTTGGCGAAACCATGGTCGCCGATTTTTCTGATGATGAATCGGCTTTTGTCCTCGATATTGCCTGTGATCCTGATATCGAGATGACGATTGATGCCGGGATCCCGCTTGGTCTCATCATCAACGAACTCCTGACAAACACGTTTAAGCACGGATTTTCTGCTGGTGATACCGGTACAATAACCATAACGGTAACCCGCAGCCAACCAGAATGGCTCGAGATCACCTACCGGGATACCGGGAAAGGTCTTCCGGAATCGTTTGTATTAGAAAACTGTGACTCACTCGGGATGCAACTTATCCAGAACCTGATCTTTCAGTCAAGTGGAGAGATACGCATGGAATCTGATAACGGCATTTGTGTACAGATGAAAATACCCCTATCTGAGGGATTTATGATTCGGGAGGAAACTGATGCCCAAAGGGAGTAGGATCCTGATTGTAGAAGATGAGATGATAATCTCAATGGAGATAAAGCAGAAACTGCAGACCATGGGATACGTCACGGTCGGGCAGGCGATCACCGGTGAATCAGCCATACAGAAAGCAGGAGAGGCAATGCCGGATCTCGTTCTTATGGACATCCGTCTGAAAGGGGAGATGGACGGTATCACTGCAGGGAAACGGATCATGGATCTGTATGATATCCCTATAATTTTCCTTACCGCACACTCGGACAAGGCAACGCTGGAACGTGCCATCTCGATATCGCCATCCGGATACCTGCTCAAACCGTTCAAAGAACGGGAACTGATGACAAATATCGAGATGAGCCTGCATAGAGACCGGGTCAGGAAGAAGTTACATGAGGAGGTAACTTCTCAGGCAGATTCCGGGTTGTACAAAGATATCGCCTCATCTCCGGTTGCTGCCATCATTACCACCGGAGCGGGAACCATCGAGTATCAAAACCCGGCAGCAGGAACACTCACCGGCTACTCCCTTGGAGAACTTTTAAATAAACCCTTTTCTATGCTCTTTGAAGAACTATCCTCTGTAGAGAGCGAATCAACAGCAATACCATCCCGGTCTTTGCGGGTCATCATGCCTGACCAGGTGGCACTCAAAACAAAAGAAGGGAGAAGGATACCGGTGATGCTCTCGACCGGTCTTTTGTATGGAGAGAGACCGGAAGAGACCCGTCTTCTCTATCTGGTCAGGAATACATCCCTGCAGGAACCCGGAGAGGCAAACCTCGGTCCTGATATCGTAGAGCACCTGATACTCTTTACCGAAACTCTGAATCTTCCGGCGTTTGTTATTGATAGGGGAATGATGCTTGCCGGGTACAACGAGCAGTTTGCGGATGTCGCGAGAAATGCCGGCATCAGCAAGTACATGCTGAACCGTCCTATCTTTGAGACATCTCATTTCCAGGTCTTTGCTGACATGCAGGAGATCCAGGAGATGTTTGTATCAGGGGACAATGACAGCAGGATAAAGAGGTTCAAGCGGGGAAAAGAGTTTATATTTATGCAGTTTGACAGAATTCCCTTAAAAAAATACCGGGAAGTAACCCATATCGTAACGATAATCAGGGATATCACAAATGAGAAGAAGGCAGTTGCTGATCTGCGGCAGATGGAAGATACCTTTAAAGAACTGTATGATACACTCGAGAAACTCAATACCCTGCATAAGGGGATAAAAGGGCCGGTTCTTGAGATGATTCAGATGGTTCTCAAGGCATACCAGAAAGACCAGAGTATCGATGAACGGGTGGCCCACATGATGCAACTTATCTCAGACCTTGATGTTGCCTGGGTCGAGTATGCACAGGTACGGGATACCCTGCTGCAGGCAGGAGATGGGGGGGAAAAACAGTAATAAAACTCAATTCCTATTCAGGGACAGATCTTCTTAATTCTGTCAAATTCATCTGCGTTTCTCTCTAGTAATTGTCTCAGCTCAAGAATGACATCACAAAACTCTGTCTCCACGCCCGGTCGTATCTGAAGCATTCGCTCCTGTTTTCCGATAAAGTCTTTCAGGTATTGTAGCATGCTCTTTTTCCGGAACATTCTGCGGCATAATGCAGCATCATCTGCAGACATCCCTGCTTCTACTGCCCGGCGGTACCGCTCCTCACTTGCCGAGAGGATGGCTATGGCATCTTTTATTGCGGTTACAAGCATCGACTTCTCAAGGGGTTTTAAAACAAAGCCGTCTATCTGCATCCCGTATGTGACGGCCTCCTCTATTGTCATCATCTTGCCGGTAAGAATAATAACCGGGATATCATGCAGATCAGGATCGGAGCGAACCTGCTCTAGAACCTCCCATCCTGACAAGGGTTCCATCATGATATCAAGAAGGACGATATCAGGCTTTTCTGCCCGTATCCGTTCCAATGCATTATCACTTTTAATCTCGACCGAGGTCTCGTATCCTTCCCCTGTAATAATCTTTTCATACAGTCCGGAGAGGATCTCGTTATCATCGATGATGAGAATCTTCATTGTTTCCCCAACAATCATATCTGGTATCCGTCTGTGAGAGAGAACGGATGAACTGCCAATAAACCAATACCTAACACCCGGAAGGAACACAATTTATGAAATCTCTTTTCCGTGACCATAGTGTTTTAAGAGGAATGAACGGATCTGTTCTGACTGAAGCCACCCCTTATCGAGCTGGGTAACCAGTTCATCTATTCGTTTCGCCTGTTCGATAATCAAACTGTTCTCTTCTTTCTCCTCAAGAGAGGCAAGACTGATGATAATGGAGAGAGGATTTCTTATCTTGTCATTTAAGATCTGGAACTGCTCCATGTTCTGTTCAATCTGTATGATTCCCTTCTTCTCGATCTCCTGTTCAAGAAGAACCATCCGGGTAACATTGTTCAAATGACAGATAACCTCAATAACAGTCCCGTCTTGTGACTCCACCGGGATGACGATTGTATCAAACCAGACCATGGAATCATCAAGCATCCCTGCCAGTGTCTCCCGCGATGATCGCTTTGATGAAATGGCGGTATCGACAAGGGTACAAAGATGGTCAGTTATTCCCGCGGGGATCAGCTCGGGTATCGATTTTCCGGCAATTTCATCAGGATTCACATGAAAAAGCCTGCCTGCTGCGGTATTAATAAACGTGACAATCCTGTCCCGGGAACAGATGAGGACGGCATCCTCTGCAAGTTCAGCTATCGCCCGGTAGCGTCTCTCGCTTCTGGCCAGTGCCTGGTCCATGGCATGCTTATACAGAGCCATTCTGATGGCAGTGACCAGTGCCCGTTCGTCGAGAGGTTTTATCAGGTACCCGAACGGCTCAGTCGTAACCGCCCGATCGATGGTTGCAGAGTCTGAATGGGCAGTCAGGTATATGACCGGTATCCCGAACTGCTCTTTTATCCTCTGGGCAGCCTCGATCCCGTTCATCGCTCCTTTGAGGACAATATCCATAATGACAACATCAGGGTGTATCTCTGCTGTCTGTGCAATCGCCTCTTCACCACTATCGACGACTACCGGTACGTCATACCCGGCATCTGATAACCGTGCCTGTATCTCAAGGCCGGTCACAAATTCATCCTCGACAACCAAAATCCGCTTTTTATCCATGCATACCGTCTCAATGGAAGGGCACGTATCCCTCCCTGTATCGTACCGCTTTTATCCTGGCTTTTTTTCCTGAAACATGAACGCTGGCCTTTCTTATTCCCGAAGAAACACGGTCTTTATTCATTATCATGGTAGTTATTCAGAGAGTCAGAGTATATAAACCTGTGTTCTTGTGAATCAGGGGTTAAAAACAGGGATCCAAAGCCCGGTGTTCGTATTCATTTGGTACATACTATCCGGAAGTCAGATCTTCTGCTCACGCAGGGAATAGTATCGTGTAGCTGGTTCCATTGGTTCTGTCCTGCTTAATAGTCCCATTTATCTGTCTTACGAGTCCCCGTATCAGTTCAAAACCAAGTGTTTTGGGATGCACAAAGTCAGTCTCTTCTGAAATACCGACACCATCATCCCGGTATCTCAGAAGATACCGGTCATCCGCATACGTCATCTCAATATCTATCTTTCCTGTTCTGTTATCAGGAAATGCGTACTTAAGCGAGTTTGAGAGAAGTTCGTTTATCACGAGACTGCAGGGAACTGCCTTGTCAACCGGTAAAAATATCTTTTCTGAACTGATATGGAGGGTGATCCGGTTTGGATCAATGACATAGGACTCAAAAACATGCATCGTTATCTTTTTTAGGTAATCATGGTAGTCGATCCGGTCAAGAGATTCTGACTGGTATACCTTCTCATGGACGAGTGCTATTGATTTTATCCGGTTCTGACTCTCACGGAGAATCTCTTTTGCTTTCTCGTCTGTTATTCTCCTCGCCTGCATAAAGAGAAGGCTTGAGATCACCTGCATATTGTTCTTTACCCGGTGATGAATCTCTTTTAAGAGCATCTCTTTCTCATGTAATGAGGATTCTAACAAAAGTTCCATCTTTCTCCTGGATGTCACATCACGAAAACTCCAGATACTCCCGATTTTTTTATTGTCAAGTATCTGGGGGGAACTATAATACTCAAAAAACTGACCGGTTTTCAGTTCTATCACTCCATAATCATATGCATCGATCCCGGATGACGGGGATTCCATTTTCCTGATAAATGCCTTTGGATCCTCTACCAGGGGGATGAGATCTCCCATAAGAAGCGTTATTTCCTGTATCGGGAGGCGTGAAGGAGAGATATGCCACATCGATACAAAGTGAGTATTATATTTCAGTACCTTCCCAGCCGTATCGACAGCGATAATCCCATCCGGGGTCGATTCAAAGATGGCATTGAGCATCGCTGAACGTGCATTACTGATATCCTCAGAGATTTTTCTTTGTTCAATCTCCTCCAGTAAGAGGATGTTTGTCTGTTCCAGTTCACGGGTCCGTTCATTAACCCTTATCTCAAGATTTCTGGTGAGAATTTGTAGTTCTTCCTGTAACCGCCTCCGCTCGGTGATATCCTGGACAAATCCTGATAAATCGTTTAGATCTTGTGTCTTTCCGGATTTTGCTTTTCCTTTCATCCATATCCATCTGATTTCAGAATCCCTGCGGATGATTCGACACTCGAAATCCCATGGTTGAAGGGTCCGGATGGTCTCTTTCATCTTTCTGGATATCTCATCACGGTCCTTAGGAAAGACACAGGCCAGAAACCGATCATAGGTCCATTCAATTGAGGAATCGTCATATCCAAATATCCTGTCCCAGAATGGTGACCGGGTGATACTTCCGGTCTCCAGGTTCAGTTCCCATGTTCCAAACTCTCCAACTTCAAGTGCAAATGAGAGTTGCTCCTCACTCTCCCTTAATTTCTGTTCTGCAATTATCCTTTCAGTGATATCACGGATATTGCACTGGATAACCGTCGTATTATCTACTTCATAGACGTTACTGATAAATTCCACTTCATGAAACGTTCCATTCCTTGATATCAGGGGAAGCCCCTCATAGCGGACATACTTATTTTTTTTCAACTCCGAAAAGAGTTCCTTTGAGGCAAATATATCTGCAATCATACCAATTTCCCAGAGAAACTTTCCGATAATTTCTTGTGGAGAATAGCCAAGGAGATCTACAATAAATGGGTTTGCATCGATTATCTTTTCAGTATGATAATCAATGATAATTATGCCGTCTTTTGCTGTTTCAAATAATCTTCTGAATCTCGCTTCAGAGTACTTCAGCTTCTCCTCACTTTGTTTCCGGTCACTGATATCGCGGAAGTACCAGACCCTCCCGTAATATACGCCTTTTTCTCCTACCATCGGGCCAGAATACCGTTCAAGAACCCTTCCATCCGTCAACAGGATCTCTTCAAAACTCTTCTCCTGCTCATGGTCATACAGGTACCTGACCCGGGACAGGAAGGCATCAGGATAAAGACATTGGTCAGTAACATACTCCAATAGTTTTTCATCGCTTCTGGATCTGATGAGAGACTCAGGGATTCTCCAGATATCCAGGAAATTCTGGTTATATCGCAGGACAGTTCCGACTTCATCCACGATTAAAATCCCGTCCACGGTCGTTTCCAGCTGGGTTGAGAGGATACTATTTGTAAATTCCATCTCTTCTTTTGCCGCTTCAAGTTCCCTGTTCTTCTGGAGCAGTGCTTCTTTTACTTCTTTGCGGACAAGGATTATCGCCATAAGATTCCCAAAGGTCATTAACGCATCAATATCTTCATCACTATAATCAGACTCCTTGTTAGAGACTGCAAGGACTGCATACAGACCGGTTCCGACAAAGATAGGCACCTCTAAGAACCGTGTTATCTCAACATGCCCTTCTGGAATGCCATGCTTTCCGGGATGATATGCCCGGTAGTCATTGATGAGAACCGGCTCATGATACCTGACACAGTCACCCCAGAGTCCGGCCGTGCAAATGGGAAAATTAAACTGCTTGTCAGTGACACTGCAGGTATCCATGACAGAACGCGACCATGACATCACGTTCATCATCGATTCATCAGGGGTAATCCTGCCAATGAACGAATACCGGCTCCCGGTTATCTTCTGGCACCCGTCAAGTGCGAAATTATAGATCTCCTGTTCAGGCGAATCCACCATCAGGTACAGGTCAAGGAGAGTCTCGTTTAAGGTGAGTTCGCGCCGCATCCGCTCTTCTGATTGTTTCCGGTCGGTGATGTCTGCAACGATCCCTACATACGAGAGGGGTGTTCCATCCTCTGCCCGGGTCGTGTGTGCAGTGAGCGTGATCCAGAATGGGTTTCTTTCTCTGTCCCGGACAGCCAGCTCCCGGGGCTCCAGAGTTCCGCAGGTATCAAGAAGTGCGAGTATCTCTGCACGGTTCTCCGGCCGTTCATACAGGGAACGCCCGACGTTGATATTAGCAGAGAGGATCTCTTCTGCATCAGCATACCCGAACATCTGTGCAAAGGCATCATTGGCTTTAAAAAGAGTCCCGTCAGGAGCAGTCTGAAAGATACCGAAAACAGCATTCTCAAAGATGCCCCGATACTGCTCCTCAGATAGCCGGATTTTCTCTTCTGCCTGCTTCTGTTCTGTAGAATCCCGATACACAGAGACTATCTCACCGGAAGAGAGTCGGAAGACAAAATTATCACGCCAGCCCTGGATCCGCTCATCCTTGTACATGGCAATCGGAAATTGCTCAGAGAGACCGGTTCTTGCAACCCGCTGGAATACCGAAAAGAGTCCGAAATCAACAACTCCCGGGAATACCTCCGTAACCGATCTGCCGATAACCATATCACGTTGTAGCTGATCAATCTTCTCTGCAGCAGGATTGAAATCAGTAATGATAAAATCTTCCCCGTCTTCTACCGGTGAGTAAACAGCAACCCCTAAACTCATGGAGGAGAAGAGCCCGCGGTACCGTTCTTCACTCCTGCGTAGTTCCTCCTCGATTACTACCCGTTTCGCGATCTCATCTTTCAGGTGTGAGACTGAGGTTGTTATTCTTTTGAGATCTCCGGTCATCCGGTTGAACAGAAGAGAGATCTCACCAAACTCATCATTTCCCTTTACGGGAAGCTGATAATTGAGGTTTCCTGACCCGATTACCCGTAATCCTTCTCTGATATCAGATAGGGAAGAGATGAACTGCCGGTGGATGAAAACAGAAAAAACAACGAGAAGAAGAAGAGATAAACCAAAGATAGATAGTAGCAGGATATTGTTTCTCTGGTGTAGTGCAAAAGCCCGGGCAGAAAGATTTTCTGAAAGTTGTGTTGCATCAGATATCATTCCTTCGGTCTGGACAATGACCCTGCTCCAGATAACCGAAACCAGATCCGGATCGACGACCCCATCTTCCTGCTGTGCGGTTTTTATCTTCTCAACCGAACTGATGTATATCGAATCAAGATTTGTAACACTCTTCTTCATCTGGTCAACAAGAACCTGGTCTGCCGGTTCCTGTACCCGGATTTTTCCAACCGTCTCTGATAGTTTCACAAACCGTGATCTCCACTGGATATTCTGACGTTCCTCATGTGGATGGAGGAGGAAATCATTTGTGAGGTAACTGAGCTCATACGATCCGGTCAGGACGAGATTGCTCTTTTGTATCTCATCATCAAGGATCTGGATCCGGTGCATGGTATCAAGGAGAGAAAACCCGGCAAAAAGAAAACTCAACCCGAAAATCGCAATAATCAGAAGAAATTTCGTCTGGATTTTCATAACTTTTCACCTGATGATCCTGACCCTTTCAGGATGTACAATATCTAAGATACCGGTATCGATGTAATCGAGAAAGAGAGGTATCGGTTTTATTGCAGACCGGTTCTCTCTCTGGATCCACCGTGCTTCATCCTCCATTGCAATAAGGAGGCTCTGATCCAGAGAAAGGGAAAAACTTGTGGAATTCCATATCTCATCGGTATACCCGGGAGTGAGGTTTAGAGTATCCTGCATGCAGTTTTTTGCCTCGTCGGGGTGAAGAATCAGGTACTGTTCGGCATCGTTTAATGCAGAAAAGAACCGTCCCAACAGTTCCGGTCTTGTCTGTATGGTCTTTTTTGTTGTGTAGGTAAGCCAGAAGAAATCCTGTCCTTTCTGGGCAGGCCAGATGGTTACATTTCCGGTGAGACGCTCGTGGATTGCATAGATATGGGGTTGCCAGATGATGACGGCATCGGTTGTTCCTGCAGTTACCTGACTGAAAAGTCCGTCAGGACTACTATCAATAATCGTGAGATCATCTTCCGGTATTCCCTCAAGTACAAGATAGCGACCGAGGAAAAATTCAGCCTGGGTCCCTAATGGAACAGAAACTCTCTTTCCTCGCAGATCGGAGGGTCGGGTGATAGAGCGGTCATTCCTGGATACTAAGGAGATCGTCTCACTCTTTGCTGTACATCCGATTATGGTGAGATTCTGTACGATAGGATCAGAAGACCGGCAGAGAAGCGAGACACCGACAAACTCTGCTGCATACGCACAATCTGCGTTCCCGGCAAGAAGGCTCTCAATTGCAAGTTTACCTGACGGAAAGGGGATCATCGTGACATTGAGACCGTATTTTGTAAAAAATCCCTTCTCTTCTGCAATAACCGTAAGAAGAGAAAATTCAGGTGAACCTGAAGCGATGGTAAGCGTATCGGTCTTTGCAGGGGAGGGATCCAGGGAAGAGACGGGGGACCAGAAGAGAGCAGATCCAATCATTATCCCGGCAATGATGATAAGATTGAGAATTCCGACAGATACCTTGAACAAGAAGCCCACCCTTTATGGTCCCATAGGTGGTTTGTCTGCTTATAACTTTTGATAGCTGGATCAGAAGATCAGATCCAAACCGGTGAAGAGAGGAAGAATGGTTCAGCACATATGATGCCTGAAGAAGGCATTGAGACACTTTCCCGGTTCAATTTAGATGAAAATAAAAAATATTGACATATCTCTCGTTATCCATGAAGGAGGAAAGAGATATCATACTGTTGTTTTTGGCGAAATAATCGCGAAAAGAATATGAATTACTCCTTTCAATTAAAAGCCTTACTATAACTCCATCCATTTTCGGGTAATACAAGAAAATGTATTAAAATCGGTATCTTCTGAAATTACGAAACGACATCCTGCAAGAGAGGCCGTTGCAGCATGCATTGCATCCCTGGGATTTACCTGATAGTCTTTAAGCAGCCTTTGTGCTGATAGTATTACTTTTTTATCAACAGGGATAAAGATTAGATTGGCGATGTTAAGGAAAATCTCTGACAGTCTTACTGCATCTGCGTGTGAGAACTTATTTTTATCTTATAGAAGTATTCATCAAAGGTAAGATATGACGTGCATGCAGATATCGATCCGTTTCTAGCATTGAAATGACAGACCGACACCAATCTCCTTTTCTTCCGGAGTCTCCCGACGCATATATGACCATGTTGGAATCGAGGTAATACATGTTATCCGACTCTTTCGTGGAGCATTTCATCATAATCACGATCCGAATCGATCTTTAATATCCGATTATGTTGCATTGCAAACTGGGAAAAATAGCGTGATGCTTTTTTTTCTGATGGAATGACATGAATAGAATCATCCTGTTCATAGAGAATAATTTTTTTCCCGGGAAACAAATCCAGATCTCTTCTTATCTCATCAGGAATGATGATCTCTCCATTCTTACCGATAATGACTTCTATCATATTCATATTTATGTTAAATCCGATTTGTATATACTCGTATAATTACCTATCCAGTATACGAGTTGCCTCAACTCTCTCATGAACTCTATTAGTTAACCAGAGATGAGTGATACAGGGCAGTTAGCGGTGCAAAGAACCTCATCGTATCATTCCATGTACCCTAAAACGAATGGAATCTTCTTTTCCAATTGCGGAGATATCACATCCGAAAGACAGTTACCTGGATCCATTCATGTACAACCGTCAGAGTAGGTCTTCTCATCCAAGCTCTTCTCATTCTCCAGGTCAAAGATGAGTTTGTTCACTCTTCTGTTTTGCACCGAAGAGCAAACCCAGGTCACCCGGACAAGACCCGGGCTGATTGTTGTATCCGGTGGGATACTCTGGCTATCGTATATGCGATGACATTTTCCGGATCAAGACAGGACAGGGACCGATGTTGTTCTGGATCTCACCAGCATCGTTTATTGAATCTCATCCACGTTTTAGATAGAGATGTGAGGGTATCTCCTTTTTTCGAAAAGAACATCGTATCGATGCAGACAATCCTGACCCGGGGATTTGATACAACAAACACCGATCAGAAAGTCCGGGCTGGCAGATCTCGTATAGGAGAGGGATCAGATTGGTTCTGACAGAAAAGACCGAACCCACAGATAGATATCACGGGAGGATATCTCCCGGGAAAAGACCATCTTCTTTGCGCAAAATTGAGGCTCGGCACTCCATATCCTCTCCCACGCAGTCTTTATACCGGAATAGATAGCCGGAACAGAATAATCAACATCAGCCCATTCAAATGGTGCGGGAATGACAATCTCTCGTTTCAAAGCCCTTTGTATGCAGAGATCGTGGGGAATGTCAATCCATATGATTATCACGGTTATTCCGGAATAAAGGAGAGCATCACGGACCTCACGGACATGCGGCCCTCCTCCGGAAAACTCAAGGATTTTCGGGTACGGATCGCGGCATGCCAAAAGAAAATAATGCCATGCAACATCTTCACCATCAAATGTGCCATCAGAATACCGAATTCGGCAGTCGTCGATAGAGACATACAAATACCCCGTATCCTGTGAGAGAGCCTGTGCAAGCGTAGTTTTTCCGGCACCGAGTGTTCCGATGATGAGAACCTTTCTCTTCTGAACTGAGTTTGGCTTTTTTTTACCGGTCACCAGTACTTCACCTCACACAAAATTTTGCAACAACACTCATTCTTTTTTCCTTGAGCAGATAAAAAGCCGGCACAGAACGGATGTTTTCATATCTCTTTATCTCCCGCTCCATCCTCTCTCTTCCCCGGGATCATCCCCTGATCCCCCCGGGGCATTATTAGCCCCCATACCGGGAAATCACATACACACGGAGGGGATACCACGCTGCCCGGCCATCCCGATGTTGAACGCAGTACGGGAAACTGTGGGATCAACAGGTATTGATACATTACACAATTGTATTGACCTAAGTAGTCCTGAATAGTCAGCTGACTTCAGATGAGGACTAAAGTAATAATGCATGAAAACGAAGTAGTCATAGGAATCCTTGTAATGTAGGTATGGGATATTTCAGTAGTGAGACATTATACTATGGAGTGGAGGATGAATACTATGAGCGAATCAATAGAAATTCCACCTTTTATTATGGAAAAAATCATGAATCTTAAGATCAGGCCGGATGAAACCCCAATAGATGTAATTTCACGTGCCCTTGAATTTCTTGAAGATGATGATTATATCGATAGCGATACAAAAACTGCAATAACGAAAGGCATTGAAGAATACAACGCAGGAATATTTACATCTGAAGAGAGTATGGCAAAAAAGATCGGGCTTTGGTAATGTATTCCCTGGCATTTACGAAACATGCAGATAGAATTCTTGAAAGATTAGAGCGAAAAATAAGTCACAAAATATGAGAAAACCTTCAGGAGATAAAATCTGATCCGTATACATTTATTGAACCACTTAAAAGACCAAAAAATGCAGACCCATTATTTAAATTGAGAATCGGTGAGTACCGGGTGATTATGGCAATACGAAACGATGTAATGGTGATTCTTGTTGTAGATGTAGGTCATTGCAAAACGGTATACCGGAAATACGGAGGAAAGGGATAGAAAATGGATAATAATAAAAACATCCTAAAAACCTGTTTATCCTCTCGGTTCACATTTTAGAGTAATACTACTTGAATTGACACATCAGTTCCAGTATTATACACAACTTCAATCTCATCTTCACGAAATGAGTCTATCCTATCAATATGCAGGGGATGCATGATCTGGTTGAATGAGGAAAAAATCACGAAAAGCAAAACAGATACTCCTGCCCACCCCTGCCTTTCATAATAAAAAGATAGAAGAATGATCCTTGATGCTTCAGTTCCTGCGGGTAAACCGAGTATTCGGGGAAACCCACGGATCCCGGTGGAACTGGTTTCCGACCATCGTACATCAGGGTGGGATGATTTACCATGAGAAGAATATTCAGAACTATTCGTTGAGGAGATCCTCGCCCGGCATCAGGCATAAACCGGAAATTGTTCGTTCGAGATGGGTTTACTGCAGAGATCCAAAGGTAGAGATCATTGGATGATAATCATTCCAGGCAGAAAACGAACAGTCACCGGTCACATCCCAAAGACGGTTACCGGTATCCCTTCATGCTCAACCGTCAGAGTAAAGATCTTCTCGTCCCAGCTCTTCTCTCTCTCCCGGTCAAAGATGAGCAGGTACGCCTCTTCTGCCCCGCACCGGCCGGCATACGCGGAAACCTGGGCAAGTCCTTTCCCGATGGTCGCTTCCCGGGAGCCCCGTACTATCTTGCATTCGATGACAAAACGCTGATATGTACCATCAGGCAGTTGCCAGAGAATAAAAAGGTCTGTTCTGCCCCTGCCAAGACCGTACTCCCGGGTTATCTGTCCTCCACCGTTGATTATCCGCTGCAGAAATGCCTGGAGAAGGAGCTGCGGACCTGCTTCTTTATATTGGGCAATATCAGTCCAGCTCTCGGAGTGCTCCCGGAAAAACTGTTGAAATGAGACAAGGAGATCATTCACCCGAATGCTTCCATCATCTCCAATATACCATGCACGTTCAAGGGACATTCCGGACTGGGCGGTGTAACTGAGTTCCCTTGGTATTATCTCCTGATAGACTGGGTTTGCAATCGCAAGAGCCCCATTCCTTTCCTGGGTAATAAGTCCGAGATCAACGAGATAAGAGATATCATCAGATTTAAAGTTCTGTTCAAAGATCTCCCCGGTAAGCATCGGCTCAATAACTCTCCTGACACGCTCTTCCTGTAGTTTATCCACCAGCTGGTCAAGGTGTGTCTCCCTTCTCTGGATAAGCCGCTCTTTTGCCTCCAGGATAAGGTTCTTTGTTAGCAGTAAAGAGCGGTTCTTTCCTTCTTCAAGCTCAAAACAGACCTCATACGCAAGAGCATTCACCAGCCAGGGCTGACCCTGTGTCAGGAACCAGATACATGCCAGTGCATCGTCTTCAAATATCTGTCCGGTATCCCCGGTATGTTCTAAAAGGAGGGTCCTCGTCTCTTCTTCGGAAAAATTCCCAAGCCGCAACGACTTTGCCTTGATGTTAAAGGCACTCCCGCCGGTGATGACTGCCTTGTCTTTATCTGAATGAATCCGGTAGTCACGGACATCACGGACACCACAGAGAATAATTGATGAGGGAAAGTGAAGAGGACGATTGTCATACCCTGCCCGTATCTGTCTGAGAACTGAAATCAGAGTATCACCGACAAGAGCATCGATCTCATCAATCATCAGGATGATTGGTTTATCCAGTCTGGCGGATAGCAGGGCGAAGAACGCACCCATCGCATCATAAGGGCCATTTTGTAGAATGATCGTTTCAAGATCCAGCGATGTAACAACATCTGGAAAGATAATATTGACTCTTCGAAGCATCCCGGACAGGATTGCCCGCATTGCTGAAGAAACGTCCTCACGGGCAGCCTGACCTGCCTCAACATTGGTATAGAGTGCATAATAATGACCCTTTTTGTTGAAGTAATCAGCACATGCAAGCAGAAATGAGGTCTTTCCGCTCTGCCGGGGAGCATGCAGAACAAAATACTTCTTCTGGCTGATGAGAGTGAGTATTTCTGGTAAATCAAACCGTGAGAGTGGGGGAAGACAGTAATGATCCTGGCAGTTCACCGGACCTGCGGTGTTGAAAAACCTCATCGTATATCTATACGTCCTGATGAGAAATTGAACCTTTTCCCCCTTATCTGAGTATTGTATTGGGCATATCAGGAAAGAGATGTAACCCGGAAATGCTCAAAACCGAAACAGAATCTATTTCTCTCTCTCTAACCAATATCGCTCTATTTATGTTCAGTGTGTTGTATATCGATGATGATTCAGCACTTCTTGATATTGGTAAGATCTATCTTGAACGGTTGGGAAAATTTACCGTTGATATTGTTCCATCTGCATATGACGCTCTTAATCTTATCACATCAAAAGATTATGATGCCATTATATCAGATTACGAGATGCCCCGGATGGATGGGATTGACCTTCTAAAAAAGGTCAGGGATTCAGGCAATACCATTCCCTTTATCCTCTTTACCGGCCGGGGTCGTGAAGAGATCGTGATCCAGGCATTAAATGAAGGGGCCGATTTTTATATTCAGAAAGGCGGCGATCCCAAACCCCAGTTTACGGAACTGTCCCATAAAGTTACCCAGGCAATACAGAAACGGATTGCAGAGAGAGCACTCGCAGAGAGCGAAGAACGGTACCGTGATGTGGTAGAGACCCAGACCGAGTTCATCAGCCGGTATCTGCCGGACAGCACCCATGTTTTTGTCAACGAGGCGTATTGCAGGCATTTCGGCAAACAGCGGGATCAGATCATCGGGCATCGTTTCACGCCTTCCATTCCAAAGGAAGACCGGGAGATGGTCCGTCTCCACTATCAGGCACTCACCCCAGAGCACCCGTCAGCAGTGATCGAGCACCGCGTTCTCATGCCGGACGGCACGATACGATGGCACTGGTGGAGAGATATTGCCATCTTTGACCGGGAAGGCAGGGTGGTTGAATACCAGTCAATGGGAAAGGACATCACCGACCGGAAAGAAGCACAGGAGGCGCTCTATCGATCTGAGAACCTCTACCGGGCCCTCTTTGACTATACGGTCGCAGCAACCTGCATTATCGGCCCTGATACCATAATCAGGAAGGTCAATGCAGCATGGGAGAAACTCTGCGGGTATTCAAGGGAGGAGGCAGAGAACTCTCTTTCCTGGACACAGTTCATTCAAAAGGACGATCTGGAACAACTAAAACAGTACCATGTCCTGCGACGGATCGATCCAACCGAAGCTCCCAGGGTCTATGAATGTCGGGTTGTTGACCGGAAAGGGGCAGTGCACAACTGTATCGCGTATGTGGATATAATCCCTGATACCAGGGACAGTGTCGCGTCACTCTTTGATATCACCGATCGGAAAAAAGCCGAAGAAACGATCCGGGAGAGTGAAGAACGGTTCCGGGCGGTAGTAGAAGATCAGACCGAACTAATCTGCCGGTTTACTCCCGATGGCAGGCTCACCTTTGTCAATGATGCCTACTGCCGGTACTTTAATCTGGATAAGAATCAGTGTCTGTTACGTCCCCATTGTGCCACCTTACCACCGGAAGATCTCATTCTCATGAAACAGCATCTCTCTTCATTATCACGGGATAATCCGGTAGCTCTCATTGAACACCGGATAGTAATGCCTGACAAAACCATCCGATGGCAGCGATGGAATGACAGGGCTATTTTTGGAGAGAATGGCAGAATTGTTGAGTTCCAGTCAGTCGGGCGTGATGTTACTGAACATAAACTGGCTGAAGAAGCGTTACGTGAGAGTGAAAAGAGGTACAGGGAATTATTCAGTAGTATCACGGACGCGGTATTTGTCCATGAATTAGCCGGACCAAAGATTGGATCAGGCAATTTTATTGAGGTGAATCCCGGGGCCTGCCAGATGCTGGGGTATACCCGGGACGAGCTGCTTCATCTGGCGCCAGAAGATCTCATCGCACCCGAGTCTGATGTTGATGTAACTAAAATGAAGGAAAACCTGAATCGAAAGGAAGATGTATCAGTTGAACTCCTTCTGGTTACAAAAGATACAACCCGTATCCCGGTAGAGATCCATTCCCATGTCAGTATGATGGGGGAGAAAAAACTGGTCATCTCCCTTGCCCATGATATCAGCGGACGGAAACAGGCAGATGCAGCATTACGTGAGAGTGAAGAACGGTTCCGCCTGATTTTTAACAGCAGTACTGATGCGATGCTGGTTCACCGTTTCATGACCGAAAAAGATCCCTGGCAGATCATCGAGGTCAATGATACGATGTGCCGGCAATATGGCTATTCCCGGAATGAATTGCTCCGGATGAGACCGCAGGATTTCGACGCTGATGAGGGGCGGGCAGTGACTGAACATGATATCGTAAACCGCCTTCTGACAGAGGGGCACGCGATGTGGGAGGGAACACATATCACAAAGGACGGGGTTACGTTTCCTGTGGAGATTGACAATACCGTCTTTGAACAGAATGGTGAGACGATGATCCTTGCATCTGCCCGTGATATCACCAGACGCAGACAGGTAGAAGACGCCCTGCAGGAGAGTGGACAGCAGTTCAGGAACTTTTTTAATGAATCCGGTGATGCTATCACGATTCATGATATGCAGGGCCGGTTCCTGGAAGTCAACACTGAGATCTGCCAGAGACTGGGTTATTCAGCTGATGAACTGCTAAAGATGAGTCCTTGTGACATCGATGATCCGGAATACGGGCACAGAGTTGCGGATCGTATCCAGGAACTCCGGAAAAAAGGGCATATTATTTTTGAGACGGTACACCTGGCAAAGGATAAAACCCGGATACCAACAGAAGTAAGCAGCCGTATCATCTCATATCGGGGAGAGCCTGCGGTTATCTCTACTGCACGTGACATTACCAGACGCAAACAGGTAGAGACCGCACTCCGGGAGAGTGAAGAAAAATTCCGTAGGATTACTGAGCAATCCGGTGATCTTATCGCTATCACCGATTGTGATGGTATTATCAGGTATGCATCACCTGCATCCAGAACCCTGTTTTACATGGAGCCGGATGAGATGTATGGCAGGAATTTTTCTGAGTTCCTTGACGAATCTGCCATGCCGGTTGCAATTACAGCCTTTCGTGAGGCACTCGAGAACCAGAAACCTGCACGATCCCTTCTCTTGAAGATGAAACGCAAAGACGGTTCCCTGTTTGTCGGGGAATTGAACGGTTCTGAGTATTCGTATCATTCAAACAGGGGATCCCTGGTAGTCATCCGGGATGTAACCGAACGAATAAAAGCGGAAGAAGCAGTAAAAGAGAGAGAATCAGCACTCAAAAATGCCCAGCGTATTGCCCATCTGGGAAGCTGGGTTATGGATCTAAAAAGTGGCAGAATATCCTGGTCTGATGAGCTGTTCCGTATCATTGGTTATGAACCACAGTCATTTATCCCTCAATACGATTCTCTTGATAACGTCATTCATCCCGAAGACCTGGAACCAATGAGGGGGGCGGTAGCACAATCTATCGTAGAAAGGACACCTTTTGAATGTGTGCTTCGTGTTATCAGGCCGGATGGTACGATTCGCGTCCTTCTGGATCAGGCTGAGGTATTCTATGACGAGAGCGGCTGTCCGGTCCGGATGATAGGAACTGCACTCGATGTCACTCTGCAGAAACAGATGGAAACATCGTTACGTGAAGAACGCTGGCGGTTGCAGAGTGTCATTGAAGGTACCCGTGCTGCTACCTGGGAGTGGAATATCCAGACCGGGGAGATGGTCATTAATGAGAAATGGGCAGAGATGATTGGTTTTACTCCGGATGAGTTGTCTCCGATCAGTATCAGGACCTGGGAAGAGCTGACTCATCCTGATGACCTGGCACAATCCGAAATACTGTTACAACGCCATTTTTCAGGTGAGATCCCGTACTATGAATGTGAATGTCGCATGAAGCATAAGGATGGTCACTGGATATGGGTTCTCGACCGTGGCCAGGTGATAACCCGTACTCCTGACGGGAAACCTCTCATGATGTTTGGAACCCATATCGAGATAACCTCACGCAAAAAAGCTGAATACGCCCTTTTGCTGGCAAACCAGCAACTATCCCTGATGACCAGCATAACAAGGCATGATATCATCAACCAGGTCATGATCATCCTTGCATATATCGAGATGATGAGGGAAGAACCGTTAGATCCGGATCTGGAAGCGTTCCTTCAAAAAATCAGGTCGGCAACAGAGATTATCCAATCCCAGATAGAATTTACACGGGTTTACCAGAACCTTGGCCGTCACGAACCGCAATGGCTGCAACCAGAAAAATGTATCTCTCTCCTGCAGGTTCCGGCTCAGATAACCCTGACTGCAGACCTGCACGGACTGGAAGTATATGCTGATCCGATGCTTGAGAAGGTATTCTTCAATCTTTTTGATAATTCAGTCAGGCACGGAGAATCTCTGACAAAAATTCAGGTATCGGCAGTCTGCACAAATAACGGACTTACCATTGTCTGGGAGGATAATGGTACAGGGGTTGCACACAAAGACAAGGAACGAATTTTCGAGCGGGGATTTGGAAAAAATAGCGGACTTGGTCTCTTTCTTATCAGGGAGGTATTATCCCTTACCGGGATGAAGATCACCGAGACCGGAATACCGGGAGCTGGTGCACGATTTGAGATTTTTGTGCCAAAGGGAGGATATCGGTTCATCAATCAAGTACTGCAAACCCCCTGATGTATTCGATCTAAAACGGTATCCTGTCCTGTCTGCACCAGGTACAACGATAACCGGGAAAAGGTAGAATTCTGTCAGGCTCCTGGTTAAGATCCGGATCAGTATCGTGATATCATAAGACAGCAACCGGGACATTTCTTGTGCATCAAAGGCACGATCAAAATAAGGAGAATGGTATGAAGACGCACAGAACGATTAAAGATATTGTGCACACCGACTCAACAACCCAGGTAGAGAACAAGATCTACCGTATCACGAAGGTAATCTATCGATCCGACCTCGTGACGAAGAATCGTCCGGCCAAGCCGGGCCTCAAGATCGGCATACAGCTCATCTTGACGGGACGGGTGAATGAGATCCACCCGCTCGTAACAGACATGCTGCCGCTCGGGATAGATCCATCCCCATTCCTTCTCCAAAACCCAGATAACGCCGATGATAAGCAGATTACTGAGCGCCAGAGTCCCGTAGGAACCGTTCCTGAAAAAGACCGAGTTCATCACCGGGAGGGCAACCATCACAAAGAGATAGGTCATCTCCCTGATTGGAACCGTCTCGGTCCGGTACCGCAGCACTG
>CAZSDZ010000032.1:0-34249 GCA_964605795.1 uncultured Methanoregulaceae archaeon
TTTGGTAAGTCTTTGGAGAGGAAGTACCCTTTTCTTTAATTATAGATAGGATACGCGCAATTTGCTAATTATTCGAAAACAGTCTCATTTTTTGTAATGATAATATCCACCTGTTATTATGAGATGATGCTGTTTATGGTATTATGGGTTATTAAATGAATCAGCAATCTTACCTCCTAATATGTTGAAAGAAGATTACTGAATCAGGGTCAAGGAATAAGAACTTGAAGAGACCAACACCTGAACGATAGATTGACATACTCATCTGTCATGTAATCATTGCAGAATTATCTGCATCTGCAAAACGCCAGATATCCCCCATGAGGTACCGGAGAAAACCAATGAGTACAATTTCTGATACGTCCTCTCTCATCCCGGAGCCAATCAGAGACACGGTTATTCATACCCTGTTACCGCATGGAGTTTCACAAATTCTTGTTTTTGGAAGTTTTGCAACCGGGAACCCTACCCCGGAGAGTGACCTCGATCTCATTGTTTCATTTCATACCCGAAAAGATCTCTTTGACCTGGGAGGAATGAGGGAAGACCTGGTAGAAGCCCTGGGTATCCAGGTGGATCTGCTCAGCGAGGGAGCAATCAGTCCGTACCTGAAGGATAAGATAAAAGATGAGGCTGTGGTGATTTACTCTGAAGGATGAGAGTATTTACCTCCTCCATATCCGTGATGCATGCCATAAAATTATGGATTACATGCAAGGTGTTGATGAAGAGGCCTTCATGACTTCATCGATGCTCCAGGATGCAGTTATCAGACAGATATCAATAATCGGCGAAGCAGGGACCCATTTCTCAGCTGAAACGAGGGCTGAACACCCTGATATTCCATGGAGAAAGATTATCGGAATGAGGAATATGCTGATGCATCAGTATTTTGGAACCGACCTTGCATTTGTCTTTATCACCGCTGTTGAAAGGATACCTGAACTTGCAGAACGGGTAGAACAGATTATTGACTCATCAGTTCGAAAGTGAGCCATACCTCATATATCCTCATCTTTTCAAAAAACACACCGCATTAAATTTCTTCATGGAAAAGTGTTCCCTGGCAGTGTAACAGAGAATGATGTGGTGATCTCAACAAGTCGAGGATACCACCCCGTTTCATCAGATATCAATCGCATCAGCAAGGATTGTTTCCCTGAGCTCCTCGCGAATCGCCCGCCTTGGCACGACATCAACCGGTCTGCCAAATACATCCTCGAAGTAGAGTTTCAGACCGGAGAGGTCGAGAAGATCGGCACCGGGAGCAAAGTCCACCAGAATATCGATATCACTGTCCTCCCGGGCATCCCCCCTGGCGTGGGAGCCGAAGAGGGCAAGTTTATCCACGTGGTATCGTTCCTTCACTTCAACCAAGGAATTTTGCAGAATCTGCACCAGAGTATCAGGAGGGAGAGCAGGCGTCATCATGCCCCACAGGCAAAAATCGGATCAGCTGGTAAGAAAAAGATAAAATTCATCCCGTTCCATCCGGGCTTGCTTCATAATTGACATCAGGGTTCCAATCGGGATCGGATCTCGTTTCGGAATAATCACCAGGAGTTTCGTACCGTCGGCGTCCTTATAGAGGGCTACATGACTCCCCTTACCCTGGAATGGAGCATCCTGGTAGCCAATCAGTTTGAACTTTTTAATAAGAGTATGTGAGGAGACCTGCGGTAATTTCACGCAGCCTCAACCTCGATAACAGAAGTGAATTTTTCCGACGAGGTTATGGAGGGAAGAGCATCCGATAAAAGCCCGAGAACTTCGGCATTCTTCAGCCAGAGATCGATCGCTTCACGCAGATTATCACGTGCTTCTTTCGGAGTATCACCACAGGATGACAGTTCAATCTCCATGCATTTTGAAACATACACTCCGTCTTCTTCCCAAATCAGGGTTGTAAACTGGTACCTCTTCATCTGGCAGATCTCCTTTATTATATTCTCATATGTTCTTCTCCCCTGAATACCTCTCTCTCAATGTCCGGATATGGAACCAGAATGAACTTCAGTTCATCCGGAAACATTCTTCCTGATACCCCGTTGCAGATCAAATGTGGCTTTTGTCACGGGAAACGGGAAACCAAATCAGATTATCCGGCCATTTAAAGACCCCGATCAGTCGGTTACCTGCTCCCCGCTGACAGTCACACGCCCCCGGGCAGCGGCAGAGTACGATGGGGTTTGAGAACCAACGGCAGATTTTACCGTACAAAGCATATGAAATCAGCGGTCCGGAACCTTGCAAGTCCGATTGCTGATTATTCCCGGAGAAGGATGCATTTTCTGGTGAATCAGGCGGATTCAGTTACCATGCTGCCCTCGATCGAAAGAATCCTATGCAGCTTCCATCATCTACGAGAACGCGAAGCAAAGACTGTGGGATAGATTCCGGTCAAAGGGCCGACCATGGCAGCCGTGAGCACCGCAGTCACCGGAGAATCACCGGGAATGCAACCATCACCGGTGCAACGGGATCAGGAGTCTCGGCATCACGCGACAGATCAGAAGATACCTTCTTCAGCAAGACTCTGAAGTGTCATGCCAGCAACGGCGTGATGTACACGGTAACGTTCAAACGTGACAGTATCTCGCTCACCAGCTACGATGCTGATTCTATCCGCACCACGCTGGAGACCTGTGCTGAGGGTATCGCCGCCTTCATCAATACCCGCTTCTCCTGCATCATCAGGGGTCCGGATGCTCCGGTCCGGTCACCTGCGTGGCCAGTGTATCATGCGGGATACCTGATGTTGTTTATCCCGGTAACCGCTCTTTTTTGGTAAACTATCGATATTATAGCTTCTCTCTCCCGAAACGCCGTGTTGAGACATTAACAAAAGTCCCCTTTCCCGGTTTTCCCATCAGATTGTCATCAGTCCTTTGTGAGGAAACGCACGATCTCCTCTCCAAACCCGCTTGTCGTGTATAATCCCCCCTGATCGTGTGTTCTGCATCCTGCATGGAGAGCTTGATTGATTGCATCGTGTATCTTTGCTGCTCCGGCAGGATCTCCGAGGTGCTCTAACAGCATGGCAGCACTCCTGATGGCAGCAACCGGGTTTGCGGTGTTGGTCCCGGCAATATCAGGTGCACTGCCATGCACCGGTTCAAAGAGGGCGTGACGCTCCCCGATATTGGCACTCGGGAGACATCCGAGCCCTCCGACAAGGTAGCCGGCAGCATCTGAGAGGATATCACCAAAGATGTTGGTGGTAAGGATTACATCGTACCGGTCAGGATGCTGGAGCAGGTCAAGAACCAGTGCATCGATGTATTTCAGGCTGTACCGGATCCCTGATGCTTCTGCCTCCCCGATGCAGATCCGGTTAAAATATGCATCAGATCTGAGAATATTTGCCTTGTTTCCGATGGTCACATGCCCCTTTCTCTTCTTCGCAAGAGCGAGTGCTGTTTTTGCAATACGCCTGGTTCCCGCCTCTGAAACAACCCGCAGGCTACAGGCCCGGTCTTTTTCCTGCCACTCGATACCTGAGTACAGGCCTTCCGTGTTCTCCCGAACGATCATGATATCAAACCCGTGACCGATTATCGGACGAAGGTTGGCATAGAGATCCAGCTCTTTCCTGATGGAGAGGATGACGCTTGAGTAATCCGGATCAGACGGGGTAGTGACGGCTCCAAAGAGGATCGCATCAGCATTAAAAAGAGCCAGAAGAGACTCTTTGGGAAGGGCAATTCCGGTCTTTACAAAACAATCATAACCAAGAAGAACCGGTATATACTCCCAGTCCGGGTGAAGGATCTGAAGAATTTTTTCGGCAACCGGGATGACCTCTTTCCCGATTCCGTCACCGGGAGCTACCGCTATCTGCATGATATCCATTCCTCTTTCGGTAATTCGTCTCTCTTTCTCTCTCTTTTCATCCGTGTTCCCTCCAGCTGGTGGCAAGATCAAACACGGCATCAGCAATCGTTTTGGGTGAATCGCCCCAATGGACAACAATACCCCTTTTTCCCTCAAATACCTTAAAACCGGTCCGTTCACTCCGGCAGCACCGTGCAATAAAAGGCTCTTTTCTGACTGCGTTGGCAGGACAGATATCAATTATGGAGAACTCTTTTCCGTAACACTCAGAGAGTATCTGGCGGGCGGTCATGCACCCTGCAACCGCTTCGTCACCAGACAGGAGATCGGAATCGATGGTCCGGTCAAATCCTGATGCACGGCAGGGATAGACATCAGCAGCAATGGTGGTAAGGTCATTTATGTGGAATTTCCATGAAAGTTCGAGTTCTCCAAAGATACCGGTCTTTTCAAGTTCTTTTATCGTCTCGGCAAGATGGGGTCGTGGAGGGGTCACATCGTAGACATGGATAATCGTAAGATCGGTGCTGTCAGGATCACAGATAAATGTCATATGTTCATCGATACCGGTAAAGATGGTGCAGCGGGTACTGCTCTGTAACGCTCTTTGTATCAGGTCTCCCCGGTTATGCAGGTTGACCCGTTCCGGGTACATGGTCACTTCATGTGTCTCTGCAATCACTTCGCACGAGACGAGATCTCTCATCATTCCGGTGCCTTGTGCAAGGCTGACTGCACATACGCGAAACCCTCCGTTTTTCTCACAGATGAGGTACTGCGAGAGGAAATAAACGGTATCACCGAGAAACCGGGAACCGGCATACCCAACGACCTTACAGGAATGGGGAAATATCACCTCTCTGTCTCCCTCCTGATATACGAAACGAGCCCTCCTGATGCGAGTATCTCATTCATCCGGGCGGAGAGGGGAAGAGACATGACTGCCTTTCCTGCAACAGAAAGTTCGTTTTTTTCGGTATCAAACCGGATCTCATCCCCTTCGTGGCAGAAAAGGTCGGGCACGATAAAGACAGGAAGGCCACGATTGATACAGTTCCTGAAGAATATCCGGGCAGCTGATCGTGCAATAACTGCCTTTATACCGGCCTGCTGCAGGGCGACAACTGCCTGTTCCCGTGATGAACCGCACCCGAGGTTCTTTCCTGCAACGAGAACGGCTCCTTGTAACCGGGCCGCTAGGGTGGGATCGAGATCCTCAAAGACATGTTCCTGAAATACTGATCTGTCCTTTGTCCGTAAGTACCTCCCGGCAATGATGAGATCGGTATCGATATCATCACCCACACAGACGGCAGGACCTCTTCCGGTAATGCTGCTCATAAAAACTCCCCTGGATCGGTTATCTCCCCGGCGAGCGCACTGCAGGCAGCGGTCGTGACCGATGAGAGGAAGTAGCGTGCATCTACTCCCATTCTGTTCTTGAAGTTACGGTTTGCAGTCGAAAGCCCGGTCTCACCGGGACCGAGCACACCCATGTGTGCCCCGAGACACGGGCCGCATCCCGGGACACCGATGGAGCACCCGGCCTCGATAAGCGTCTGCAAAACTCCCGACTGTAATGCCTGGTTGAGCACTGCCCGGGATGCCGGGACGATGATCGTTCGCACCATGACTGAATCATCAGAAAGGATGGATGCAAACCGCTCGAGATCCTTGTACCTGCCGTTGGTGCAGGTGCCTACAAAGACCTGGTCAATCGGGGTCCCCATGTACTCTGATACCGGACTGACCGTGTCAACCCGGTCAGGAACCGCGACCAGGGGTACCATTTCATCAAGAGAAAGGTGTATCTCTTTCTCATACGTGCACGGTTCCGGTTCCTGTACCGGCATGTGGGTTCCATAATTGGCGAGATATGAACTGGTTATCTCGTCTGCATAGCACAACCCGGTCTTTGCCCCGGTCTCTACCGCCATGTTGCAGAGCGTAAGCCGATCTGCCATATCGAGTTTCGGCATGGCATCCCCGATAAACTCGATGGCCCGGTAGGTTGCTCCGTCCATGCCAAGCCTGCCACAGTAGGCAAGGGCGATATCCTTTGCCTCGACATGGGAAGGAAGCGATCCGCTCATACGAATTGCAATTGTCTCGGGAACCATGAGCCAGGTACCGCCGGTTGCCCAGATGGCAGCCATCTCGGTCGCCCCGACACCGGTAGCAAAAGCCCCGAACGCACCGAGCGTACAGGTATGGGAGTCAGCACCGATGATGATCTCGCCTGGCAGAGCAGATCCCTCGCTCATCACCTGATGACATACTCCTCCCCCGATATCAGAGAAGTGCATGGTATGATCCCTCGCAAATTCACGGAGTTCATGGTGCAACTGGGCGGTAAGAGAGGTATTGGCAGGAACAATATGGTCAAAGATGATGGAGATACGAAACGGTTGTTTTATCGGGGGGGACCCCATCTCTTCCCAGGCAACCTTTGCTAGTACCCCGGTCCCGTCATGGCAGAAAGCCCGATCAGCCTGTGCGTCGATGTACGAACCTGCAGGAGCATTCAGTATCCGTTCTGAGAGGGTTGCCACGGAATTACTCCTCCTTTACTTTTTTTATGATTGAACATAGAACATCCTGTGTTATCCTGCATTTTCCTTCGCTCTTCTTCTTAACCTCATCAAGTACCTCATGAACCTGGATCTCAGAAAGAGAGATCCCGAGGTTATTGAGGATATGGGTAAGAGCAGTCGTTCCTGAATGTTTTCCCAGGATAAAATTACGGGTAAGCCCGAGCATCTCAGGAGGGACAAATTCATAGGTAGCAGGATCTTTTATCAGTGCTGCGATGTGGATGCCGCTCTCATGGGAATATGCGTTCTTCCCGACAATCGGTTTTGTGACCGGCATGTAGATACCGGTACTCTCCTCGATATACCGGGAAAGCCGGGGGATAACGGTCAGGTCATACCGGTCGATGCCGTACTTTAACCGCAGACCGGCAAGAACTTCTTCAAGTCGTGCATTCCCGACCCGCTCGCCTATCCCGTTGACCGTGGTATGGAGCTGGAACGCTCCGCACTCGGCAGCGGTGAGCGTGTTTGCGGTGGCACATCCCAGGTCGTTGTGACAGTGGATTGCCATAGGTATCGGGATTTGGGGCTGTATCGTGTGAACCACATGCGCCATCTCGAGGGGAGTATTAAATCCGACAGTATCGGCATATCCGGCATATGCCGCTCCGTGCTCTGCTGCCTGCCGGTAAACCGATGCAAGGGTCTCAATTGATGTCCGGGATGCATCTTCGGCAGCAAACCTGACGGTAAGGCCATGGTCATGGGCATACTCGACAACTTCACAGGCAGATGCGATAACTTCTGCGAGTGGTTTTTTAAATTTCACTGCCACATGCAGGTCAGAGGTCGCGATAAAGATACTGACAATGTCGACACCGGCATCGATGGCAGCATCAACGTCTCCTTTCAGTGCCCGTGCCAGAGCACAGGATTTTGCAGACAGTCCCATCCTGGCAACGGACTTGACACAGCATCTCTCATCATCAGAGATGATGGGAAATCCTGCTTCTATTACCTCAACTCCAATCTCATCCAGAAGCGATGCGATCTCCATCTTCTCGGTACAGGTGAATGATACGCCGGGTGTCTGTTCCCCATCACGCAGCGTTACATCACATATCTCAACATGTAAAGGTTTCATGGTGTATCTCCTGTGGGCATTGTCCTGAAACAACGATCGTGTAAGGTCGTTTTTGATTCGAAAGACGTTTCTTTAACGTAGTTACATCTCCGGCAGAGACAACATCAGGTTCTGCAAACCCGATGTACGGGAAAAGGTTTACCACCGGCTGACCCCCGGTCATACCCATGCAGCTGTTCTGCATGATGATACAGAGCAGGGGAAGTTTCTTCTCGTAGACATCAATAAGAGCAGGTAGTCCGGAATGGAGCATACCATAATCCCCGATAAGGGCAATACCGGTGCTTGTTGCGGCTACAGCAACGGCACTGCCCATCCCGTAACTGGCATATCCGAACTTGTATGGTTCGTTCATGGCAAGAATGCTGCATCCGGTATCACAGATAACCCGCTCTCCTCTCTCTTGCAGGATACAAAAGAGTGGTTTATAGGGGCAGTCTGCACAGATGGTAAGGCTATACCCCCTCTCTTTCTTTGATCTTCTTCCCCCCGGTTTCGGGACCGGGTATCTGCAGCCTTTTGGCATCATTCCCAAAGAAGCGATAGCATCATAATACTCAGATGCCGCTGCTGCCCTTCCATACATGGTCCAGTCTGGATCGGCAAGTCTCCCCATACTCCTGTTCTCTCCTGATTTGTTTCCGGTATCAGGGGATTTGACTCTGTGAGAGTCTGAAACCTCCCGTGTGAGGTCGTGCGGCTGAATCGTGAGGAGAGCCACCCTGCTGAACTGTTCAGAGGCCAAAAACGCTTCTTTCACGGCATCATAAACACCCGTCCTGCAGGTGATGATCGGGACTCCGGCAACCGGACCATAAGAGGCTGAGTTCTCGATGACCGTTGAACTGGTCACCAGCGGATCATCACCGGCAATAATGACGACCCCTCCGATAAGCCCCTGGCTGGTAGCGTTGACAAGCGGGTCAGCAAGGGCATTTACCCCAACATGTTTGACGATGACTGCAGCCCGCCGACCACAAAGTGAGTCTCCAAGAGCGTACTCAAGAGCCACTTTCTCGTTGATAACCGGCTCTGCACCGGTTCCCGCTACCAGTCCGCTTACCGGGTACCCGGGTATGCCATAGATGCGGTCAGCGGTTTGTTTCAGGTCAAGAATTAATTGCTCTTCTCCGTTCATGAGTCGACCCCCGGTATCATGTCGCATCCGGTACAGGCCGGGCACATGGTACGTGCCGCTGATACATCAAGATTGTAATTGGATAGAATATCCCGGTGCATCAGAAAGACCGCCTTAATCCGCTCTGCGCTCGGTCTCTTCCGTGATGCAAGGGCGCCAGCAGGATAGAGAGGCCTGAGTACGGGGATAACTCCCTTCTCTGCAAGACTTCTCATACCGGTTGCAAGTTCTTCATCGGTCTCACCAAGACCAACGATGATGTTAGAAAAGACGTGTCCTCTTCCAAAAAGGGGGACTGATTCTATGAGAGCGTCAAGGATGACAGTCCGGGAAATACCGGGACAGATCTCATGAAAGAGAGCATCTGTTGCCGTCTCCAGGTTAAACTTGACCTCGCATACTCCTGCCTCTTTCATGCGCAGAGGACCTGTCGGTGTCGGGAGAATCGAGACCCCTATGGGAAGAGAAAACCGCCTGATATGACGTACCACCGATAAAACGTACTCCTCCTCTTCTTCGACACTCTCAAGAACGCCGCTGGTAAGAGAGATAGCATCGATTGAAGAAAGCACCGATTCTATCAGGGCAGCAATCTCCTCCTTTGTTTTTCTCCCCTGTCCCTTCGGAACCGAGCAGTACCTGCAGGAGAAGGTGCAGCTCTGGGTGACCGTGATGTATGCCTGTCGCGGGCAGTGAAGTCCGGGCTTCTCGAGGGTGGCAGAGAAGGTCTCTCCTGCCAGGTTACAGGTTACTGCTCCGCCTCCATGATGCACACATACTATCTCTGAACCGGGATCGACAGAAAGCCGCACCCGTCTGCCATTATCGAAAAGAAAGAAACTCCCCGGTCCCCCGGCACCCGGACCTGCAGTGGATCGTGCAATATACTCATCTGCATCCTCCCCGATCAGGTGCGCACCACAGGCTGCAAGAAGCAGACTTTTTTTATCAACCCAGTCCATAATTCCCGTATTCCTTCAAATAGAAGTTAAATTTTCGTATAATTTCTCTGAATTTGTTGCCGAAAATCTCGTTACCAGAATTTTCGGCATCATCGGGTAAATAGGTTTGCTCGGGAGAACCGAGTCAAAGGCGCAGTTTTTTATGAGTCACGGTGTACCGGTTTTTTCATTTATACTTGCATTATGCCTTATATGTGGTGAATCATAAACGATACTGCCAGAATACAGATGCCGATGAATACATGAATGTCTCACTGGAAGTCCTCGATGGCCTGCGTGAGTTGATAACGATAGGTGTTGGTCACTCGGCCGGAATGCTGAACCGGTTAACCCGGGCTCATGTAACCCTTACCGTACCTGATGTATTCATATCAGACGACGCATCTCTTCTCTATGCCCGTTCCGTATTTTCTGGCATGACCGGTGGGGAGATATCCCAGGTTATCCTGAGATTTACCGGTGCTCTCACCGGCTCTTTCTACCTGATAATACCTCATACCAGCGCTTTGAATCTGGTCATGATACTTACCGGCGAGGAAGGATCACCTGATGAGATGGATGCTCTCCGGATAGAGACCCTTCTTGAGGTTGGAAATATCATCACCAGTTCTGTGATGAGTGCGCTTTCTATCGTTCTTACTTCACGGCTCTCGTTTCAGTTTCCCGGTTACCAGACCGGTTCGTATGATTCAGTTCATCCCTTTACTCTCCCTGAATCAGACATCGGGATCATTGCCAGAACCTGGTTTTTGTTGCAGGAAAAAGAGATAGAAGGTGATCTGTTCATTCACCTGACCCGTGAGTCATATATCCATCTTGGGATCTGCATCACTACAGCGATGGAGAAGGGTTTGTGATGGAACCGGATACGAAAATGCGGGTCACGCAGTATCTTGATGCCCTTCCGGTCGGCATCTGCACCATCAGGGAGGATTATCGGATCGCCATATGGAACCGGACCCTTGAGAACTGGACCGGGATACGGAACACAGATGCCCTTTGGAAGTCTGTCTTTGAGGTAATACCTCTCTTTGCCGATCCTCTCATAAAAGACCGGGTACAGGTGATCTTTTCAGGCGGAGGGCCTGTAATCTTCTCGTCCCGGTTTCATCCCCGGTTATTTCCCCTGATGCGTGAGAACCAGAATGAAGGGAGGGTCCAGCGAATCTCGATTACGCCTCTCGAACTGGACTCTGGAGAGTTGCAGGCGATGATTGCAGTCGAGGATGTAACCGCAGTCACGGAACAGGTCATCAGGTACCGTCTTATCAAAGACGAGATAAAGCATGAACTCGAGGAGAAGAAGAAGACAGAAAAGGCACTTGCTGTTGCGATAGGTAAATTAAACACCCTGGCCGCGATAACCCGGCATGATATGACCAATATCCTTTCAGCCTTTGTCGGTTACCTGGCACTGGCACAGAAGGAACAATTAAGCGAGTCGGTATCGGTCTATCTGAAGAAGATGAAGCAGTCAGCAGACGTGATGCGGGGCCAGATAGCCTTTGCCCGTGACTACCAGGAGATGGGAAACACTCTTCCCTCCTGGTACCGGGTATCCTCCCTGGTAACATCCTGTCGCAGCAATCCCCTTTTTGCTGATGTAACCGTTATTGTCAAGACCGGAACCCTGGAGGTGCTTGCAGATGCGCTGATCAGCAAGGCCATCTATAATCTGCTGGAAAACGCGGTCCGGCACGGGGAGCATACCTCGGTGATTATGGTAACATGCAGGGATTATAACGATGGGATCCTGATTCGCATCGAGGATAACGGGAGAGGAATTCCCATGCCCTTAAAGGAGCGGATCTTTGAGAGGGGATTTGGGGCAAATACCGGTCTTGGTCTCTTTCTTGTAAAGGAGATTCTTGGAATAACCGGGATGTAGATCAGTGAGACCGGCGAGGAAGGAGCTGGGGCACGGTTTGACATTCTTGTTCCTTTCGGATATTATCGCCATCAGGATGCAGACGGGAAAGTTTCATGATGCAGAACCGATCTTGTTCATGCACGCTCGTTCATCCCTGTGAAAAACCGGATAAGGAATCTATTTCCTTGCATACGGTAATAAAATATGAGAAAACATGACCCGGATCTTAATTGTGGATGACTCGTTATTCCAGCGTCGTATTTTGAGTGCACCGCTCGTGGCAGAGGGATATGAAATTATCGAGGCAGTAAACGGAGCTGACGGACTAAAAAAGATAGAGGCAGAAAAACCTGACCTTATCCTGCTCGATATTTTAATGCCTGAAAAAGACGGAGTCAGTGTGTTACATGACCTGCAGAAGATACAGAACACGATACCGGTCGTCATGTTTACCTCTGACATCCAGGATACGACCCGTGATGAGTGCCTGGCACTTGGAGCCCGGGCATTTTTAAATAAACCGGTCAAGGCAGAAGAACTGCTGCCGGTGATCCGTTCAATCCTTTCGGGTACAGAATGAAAGAGGTATCAGAACCGGTTCTCGATGGTATCCGCGAACTCGTGACGATGGGTATCGGCAGATCCGCAGGAAGTCTCAACACCCTGACCGGCTTTCATGTTACTATCTCAGTACCTCATGTCTCTCTTCTTAAAAAAGACGAGATTCAGGATTTTATACCTCATACCGATATCCCCTACTGCCTTGTGAATCTGAGATACAGCGGGTCGTTTGAGGGAACAGCAGCTCTTATGTTCTCCCAGGCCAGTGCCGCAAGTCTCTTCTTACTTTTGACCGGAGAGACAGACAGATCGGAAGAGACAGAGGATCTCTGGGAATTAACCATAATAGAAGTGGGAAATATTATTATTAACGCAGTGATGGGTTCTATATCAAATAATCTTGGCACCACGCTGCACTTTTGTACTCCTGAATATCATGAAGACTCTCTTGATCACCTCCTCCCTGATTCGGTCTATGGGGAGTCAGAATCCATCATCGTTGCCGATGCACAATTCTGTGTAAAGGCAAAGGATATCTTTGGTGAGGTGGTACTCTTCCTTGCCGACGATTCGATTGATGTCCTTGCTGCATCCATCAGGGAGAAGATGGGACTCGTCGGGTAACAATCAAATACAGTACCTGCATCAGTCAGAGAGTTGAATCTCACCCTGACTTTTGCAGTTCAATCCCTGTTTATCGTGGTATCTGTACCGTATCTGTACCGGTAATACCGCATCTGTACGATCAGAACAAGCATTATCCCTGATTGTGGTCTGCCTGATTCCCTTCACAAAGGGTAAGTGCATCGTTGTACTTTGTGTAAAAGGGGATTGCTGCAACCGCTCCCGTGATACCTCTGCCATCTGCATGGATACACAGGCCCGGAACCACGAGGGAGAAGACCTCGTTCGGATCTACCTCTCCTCTCTTTACGTTCCATCCGAATGAAAAGAGTTCGTCAGGACAAAAACCGACATACGATGCCATTCCGGTATTCTGGGAGAGGGTGTATCTCGAAAGGAGTCGGGAGAATGATGCAATGAGTTTTTTTGGATCTGTTGATGCAAACTCTGCGACAACCGCGACACAGTTCTTTGTCCGGAACGCTACCGGATAGAGCTGGACAATGGTGTGGGAGAGATAGACTGAGTCTGCATCTGCAACTGCGGTTGCGATATTATGCACAAGTGTCCAGGTTGCACCCTCTTCCTGCGTGTCAGTGTCATCAACACTGATGAGCACCCGTTCGCGACGGGGGAGAGTAAGACAGGATCCGGCGGCCCTGCCTCCTCCTGATTCGTCATATTCTGCACAGAGTACTCCCTGTGCCGATGCACGACAGACAGAAGCTCCGACACCCCCGCCCCCGAGGCCCCGGTACCGGATGGTTATCGTCTCATCAGAAACACCTGCTCCGGATATCCCTGCAGGAAACCGTGATCCCTCAAGATTGAGATCCGTATCTCCAACATTGAGGATGAACCTGTTTGTACTGCCAACGATCCGTGCCGAGGTGACAAGCGGGCTCTTCTGGTAATGGGTATGTGCCCACATGGCACCTCCGATGCAGTCAAAGAACTCGATGCACTCTACCATCGTGCCCTGCTTGTCTGCAACAGCAACGATGGCAGGGTAATTAATGGTATATGGTTTTGGAATCGTTGGTATCGGTTCGTTGGTTTGATAATTTTCAGGGCGAAATGACATATTCGTATCCTCCCGTACCGGTTGATACCGGTATCAGCAATTCATCGTCTGCTCTTTTCAGGGAATCCTCTATGGTTTTCGGTTCTCTTTTTGTCTCATGAACAGACCAGACACCAATCGTTTTCGTTCCATCCGATGGTCCGTATGATATCAAGGCACATATCGCGTACCTGATACCTGCCGAACCGTGAATGGTACGAGTATACCCCAACCTGGGAACGATAGGCCTTTGAATCAATACTGAAGTAATGCTGGTATTTCCTGACGATACGGTGGAACTTGACCGGTTCGTTCTCATAAGCGGCATTTATGGTGACTTCCAGAACCTGGTACCAGTACCTGACCGGAACCCGGGTTCCCCTGATACTAATGCAGGTTGGTTTGTATCCTTTTGGTATCTCACCAACCCGGAAACAATGGCCGTCAAGGGAATTGTCTGTTATCGAAAAAACCTTCCTATCAGGAGTATCCCCGGTTCCGCTGCCGGATTGTATCTCTTTTTGTGTGGTAATATCAGGCCATATCTTCATGCAGAACGCAGAGAATATCTGGGATCGCTGATCGATCTGGAATTTTTTCCAGATTCTGAGTGACTTCGTGAACTGGTTCATGAAAAGTCCGTCACGGATGTACCATTCCCGCTTCTCATCAAAGGAAGCATCAGCGATGGCAGGGTTGTCAGCGTGGGTCAGGGTAAGGTTTCCGAGCCGGTGAAGATAATCGTGATGTACCTCCTGCCACTCTGATCCCAGATGATCACGCCACCAGGGAGAGAGAGAGATGGGCATGATATGTTCGATTCGTAATCGATGTATCTCGTGGATATACCCGCTGATCGTGTGAGTATCGCTTTTTATCCTGTTATCATTCTTTCCTTTTTCGTTCCTTTCACTGGCAAAGAAGTCCTCGAGTGCGAGCAAAATCGCCCAAAGGAATGCATTGGATGATTTTTCGTTGTAAAGCCAGCCGTTTCTCAGGTTATCCTCAAACTCACCGTTTTTTGGATAACTTCCCGGACCTGATAATGATTGGAGATAGGTGACGAGATCGAAGGGTCGTACCGGGGCTTTTCTCTCGGTATCCACCAAGCAGAGGTTTGCGAATATCTTCTCGTAATCATGACTTTTCCTTCTGCAGACTGCTCTCCTGATGAGGTACCCTTCGGTAATCTCGAGGAGAATTCTCAGTTCACTGCGGGAGAGGAGAGATGAACCGGCACGTATCGGATCAGACCATGCAAAACAGTTGAGGAGAAACGGGTAAATCTCATGCTGCCCGAGGAGCCGTAACCGAATCAGTATCTTTCGGATCGCAAGCGACTCACTATCAGTGACTGCCATCTGCTGTGGTGCCACAATCATTGTGTAATACGAGGAGAACCGTTCGAGATCACGGAGAAGTGCCAGGATCTCATCAGGGGTAGCCTGCTCGAACCGTCTCTTTATCTCTTCAAATATCTGGCCTTTCCTGACCGTACTACCGTTTTTCATGCAGTAGTTCCGTAAAAAATCAGAGATACTCTCCTCGCTGGAAACAAGACGCTCCTCCATGGGCCTCCAGTACTGTTCGTACTGGGCAATCGCTATCTCTTTTGAATCAAGCCTGATAAAAAAGAAGTTCCTGATGAGGTCTGACTCCTCAAGAGGCACTCCCCGGTAGTTGAGCGACTCAAAGACCTGGTTTGGGTTCTCGTCCTGGGTCAGTTCGATGTATACTACACAGAAGTTCTCGGTCAGGATCTCCTGCAGAGTTACCAGACAGAGATCCGGAACACTGTCTATCTTCTGCCAGAAAAAGTCAAAACACTCTAAGATGAGTGAGTCCTGTGAGAAAACATACGTCTCGTCAAAGATATTGTATAATGTCTCCTTGTCTGCCTGGGTTGGAATGACAATGTACCTGCCCTCACCACTCTTTGGCCGGTTCTTGAGAAAGTCGTTTACCTGTTCATACAACTCCTCGTGATGCTTTTCCTTTGCAAAAGCCCTGATAACAGCAAGGATAATACTGATGGTGATGATACGCTGCTGTCCGTCGATGATGGTGAACTTGTCAAGGTTCTTCTCCCGCTCCCTGACAACAACGACCGGCCCTAAGAACCGGGCAGGTACCTCGGTGCGGTTTTTCCCGACAGAGAGATGGTACTGGTCCATGATATCGCTCCAGAGTGTCTCCCACTGTTCTGATGACCAGACATAGGAGCGCTGAAATAATGGCACGACATATTGTTTTGCTCCGTTATACAGATCCCAAATGGAGCAGTTATCTGCTTTCATCTCTCCTATACCTGTCAGTCGTTCTAAACTAAAAACCCATTATACCAATGACCGGAACCGGGATTCTCACTCTGCACCTGTCTGTTATCAGAGAAGGGAGAAGCATATATCTTCCTTTATTAACGGGGGTTTCGCCGGAAATCCGGCAGGCTGTTTTAAAGGGATACCTATATCTCCTCTACCCATATCCAGTACCCCGATGCCGGGTCTGGTTCCGGAGGGATTCCGGTATCAGGGGTAAAAATTTCACCATATCTCTGTTCTGTTGCGTTAAATCCGATAAAGAAGAGCCAGCCTGGCGGAAGATCTGCGTCTGCCGGAACGGAACCGTCAGCACCTGAATCGATCTCAAGAGAGAAACCAGCTAGATTCCAGCCCGGGAAAAATACCGGGATCTCATCTGGTCTCGCATCCCCGTAGCATAATCCGAGATCGGTTTTTTCTTTTGAAAAGATGAAAAACGCTTTGTATGGAGATAAGCGATCCGCTGGTGTCAGGCGGATCCATGTTGCATTACCGGCATCATATCCAAAGAGAGAATGACCGTCTGAACTGATACCGGAAAAGACCTGCATCGTGTCAAATCCTTCTGCAGGAGACCGGGGTGGTGATATGAGATTCCATCCCTCATGTATCGTGATGTTTCCACAAGCAGGTATCGCTGCCTCCTCTGTCACGGTGATGTAGTCTGGAATGACTACGGTATCGCTGGTATTCCCGGTAACTGCCGTAAATGAGACGGTGTAGGATCCCGGATTCCGATAGAGATAGGTGGGATTTTGATCGATAGAGAACCCGCCATCCCCGAACCGCCATATCCACTGGTCGGGTTGTCCGCAGGAGATGTCAGTGAAACTGATGTTGGCAGGTATCCGACCTTCTCTGGTATCAGAAATAAAAGCGGCTGACAGTGTTGTATCAGAACACCCACCTGCGGCACGAATCATCTCTTCCTGGTATGGTCCGGCTTTTTGGTATACAAGATCGAGAACCAGCAAAAAGACGTCAGATGACGGTATCGCTGTTTTGTGCTCCTCGATCCAGACGATCCGGTCCCCGAAGATATCTGGGGTAACGTCTTCTGCAGAACTGCAGGTTACCTGGTAGAGCCTGTTCTCTTTCCGATCATAGAGATAGATGTCCCGGTCACCGTCCCGGTCATCCTCAAAAACGATCCGGTCATCGTGTATTTTCGGGTTATACTGTCCGCCCCCGGATGGTGATACCGCCTTCTCTTCCCCGGTTGTCAGGTCGTGGAAGTAGATCTGACTTTTTCCAGACCGGTAATCTTCCCATACCACGATATCACCTGATATATCAGGATGCAGCTGGTCTGCCAGGTCACGGCATATCGGAAATTCATCTTTTGTTTCGATATCATATCCGTAGATATCCGGATTCCCATTCCGGTCATCTGACCAGATAACCCGGTTTTTAAAGATCTTTGGTTCTGTCTGTTCCCCGATCTCGATACATACCGGGAATTCTTCGAGTCTCACCAGGTCGTACCCATAAATATCTGTGGTGTAATCTCTCTTGTCCTGCCATACGATAGTCCATTCTGAAACGTCCGGATTCATCTGGTCCCCGTATAACCGGCAGATATCAAGATCATACCCGGTCTTTACATCATTCATCCAGACATCCCAGTTCGTACGGCTGTTATCCTGCCACACAACGGTTGAACCGGATATAGCAGGTTCTGCCTGGCGTGATGGTCTCTCTATCGGTGTGATGGCTTTGTTCCAGAGCCAGTCGTATCCGTACAGGTCAGAATTTCGTTCCCAGTCACGACCCCTGATATCATTGCAGTAATCTTCCCAGATAATATAGCGATCTCCAATCACGGGATTTGACCGGAGATGGTTTCCATCGGTCAGCTGTATTGCAGTTCCCTGGATCGGAAGTGTCGAATTTTGTTCTTCTGTCATGACACTTCCTGACACAAGGATACCAGTTATAAGAACGATTATAAATCCTGATATCACGATTCTTCTCTTCATAACGATGCACACCCCTTGTACCCTGTACACGATATCGTGACCGGGATGTTTATCTTTTCGGATCAATCCTGTTACCTCAAGGTCCGGTGATATCAGGTAATGAGGGATTGCAGGGATGTACCGGTTTTATTCCCACATGCCAGTAGTGAGTTCTTTTATTGCATGAACACGGAGGTGTACCAGAGACAATGCAGTCCTGCTGTCTGCCTGACCCGGACATTCATTACCTCCATCCAAAAGCCAGGTTTTAAAAGAATCATTATATCCCGAGGAACCGGTATGATACGACCAATAGAAAATCCGCGAATTCCCCCTTCTGCCCTGACCATTGCCGGTCTTGATCCGAGTGGAGGAGCCGGTGTTGTCATGGATATAAAGACATTTGCTGCCTGCGGGGTATGGGGCCAGGCAGTCGTCACCGCTCTCACTGCCCAGAACAGTCTTACGGTGACCCGTTCGGTCCCGGTTCCTGCAAATCTTATCAGGGAGCAGATAGCCGTGCTGTTACAGGACATAACCCCTCTTGCGATAAAGACCGGGATGCTTTCCTCTGCTGATATCATCTCTGCAGTTGCAGAGGCGGTCCCGCGCCAGATTCCCCTCGTCGTTGATCCGGTCTTTGCAGCAACAACCGGATACAGCCTGACCCGGCCTGATGCCGTCTCTGTTCTTGTTGAGGAACTGATACCGCTGGCCATGCTTGTCACGCCAAATATTCCGGAAGCAGAGATTATTACCAGACAGTATCATCTTTGCACCCGTGATGATATCATAGAGGCCGGGAGAAGTATTCTTGATATGGGACCCGGTGCTGTTCTTATGACCGGGGGGCACGGGGATGGCCATGAATCAGTTGATATACTCATCACCCGTGATGATGTTTCCTATCTCTCAGCACCACGGGCCCCTTATGATGTGCATGGATCAGGCTGCTGTCTCTCTGCAGCGATCACGGCTTTCCTTGCAGAAGGGATGGATCTCTTTCCCGCCTGCAGAAAGGCAAAAGAGCTGGTATCAACTGCGATAGAACAGGCAACCCCGGGTCCACTTGGCCGGTATATTCTCAACCCCAATCCCTTGTCTGATGCCGGTATCTGGTCTATCGGAAAGGAATCATAGATACTTCCGATGGTTCAGACTGACATTTTCTATCGCGCTTTCCCTGAGTGTACCGGAAAAAACTCTGAACCGGAAAAAGGCAACGATATCTGTGAAAAAAAGAGTGCTGAACTACCCTTCTGCCAGTCGCACCAGTTTATACCCAAAGTAACCTATCCCTCCGCCGATACAGAGCAGGATTATTCCAAAGAACTGTTCAAGGAGGATCATTATCTGGGGGATCTCAAATATCAGCGAGATCCCGGCAACCACAAAGAGAAACCCGATACAAAGCAGTCCTACTCCCAGCCAGTCAACCATGGCTACACCTCATGATAGATCATGCAACCGGGAAGTATATATCACCCATCTTTTGATGGGGTAAAACTCTTTACTCCTTTTGTTGTTTCATTCTGCTTTATCTGTGAAAGAAACAAATACAGAGATATGGGGACTGCAGAACTGAAACGATACCACGAGATCTACCAAATTCTCTCAAAATACGGATTTAGCACCTACCTCCTTGAAGAACTCTCTCCCGGACTTGCCAGGATGGATCTCCAGAGCCGGTTTCATCCTGAATTGCAGTCCTATTCGCTGTATGAGCGGATCAGGATGGCAGTTGAGGAACTTGGGCCGACGTTTGTAAAATTCGGCCAGATACTCAGTACACGCCGTGAACTGATCCCGCCAGAATTCTGCCTGGAACTTGAAAAACTCCAGGATAAAGTCCCTCCCCTCCCGTTTGAGGTGCTCCGGCCCACTATTGAGATGTACTGCGGGCCGGTTGAGGATGCTTTCGTAGAGTTTGATACGCAACCGATAGCAGCTGCCTCGGTATCACAGGTACATCGTGCCGTGCTTCCCGATAAAACCCCGGTGGCGGTCAAGATCCAGCGGCCCGGGATACGGGATGTTATCGATCTCGATCTTCCGATCCTGCGAAGGCTTGCCGGACGGCTTGAACGGCTTGATCCAAACCTGGCCCTGTACAATCTCACCGGTCTTATCGATGAGTTCGTGACCCAGATCTATAAAGAACTGAATTTTGTATCTGACGGGCAGAGTGCGGATCTGTTAAACGAGCACTTTCGTGATAATCCTGCAATTAAGGCACCTCGTATCTACTGGGAGTATTCAGGGCCCTTAATGTTGACCATGGAGTTTATCGATGGTGTCAGGATTGACCGGGTCGATGTTATCAGGTCATGGGGCGTGGATCCGAAAAAGATTGCAGAAGCCGGATTCCAGTCGTACCTGCAGCAGATCTTTGTTGATGGTTTTTTTCACTCTGATCCCCATCCCGGGAACCTGATGGTGACCAGGGAGGGCGTTTTAGTGTTTATTGACTTTGGTATGGTCTCTATGGTCAGGCCGGAACGGCAGGAACTCATGCTTCGTGCCCTTCTCTCAATCGTTGATACCGATGCGGTTGAGTTCGTGAACTGTTTACGGAAGTTTGGCATGAAGATACCTGATGCCTCGGTTGAGGAGTTCACTGATCAGATCTACCATGCCTTTGTGAGTTCCCAATCAACCCGGCTGCACCAGTTAAATTTCGGGTCTGCGATGACCGGTACCATGGAGAAACTGCAGGAATACAACGTTCGGTTCCCCTCTTCCCTGATGCAGGTACTAAAGGTTATCTGGATGGTGTATGATGTTGCAATGCTGCTCGATCCCGGGTTTAACTTCAATGACCGGGTCAAACCGTACATTAAGACGATAATAGAGGAACGGTACCTTACTGCACGGTCACTCAGAAATATCCCCCGCCTGCTCTTTGATATGACAGAAGGGATAGCAGGAGTCCCAAAGGCGGTAAACGAGGTGGTAAAAACCCTCTCATCAGGATCATTCCGCCTTGACGTAGTGTCAGATGATGTTACGAGGATGACCCGTTCGATTCAGGACTCAACCGATAAGATCGTGGCTGCTCTCCTTATTGCATCCATGGTTGTCGGTTCATCACTGGTCATGAACGTGCCTTATGTAAGGGATTACGAAGGGATCTTCTGGCTTGCATTCTCACTGTACTTCTTTGCCATCTTTCTTGCCGTAATCTCGTTCGTGCGGCTTTTCAGGCATCGTTAATAGAGTATTACCCAAATGTCCCGGCAGGGAATGCAGGGTCATTCCTGGCAATTCCCGGTTAGAAAGATTCAGGAACCAATCTCTGAAAAGGTGATGTTCCGAAACCCCATACCCATCAGTTCAACGTCCTCCAGGCTTTCGTTGCAGACGACAAGAGGGGCCTGGTGAACCATGGTAAAGAGTATTTCTTCACCCGGATCAGGAAAGAAGGGCTGATCCACATCATTCTGGATGGTATACCGGTATGGATCCATGTTTCCAAAGAAATACGCAGCAAACCTGTTCCGCTCCTCCTCACTCTTATCAAATGCCGTGTACGCACTCTCTGCGATAGTTACATCAACCGGTATCCAGCCATATTCAGGGAGGTAAAATTCAGCCCAGAAATGAGGACCTGCTATGCCAGGAACCAGCTGGTAACCCCCAGCAGTTCGTGCGGGAATTCCGAGAGAACGGCAGAGAGCACAAAAAAACATGCTCTGGGTTCCACAGTCACCATGCCCGTCTCTGCCATAAAAGTCGATTCCGGTGTTTCTGATGCCGCAAGGAGGGTGTGGGGAACGAGACTGTATGGGTATGTGTCGATGATGTGCTGGTAGATCATCTCTGCCATCAGGTATGGGTTAGTCTCATCTCCAACGATCTCCCGTGCCAAAGCCGCAATTTCTGGTGTAATCTTCGTGTTTTTTTGGGATCCGGTATACTTGCGGAATTCTTCTGTAGTGGTATTGTACGGCCTGATCAGTTCCGGATCGACGTCATACCGCCGTTCATAGGTGGTAAACCGGTACTCTGCTGATACATTCAGGAAAGGACCGGTCATTTCAGCCAGCGGGATCTCGAAGTACACCTGTCCGTGATCACCGGTGGTAACCGGCCCAGATACGACATACCTGCCCGGGTCAAGGTGTATTATGGAAATATTCGTCTGGCTTTTCAGTTCAATCGGCAACGGGATCCAGACCGCCAGCATCCCGGAATCAGGCAGATATTCCCGGGGAATACTGAGCAGGTTATATGCCTGGAAGGTATGGGGATTGCCATACGGGCAGGAATATGAAGTATCATTATCGATAACCGGGTATAACTCATCAAAAAATTCCGAATAGTTTGTATTCCGGGAGATCTCCTGCATAAGGGTGAGATTACGATACGCCATGTTATTCGCGATTCCAATGAAATATCGTACTTCTCCGTCAGATACGATCTGGATAGATTCGCCGGACTGCAGATACTTCTCCCGTTCTGCTTCCGGGAGGAACGGGAGGGTATCTGCAAGCATTTCCCTGGCCTGTGTAGCATTACGTGTCATCTCAATTAGCATCCAGGATGCCCTTTTTTTCATGTGAAGGGCCATTCTTGCAGCAGCCGGGTCTCGTTCCCGGTCGTAGGCGACGATAGACTGGTTGAAGAGATCAGATGCCTTCTCAAAGAATTGCCTGTCAAATGCATCCATCCCTGATGAATAGAGTTCATCCCCGGTCGGTCCGGCAGAACAGGAACTGCATACGAGAAGAACGAGAAATATTGGGATACCTGCTTTCATCATTCACAAAGAATCGTGTGGCAGAGGGAAAAGTATTGTGACTGCAGGCTGTTTTGCAAGAGATGAGACTTTTTTTAAACGGGTTTTTTGTCATCAGGCTGGGCGTGTGTGGTTTCCTCTCGGCCAGGTGACTGCCGGTAATTAGATCCACCTTTGATGTGGCTGTCGGTAATTACCGGATTGGATTTATACAAATCCCCGGAACTGAAAGAGAACCGTGAGAGGATGAAAAAGGAATTTTTTCGAATTTCTTTCATTCCTTGTCCCGGTTATATAGGATTTCAGGTTTTCTGACGATTCAAAAAAAGAACAGGAAATAATACGATTATTATCTCCTGTTCAGGCAGGATGGCGGCTTTTGTACGCGTAGTATGAATAGATAAAAAGACCTGCCGTTCCTATGATTACCGGTATAAGAATGAAAACAAACGCGTAATCAGGGAAGACAATCCCGCAAAGGCAGATGATTGCGCATACCAGAAATACCCGTGCTCCCAGGCGATGGGTGTCATGCCAGACGGCCTCGTCCTCGAGTGTCCAGGGAGTCTTTATGCCGACAAACCAGTTCGGTTCTGCCTTCCCGATTAAAATCCCGATCCCGGTAAAGAGGACCGCAAAGATGAGTGATATCACCCGGTTCATCTGGAATTCTATCCCATATGCTGCAAGGATCGTCAATACAAAGAGAGAAAATAAAAATACGGTCATGAGCAGGATGAATGCATCATAGGCACCCTTGAATGTTGCATAATTCTCTTTTCTCGGGTCTATCCGTGGGAGGAGAACCATGAGCCCGGCTATGAGTACCATGAGAGCCGGGATGAAGAGCAGTCCGGTCACCTTATCCATGTACCCGTCAATCTCACCGGCGATATTCCAGTGTGACGGGATCTGGTCAGGGAGAGTCGGGTAGAGGAAGATCGAGAGGATTATTGTTGTGATAATAAGGAGAGCTGTTGCCACGATGAACAGTCGCATAAGAGAGATCTGGTTGTATGTCGGTTTAGATATTGGCATAGGGAGGGTACCAGTAGTGTTTCTTAAGAAACACCATGATACAGTCATCGGGCTTCATTCATGGATAAAAGATATTAAGTGCCTGGTGTTGGCCCGGGTGCTGGTGGTGCTGGCGGATTTGGCGGCTGAGATATCTTGTAAAAGGGTCCTGGGTTTGTCAGTTTCTCGTACTCCTCCTGGGTCATTCCCGGAGGAAGAACGAGGATAATCCCTGATTCCTGGTTATTTGTCTGGCTGCACTCCTCGTTCTGCAGTTGAGGATCGAGGATTACAGAGAAAAAGCCATTACCAATGGATACTCCCGACGGGATCGTTATCGTTATCGTGATCTCAATACTCTCACCAGGCTGCAGGGAGGGAACGGTCTCATCGATGGTCACCGGTACATTGAAAGGAAGTACTGCCTGGATAGCAGTCTCTTCAGAAGCGACAGTACCGGTATTTGTCACGGTAACGGTGAACGTAAACTCACTCCCGCTGTTTGCCGGTGACTGGTAATCGAGGTTGCTGATGGCTAGATCCGGGTACGGGCAGAGAAACGGATCGATGACATCTGATACGACGAGCCCGCAGGGGACACATGCTACTCCGATTAAAATAACTGCCAGGATCCACCATATCCTGTCGAGATCATTATGGGGCATAATTCATACTGCGTTCTGTTTCTATTTAATTACACGGTCAAACCGGGGTATCGTTTTTTCAAGGGGATACAACCAGATAAATCGTATGATATGTTCCTGTTACGAGTACTAGAGACCGGAGATGTTTTGCTAATGAGTGCAGGATGAAAAAAATTTATTTAAAAGCTGAATTTTGGAATCTGGTTTTTTTGGCTGTGTTTACGTATCCTATTCATTATCCCCGGATATATGTCACGATTCGTAATACTGGTGGTATTGTCTGTTATCTGAAGTTGGTTGTTCCCTTTATGCACCATACTTCATATTTCGTACCGGAAACAACTCAAGCATCGTACCCAATTTTCGTTCTTTAAGGCATTGATTGGCGGATAATGTCACATTTTGGTAATCCGGAGAAAGAATCACCACCTGCTTTACGGTAACCGGTACCTGGAAAAGATGAGCTTCCTATTCTGATAATGGAATAAAATAGTCTCCGTTACACTATTGTCTCATCGATATTGTAGTCTCCCTATCGTATCTGAAATCGGCAGCCCCTTATATCAGAAAAGGGGATATATTTTAAAGTCAGAAGAGTAACTTCCGTGTCACCGTCATCACAGAAACGGACCCATTCATCAAAAACAGGAACATGCCTGCTCTGCAGACGTCCATTACTATTTGAATCTGCAGCACAGCATCTCTTTTTATGTACTGGTATGGATACCGACACCGGGTCGTCATTTCTTCTTGAGGTTACGGTTCGAAACGATCCTCTTTTCTGGATGTTCCTTTCAGTACGATCTGATGCGACATTTCATGAGATCAAAACCCTTCTTGAGGAGGTATGGACAGATTCTATCGATCCCGGATCATTTCATGGTGATGGCAGGGAGTATCCTTCATCTTCAGAGGGATCAGAACATGAAATTCTGGTCAGTGCTATCTTCAGGCCAGGATTCTCCTGTACCTATACTATCTACAGAGAAAGGCCGATTATCCTTGATCTCAAGGTACACGGATACTTCCCGGATCTCCCCGATGCAGGAAGAATCTGTATTGTCGCCAGGAATTCGCGTCCTTTGTATCATTGCGGACTTTGTGGGGCGTCTGCCGATTATTTCTGTGAATCATGCTTTTCTAGTTCCCATGGCCCGTTTTTATGTGGACCGTGCCTCAAGGATCACGACTGTCACTATGATGCTATTGCAGTCATCGCAAATTCTCCCCTGGCTGAACTGACCGGATACCGACAGAAGCCTGATCTGGCAGCCAGATGGTACCCGGCCGGCTGGACTGCGGCTGATATCGTTCCACTTGAGCAGTATGCAATGCTGGTTACGTATCGGATGCAGTATCTCCCTGATGATGATGACTGGGAATGGAACGAGTCTCCCTCCCGGGATGAGCATGACTGCAGGATGCAGTTTATCTATACCTGGCTTGGCGGGGATATTGATTCTGTACTTGCTATGGCATTTCCTGATATGGCTCCTTTTATTGTTCTCTATTATCGCGAAGCAATCCTGCAGTTTCTCTGGTATATGGTACTGTATGGCATGACTGAGATAAGCGATTGGGATGGGGCCACGGTAGGTACCATTCTCTCTTCACACCTGATCGTGCCTCCCCGACCCTGGCCCTATTGTCTCGAGTTCGTCATCATGATCCTTGCCCGGTTCTTTGACAGAATTGCCGGGAAGGGATCCCCGCAACAGATAAAGGAGTGTATCAGTGCCCTGTATGAATATGACACGGACTTTTATCGAAACTGCATGGAGTCGTGGTCTCTGCAGTTTTATCCACCGTTCCTTTCTCATGATGTCGCTGAAGAGATGGCTCCGGTCCCGCGGGAATCCATGGTATATCCCCTCTGCCAGAACCATGCACCGGTTGTTCACGAGACCGGAAGGGTTCATCTGCTGGTTTTGGATGAGAAAGAACCACAAAAACCTACGCAGGTCTACGATCCGCTTCCCATTCTCAGGTACGTAGAAATTCGGAAAGGAATAGAGCGGTACTGTGAAGAGACCAATTCTTTTGATATCCTCCCCGAATGTATCCGGAATCTCAATGAACAGGCAGAGTATTTTGAATCTCCCTTAAAGAAGGGTAATTGTGATATCTGGGCCGGAGCCATCATTTATGAGGTAAGCCAGGATAAGAGAAAAGTAAAAAGGGGAGAATCACCGGCTTTTGCTGCGTCAGTCGCCTCATTTTTTCATGTTTCACCTGCCGCGATCAGAAGCAGCTCTTCCCGGATCCGAAGGGCACAAGATGAGATCTTTCGCCACAAAAACCCTGATTATCTGGAGAGAATATTCAATATCAGCAGAGATACCCACTTCCCGTTATCAGGTTGAAAAATCTCGTTTATTATGCTGATCTTCGATTATGGACATAACAACACGAAAAAATCATTTACGGAATTACGGTAGCATTGCTATCATGTACCTCTCCTGCTATATCCTCCCTCTTTCCGGAACATCATGAACGGATCGATAATTGAAAGGCACCGCTGGAAAATAGGGATTATGGTGCTCTCCCGCCCGGTCCTGCCATTCCCGGCTGATTCTGCCCCTGCATGCCCGGACCCTGCTGGTTCATACCTCTGGCCTCTGAAACAGGCTTGTTCTGCATGGCTGGCTGGGGTGCGAGTTTGTAGAAGAGCATCCACGACCCGTCAGGGAGTTGAACGGCCGAGGGGTCAGATATCATCGCTGTTTTTGGTTTTTCTATCCTGACGCCGGGTTCCCGATTCCAGGTAATCCCGTCTTCTGACCGGAAACTGATGATGTTTCCTTCCCGGCTCTGTTCGAATGCATATAACCGGAACGTCCCGCCATCAAGAAGAACCGGTCCTGTTGTTCCGATATTCTTCAGGTCGAGAGGTTCTTTGTACGTGAAATGTACCCCGTCATCACTGGTGGCGATGATCGTCTGGCACTGGGCAATGGAGTAGACATACATGTTCCATGCTGTACCGTTCCACCAGACGTCGGGATCAACAAGACCTGGCCAGAGGAAAGCGACCCCCTCATCGGAGAATGTTATTCCGTCTTCTGATATCGCAGACCTGATCTCATGTGCATCATTCTGTCCTGCAGGTTCCTTGTCTGATGCATAATAATACAGCCGGTACCTGCCATCGGGAAGGATGACAACCGCGGGATCAAGGGCCTTATCGGTCGGGATACCCTCAATAGTCAGGTCATAGGGGGTAAACGTAATTCCACCATCTTCTGATATGGCAACCCCGGTCGATTCAGGTTTATTCTGCATGATTTCTGATGCATCAACATAATAGAGAAAGATACGACCGTGCTGTGCCAGTACTGCTGCAGGAACCGAGGCATGCTGCAGGATAATGGTCCCGCTGGTAGTAAAGGTAATCCCGTCAGTACTGATGGCACTGGTAATGGTATGAACATACGGTCCCTGGGTCATGGCATGGGTAGTTCCCGGTCCCCTATTTTCGGGTTGCATCCCTGGTGCACCCTGACTCATTTCCGACCCCTGCTGCATACCGGGTCCTGCTTTCTGCTGACCCTGACTCCCTGTTCCCTGGGGGGATTGGGCAAATGCCACACCGGTTCCGATGATGATGGCCAGAAGAAGGATGGTCATTGCCTGATAACGATATTTCATGGGTATCGACACTCCGTTATGGGATGATACCTGGAAAAGCGATGCATTCTCCTTGTCTCCCTGATATCTGGATATTCTTTAAATCTATTAATTGCTTATGCAACTCTCCCCTGGGTGTCAGAAAACACCTTCTGGACATGATAAAGAGTGATTCAAAATGATTTTCCTGGGTTATTGTTGAATTTCATTGCCGCATTATCATGAGGCAGTCCACGATTCATCCAGGTTGGAACTTTTTTATGAGGGGGGTAATGTATCATTCAATTCCGTCTTCTATCTCACGATTGTTCCCGGTGTCTTCTAATCTCTGATGCCTGATGCTGTAATGCTTGCGCAGATACATCCGCACCTTCTCTGTTCCGATAAAACCACGATCAATATTGGTGACCAGCTGGTCAATCCGGGAAACCTGTTCTGCTAGTTTCTCTTCGGTCTCCTCATCAAGCATTCCTGCGATGGTTGCAATAATCGTTAAGGGGTTTCGGATATTGTCATTAATGGTTGCAAGTTGTACCAGGTTCTCTTCAAGTCTGGATATTGCATCATGTTCGTGCCGGTATAATTCATTTAGTTCTGTTACATCCCTGACGATAACCTGGGTAATCATCTCACCCCGTATTTGTATCGTGTTAATAGAGGTTTTCGTCTCAACAACGGTCCCGTCAGGCCGGATGAAGGTACAGTTAAAAAACCCCGATTTATGAAAGGGGTGGAGGGATAGATACAGGCTCTCTTGTGAGGATTCTGATTCGTCTTTGGTTACCTGGTCAGAGTCTGTATGTCCGGGAATCTGCGTAAAATCAGACAGTGGCTTTCCGATGAATTTATTCCGCATCCTGCCAAGCAGGATTTGTGCCTGACGGTTTGCTTCCTTAATAACCCCGTCTTCGAGAAGAAATATCGCATCACGGGCAGAATCAAAAAGATGCCAGTACCGTTCCTCTGCTTTTTTCCGCATAAAGAGTTCTTTTTTTAGCTGTTCCTGACTGGTATTCAGAGATTCGATATTCTCTTTGAGATTTGCCACCATACAGGATATGGAATGCTCAATTCGTTCGGTCTCCCGGGTTCCGGTTGACCTGATGGGATGGTTGAGATCACCGGCTGCTATCTGATCCACGTCATCACCGATCTGGTTTAATGGTCGTGTCAGGTGTCGTGATACCAGATATGCAGTAAGGAATCCTCCACATATCGTGATGGTAATGAGCGCAATGTAGAGCAGGGTTAACCAGAACCAGTCATGTTGCATTTTTTCAGTCGTAAAGACGATCTTTGCCACAAGATGCATCATCGGGGTTGACGGGGCTCCGGTCTCTTCAACCGGAAGGAAGAGGTATGCAACCTCCCTCTTCTGGTCAGGATACCTGTTCCAGGTATCATTCTTTGACAAAAATGTTTTTCTCACCTGTTTTTTGGTATCAGAAGAGGATTCTATCTCTTCTTCCGGCTGTGACTGCCCGGCAACTACGTCTCCCTGTGAGTTGTAGATGATAGCCGAGACGAGGTATGGATTGACTCCGCCGACTGTACTCGCAAGTTCACGGTACGAGGCCTTTGTAGCGGGGCGGTACTGTTCAATGTTTCTGCTTATCTCAAGGAGATACCGCTGGTCCCGGGTTCCCTGATAGGCAAATTTCCGTGTCGGTGCTCCGGGTGCAAAACCCATGACTCCCCGGTCAATGACCAGGTTTCCGTCCCTGATAAAACTTGTATACTGCTCAAAAAGGGAGGGATACTGCGTAAAATCAAGACCAAGGTCATCAGGAAACGTGGTATGGGTAACCACACCGGTATCGATCAGGTAGAGTTCCCATATCCCTCCGAGTCTTTGCTCAATCAGATCCTGAAGACCAGCATAATCAATCCGTGCCGGATCTCCATTGCTTTTTTGGTATTCCTGCTGGTACATCTCCATCGCGGTTGTGAGGTCAGGCTCGTACTGCAGTTCATAGAGGGAAATACCCCGGTCAATCCAGATGACTGACTGTTTCAGGATCTCATGAGTGATCATCTGTTTGTCCTGATAATCCTGGTCAGCATTCTTCAGCTCATCGAGGTACCAGTACGAGGTAAGGGCAAAGAACGAGATAAAAAGGAGAATAAGAATTACTGCAGCAAGGGTTCCGGAAAAAGATCTCATAATCCGGCGATGAAAAACCATGCAAATCTGTACAGCATACTATCTGTTTTTTATTTAATGATATCTGTCATGGATCTTTTATTCAGAAACGATATTGGGTTTTCTGGTTATTTGGGGTTACCACACCCCAGAGTGCTAATGTAAGGAATTTCCTTAACTACCTCTTGTTTACGGTTTATCGCCATTTTATTTTTATGTATCTCCCAATAACTTGAATAATTCTTCATGGTAAAAGATTTACGAAACGGTAAAAAAATTAGGAGATAAACGTGGTTTCTTTTGCACTACCACTCTGCTTATATCAAAAACCGACTAACCTATGGATATGTTCAATTACATTCGTTTTTTCCTTGTTTTAGTGGTCATCTCTACGGGTCTGGTAACCGGTTCTTCTGCAGACGAGTCCTATTCTGATGCTGAAATGCTCTCATTCCAGGCATTCTGGCTTGCACAGAACGGGTCCGTTTCTCAGGCAATGACATTGCAGGATGAAGCAATTGCAGCGGAACCCTCAAGTCCGCTTATCTGGTATCAGCGTGGCAGAATGTATGAAGATTACCAGAAAGATGATGACACTGCGGTCGAGTCATACCAGAAATCCTATGAACTGGATCCTACGAACGATGTAACCAAGATGTATCTTAAAAATGCCCTGTTCCGGCTTGGCAGGTATGATGAGGCTGATGCTATTGATCATATCTATGAAACAACCACGGAAAGTGCAATCCTTCCTGCCGGGTTCGATGCAAATGAGCTGCATTCCGTCTCCACGGCCGGTGAAGAGGTAAATGTCTACTATCCTGACGTGGTATCTGCCTCATATGAGCAGGAAGATGATACCTGGAACTGGTCGTTTGCCTATGCAATTGAAAATACCCTTCCTGAAAAGATATACCTTACCAGGATGACCGAGTATATCGAGGACAATGAGGGTGAAGTCTGGACCAACTGGGGAGACCAGGGAGTATATCAGGTACTGATCGTGATCGAACCTGGTGAGGCATATTCAGACACGTACTGGTGCACGAATGCACGTGACGAGTCCACGTTTTGCGGAGGTTATTCAGAACATATCTTTGAAGGCAACCTTGCTGATGACAGGGAGGTATCCATTCCTATTTCCGTGAAGCTTTCCTGTTCCTGACAAAAGAATTCCCTCCCAGGAATCTTTTTTTATGAGGAATGAAGTAAAAATCAGATATATTTTTAGAATACTGCTATTTCTGTCATGCCAAAACCATACTATCAGGATGACAGAAATGAGGTGAGGGTATCAAGATACCCTGCCCTCCCTCTATTTGCGAACCTTTGATAGTTGGGATGTATTCATGCGTTTTTTGCCAGGCACACCTCTCATCCTGGCAGATCAGGAGATATTTTTTTCTGATCGCCAACCTCCTGATAATCAGGATGAATCTTTTCGTGTGCCAGGACTGCTAGTACCAGTATGATAATGCTGATGATAAACGCGATTAAAAATGTCAAATCAAACCCTGCCGAGAGTTCTTCTATTCGTATACTTTTGAATACTCCTGTTGTAATCCCGCCAGGGATGGCTGGAGCGTTTAATCCCAGGATAAATATGATGTTAAAGATGGTGATGCCTACCATCATCGGGACAAACCGCTCAAGGCTGGTGAAGCTTGAGATCATGCCCTGGTATCTCTTTGAGACTGAGTTCATTATCATGTTTGATGCCGATGTCAGTATCGAGCCAACGCCGATTCCGATGAGAAGGAGGCCTATAACCAGTATCCATGCGGATGTAACGTCATGCATGCATGTTATCAGGAAATACCCGGCAACTCCCATAATCCCGGCAGCGATGTTTATTCTTCTCCCTTTAATCCTATTGTATAACAGACCTGCACCGATTCCCCCGATCATGATGGCAACGGAGAGCGATGAAAAGATCAGTCCGACAGCAGAGGGAGTGTATCCCTGTACGTACTCGAGGTAGAAGGGGAGCAGGTAGCTTATCCCGGCAAAGCAGAAGAACAGCAGGCATATCATCAGGTTTGTCAGGAGAAAATTCCTCTGTTTGAAAAGGCGCAACTCGAGCAACGGGTCAGAGGCTGAGAGTTCACACCAGATAAAAGCCCCGATCGCGAGAAGTGTCAATGTAATGGAGCCAAGGATTACAGGACTGGTCCACCCCAGATTCTGTCCTTCCGACAGGGTAAAGAGCAGTGATGTAAGTCCAATAAGGATGAGGATTGCTCCGGTCCGATCGAACCCGGGCCTCCATTTTTAACCGCCATTTCAGGGATCACTTTTTTTCCAAGGAGAATTGCTGCGATTCCAATGGGAATGTTGATGAAAAAGATCCAGTTCCAGGAGAGATATTGCGTGAGTATTCCGCCGATAGTCGGCCCGATCGCCGCTCCAAAAGCTTGCATTGTAAAGACCGTACCCATGGTTTTTCCTTTCAGTTTCATCGGGATATATGCCGTAACCATCGCAGGTCCGATGGCTGTCATCATGGAAGCGCCAACCGTCTGAAATACCCGTGAACCGATAACGACCGGGAAAAATCAAGGGATTCAGGAAGGAAACCCGCAGCACATGATCCGAGGGTAAAGATCAAAAATCCGGAGATAAAAACTTTTTTTAAACCCGATTATATCTGACACTTTACCGAATATCAGGACACAACTGGCCATAACAAGTATATAACTGGTAATTATCCCGCTTGCTGTGCCGGGTGTTACATTGAATACCTCAGATATCGAAGGGAGTGCAACCGTGACGATGGTTCCATCAATAGCCGACATGAAATTGGCAAGTGATATGGAAAAAACCAGGAGAGCAAACCCTTTCATCGGTACATTGGTCTTTGTAAGTTCCATTTTACATGGTTGTTTGTGGTTGTAGTACTTATGCAATGTGAAATGCAGATTAAGAGAGAAATATAGCATCAATCACATAAAATCAACAAAAAGAAGAACAGGTCTGGTATTCTCTCTTCTTTCCTATGTAGTGCGAGGTCTGGTGATAGTACAATACGGTACTGATCGGCCCGGTTAGTGTTTAATACTTACATTCCGAACGGGTTTTATGATTCTCGTACTCTTCTGGGCTATAGAAGTTCCAATCAACAGGTATCGGTAATTTACTCAGGGAAAAGAACATGCCATACCATTTGAAAACGAAATAACCCTGACCCTCTCTGAAAAAATGGTATCATTTACTCAGACTCTTTTTTGATATTCTTTTTTTATGTCCATAAAATTAAAAAAACGTATCAGGTTTATTGATCTCTCACTTCATCATCCCTCGAATATCTCTGTGATATCTGTATACAATGGGGATATTCCTAATTCAGGGTCAGGGTCCACCGGGATGAGATCAGATATTTTCTTCGTAAAGTCAACCCTGGTCAGATCTATCTTCCTGATACTTTGGTCTCTCCAGCTTCTGAGATAGTATGAAAGATCTGTATGGTCCCGGACCAGTGTGAGGTACGTGTAATCATCACCAGGAATGGTTGCTACTCCTTTAACCTCGAAAATGAGGGTTCAGTTCCAAATGCCACATCCACGGAGTTAAGGAGATGAAAGGCCTGGCTGATATCACCCATTTCATAGGGAATATTCTGATTATATTCGTTTAGTTTTGATAATCTGATAAACCTGTCAGACATTGAAACACCCCCGGGAAGACCTTCAAAATCATTTTCAGGGGTACATTTCTTATAGTTTTTCAGGTTTTTTAGTTGGGCAGGGTAGGGTGGGGAGTTTGTCATCACCCCATAATGAGAATCGACATCCTCACCATCATATACATTCATAACGGCTATATTATTCTCACCTTTTACCCATTCAACGATCATGCTCCTCTTGTTTACATCATGAACACAGAGGTGAAGAGGATATGTGTTGTCAAGGTCCTCCGGTGACCAGATCTCAACCGATGAAAGGCCATCTTTGACTTCGTCTATCGTCTTAAAGTTACCTGCAATCCATCCCGGAACATCGAGAAAAAACAGTGCTTTTTGTATCCTATCTATAATTAAAGAAAAGGGTACTTCCTCTCCAAAGACTTACCAAA
>CAZSDZ010000033.1:0-32933 GCA_964605795.1 uncultured Methanoregulaceae archaeon
ACGAACCCTTTCGAAAATTTTCTATCCAGTTTAAATTTATTCACTGGATGGGCTCCGTTTATTGCAGGAATTTACAGAGAATATATATATTTTTGGGTTTAACTCATATAACTACCGCGGGTCACAAAATCCCGTGTGGATAACCTGGAGTTGATGATCTGACACGTCAGGATAGTAATAAAGGACAGAACATTCCCGTTGAAGAGATAATAAGGGTCAAGTTACCAAACGAACGGAACAGGGAGATGTTCGGATATGCTGAGCTGATGATGGGAGCAAATCACATCAGAGTGAAGTGTGTCGATGGTGTCACCCGCATGGGACGGATCAAAGGGAAGATAAAGAAAAAGGTATGGATCAGAGAAGGAGATATCCTCATTGTCATACCTTGGGATTTTCAGGATGACAAAGCTGATATCATTTACCGGTATACCAGACCCCAGGTAGAATGGCTTAAGAAAGGTGGATATCTCTAATTATACCAATTATCCCGGAATATTCCCTTTTTCAATCAATCTTAAACTTTTTTTGCAAAATGATTCCAGAATAGACAAGGTACTCAAAGGCATAGGCAGCATACCTGCCAAACATTCTCTGTGCTTCCTGTCCGATAATGTGATCCAGAGCCTGGGGATCAGACCATTTAATGATACGTTCTTTCATGTACAAATCCAGGAACAAATTTCTGATGTGTCCATCCACAGGGAATGCTTCCAGAGCTCCAAAGGCAGAAAATGCGATATATTCAGCTGCTTTTTTACTTACTCCGCCGGTTTTATGAAGAATCTGTACTAAAAGAGGATACGGAGCATGATTAAGGCTTTCCAGCCACAACGGCTCATCTATAAAATGTTTTGCAAGTGAGATGAGATACCGGTGACTCAGATATCCCAGGTTACAATTGCGGATCTGGTACGACGTTGCATCAATGATATCCTGCGGCGAAGGAAAAATATAATATGACTCATTCTCAATCCTAACCGGATTGCCAAGTATTTCAGCAATTCTGGTTATTCTATCAAGAACTGAAGTCTTCTGGGTGCGGTTTGAACAGATATGACAGACCATGCATTCCCAGGGATTCTGCCTGATGATCCGAAGACCAGGGGCATTCGATATCGCCTGTTTCAGGTAGGGATCAAGAGAGAGGGATGCATAAACAGAAAGAAGATCCTGTTCAAGGTTGAAATATCGTACAAGAAAATCCTCATTCACACCAGAATAGTGAAGATTAGAGCCATCCTGACGAATAAAAACAACATTATTACAGATATATCCCTTCCACCAGGGTTTATCAAAGATCCACCTGAATGCCTGTCCCGACTTCAGGGTAATATCAAGATCAAAAGGCTGATCAGGCCGTAATGTATACGTATCAGCCTTATTCATAGTATTGATCTGGACATATTCGGACATAAGAACTTGCCTCATCAGGCACCTAATAAAAAAAAATAGTTTTATTACAAATTACTCTTATTTTTATATGGCAATCTGACAATCTCAAAAATGAGAAACGGTTGCATTGGAGGCTATGATATGCATATTATGGAGGGTTTTCTACCTCTTACATGGTGTATCGTCTGGTGGATCATCGCTCTGCCATTCCTGATATACGGTATTATTCAGTTGAAAAAAGTTTTTGGTGAGAACAGAGAGTATTTACCCCTACTTGCTGTTACTGGTGCTTTCATCTTTATTCTTTCAGCCCTTAAATTGCCTTCTGTTACGGGAAGCTGCTCACACCCAACCGGTACCGGATTATCAGCCATCAGCTTTGGTCCTTGTATCACTGCTGTAATCGGGCTTATCGTTCTGTTATTCCAGAGTCTCTTCCTTGCGCATGGCGGTCTCTCGGTCCTTGGGGCAAATGTCTTATCCATGGGTATTGTCGGGCCTGTTGCAGGGTATGCAATATACCGGGCTTTGAAGGATACCTCCCTGAATATGTACATTACCGTTTTTTTGGCCTGCGCCTTTGCAGATCTCTTCACCTATATCATGACATCGGTTGAGCTGGCCCTTGCGTATCCAGCCGAGATGGGCGGAGTAATGAGTTCGTTCACACTGTTCTTCGGTATTTTTGCAATCACACAGATTCCGCTCGCCATTGTTGAGGGAGTAGTGCTGACACTGGTCTTTAAATATATCGTCCAGCTGAAACCTGACATCCTGATCTCACTGGGTGTATTTTCCCGGGAGAAAATCGAAATCGCCAGGAGTGAGAACTGATGGGAAATAAGTATACGCTTGAAATTCTTACCGCGGTTGTGGTTGCACTGTTCCTTATCGGTTTTATCTATACCTCAAATACCATGGAGAACGCTGAATTTGGGGGTTCAGACGGAGAGGGATCAGCAGCAGTCACTGAAATTACCGGGTTATCAGAAGATGCATTTGCTCCTCTTATTCCCCAATGGGAACCACCAAGTGGTGAAATAGAATCCTGTCTCTTTGCTCTCCAGGCCACCTTTGGTGGCATCTTAATCGGTTTGGTATTCGGTTACTGGATCGGTCAGAGTAAGAAGGATAAGGCGGCATAAGTACTCTCATATTGCAGATGTATATTGAACTGCTTGAGAACATTGCACAGAACAATGGGATACGGGATGTAAATCCCTATACCAAACTTCTCCTGGGATTGGGTTGCATCCTAATCGTCATAACATCTCCCGGTTATATCACTCCTTTTTTTCTGGCATTCCTGCTAAGTATTGGCATCCTGTGCCTTGCACGGATACCCTTCCGGCTTTATCTGGCTTTACTGGCCATCCCTTTTGGTTTCGCCATAACAAGTGTCATTGTTATCATCCTCATTACCGGCGGGGATAACCCGATTTTTCAATACCAGGTGACCGACTGGTTGATTCTTTCAGTCACACCAGAGAGTCTGAACAAAGGTATACTTGTACTTTGTAGAATTTTCGGAGGTATGACAGCACTTTTTTTTATCTCGTTAACGACTCCGATGACTGACATGTTTTCCTTGATGAGACAATTCCATGTGCCAGATATCCTTATCGATCTTGCAATGCTTATCTATCGGTTTATCTTTATCTTTATTGAAAAAGCACAACTTATTTACCGGGCACAAGTTATGAGACTGGGATATAGTACCTATAATGAAGCCATTTACTCCTTTGGACAACTTGCTGGGGCACTCTTTCTAACGACCTGGAATGCAGGAGATGACTTCATGAAGGCCATGGACTCACGGTGTTATTCCGGACATTTTGCAATGCTTTCACAGGCAGATCCGGTTAAGTGGGCATCGGTTAGCCTTGTCCTGATTGTTCTTATGATTGGCATCACCCTTGAGATTCTTACCGCAGATTATACCATTATCCCGGTGAGCATATGACCTCAATCATTCTAGAAGGTCGTGATGTTACCTATTCATACCCCTTTGGACCTCCGGTCATCTGCGGCATCAGTTTCCATATCAGGAAAGGTGAAAAAATTGCCCTTGTCGGCCCAAACGGAGCAGGAAAATCAACCTTGCTTCTGATGTGTAACGGAATGATAAAACCGGATAGTGGGATGCTCCTCTATGATAACAAACCGATCCAGTACAACCGTTCATTTTTAAGAGAGTTGCGAACAAAAATCGGATTTGTTTTTCAGAATCCTGATAACCAGATCATCGCCCCAACGGTATACCAGGATGTTGCCTTTGGCCCGGTAAACCTGGGATTATCACAAGATGAGGTAAAAACAGCGGTATCTGATGCACTCCGGGCGGTTGGTCTTGATGGTTTTGAACGACGCCCCCCGCACCAGTTATCGGGAGGGGAGAAGAAACGTGTCGCGATGGCCGGCATTCTTGCAATGAATCCTGAAATACTGGTCTTTGATGAGCCCACCAGTATGCTCGACCCCCAGGGATCAGAAGATATGATGGAGTTGTTAGAAGAGATGCATAACAAGGGAAAGACCATCATCATCTCAACCCATGATGTAGAATTAGCGTATCCCTGGGCAGACCGGGTAATACTTATGGAAGAGGGAAATATTCTGGATGAAGATATCCCTGAACTTGCCTTTGCTGATAAAAACCTGATCAGAAAAGCACACCTGTCAGTTCCCATTCTTCTTGAGTTATACATGGAACTGGTAAAAAGAGGGATGAAAGAAGTAAATCACCCCCCCCGGTCTGTACTTGATATGATCCGGGTAATTGAATCGGACAGACATGGCCAGATGCAGATGCATTGTGAAGCATGTGGTACGATTCATATTGCAGACTGTGAAGCCGTTCCAGCCGGCAGGTTCCCATCATATCTCTCGATTCACACCATCTCTGCTATCGGGGCGATGGGAAACCGGGCAAAAACGAGGCTAAAGGAAGAATCACTCTACCCGGACTTTACGTATGCTGTCATTGATCGCTGCATTCTTCAGGCGATGAATGGAAAGAACTCATTGCTTCTCACCTCCGGAGGTATGCTTAAAAGTGCACACGAACGTATCATTTCATTTAACCATGAAAATGACCGCCATATCAGGATAATAACGGTGCCGGCAGGAAAAGAAACAGGATGAGATAGAACCCGGGTTTCCATGTTACCCTGGTTGAATGAGATTTCAACCTTTTTTCTCTTTTATAAACCAACTCATAAAGAATCGGGAGGAGGATGGTTCATATCATTTTTGTGTGCATGGATTTGGCATGGTGTGAATCAGCATCGCATTCAGAGAGAGGAAGAAACAGAAGCAAATAATTTCTCCTTGTTATACGGTTTAAGAAGTACTCCGGTAAATCCATACTCCTTATACGATAAAACAGCAGGATCATTTGCATCTCCACTTGAGACGAGTGCCTTGATTTGGGGATCATACTGCTGTAATTCCTGAATAACTTCACGCCCGCCAATACCGCCGGGTATTGCAAGATCAAGAATCACCAGAGAGAAACCGTTTCCACTCTCTTTTGCACGCTTATAGGCCGATATTGCATCTTCTCCTGTTGATACCGTGACAGGATCATACCCAAGTTTTGTAAGAATTATAGAGGTGATATCACGTATTGCATCTTCATCATCCATAACGAGAATTTTCTTCTTCTCTGAATCCGTAGATGCCATCTTTTACTATTATACCATGATAGGAAAAAAAACTTCTGAAACCAGAGTGGATATGACCGGAAAAAATCCCAGATATTCACGAAATGACTGACCGAAAACAACGGGGTATCGTGTACCAATCATGCCATACCTGCCTTATACCAGATGGAATAAACCAGATACGAATACTGTGTATTATCACCTGTATATTACAGACGAGTGCAACCTTAACTGCCGGTACTGCAGAGACAAGATCTTCACCATTCCGGAACCTGATACTCCCAACCTTACTATCGAAGACATACCTCCGGAGATAACCTACCCCCTGTCCCAATTAACGAGGTTTATTTCGGGAGATCCAGAAGCAAAGATTACGTTTATCGGGGGCGAACCCACCCTGCGGCCTGAATGGATCGGAGCGATTATGCAGGATGTCCCGGCAGCGAAATGGATGATTCAGACAAATGGCATTCGCTTAAAGGATCTGCCATCAGATATTACAAACCGGTTCGGGACCATATTGATCTCTATCGATGGAGACCGGGAATTAACAGATTATCACCGGGGAAAAAACACCTACCACAAGGTCATGGAGAGCATCCAGAGTATCATTGCCCGTGGCTATCGTGGTGAATTAATTGCACGAATGACCGTTACCAAAAAAACAGATATTTATGCCGCAGTAACACATCTTGCATGTAACCGGCACTATCCATTCCGTTCGATACATTGGCAGATTGATGCCGGTTTCTGGAATGATTACAATTCTTTTGCCTATGATGCATGGTCAAAAAACCAGTACATCCCGGGAATACAACGACTGGCAGATCAGTGGATATCATTGATAAAACAGGAACGAAAGGTTCCGCACTGGTACCCCTTCACCGGTATTATCCACGATCTCCTTACCGGAGAGGATTCACTTCTCCGTTGTGGATCAGGACACGCAAATTACACAATCCAGACCGATGGCACCATCATTCCCTGCCCAATCATGCTGGGAATAAAGGACTACTACCTGGGGCATATCAGTACCTCCGACTATGGTGATATCAGAGCGGTACCTATCCCGGAAAATCATTGTAACAATTGTGATATCTCATCTATCTGCGGGGGAAGATGCCTCTACTCAGCAGTAATTCGTCCCTGGCCTGATGAGGGATTTTCCGAGATCTGCACAACCGTCAGATCATATATAACAATTCTTCAGGGATTGATACCACAGATACAACAGATGATACAAGCAGGAGAGATCTCAGCAGATGCATTTGACTATGAGCGGTATAACGGATGTGAAATAATTCCCTGACAGGGAAACGATCGAGAGAACTACCAATTCAGGGCGGTCTTCTCTAAACAAAGAGACAGGAACAGATGAACTCAATTAAAACCTCTTTCTTGCCCGGATTTACAGAAAAGCTACTCTTCATCTATCTCCTGCAATCATACAGTTAAGGTATGAAAATTTCTGTCCTTGCCAGTGGGAGCAAGGGAAACGCATATTATATCGAGGGAGATAACTCTGCCCTCCTCCTCGACGCCGGAATAAGCGCACGGGAAATTATCGGCACGAAAGGAAAAGGAGGGAAAATACGGACCTGCGGCGGGGATCCTGAGAAAATTGCAGGAATACTCCTGACCCATGAACATATCGATCATATACGGGGTGCAATTCCTCTCGGAAACGCACTCCATGTTCCGGTTTTAGGAACAGAAGGTACCCTTTATTCCCTACTCCAGAAACAAACCTCAAAAAAACAACCAGAGATATCTTCCTGCCAATATCATGATCCATTTCCTATCGATGATTTCGTGATTGAACCATTCCCGGTATCACATGATGCTCGACAACCTTGCGGGTTTACCATCAGGGAAGGGGATATCACACTCTGTTGCTGTTCTGATACCGGTCAGGTAACTGATCAGATGCTCGGGCTATTTTCACACGCTGACGGCCTCATCATCGAGTCAAATCACTGTCCAGATATGCTTAAGAATGGTCCGTACCCCCTCGCTTTAAAGCGTCGCATCGCTTCAAACAGGGGCCATCTCTCAAACAAAGCGACAATAGAAGTCCTAAAAGAGATTGGAACAAATATTCAGACGATAATCCTCTCCCATCTCAGTGAGATAAATAATGAACCAGGGATTGTCGCAAACGGTTCATATGAAGGGCTCGGACTGTTTGCTGACGAGATAGAGATATTTGTTGCATCAAGTGTTGACGCTTTAAAAAAACCGAGTTATACCAAGAAGAAGGGAGATATCCCCAGGCAATATCCTGGAGAATGCTGGTCAAGAATGATAGAGCTGTAAGGGTATCCAAATAACAGGATTACTATGAAATTTTTAACATTTGCCAGGATATGCAAAGAACTGGAGGGCATTTCCGGAAGGTTAGATCGGATCTCTTTTTTAAGCGAAGCACTGGAAGAATGCTCACTTGAAGATCTTCCTGCCTTTATACAACTTCTAATCGGTCGCCCATTTCCAGACTGGAGCCAGGAAAAACTGGGAATCGGACCTAATCTTTTGTACGATGCGGTTGCCTATGTCACTGGTAAAAAGAAGGAAGATGTAATTGAGACAATAAACAGGATCGGAGATGTCGGATCTGCAGTAGAAGCCATGATGGCTGGAAAAGAACAGATGTCTTTTTTCCATGATGAACTCACCCTGCTTGAGGTACATACCGCACTAATCACTCTAGCAGGTAGTAGTGGGGTACGCTCCCAGCGTGATAAGACCCGCATGATACAGAGACTTCTATCTGATGCTTCTCCCCTGGAAGGCCGGTATATTGCTGGTATCCTCTTAGAGGATATGCGAATCGGAGTCGGAGAGGGGACTATCCGTGATGCAATTGCACTCTCAACGGAAACTGATCCTCTCCTGATTGAGCACGGTATCCAGGTTATCAATGATATCGGACAGGTAGCTATCCTGGCACGCACCAACAGGGATGCTCTGCAAAAACTCACCATAACCCTCTTTCACCCGGTCCGGATGATGCTTGCAAAGCAGGGTACCATCGGGGGAGCACTCACCGATTTTGGAAGTGTCATCGCTGAGAATAAATATGACGGGGCACGGTTTCAGTTCCATACTGACGGGAATGCCGGACGGATTTACTCCCGCAAACTTGAGGATGTTACCGATGCTCTTCCTGATGTGGTTTCCCTGCTGCAGGAGGCAGCCGCAGGTCACACCGTTATTCTTGATGGTGAGATTGTAGCAGTAAAAGAAGGCCGGATTCTTCCCTTTCAGAATGTGCTAAAGCGGTTCAGGCGCAAGCATAATATCAGTGCAGCACGGGATGAGGTTGAACTGGTTCCCTATCTCTTTGATCTGCTATACCTTGACGGAGAGACTCTGATTGATTCTCCCTTTATTCACCGGAGAGAGAAGCTTGAAACTACCATACCCCGGTTTGTTACTCCGCAGAAGGCCTGTACTGATAAGGATACCGCTGAATTATTTTATCATGAAGCACTTGGTGCAGGCCATGAGGGCATTATGCTTAAAAATCCCCGATCCCTCTATACCCCCGGTGTCAGGGGCAAAGACTGGATAAAGATAAAACCAGAGGTAGATACCCTTGATCTCGTAGTAATCGGTGCGCAATGGGGGGAAGGAAAACGTGCCCATCTCTATGGTTCTTTTCTTCTTGCCTGCAGGGAAGACGACCGGTTCCTGCCCGTCAGCCGTGTCGCTACCGGCTTTTCTGATGAGCACCTGGTATGGCTTTACAACGAACTGAACTCATCAGTTATACGAACACAGGGGAGGGATCTCTTCTTTGAACCCCGAATGGTCTTTGAGATCGGATATGCTGAGATCCAGGAGAGTCCGGGGTATGAGACCGGATATGCCCTGCGGTTCCCCCGGTTCATCAGGGTTCGGGAAGATAAGGATATTGATGAAGTAAACACCCGTTCTGATATCTTATACCGGTACCTGCAACAGGGAAGGCGGGATACCAATGCCTGATACCATACACGGATGTGCCGACAATCATCTCAACACCATCTCAAACCTTCTTAATCTACACACCGGATCATACCTGTTCCAAAAAAACGATACTTCCCTGCCCCTTTAGATACAGAAGCATCTCAGATGCCCATGATGCAAATGAGACGGGATAATGGGGTATCCGCGCTGCAATCATCTTCCCGGTATCATCATCGGTGCCGGGACTGACCTGAACAATAACAGAACCGGCAGCATAGGCACCGGTAACGATATCATCACGATCCCCGTCAGTGATGCCAAAAACCGGGATCCTGAGGTGATACCCGATATGACCGGATACTGCTGTTGTATCATCACCGATTGCAAGGATACCGGCAACATCCTGAGAAAGGAGAGAGTACAAATCAACTGCAGCATGATCAACGACTACTATCCTTCCGGTATCAGGAGCAGTACTACCCGAAAGATGAGGGCAAGATCTCCTGATTCTGCCGCTTTTGCACCAGGCTCCCAACAGATCTACCGTTCCCCGGGCAGACAGTTTCTCAATACCATGATCCTTGATGTCGATACCGGATACCCCTTTGAGGGTGGAACCGTCAATAATAAGTTTTACCACGCTGGCTGTTGCATACCCGATAATAATCCCATTGACAAATACCGGCTCTCCCGGGATACACCCCCCGATAGTACGGATATCCCCCTTCTCTTTTAGGGTTGACCTGCCGTTTTTTACCGAAAAACCGGTTGCAGAATGAAGAAAATCGGCAGGATCATCTCCCCTCTCTCCCCATAATAACAGTTCCTGTGACCTGCACTCTACCTGGACAAGTCCTGGTCTTGTGCATCTGCCAAAAACCAGACTCCCGAATCGTTCTCCTGATTCTTTGGTTTTCGCACAGTTCAAAAGAAAGGAGAAGGAAGGATCCAGGTCATTTAATATCTGACTTGGGGGCCGGCAATCGGGACTGACCGGTATTTTACACTCTTCTGCCGCAGTCCGTGCCATAATTCCGGCAACAATGATATTCTCGATATCTATTCTTTCGGCAATCCAGGAGACCCATCCTTCATCAAAGGCTTCCGGGCCATGGACTACCATCGTAAGCGATCTCAGAGAACCTTTTTCCTTCATACTATCGTTCATTCGCTAAAGAGATCTCATTCCGTGATCGGTATTGCCGATCCGAAAACCTGCCGCACCTTGCCAACAAGGGTCATTCCATCTTTATGGTCGGTTTTTCGAAAGATACAGGACAATACCCGATGCAAGGATAATACATGCAAGGAGTGCCCAGGTAACGGATCCTGCAGTGATTGAGAAGGGACTGTACTGGATAAGCATTGTAATTCCGATACAAATGAACATTGAAAACGCCATGCCAAGCACTATCCTGACAAAAAACCGGGAATCTTCCATAAACCTCACGACTATCAGCGCTACCGGGTACCCGGGGAGAAAGAGTGCCAAAAGAAATCCTGCGATTACCGAGACGAGCGTCCCATCCTCTCTTCCAACGAGAATGACCAATGCACAGAGGAGTGCTGCTCCCACAACAACTGCCAGTTCACGATACACACAATGATCTCTTTTCATAACAACCAAGGATATATAGATCTCAGGATAACGGTTTTTACATGGATTCAGATGAGCAGGCACTCTACAAAGCGATATGTATTGCCAGCGTCATCGGAGTTGTAATTTGTCTTGTTCTTATCATATATGTGACAACCAGTGATTATTTTTACCAGGGTTTTTCTGAACTGTACTGCTCAGAAGAATGCATTACCCTGCCCGGTTCTCATTATAATTCCTCTAACTGCTCAATTACCATCGTCTCACACCATAAAGAACAGATGGAATACGAATATTGTATAGCTCTCAATGACACAAAGATACAGTCAGGGACGTTTCAACTCCCCGGCACCGGACCTGATGATGCCAGGATAACAATCCCCCTAATCATTAATCCCGTTCCTGAACCTGGCAGGAGTCTATCATCAGGTTTCATTGATAAAACCAAGAAACAAGAAGGTACCACTCCTAATCTTTTCAACAGGACAGGAACCCGCCAGGTGATTATCCAGGTGAATGAAACAACATCGTACCAGGGAAGTCTGCAGCAGTCCTATTGCATCTTCTTCCCGGTCACATCCAATGCTCTTGGGGGATAATGAACCCGGATATCATCGGTACTGATCTCATTCTCGCCTTTTTTGCTATCACTATCACAACCGGTACCGGAGGAGGATTTGTATTTTTTTTCCTCAAAGAGAGAGATCTTCTCACCCGCATCATCCTCTCGTTTGTCCTTGGTTTTGTTCTTCTCTCTCTATCAGGAATTCTCGCGTATTTCCTCTCTCTCCCCCCGGTCTTACTCCAGGTTTGTATCATCGTTGCCGGATGTATTCTTCTCTGTATCGCATGGAAGAGGGCTCCCGGATATCTTCTCCTGGATCGATGGGATAACGCAGCTCTCATCCTCACAGGAGTGTATATTCTCGTATTAATCGGTATCTTCTCAACGATTGTATTGTGGCGTGCCGGAGACCTCCTGGTCCATGCATCAATCGTTCGGATGATACAGGACGGGTTATCGGTACCGGTAAGCATCTATCCGTTCGGCAGTGCCTGGGAGTATTATCCAAAAGGATTTCATTATTATACTGCTTTTTTTGCTCTCTTCTTCCCGCTTGAGCAGACCATAACCATGATCCCGGTTCTTATCACGGCTACTACAAGCCTGCTCCTGTATTGCATCGTGCGCAGGTACTATCCGGGATGGTGCGCCACGGCAGCATTCATCCTTGCATGCTTCTGCTTTCCGCAGCATTATGATAATTTAATCTGGGGAGGATATCCTTCAGCTGCTGCACAGATGCTTTTTGTTGCTATCATCCTTGCTCTCATCTTAAAAGAACGGATTGTAATTCTTCTTCTGGCAGGACTGGTAGTAACCCATACGCGGTTTTTGATCTATCTTGCACCGGTACTTGTCGTCTGGATCGGTAGTGAATGGATGATTAGAAAAGAGATGCTTAAAAAAGAGCAGATTTATATTCTGATTGGTGCAGGACTCCTGATCCTGGCGATAATCTGTATTCCTCTCATGCTCTCTGCAACATCCTACATCTTCTGGACATTTTCTGATAAGATAATGGCCACAGAATTCATCACGAAATGGGCTTTTATCCTGCTCGCAATCCCGGGCATCCTGATCGCATATTACCGGTTTTTTGCCATGGAACGTCTTGCATTAGCCTGGATTGCAGGGCTGTGTATGATTGTTCTGCTTGTTGATTCTGAGATCTTAATTATCACCACTGCAACCCGCGTAATCGCCCAGTTGTACCTCCCTCTGGCATTCTTTGCTGCACTGGCCCTCAGTTACATGACATGGCAGTTACGGGAGACCCGAATCAGGACTATCCTCTCAATTCTCCTCATTATTGTTGGTATCGGCAGTATGGGGGCCGTGTTTATGAGTTACAGCAATTCCTTTGCCCTGCCCGAAGACGACTACCAGGCAATGCAATGGCTGCGCGATCAGCCCTTTCCCCAACCGGTCTGCATCAATACCGATCCGACGGGTAATCTTGTCTATCCCCTCACCGGCATTCCGGTTTCAGACCCGGTACTGATACCAGAACCTCACTCATCCCCGGCCGGTTCATGGAGCGCGATAACCTCACTCATCATCTCTGATCCAACTAATCCAGAAATTTCAAACCTTACCGTAAATCTCCCGTTTCACCCGGTTCTTGTCTATATCTCAAGTATTTCCCGGAGTGATCCTGACTACAAACCACCTTTCTTTAATGTCTATGATGGAGAATACACAGAGGTAAACATCAGTGCACTAAAAGAGAGATATGAGATCATCTATGACAAAGGTGCCGCCATTATTGCCCTCTCCTGAAACCCTTGATATAGCACCCCGGTCAACCATTAACGAGCTTTCATGACAATATCACCGGAATATTTCCTCCTGTTCCTTATGAGTTTTTTTACGGTCCTTGCCTCCACACCTCTTTTTATCAGAAAATTTACCAAAAACGGTTTTGTTGTCCCTGACATGTATAAAAAAGATACCATGGTTCCCACGATGGGAGGGATGGTAATCATTGCAGGTATCCTCGTTTCACTCATCATCGCCGTCTTTCTTGTAAGGGATGTTGCATTACTCCTCATCTTTTATTTCATCGTATTTACCTACGCCATGTTTGGGATCCTTGATGATCTCATAGATGTCGGAAGGCAGTTAAAGATCATTGCACCATTTTTTATGGCAATACCGATTGCACTCCTATCTACTGATACGCTGGTATGGCTCCTCTTCTGGCAGGTCGAACTCGGGGCCCTGTTCCTGTTTCTCATTGCTCCGCTCTTTGTGATGGTAATATCCAATCTCATCAATATGCATTCCGGATTTAACGGGATGCAGAGTGGACTTTCCCTCATTATTACCGGATTTCTCATCATTCAGGGATTGATCTGGGGATATCACACCACACTATACATCATGCCGTTGTTTGGTGCTCTCTGCGGTTTTTATATCTATAACCGGTATCCTTCCCGGATCTTTGAAGGCAATGTAGGCTCGCTTGCCATCGGATCCGCAGTTGGGGCATATATTATCCTCATGAACATGGAGATCTTAGGAATTATCATCTTTATTCCCCATATCATCAACTTCCTGATGTACGCATACTGGCGAGTCATGAAGTTACCGGCAACAAAATTCGGCACGATTAATCAGGATGGAAACCTGGTTGTTCCCAATTATCTGACGCTCAAATGGGTTATCCCGTACTTTTTCCCGGTTTCGGAGAAGAAGGCAACACAACTGATGTTTTTACTGACCGCTCTCTTTGGGATAATCGGACTAATCATCCAAAATACCCTGTTTCTACCCCGATGATACCATGAAGTACCTATTCTGTTCGATATTATTTTCACATCATATACCTATACTAAAGGATCAGATCCTTATACTGTATTTATAATAATCGTGATTTTTTCAGATACAAAACAGATACCATGAAACTTACAAGAAAAATCTGCTCCCGCTGCATTCTTGATGATACCATCGAAGGGATAGCGTTTGATGAGAACGGAATCTGTAACTTCTGTTCAATTCATGATACCTTAGAGATGCAGTACCCACTGGATGATATCGGAAAAGACCGATTAAAAAAGATTGTTGCACAAATACAGAAAGATGGGAGAGGGAAGAGATACGACTGTGTGGTAGGAGTCAGTGGTGGCCGTGACAGTACCTACACGCTCTATATGGCAGTATCACTGGGTCTCCGGCCCCTTGCAGTTCATTTTGATAATGGTTGGAACTCAGAGACCGCGGTAACCAATATCCATCATGCCACAGAGAAACTGGATGTAGATTTGTATACGGTTGTTGCAGACTGGGAAGAGTTTAAGGAGCTCCAGCGATCGTTTTTGTATGCATCTGTTCCCGATGCAGATGTCCCAACAGACTGGGCAATTTATTCAGTCCTTTTCAAAGTAGCAGCAAAAGAAGGGCTCCATTATGTTATCCAGGGACATTCATTCAGAACAGAGGGAACCTCTCCAATCACCTGGACATACATGGATGGACGATACATCAGGAGTGTGCAGAGACAGTTTGGGAAAAAAAAGATAACCAGCTTCCCGATCATGGGTTTTTGGGATCTCGTTACCAACATATGTATCAGAAGAATAAAGGAGATCCGTCTGCTTGAGTACGTAGAATACAATAAAGATACGGTCGACCAGTTACTCTCTCTAAAACTGGGATGGACCTATTATGGGGGACACCATCACGAATCCATGTACACCCGGTTTTTCCAGTCATACTATCTGCCCCACAAATTTGGGATCGATAAAAGAAAACTCGAATACGCTGCACAGGTACGGTCAGGACAGATGGGCAGAAAAGAGGCCCTGGAAAAGATAAAAGAACCGTATCTATTTGATCCCGAGATTGTCTCATATACTATTACCAAACTGAATCTGACCGAAGAAGAGTTTGATACTATCATGAAACTTCCAAAGAAGAGTTTTCTTGATTATCCGACCTACTACCCGTACATCAATCTATTCAGAGTTCCGGTGAAGATTGCATGCCGGTTTCATCTCCTTCCCCCTATCCTTGCGGAAAAATACGTAAAAAAAGATACATCCAAGAAATGTGTGCCAGGAAAAAATACATCGTAACCCCCTGTATTCACATTTCAGACACACAATATGCTTTGGGGAACCGTGATAACAATAATCGATTACAAAACCGGTAACAGTGGTAGTATCCAGAATGTATACCGGCGGATCGGATTAGATTCCAGGATTACATCCAGTCCAACCGATATTCTGGATGCTGATGCACTCATTCTTCCAGGAGTGGGTTCTTTTGACCGCGCCATGCAAAACCTGGAAGAGATGAACCTGATTCCGGTACTCGAAGAGAGTGTACTGGATAAAAAGATTCCCTTTCTTGGGATCTGTGTCGGTATGCAGGTACTGGCACAAAAGAGTGAAGAGGGAAGTTGCAATGGTCTTGGGTGGATTGATGCATCTATTCAGAAATTTGAGATTTCAAAGATAGGAGAGAGAAAAATTCCCCACATCGGCTGGAACAACCTGTTCCTTAAAAAAAATGACCCGTTAACTACCGGATTGAACGGGACTGAACGGTTTTACTTTGTTCATTCGTTCCATTATACCGATCCAATAGACGCAGAGATCCTGGCAACTACCTGTTATGGGTATGAATTCCCTTCGCTTATTAAAAAAGAGAATATCTATGGGATCCAGTGCCATCCAGAGCGGAGTCATTCAAGTGGGATTGCAATCTTACGAAATTTTGCCACCATGGGAGGTTAACGTGTTCCGGCCCCGCATCATCCCCTGCCTCCTTTTACAGGATAACGGACTCGTGAAGACGACAGGGTTCAAAGAACCGCGTTATATCGGTGATCCCATAAACGCAGTCAGAATTTTTAATGAAAAACAAGCAGATGAACTAGTATTTCTTGATATCTCACTCTCAAAGCCGCAAGGTCTCTTCAAAAAAAAAACAGGGACAATTCAGTACGATCTTCTCAGAAAGATATCACGTGAGTGTTTTATGCCCTTTGCATACGGGGGTGGAATCACGAGTATCGATCAGATTCAGACACTTGTTTCTATTGGAATCGAGAAGGTTGCAATTAACACCGGATTTTTTACCAATCCCGAACTGATTGCAGAGGCAAGTCACCAGTTTGGAAGTCAGAGTATCATCGTATCAATAGATGTAGTAAAGGGAAAAAACGGGAATTATGAGGTCATTACCCATGGGGGGACCAGAACTGCCAAAACCAATCTTCTCACCGTTATCAGGGATGCAGAGAAGGCAGGGGCAGGAGAGATCCTCTGTACTGCAATAGACAGGGATGGAACCATGGAAGGATATGACATTGCCTTAATTCGGATGGTTTCAGATGCAGTACAGATCCCGGTTATTGCATGTGGGGGGGCCGGATCCCTCGAGGACATGACAGATGCCTATGTATCCGGTCATGCATCTGCCCTTGCAGCAGGAAGTCTCTTTGTCTATCATGGGCGCAAGCGGGCAGTTCTCATCAGCTACCCAACTCAGGATGAGATTGACAAAACATTTACCGGTGATGTATGAAGATCGTTGTTGACATCAATCATCCTGCCCATGTGCACTACTTTAAACATTTCATCTGGCAGATGCAGGAACGGGGTCATGAGATATTGATAACCACGATTGATAAGGAAGTTACTCTGGAACTGCTCAACGCATATCAACTCCCCTATCTCTGTCTTGGAAAACACCAGAAAGGAATTGGAAAGAAGATCTTTTCTATCCCTATTAAGGATATCAGAATGTTTCTCGCGGTTTTCCGGTTTCATCCTGACATTTTTATCGGGTTTGGTTCGATTCGTGCTGCTCATGTCTCACGACTGCTCCAAAAACCCTGCATCGCGCTTGACGATACAGAACATGCAACCTGGGAACATCTCCTGTATGTCCCCTGTACCGATGCGATTATCACCCCGATCTGGTTTAAAAAGGATTTTGGATCAAAACACATCAGGTATGATGGGTATACCGAACTCGCTTATCTTCATCCTGATTATTTTACCCCGGATATCGGAGTTCTTGATGAAATCGGTCTTTGCGAGGGAGACAGGTTCGTTATTGTCCGCTTTGTCTCATGGGATGCAAGTCACGATATCGGGCATACCGGGATTATGCATAAAAAAGAACTTATTGAAACAATCCTTCCCTATGCCAGGGTTTTTATCTCGTCTGAAGGGGTATTACCGAAAGAACTTGAACCATACCGAATCCGGATTCCTCCGGAAAGGCTTCATCACCTCCTGTATTATGCAACACTCTATATCGGTGAAGGGGCTACGACTGCTTCAGAATGTGCAGTTATGGGAACCCATGCCCTCTATGTCAACACACTCCGACTTGGGTATACGGATGAAGAAGAAGAAGCATATGGTCTGGTTTATACCTTCTCTGATCCAACCGGAATGGAAGAGGCTGTGATAAAAAAAGCAGTGGAATTACTGACAAATAAAAATATTAAGGCCGAAGGGAGAGAAAAAAGGGTTAAATTGCTCAAAGACAAAATTGATCTCACACAATATATCATCTGGTTTGTCGAACAGTATCCAGATAGTCTCATTTCCAATGTACCATAATCATGCCTGACCTTGATTCATTATGATTGACCTTATTCACAAAATAAAAGATCAGAGTGCCTGTATCGGAATAATCGGACTTGGTTATGTTGGTCTTCCCCTGTCACTTGCTTTTTCACAAAAATTACAGGTCATCGGATATGATATTGATCCTGCATTAATATCCGGTCTGCTAGAAGGTCAGTCTCATATCAGTGATATCAGTGATGAAAATCTCCGAGATACATTGGGAGTATCATTTCATCCCACAGATAAGGTATCTGATCTCAAAGAAGCAGATTTTATCATCATCTGCGTTCCGACCCCTCTTGACCAGGAGAAGATACCTGATCTGACCTACATCAAGAATGCCTGCATCGCTATCGCTTCCTTTTTACGTCCCGGGACCTTTATCATCCTTGAGAGTACCACGTATCCAGGAACCACCCTCGAAGTTGTCAGACCAATCCTTGAGACCTCGGGTTATCGTGCAGGAAAGGATTTTGGCCTCGCATACTCTCCTGAACGGATTGATCCGGGAAACAAGTCATTCTCGGTTTCCGATATCCCCAAGGTTGTCGGAGGAATCGACGAATCCTGTTCCCGGGTTGTTGCATCCCTCTATGGCAGTATTATTGAGGATATCATCACCGTATCAGATACCACTACTGCAGAATCGGTGAAGATGGTTGAGAATATCTTTCGAAATGTAAACATCGCCCTGGTGAATGAACTATCTCTTATCTTTGAACAGATGGGAGTAAACATCTGGGAGATAATCGATGCTGCTGCAACGAAACCATATGGGTTTATGCCGTTTTATCCCGGACCGGGGATAGGGGGGCATTGTATCCCGCTCGATCCCTACTACATGTCTTATAAGGCAAAAAAATATGGATTTATTCCCCAGTTTATCGAGAAATCCGGTGAAATAAATGAATTTATGCCTTTTCACGTCGTTAATCTGATCGAAAAAGGACTGAAACAGGTGCATCAGCCAATTATGGGATCCTCGATTGCAGTTCTTGGTCTGACCTATAAACGGGATCTCAGTGATACGAGGGAGACACCGGCATGTGAGGTTATCGATGAACTGGATCGTCTTGGGGCACAGGTTCGGGTATATGATCCGTATATCAAAGAATTACAGACACGGCACGGAATTTACCGGTCAGGTAATACCCTGCAGGAGACGCTCACCGGAGCAGATTGTGCCGTATTTCTTGTTGATCATGAGGCATTCTGCTCTCTTGATCTCGGTTCTCTTGGAAAAATGCTGAAAAAACCCGTAGTTATTGATTGTAAAAATATCTTTTCAGAATCCAGTCCAGATATTATATACCTTGGTCTTGGAAAAGGCGAGACCATATCCGGATTACGATAAAGGCAGATAATATGACCCCCAGAGTCTGTCCACTCGTATCCATGAAATCATTTTTTAAAAGAACCGGCTCTGATATCGGTTTTCTCTGTGCTGTCCTTTTCGTAATTCTCTTAAATATCATCATCAGGTTCCCGGTTGTCCCCCATGAGATCGGGATTGATTCCTTTTTTATTCATTACCTGGGAGGAGTTATTGCGTCCGAAGGATCAATCCCCTGGTTACTCTCTCCCCTCTCTCTCTTTGGTTTATATCCGTACTCCTACCCGTCAGGTATCCCCATTCTCCTTGCAATATTACATTCTTTCACCGGACTGGAGATGGAATGGATCATCTACGGATTTGCCCTATGTATGGGACTTCTTGGTATCGGAACCTCGTATTTGCTTGCCGGTGAATTCTTCCGGTCCCGGGGATTGCAACTTCTCTTTGCTTTTGTATTCTCACTCTCTCCTCTTACTCTTAAATTTACCATATGGACTGCATCAACCCGTGGTGCATTCCTCATGCTTCTTCCCCTTGCCCTCTGGTCACTTATAGGGTTCTGCAAAGAGAAGTCTGCTTTGTATCTTCTCGTGACAATATCCCTTTATTTTCTGCTCTGGTCTGTGCACCGGCTCTTTCTTCTTCTCATCCCAATAACCATCCTCTGCCTGGTTCTGTACCTCGGAAAGACCCACATCTCTCCAAAACGACAGCAGGATCATTCTGTTCTCTTTTTCGGGATCCTTTTTGGTGCAATACTCGTATCAGTTTCTATCTATATACTTCAGTTTATCGAACTGGCAGAGTTGTACCAGTACTCAGATACCTACTGGGGCCTTCGATACTTCTCCTTTTCATCTCTTCCCGTGTGGGTTAATTATCTTGTAGGAAATGCCATAGAGATTGGAGCACGGTTTGTTCTCCTTCTTCCCCTTGCTGCAGCAGGTCTCATTTCTTTCATGAGAAAAGATGTTGTGTCTGTAAACGAATGGTTTATTATCGGTACAACTCTCTTTTTCCTCCCTTTTCTCGGGTATTCTATCCAGATATACCAGATATTACTCCCCTTTATCTGCCTGCTTGCAGTATATGGGATTGTATTTCTGATAAAAGAGAGAAGAACGCAGGTTGCAAAGGTGATTGTATCCCTGATTATTCTCCTTCTTCTCCTCTTCTCCTCGTTTGGGACACTGGTCATCAGGGATGCAGGAGCAGACTCATCCGGGGTTCATAATTATGCAGAAGAAGAGACGGTCTCGGTTGCAGAGTTTTTGCAGGAAGAATCAACCATTCCCGGGGAGATTGAAGGATCGTTGTCGCTCTTTATTGCCGCATATTCAGGGAGATGGGCACCGATGCCTGAAGATCTTTCCTGTCTTATTGGTGATAAGACCCATCAAATCCCAATAATCGAGATAAGACAGGTAAACCTGTTTAACCCTCATTCATGGGAAGGGTTTGTTAAGTATCCCTTCCTCATTAAGGAGGGAATTGCCTGCACGTATGAGGCTGAGTATCTCATTGCAGGCAGTGGCTGTTATCGTGCTGTTCCTGCAGGGACATACCAGATCTATGACAACGGCCTTCACTCTGTCATATATAATCAGGGGTAGATCGAAATTATATGTTTCTCGACGAATCATCAGACATTTTCCACATCTCCGAATTCATGACCCTCTCTGTGAAATTATTATTCTGTCACCCTGGTTTTCAACCAGCCCCGAAGATCTACCGGCCAAGTTCCTGATGGGCACGTGCCAGGTGCTGTGCTGCCTGGGCACCGATAAGGGAGAGTTCTCCTGCAAGCACCCCTGTTGCCACAATCTCCGCCAGTTTCTTTGCATGTGTTCCCGGCGGGTCTCCACCCCCGGCAACACCGAGCATCGAGAGGCACTCTGCCTGGGTTCCAAGACGCGTTCCCCCCCCAACTGTCCCAACCGGGAGAGCAGGCAGGGTAACCGAAGCATAGATCCCGTCATCAATGGGATCAATCGTGGTGATACATAAAGATCCCTCAACAACGTGAGCAGGATCCTGGCCACATGCAATAAACATTGCTGCGATGATATTTGCCGCATGGGCATTAAATCCAAGAGAACCGGCACGTGCTGATCCTACAAGATTTTTCCGGATAGAGACTTCTATCATGGTCTTTGAGTCAGTCTTAAAGATATCTTTTATCTGTTCTTCAGAAAGACTGACTCCCGCAGATACCGATCGCCCGCGACCGAGAATCATACTAATTGCGGCCGGTTTTTTGTCAGTACAGACGTTTCCGGAGAGGGATATTAGTCTTGCGCCGGTTTTAAGGGATATTACTTCTGCAGCCTTTTCACTTGCTATCGTGACCATGTTCATCCCCATGGCATCCCCGGTGCTAAAGCAGAGTCGTACATACACACTGGTCCCGGCATGATAGGTCTGAATATCAGTAACTCTCCCGTGTCTCGTTGTCTGCTGTGCAGCGTCAGCAATCTCATCTTTGTGACCTGCAATCCAGTCCACGGTATCACGGGCATGGATGACACTTTTGGTTGCAAATACCGGTGCCCGTGTCATCTGGTCAGCAAAGATACGAACCTCTGCACCTCCTGCTTTTGATATCGCACTACACCCCCGATTGACCGAGGCCACTAAAGCTCCTTCTGTTGTAGCGAGCGGGAGAAAAAAAGAGCCTTTCGCATATTCTCCATGCATGAGAACCGGTCCTGCAACACCAAGGGGGACCTGGACTGCACCGATCATATTTTCACAGTTTTTCCGTACCACATCATCAAGCGGGATCGAGACCATGCCGGTAAGGGGCATCTGCACTCCGGTCTCCTCTTCGATATATCTCCTTCTTATCGCAACCGCTTCTGCTGGTGGAACCAGAGCATCAAGGGCATATAACTTCAGTGATCCTTCCTTGAGGCGGGCCAGATACGAATTCATACGTATACGTACGATCTGCCAGCAAGATAACGCTTTATGTCATCCAGTAATACGAGGCATTATGCCCTTATCTGCAACCAAAAAAACCCAGAATTATCTGAAAGCTAAAATCCTTTCGAGACGCGATAAAATTGTAGTCACCCTTCTCCTTTCTGATGAGACATAAAGATATCATGATTCAAGTACAACAATAGTGAGATTGAACCGGATACAAAACGGCATGCCTGTTTTTAAGTATTATCAATCAAAGATTCTTCATCCATGCTGACAGGGGAGTCATCACGGAATAACTCTCTTCCGACACCCCATATCTCATCTATCTCCTCTATGGAGAGAGAAAGGAATTGCGGAAATGACCAGCAGAAGAGGGATTTTTGGCCTTCATTTCGCAACGCAGAAACAGCCAGTTTCTGTGCATCAGTATCGATATCAGCGAATATCCCATGGCTGATCTTTTTAATCCCGATCCCAAGAATGGGATATTCCCGGGAGATGAGAGCGGCAACGGTATCAGGATCTGAATAAATCCTGCAGGGATATATCACTCTCTGGAGATGAGAAAGGAAGTTATCACTGATATTCACATGAACAGTCAGATAAACACCGTTCTGGAGATGGATCTGGCCCTTTATATACCCGGGTTCATATGATTGCGTCATTCTCTGGTTCTTTTTCTAATATGTTTTTCCGTTCTATCCTGAGCCGGCTGTTCCATTCCTCTTTAATCTCCTCAATACGTAACCGGATACAATCAGGAAAGGTATTAGCATATACACATACTTCCTGTCCGGTGTGTAGTCGTCTGCTGATTGAAAGGACTGCATCAACAGCATCAATGTCCACGAATATGTCCCGTACTCCTTCCTTTTTCCCGATAGCAGTAACATAACTGTTCCGTGCAAGTTCTGCTGCGATGAGATCAGGATGGTAGAACATTCTTGATCGAAATAACGATTTTTGCAGGATCGGTATCAGATCAATCTCACGCTTTAGTTTTATCGTGATAATGATGTTATTTTCAAGTCGTATCTGGCAGGTATACGTCATAATACATTGCATCAAAAGGAAGACTGAGGATAAGCACAACACTCAGCAAACCGTTTTCCGTCCGGAATTGCTCCCTGGTATCTGCTGATGATTTCATCATACAACTCCTTATTTTTCCGGGATAACTCGGTAAAATTATATTTCCCTGAATAATTTTCCAGAAAGAGAGTTGAATTAACCTGATCTGTATTTGATTCTGCAAGCATGCAGGAAAGGTTTATTTTCGTGCTATGATCTTTTTGTGAGAGAAATTCCTCATGAGGAGGTTTTAAAGACGATACCGATGGTTTTTTGAATTTTTCATCTGTTGCATTCTTTGTGGCCTGTTCCGGCTTTCCTGATCTGATAAGATCTTTAATAAACGCTGCTACCGTGTCACCGGTTCCTGAATCGTCTGTTCCTGTCATTTCTGATGCTGCAGATGTATCGAAAAGAGAAATGACAATGAGAAATACGAGAATAAATGTTATCCTGCGATAGTTTATCATTCGCATCTCCAAATAGCCGGTTTTTGATATATCATCCCTTCTCTCCGGGTATCCCTTCGGGATGTCTTCATATTCCTGAATATGATGGGGCCTTTATCCCTTAAAAACTAAGAGTCAGATCTTTTCGCATCCCTGATTTTCATCATAGGGTTGCATTACGAAGATATGGAGAGGAGACGTCCCGGATATCGAAAAAATTGATTATCTCTTCTGTATCAGAAGATATCCGATAACAGCAATGAGACATATGATAATGCCGATTACCACATAAAGAATCGGGAAATTCATATCAGGTACCGGAGTAGGAACAGGAGTAGGTGTTTGCAGAGTAGTTTGTGTCGGAATTGGAAGGGGAGTGAGCATAAAAGATACTTCGGTAGAGGTGCCTCCTGGCACCTGTACGGTGTCTGCATAATCCTCGTAACCCTCCTCACGAAGGAGAAGAGTGTAACTACCGGCAGATATACTACGCAACGATGCAGGAGTAATCCCCATGTACTGATTATTCAGGTATATCGCGGCCCCTGATGGTTCTGATGATACGATTAAAACCCCTGTTGTCTGTTGCGGTTCCGGTGCTGGTTGTAGTGTTGCCGATACCTCGGTTGTAGCACCGGCTGATACCTTAATATTCGCTGAATAATCCTGATAATGAGAGTGTTCAAGAAGAATCGTATGGATACCGGGAGTAACCCCGGTGATGTCCAGAAATTGACTGGATCTTGTTATCCCTTCATAATTCGCATCAAGGAATACGTTTGCACCCGGGGGAACTGATTTGACAGAAACGTCACCCATACGGGGCTCTGGAGGGTATGGATTAAGAACAGGGTTTATGGTTGTTGTCCTCCCTGCCGTGATAGAAACAGTCTGGCTCCAGTCCATGTATCCATACCGCTTCAGGCTCACCAGATGAGACCCGGTAGAGAGACCCGATACCTGAACCGGTGTGTTCCCGCGAAAACTTTCATCCACATACAGGTCAGCTCCGGAAGGGGAGGAAGATGCCTGGAGGGATCCCGTCTGTTCTTTTGGTATCAGGGTTGTAGAGACAGAACTTTCCTTTCCCGACTCAACCAGTACACGGGTGCTGTATGGCTGATATCCATACATATTCACTGCAATCGTATGATATCCCGGTCGGATATCAGTAAATGTACATGGGGTAGTGAGCTGGTATCCATTATCGATGGTAGTGAGTGCACCTTGTGGATAGGAATTAACAGAAATGGATCCTGCTGTGATTATGGGTTGAAGATTCACTTGTATCGGGATAGTCTCACCAGGATGGGGATTCGTGTTATATTCCTGGTACCAGTCAGAATAACCTTGTTTCTTTACTAAGACGGTGTTATGGGGAGTGCCGGTTGACATCACCTTGATGGTCACCGGGGTATCTCCCACATATGCCCCGTTAAACAGGACATCCGCGCCTGATGGAACAGACGTCACATAATACCATCCATAATCACCGCCGATAGGAGTCATCGGGATTGTTATGGTCAGAGTAGGAGTTATTGGTGTCAGGGGAGGCAGGGGTGGAACAGGACCGGTTTTCGGAACCAGTACCGGTGATACAAGGATGGGATATCCTGGCTCCGGGTTATTCTCATATGTCTCCTGCCAGGTCTCGTACCCTTCCTTGCTTACCGTGATGGTATGCGGGGGAAGATTATCAGAATCAACCGCGATCCTGACCGATGTTGTACCAACATAGGTGCCATCAAATGATACATCTGCTCCATAGGGATCAGAAGAGACCACAAATGTTCCTTCTTCTGCTAAAACAGAAGGGATAATGAGTAATAGTATACTAATAATCCCTACAATGAATATTTTTGAGCTCATCATTTCTCAAACCAATATGGGGGATACTAATTATTAGTATTTGTACCTGCTGAATTGTCGTTCCCATTATTCACGCCGTGAACATTAATCTTCTCATATCACCAAGAAGTAGGTATGGAAAAACTTCCCTGCGAAGTTGCCGTATGGGACATTGTCCCGGCAATTCGCGCTGCACTTGCACAAGAGATGGTATCATCCGGGCTGATTCAGAAAGACGTTGCCCGAATCCTGCAGATACAACCCTCAGCGGTCTCCCAATATATATCAGGAAAACGGGGTTACAGGATTGTCTTTTCTGAAGAGATTTTACAGGAGATCCAGAATCTTGCCAGAGACCTGATTCAGGAGAATGTTACTGATTTTTCTCTATCGTTTTGTAAGATTTGCATTCATGCCCGCAATACCACACAAACCTGTGAGATCTGCGAGGAGAATATTTCCCGACACCACACTCCAGAACAATGAATGACGATTCTACAATTTCATACCCAAAAAACCAGAGCATGATATTTAGGATTACCCCCGCCTTATGACTCTCCGGAAAACCACTATAATGGTTAACAATACTCATAGTACACAAACGATGTTTCTTGCTACCACACCTGCTTTCAGATACACAAAAGATGGAAAAGAAGAGATTATTGACGAAATTGTGTGTGAAAAGCAGTATGAGATTTATGTAAACGGCACCAGTGTTACACGCCAGGTTGCCTCACCAGGTCTTCTCGCAGAGATGGGAGTTGGATTTGTGATTACAGAACAACTGGCAGATACCATCGTATCGGTTTCGGTAAAGGGATCCAAAATCTTTGTCGAGGTGAACGGGATACATACTGCTTTGTGGAGTACAGAGTCTGCAGGTGGTTTTAGTAATCTCGAGAAACCAAGAATAGTCTCTTCGTCTCTCTGTATCCCGCCGGATGCGGTTCTCTCTGTCTTTGAAACGATACAATTAGAACAATGGCAGAAAACCGGTGGACTTCATACCGCAGTATTATTCCGTGACAGAGAAGTTCTCATCCGGTGCCCTGATATCGGCCGGCATAACACTATTGATAAAGCGGTCGGGTATGCTCTGCTCCAGGGGATCGATCTCACACATTGTTACCTGGGTTGTACGGGCAGACAACCTGAGGGGATGGTACGAAAGGTCGCAAATGCTGGTATACCGATCATCATTTCACGGGCTGCAACCACCGATCGCGGTGTGGCTGCTGCCAGGGATGCAGGTCTTACCCTTATCGGATTTGCACGCGATGAGAGATTTACCATATACACTCATCCTGAGCGTATCATCCAGGATAAATGACTGAGATCACAGGAAGAGATGGAGTTACCACTCCCTCCCGATCAGTGAGACCCCGATAACAGTATTCTTCTCGTTAACGATGGAAGAAACGGTCAGGGATATGTCTTTTTTCTGACCATCTTTTCTCAGCATAACAGACTTATAGTTCATCACCCCTTCTCCCCGTAACACCTTTTCTGATATATCTTTCACATCCTCAGCTGGATTTTTTTGAATTACAGTAAATATCGGTTTTCCAATCATCTCTTCCTGAGAATAACCGGTTAGTTTCTCAGCACCGCGATTCCAGGAGAGAATGGTTCCATCCAGTGTCCTGCTGATTATCGCTGCATCAGAGTACTCAACAAGAGAGGCGAGGTGAAATTTTGCTCTCTGGGCCTCCTTCTGTTCAGTAACTTCCCTGGCAATAACAAAGATCCCTCGCACCTCTTCACCATTATGAAACAGGGGGATAAGCATCTCATCAAACCATCGTGTTCTTTCCCGGAGGTGCACCTGTACCTCCTTTCGAACCGGTTTCTTTTTCAGAAGGACGAGTGCATTATTCTCCCTCATATGAGCCACCTCATCCGGACTAAAAAACCGGTCCCTGCTCTGACCGATGAGATCTTTTGGATTTACCTCCAGTTCTTCAGCGAGTTTCGAATTGACATACTCATACCGGTTATCAGGGGTAACGATAAAGATAAGATCCTGGCTTGATTCTGCCAATGTACGGTACAGGTACTCACTTTCTTTTAACTCTTCTTCAGCTCGTTTCCAGTCAGTGACATCCTCAAACATAAAGATGCGACCAGGAGAACCATCATACATTACGGTGTCGATAAGTTTCATCCAGAGAAAACGGACTGAAGTTCTTTTTCGAAATTCCATCTCACAAGAGAAAGCCGCGGGACGATCTCTGGCGGTAATGGCGTCGGTAATTTTTGGATCCCCTGCAGAAAATCGGAATATATCAAGGATATTTTGTCCGATAAGACCCTCCTTGGTAATTTCAAAGAGTTCCACCGCACCCAGGTTCATTGACTGGATCCGATATTGATCATCAGTCTGAACAACGGCATCAGATGAATAATTGAGGAGTTGAGTTACCGGAACCCGGGAAGAAAGATAATAGAGTTTTGCTTTTCCAACCACCCGGACCTCGACTTTTCCAGAGAGATACATCAATTCAAGGTATTTTCCGATGGTATTACGGGACATCGAAAGTTCTTGAGATATCTCAGAGACGGTCATCCCCCTTGGATTTTCCCTGAGAAGATCCTCGATATTTGTGATATAATAGTCATAATTTTCCATACTAGTTGTTCTCACTTTTACTATTTAAGAACAATCGTACACATAATTAAAAATATTTAGTTCTCTTGGAATTATCGGAAAAAGAACGGCATTATCTTAATTGTAGAGAAAAATAATCTTCCTTGATTGAATATAAGCATTATTGGTCATCATTTTTACATATCAATCCTCTGCCGTATATTTCTATAAAAATTATTTGCATGCAGAAAAAGTACACATCAATCTGAACCAGCAAGAGATGAGATAAACCCCTAAAAAAGGATGATATCGTACAGGGATGTAAAAATTTGGTATCAGGAACCAGCAGAGTAATAAAATAGATAAAGCAATACAGGATCCCGTGTGAAAAACAATACGATGATCTCCCGGATCCGATGCTAAACCGGTCTTTTTTATGTTACAGATTCTTTAATGCAACCAGATCCTTGACCCCCAAAAGTTTCCATACCAGAGAACGCTCTTCCCGTGCTATCATCTCCGGGGGGTCCTGAGGAGAGTGTCCGAGGGCTGCAAGAACATTAGGAGAAAGATTCTTCTCATGGATGAGATCCACAAACAACTGCCTGATTATCTTTTTCTCGATAGAATCCACCACTTCACCAAGGTACCCTTGCAGGGTGACAAACATATAACTAGCCATATCATCGGTATACTGTTCTATCTCAACGGACACGTACGGACTTTTCCGAAAGAAATCAATTTTTTTTCCATATTTTGTCGAGAGAAAGTAGAGAAATTTTCCGTCAAACACATATAAAAATGGCGCAATGTAAGGATATTTTTCACCTTGGAATGCGATACGTGAAATAAAACGGTTTTTTATCAGTGCATCAGACTCTTCCTTTTCCATCCGCGGGATCCTGACAATCTCCATACCTTCCATTGTGATCAGTTTATCCATGCTACCGGATAGCATATAATGTTCCCTTCAGTAACAACCTCTCAAAAATCAAAGCAGTATTGATGGATACCAAAAGATAATTACCCGACCCGATGAACAGGTACGTACTCGATAGCAGTGTACCCAGGTTTTTCGATAATACTCGTGAGTATTGGGATTATCCCATATGGAGGAGGGAAGAGGGATGAACGCCCTCATCTTTCATTATTCGGATAAAACCGGGCATGTCATGAAGAGTTCACGATTATTGAATTATTTAAATCTGATTTGTAGTTTCCATGCAGGAAATAATAATCGTAACCCAGAGAGATGAGAAAACACAATTCATGACATCAATAGAGTTACAATGGTAATGGAGGAACTCTCAATGCGCTCTTACTTGGTTTTTTTAAAAAAAAGACTCTTATCGCTAATAACAGGGAAAACATCTTTCTGTTACCTAATCCCTCCAATTAAAGGAAAAAACAAGATTGCACCAGTTATCAGTGAGATATCCCCACGTAATAACCAGACATCGTATCGGTAATTTCCCCCGGCAGGATACTATTCTTATATCCTAGAAGCGTCAACGTATAAAGACAGGTTTCAAAGACGGTTGTATTATATATACCGTTGTATATTTGTCAGGCTGTAAAATAATTCAGCCGGTTATTTGAGAGAAAAAGAGTGATGTAATGGGACAAGGAAAATTTGCCGCGAGAAAACTGATTCGTAACGCAAAAAAATTCAGGTGGAGTGATCCACACTTTGCCAGGAAAGCCGGAGGTCTGAAGTTAAAATCAGATCCTCTGGAAGGTGCACCCCAGGGAAGGGGAATTGTTCTTGAGAAGATTGGAGTTGAAGCAAAACAGCCGAACTCTGCTATCAGGAAATGTGTACGTGTCCAACTCATCAAGAACGGGAGGCAGGTATCTGCATTTGCTGTCGGTGACGGGGCGATTAACTTCATCGATGAACATGATGAAGTTGAGATAGAAGGTATCGGAGGGCGTCTTGGCAGATCCATGGGAGATATTCCAGGAGTCCGTTTCGTCGTTACAAAGGTCAATAATGTCTGCCTTCATGAGATGGTCATCGGCAGAAAGGAGAAACCACGCAGGTGATCATGATGAGCGAGCAACAGGAAGAAAGACTCCTTTTTAACCGGTGGAACATGAGCGAGGTCAGGATAAATGACCCGGGGATTGCCAGGTATGTTAACCTGCACTCCATGATTGTACCTCATTCATGTGGCAGGTATACAAGGCAGGAATTTAACAAAGGAAATATGCTGATTGTCGAGCGGTTGATTAACCGGTTGATGCAGACCGAGAACAATACCGGGAAGAAACAACTTACCATTCGGATCGTTCGCGATGCATTTGATATCATCCATAAAAAGACCAAGAAAAACCCGGTAGAGGTTCTCTGCGATGCTGTCGCAAATGCAGGACCACGGGAAGAGACTGTTCGTCTCAAGTATGGGGGTATTAACGTACCGAAATCTGTCGATACCGCGCCAATCCGCCGTGTTAACACAGCAATGGCCTTTATCAGCGCAGGGGTCAAGAACGCGTCCCATAAAAAGAAAAAATCGGTTGCTGCCTGTCTCGCTGATGAACTGATTGCAGCGGCGAATGGTGACCCCAAGTGTTATTCTGTCGGAAAGCGTGAAGAAAAGGAACGTGTTGCAAAATCAGCACGGTAATTCCAGTAATAGTATCTCTTTTTATTTTCAGGTGTATGCATGAGCAGAGGGAAGAAGACTGTCGAGAGGGTAACGCAACTGATGAACAAACCGGAATCTATCCGGAACATTGGTATTGTTGCTCATATTGACCACGGAAAAACCACCCTGTCAGATAATCTTCTGGCAGGTGCTGGTATCATCAGTGATGAACTGGCAGGAAAAGCCTGTTGGATGGACTCTGATGAGGAGGAACAGGCACGTGGAATTACCATTGATTCATCCAATGTCTCAATGGTTCATGAGTATGAGGGAACTGAATTCCTCATTAACATGATTGATACGCCCGGTCACGTGGACTTTGGTGGAGACGTCACACGAGCTATGCGTGCGGTTGACGGGGCTGTTGTTCTCGTCGATGCCGTTGAAGGGACGATGCCCCAGACTGAGACGGTTCTTCGGCAGGCTCTCAAGGAACGGGTAAAGCCGATTCTTTTCATCAACAAGGTCGACCGGCTTATCAACGAACTCCAGGTTGATGAGATGGAGATGCAGATCCGGCTCGGGCGGGTTATCGATAAGGTTAATAACCTGATCAAAGGCATGAACGAAGAGATGTACAACGCCGGGTGGAAACTCGATGCTGCCAACGGAACGGTAGCATTTGGTTCTGCATTATACAACTGGGCAATCTCCGTTCCTTTCATGAAGAAGAGTGGGATCTCATTTAAGGATGTCTATGATTACTGCAAGGCGAATGACATGAAAGCCCTTGCAAAAAAGAGCCCTCTGTGTGATGTTCTCCTTGATATGGTCGTCAAGTTCCTGCCCCATCCAGTTGATGCACAAAAACGCCGTGTCAAGGCGATCTGGCACGGAGACTATGAAAGCCCTGAAGGAAAAGGGATGCTTGAATGTGACCCTACAGGACCAATCTGCCTGATGGTTACTGATATCTCATTTGATCCACATGCAGGAGAAGTTGCAACCGGCAGGCTCTTTTCAGGCAAACTAAAACGGGGTGAAGAGGTTTATATCATGGGGACTGCCAAGCGCGTAAACCGGCTACAGCAGGTTGGTATCTTCATGGGCCCCACACGAGTGGAGGTCGAGGAACTCTATGCAGGCAATATCGCAGCGGTAACCGGATTAAAAGATGCAATTGTCGGTTCAACGGTCACAAACCTGATGGATATGACTCCGTTCGAATCACTGGAACATTATAGTGAGCCGGTTGTAACCGTAGCTGTTGAAGCAAAGAACATGAAGGATCTCCCCAAGCTGGTAGAGGTATTACGACAGGTTGCAAAGGAAGATCCAACCCTGAAAGTGACCATTAACGAGGAGACCGGAGAGCACCTTATCAGTGGGATGGGTGAACTTCACCTTGAGATTATTTCCGGTCGTATCAGGCGTGACAAGCATGTCGAGATCGTCACATCAGAACCTATTGTCGTATACCGTGAGACGATAACCGGTTCAACCCAGAAACCGGTGGAAGGGAAATCGCCAAACAGGCATAACCGGTTTTACTTTGAACTCGAACCCCTGCCTGACAATATTGTCCAGATGATTAAGGATCATGAGGTCTCGATGAATCATCAGGCACTCGAACGCAGGGATATCCTTGTCGCCGCAGGTATGGACAAGGATGAGGCAAAGAGTGTTAAGGATATCCATGGGACTAATATGTTTATCGATATGACCAAGGGTATCCAGTACCTCAATGAGACGATGGAGCTTGTCATCGATGGTATCCACGAAGCACTGGACGGCGGTCCGCTTGCTGATGAACCGGTACAAAATATTAAAATCCGGCTTGTTGATGTAAAACTCCATGAAGATGCGATTCACCGTGGCCCAGCCCAGGTTATTCCCGCGGTCAGGAGCGCTATTAAGGGAGGCATTCTCCTTGCCGGGGATTCTCTTCTTGAACCGATCCAGAAGTTGCAGATTACGGTTCCCCAGGACCACATGGGGAGTGCCACCTCCCAGATCCAGGGACGCCGGGGGCAGGTCTATGATATGCAGAGTGAAGGAGATACCGTGACCGTTATCGGGAAAACACCGGTCGCCGAACTCTTTGGATTTGCCGGAGATGTCAGGTCGGCAACCGAGGGACGTGCCATGTGGAGTACCGAGTTTGCCGGTTTTGAACTGGTACCCAACAACCTCGTAAAGGAAGTCGTGAGAGAGATCCGGAAACGTAAGGGTCTGAAAGAAGAGATGCCAAAACCCGAAGATTACCTCTCATAATTCCCCTTGTCATCTCTCTTTTTTTCGGTCTGTCTGACATCTGTCACACATGATCGCAGACCATGAATTTCATACTTTAAATTCGC
>CAZSDZ010000034.1:0-32258 GCA_964605795.1 uncultured Methanoregulaceae archaeon
AGGATACGTAAGAAGAGGGCAATACGATGCAGGCCGAAGAATTATCACGGGATGTATCTCTCCCCATCACCATATACTGATTTTTCCGGTCAAACAAGACCAAAATAGGTAAAAAATAGAGAGGATGGGAAGAGCCTGAATGAAAAACGAAGATCAGAACCAGTCATCTGACCTTTTTGCCCGTTTTTTTATTATCTTCAGATACACATACCCGCTGAATATACCATACCGGTATGAAATGATATTCTGACAAAAAAAAGCATCGGGTTTCAGTATCACCTGATGGGGATTATTTAAATCATGACAGAGAGAAGAGAAAGATATGAAATATGGCATCTCCTCATCCTTACCATCGTTCTCATTTCTATCAGTCAGGTCAGTGCTACAGACACTGTATGTGAGATCCGTATTGATCCCACCGTATCCGCCGGTGAGATCCTCCCGCTTCTCGGAATAAATGCAGGCCCGTCACCGGTTGGTGATCCCCATAACCCTGACCTGACCAGCCAGTATCAGGAGATCGGAGTGCTGTCGGTCCGGAACCATGATATATATCAAGCACATTCCATGTCTGTTATCTATCCTGACAGAACCTGTGATCCACAGGATAGAACCTGCTATAACTTTACCACGAGTGATCTGACCTATGCAGCCATCATACATGGCGGGTTTGAACCATACTTCCGAATCGGTGATGGGTATGAGGCGGTCAATCCACCGTCTCCTGCAGAACAGGAGTACTGGTCTGATGCTGCCGTCCAGACTATCCGTCATTACCGGGAGGGACTATGGGATGGTTTTACTTCTGACATCCGTTACGTTGAGATATGGAATGAGCCGGACAATAGCCATTTCTGGCCAAAACCACACACAAAGGAGGAGTTTTTCAATCTGTATGCAATGACAGCAAAAAAACTAAAAGATGCATTTCCTGATCTTCTGATCGGAGGACCCGGAGTTACCCCGGCGGCTATTAAAACCGAGAACGGGAGGAAGTATCTCAAATCTTTTCTTGTATTCATGCAGGAAAATTCGGTTCCTGTTGATTTTCTCTCATGGCATATCTACTCGAATAACCCGGGTGATTATGAAGAAGGGGGTCTGTTTATCGATTCAATTCTTGAGGATTTTGGATTTAATCAGTCCGAGAATCATCTGACCGAGTATAATACCGAAGTTATGAAAGGAAAATCCGGAGGCAGGGCTTTTGACTTACGGGCAGGATCTCCTGGATCAGCCATCCTTACTGCTTCCTGGATCTCTTTGCAGAATTCAGGAGTAGATCAGGCATTTCTATACCGGGGAAATGATCCCTCGATTACCTTTCCTGAATTTTACGGGATATTTTATGCAGACGGCAGGCCAAAGAAGGCTGCCCTTGCATTCTCTCTCTGGTCTGCAGTATCAGGGTATCAAAACCGTCTTTCTCTCCAGATGAATGAGAATAAAGAAGGAGTGTTTGCCCTTGCAGGCCGGGAAGATGACGGAAATATCGGGGTTCTCATCAGCAATACCAATAATGTCCCGATAGAGATTGCAATCCGGATAAAAGATAACAGATACCAGATTCAACAAGGATTACTGGTATCAGACCTCTCTATCCAGATTTTGGAGTTACCGATTCATGACCAAAACGTTACCATGCCACCGTTCTCTGTATTGTTCATGAAAGCGGATAAAAATTCAAAATGACCCCGTTGTTGCGTTGCAGATGAATGATACTATCATCCGTTTTTTTAGGGCATACGCCGGATAGATACGTAAGAGGAAATCCGTCTGCTACCCGGATATCAGGTCATATCAGTCATAAACTGGAATGTCTAAAGGATTCCCGATGACAAATACCGTAACCCTAATCGCATTTTCCATAGTTCTTCTCAATTTTTAACCGATAATAACAGATACCGTTCTCTTCTAAATAGGTATACCGTTATAGGTACAGATGAACATGCCAGATAATCGCAAAGGTAATATCTTCCGTTACGGCATTCACGGAATCCAGTGGGCTGCCATTGTAATCGCCTTTGTGCTTATCTTCGGACTCATCATCGGGGAGTTGCAGTGCTTTGATTCCCCCATGCAGATTGAATATATCCAGAAACTGCTCTTCTTCTCAGGCATAGCCCTTCTTCTTCAGGCATCCCTCGGCCATAAGATGCCGCTTTTTGCCGGACCGGCAGCAGTTCTTCTGATAGGCATGCTGGCAAGCCAGGGACATGACCCGGCAGCACCCTACACCGCAATGTGTTATGGGGGAATCATCCTCGTAATCCTCTCACTGACCGGAATTTTAGAGCATATCCGCCATCTCTTTACCTCGAGAATAATCGCAGCGATACTACTCATGATCTCGTTCTCCCTGATCCCAACAATCCTCTCCCTTCTCACCAGTTTCCGGAATGGAGGAGGGAGTGTTGAAAATATCATCTTTTCATTCGTCTTCCTTCTTCTTATCTTTGCACTATACCGGGTATTGTCAGGACTCCTGCACTCAACCCTGGTCATCTGGTCGCTGGTTCTTGGTGTAGCCGGTTATGGCCTGCTCTTCTCACTGACTTTGCCGGAGGGCAGCCACGACATCCTCTCTCTCTTCTCCTTCTCCCCAATCCTTCCGGCAACCATTGATCCCGGGGTCATCATTGCCTTTCTCTTCTGCTACATCGCTCTTCTCATGAACGATATCGGGGCAATTCAGTCACTTGAACCGCTTTTTCTGGTATCAAAGATGAAAGAACGGTTAAAACACGGGGTATGCGTAACCGGGATAGTCAATGCTCTCTCTGGTCTCTTCGGTGTTATCGGAGGGGTGAATTACTCACTCTCTGCCGGCATGGTCCTTGCGACCGGCTCAGCTTCACGGTATCCGCTCTTTGCCGCATCTGCGATAATTATTGCGATCAGTCTCTCCCCTCTCTGCATCTCCTGTCTTTTAGTGATACCACCGGTAATTATCGGCTGCATGCTGCTGTATGTCATGACATCTCAGTTTGCAGCTGCCCTGCTCGTTGCCATTGAAGGGGATCCGGTGCATCCCTTCCGGTTTGAAGACGGCCTTATCATCGGCCTTCCGATCCTCTTTGGAACCATGATGGCATTCCTGCCAGGTGAGATAGTTGCCACCATGCCATACCTGCTCCAGCCGGTTTTTGCAAACGGGTTTGTTGCAGGGGTTTCCTGTGCCTTTATCATGGAGCATATTCTCTTTAAAAGAAAAGAGACCGATTAACCCTGATTTTGTTTCTGACTCAGGACAATCTTTGCCTGTACCTTCTTCCACGTAGGAGTGGTAAGAAAACTCTCATCCATATCCCGTATCATCTGTGTCATCTTCTTCATCGGAACTGCAAAGGTAAGGATATCAACAGGAACACAGGGCCGTGCCGAGGGGTCCATCATTCCAAGCACTGCTCTGGGATCTTCTGACTGTTCTTCAAGCCAGGGATAATGAATGATAGAGGAACAGCCTGCTCCCATCGGGACAATAACCCCGTGAGGATCTGCCCGGTCATAATTTGCAAGCGTAAAGAGTCCGGAAATCACCTCAGGTCTGGCAAAAAAGATGACAACATGGGGATTGTCCTTTTCTGTCAATGTATCCCACCGCTGAAAGATGAGATACTTCCCGGGTGCCGGGAAAAGTGAGATTTGAGCCTGCCATTCATCGACTACCTCAGGTGACTTCTTATACCGCTCACCATCCATTCTTCCCGGTATCCCACACGAGAGAAAGTACCGGAAATCAGGAAACATCTCTGTCTCAAACCCGCAGTACCGCTTCCCTCCCCTGCAGGAGACCGAGTCTGCGTCAAATGCAAGAGGATGACCGTTTCTGACCTTTCCCAGATCACAGATAAGACATCGATGGTTTATTTGGGTCTGTTTCTTCTCCAGACTACGGGGATCGGAAGCATACTCAAACGTAATCGGGAGGGATTGTCCAGGAAAGTACTGCTCCCAATAGCTCGTAAATTCCTGTTTCAGTTCAGGGTCCATACCATTTCTTTCTCTTTGTAGATGTATATGCAATTCTATTAGATCTCTTCCTACCTGAACGTTTTAAATCTCTATAGATTGAAGAGATATTCTATTAGCCAGGAGAGAGAATGGGAATTGAGAGATTATTACAGGGAAATACCCAGTTTATCGAGTGCGAATATAAAAAAGATCCTGATTATTATTCCGATCTCCTCAAGGGTCAGAAACCGCACATCATGATGATCAGTTGTTCTGACTCCCGGGTAGCTCCCGAGATCACCTGCAACGCAAAACCAGGCGAGATCTTTGTGCACCGGAACATCGGCAACATCGTCCCGCCGGGAGACTGGAACATAGGAGCGTTCCTTGAGTATGGTATCGATTACCTGCATATCGACACGCTTGCTATCTGCGGACATGAAGGATGCGGGGCAATGAAAGCACTCGCTCTTCGCCAATGCGGGGATGATGTTCTTATTCCCGGATGGCTTCGCCACGCAAACCCCGCTCTCACTCTTGTCTCTTCTCAAAGAACCTGCCCTGATGACCCAAAAGAAGCAAAAAAATGGCAGACTGAACTCGAGGTCGAGAACGTAAAACTCCAGCTAAAACATCTGCGAACCTACAAAGTGGTCAGGGATGCAGAACGCGATGGGAAACTGGCTGTAATCGGTCTTTACTACCATATGACAACGGCACGGCTCGAGATCATCGATGCCGGTGACGAGAGTAGGAATAAGTAGCCAAAAAAAAAATTAGGAATGTCAGGAAAAACCACCAACCCATTACAAGAGAAAAACTCCCTTGCATTTGCAAATAAAACAGTATTGAGAGATACTGATATCCTATATGTAATCTTAAACCAGGAAAAATATGCTGAATCGGGATTTTTTAATTGTGTTGAGAGATAAAACCAAACATACGAATTGAAGACTGTACAGAATATAAACAATCCTTTATCCTAGAGAGAAGACAAATACCACAGATGAAATTTCTCATCTTTGATACCGAAACAACCGGCCTTCCCAGATTCGAGAAAAACCCGTTTCATTACCCGGAGTACTGGCCGCATATGGTCCAGATTGCCTGGATAGTAGCACAAGAAGAGGAAGTACTGGTCAGCGAAAGTTTCCTTATCATTCCGGAAAGGTATACCATCCCACAATCAGCAACTGCCATTCATGGAATAACACATGAGCGTGCTCTTGCAGAAGGAAAACCAATTCTCTCTGTTCTTAATCAATTTTCAGAAGCAGTATCATTGGCTGATGTTATTGTGGGACATAATATATTGTTTGACCGCAACATCGTAACCGCCGAATTCGCCAGGGCACAACAGGACGCTCCCATTCTTAGTCTTCCCTATCACTGCACCATGAAGACGACATCTGATATCTGCAGGATTCCCCACAAAAGTAATCGGCAGGGATACAAATGGCCGACTCTTAAAGAACTTCATATGCATCTTTTTGGAACTGATTTTGATGATGCCCATGATGCTCTTGCAGATGTATACGCCTGTATGAGGTGCTATCTGGAACTTAAGAAACAGGGACTGTTTACTGAATTGCGAATGAAACCTGATAAATCAGCAAAGATGCGGAAAAAAATATGGGAAAATCCCTATTACTGACTTTTTGACAGGGAAAATTAGGTTTCCATACCCGGGGTTACGCACGAATAATTCACCCTGAACCCGTGAATCAGATAAAGACCTAACCGGGACTGTTCTAATCTCACCCAACCATGCCATACATCCTTATCGTTTCCAATCATACACGACCGATTGGATACATATGAAAACAACCATCATTGGTCTTGGATACATTGGAACGATTCATGGGTGGGCATTATCAGAGGCAGGATGCGATATCACCCACGTGGTACGACCGGGAAGCAAAAGCCGGTATACCGGAGGGGTACCCATGGATATCCTGGATATTCGCGGGAAAGAGGAAAAACAGTATACAGCCACGTACAACCCTCATATCATTGAGCAGATAACCCCAGAAGATTTGTTTGAACTGGTAATCGTTGCATCGAACCACTACCAGACACATGATATCGTACGAGAGTATCGGAACCAGGCGCCTGATGCCCATTCCTCCTCTTTACCGGAAACTGGGAAGGAACCCAGAAGATCGATGCACTCATACCCAAAAACAGATATCTCTGGGGATTTTTTGTCTCCAGCGGGTCACGTGATAAAAATGGTGTGCGGTATGCAAACATCCAGAAGACGTTTCGGATAAATGAACTGGATGGGAAAAAATCAGAGCGGCTCGAGAGAATCATCGCCATGTTCCAGGCTGCAGGTATTGCCCCTGACATGAAGCCTGATATCATCGGCTGGCTCTGGGTACATTTTGCGATTGATGCCGGGATGATTGGCACAGCCCTATTTCCCGGCGGATTCCCAATTGCAGGAGATACCAGCGAGAAAACGAGAGAGAAACAGATACGAACAATCCGTGCAGTTAAAGATGCCTTTTCCGTGCTGGAAAAGCGGGGTCTTGATGTCTGGTCATATGACGATGCAACGCCGTTCCGGATACCGGATGACCGGGAAGCAGCAGAGGCATTCTGGAAACCAATTATGAGCTGCCCCATTATGAACGATCACGGAGACACAATCACATCGATACCTCAACCACGGAGATGAAGAGATTTTTCCTCGACGTCGTACAAACCGGTGAAGAACTCGGGGTCGTCATGCCATGCCTCTCTGCCATGAAAGAGAAGATTATTGGATGATAGTATTGATATTCCAATTCTGAAAAGAGAGTCAGGTGAAATTCAGGTTTAAAGAAAGCCCGAACAATTTTCTAATTTCTCTTTTCTGATACGAAGCACCCTGAACAACTCGGCGTCATTCCAGAGGGGGAAGTCAACCAGCCGTTTCTCATGCACACAATACAATGCCCCCCTGACCGGTTTCATTCCTGCAATCTCTGCAGCTCTCCGGTAAATCTCTACCTGGAACTGGTATGACTCGTCTCTGACGAGAATATCTGCAGAAATGTTCTCACTCTTGTAATCAATGACCATCCAGGTACCATCGGCAAGCCTGACGAGAAGATCCATCCGTCCTTGTAGAGGGATGCCATCGATATTCACACAGAACGCGAATTCGCGGTATACCTGAGATACACCGGACAGGAGCGAAAGATTCCATAAATCATCTGATACCGAAAATAGTATTGCCTGTTCTTCTGCATCCCTGATATCAAACTGCCTGATGATACGTTTTGGTTCTTTTCCCCTCATCACCTCATGAACAGCAGATCCAAAGTGAGCTCCCCTCCCGTTCCTGTTGGTTGTATCCGACTTTTCATAAGGAAGCACCCCGGCAAGGCGGGTGACCGGAATAAGTGTTGTTTTAGGGAGAGATCCCGGATACATTGTTCTGACAAATTTTCCATGGCAGGTGTAAAATGCATCAGGAATACTTTCAGGGTTCGGCTTTAGTTTTGTTTCCCGTTCTACGTGCACAGGAATACTGATGTGAACCCCGACCTCATCCCGGTCATTGGTTTTGACCATGATTGTTTTGCATTCCAGGGTATCTTTGGTAATCCCAAGCACCGGGAGTATCCAGTCAAGCCGGGTCTGACCAGAACCGTCAGGCAGATCCTTACCTGATTCTTTGATTGTACCGCTCATGACCAGGTGATCTGCAGAACGGGTCAGGGCAACATAGAGTAGTCGACGTTTCTCAGCCAGTTGCTTCTCATTCATCTCCTCTCTGAGGAGGGTGTATATCGGCGTTTCAGAAGAGTCGTAATCTTTATGAGGGCTTGGAATCCTGACACCGATGAGATTTCGTGCAGTATCAAGAAGGATGGATCCCTGGTTTGACCGTGGTCTGTCTGCCATCCCGGGAACAAACACGATGGGATACTCAAGACCCTTTGCTGCATGAACCGTCATGATAATGACTGCATTCCTATCAGGATCTTCTATCATCGCTTCCCCCTCCTCCTCCTCACGTTCAAGAGCATCGTGCAGGTCGGCTACCAGATCAGAGAGATAATACCTGCCTCTTTCTTCCCGTGCCCTGATGATATCCAGTAATTTCTCGATATTACCGAGAATCTGCCCTCCTTCAATGAGACCGCCATATACCGCCAGTATCCCGGACTCAGAAAGAACGGATCGGATAAGCGATACCAGAGAGAGGCGACCTGCCTTTTTTTGCCATTGCTGGAGAAGAGCATAAATCCGGTTATATTCAGCAGAGAGAGATACACTGTCCTGTAATTTCTGAAAAAAGGAATCTCCCTGCTGCCGTGAGATTATAAGGATGTCGCGATCAGAAAAACCAACATACGGGGACCTGAGCAGCCCGACAAGATGGATGTCATCATAGGGTCGGTAGAGAAAAGAAAGCAGGGTAATAAGATCGAGGATCTCCTGCCGCTCGTACATCCCGATTCCCTTGTATACATAATAGGGAATATTCCTGGTAGCGAGTGCATGGATAAAAGAACCAATATGTGTTCTTCGTTCAAGCAGAATCGCGATATCCCCGTATGCTGCAGGACGTGTCGTATATGTCCTTTCGCCTGAACTATCACGGGAACCTTCCACGTATACCCCGGTCTTTGCCGCAATCATCTCTTCTATCCGGTCTGCAACCGCATCATACTCGGTAATTCCGGCATCTTTTCTGATGAGCATCAGGCTTACCGAGCCAATATGAGATACACGTTCATCGCTTACCCGGATGGGATCATAACGAAATTCCCAGGGTTTCTCTACTGATGCAAACAGATGCGAGAAGAGATAATTAACAAAGGTAACAACTGCCGGGGAACTCCGGAAACAGACATCGAGTGGGATCTCTTCTCCTTTGCAGGACTCGGTAATAAAGAGTGTTGCATCACGAAACCGGGTGACATCGGCATCGCGAAAGAGGTAGATGGACTGTTTTGGATCGCCCACGATAAAAAGATTATCGAGATCAGGAGATGGATCACCGATAATGGCAGAGATGATATCAAACTGGGCCGGATCGGTATCCTGGAACTCATCAATGAGGATATACCGGAACCGTTTCCGGTAGTACGATCCGACAAGGTCGCGTCTTTTCTGGAAGAGATTTCGGGTATACCTGATGAGATCGAAAAAGTCAAGCCCCCCTGCTTCTGATTTCTTTTCATCAACGATAGCACCGTATCGGGAAGAAACAAGTCCGAGAGCCTGCAGAAAACGAAGGGTCAGTATGGTGAACGGATCATCAGAAGAGAGTTCCATTTCAGAGAGAAATTTCAGGTTCTCAACGTTATCCCGCAACTTTTTGTTTGTTTCTTTCAGAAGAGCCAGGGTATCTTCTGACCAGTTCTTCTTTGAACCTGAATTTCCCAGTTTTTCCGACAGAAAAAAGGATAATGCCTCAAAAAAGAGAGGCACAGTTCTGGCATCCCGCATCTTCTCTACTGCCGGCCTGACGGTCTGCAGGTATCTCATCGCCTTGTCATCTGCAGAGACATCCATGTATGAAAAAGAGATGAGTGAGTGAGCGAGAAAATTAAATTCCGGATTATTCTGTAGGTTTCTCATTCTCTCTTCCCAAAACCGGGCTATCTCTTCCTGCCAGTGTGCAACAAGACCTGTTGGATCTGCATTGAGAGCCACAAAGAGATAATCGGCATCATCACGCTTCTGGTAGAGATACCGGATCATCTCTTCAAGATCCGCAGGTCTGACAAGGGAGAGGAGAAACACCAGTGCATCGGCTGTCTCTCCTTCTGCAGGGGTATGAATGAGTTCCTGGAAAGCAAGGGAGAGAATGGTAGTTAATTCCCGGTTATCCAGGACTGCAAAAGAGGGGTGTAGACCTGCATCGAATGCAAACTCCCGAAGAACGCTGGCACAAAAGGAGTGAAATGTCTCTACCGGTGCAATGAGAAACTCAAGCCTGGTTTTTTCCCAGAAATCACCTTCTCTCTTTTCTATCTCGCTCCGTATCCGTTCTTTCATCTCAGCTGCTGCCTTATCAGTGAACGTTAATGCGAGGATCTGCAGAACTGAGAGCTGGTCTTTTGATCCGGCTTTATTCTGGCCAAAGGTCTCGAGAAGATTAATGTACTTGTTCACGAGAACGAACGTCTTGCCGGTCCCGGCTCCTGCCGATACGACAAGGGAACGGTCATGCCTGCAGATTGCTTCTTTTTGCCGTTTCGTTCCTGCCATTAACAATCTCCCTCCTCTTTTACATCCTCTACCCGGAACCGGTCAAACCGGCATATTTCCGCGTATGGGCAGTACCTGATAATAGTACATCTCTCTTTAGAGACCGGGAACCTGCCTGCCCTGATTCCACTGATGCATTCCTGTGAAACCGCAACTGCTTTTTTTGTAACCTCACGGATCGGTATGGTTCCTTTGGATCCGGCAACTCCAGCCTCCTGTTTCTTATCCGGATCAAGGAGAGGCCATGTCTGTTTTATCCTACTGCTTATCTCAAGATACGATCCAGCGATTCCGATCCGGGGTATATTCTCATTCTCATACATCGTCTCGACAGCAAGAAGGTACAGGGGAAGCTGCAGGGCCTTCCCTTCTGTAATCTCTTTTTTGTTTGGGTACCGGCTGCCGGTTTTATAGTCAATAATTGCAAAATGACCCCTATCATCGGTATCGATCCGGTCTATCCGCCCTTGTAACAGAAGCGGTTCTCCTTCCCCACCAAAAAGGACAACATACCCGTCCTGCTCTCCGGTAACCGCATTGGTGTGTGCCAGGGAACACTCACATTTTTCAGGTACCAGAGTTGACCTGCTCGCTGCTTCATGAAGGATGAAACGCTCATACAGTCCGGGAATATCATCAAACCCAAGCAGGGATGCGAGTGTTGCATACCATACCGGACTGGTAAACCGGTAACGACTGCTCATCTCGCGAGCCACCTGCAAAAGAAGTGAGATTGCTTCCTTCTTATTCAGGTCAGTTATCCTGAGTGGTTTGTTCCTGCACCAGTTTGAGTAAAATGCACAGAGCGTATCATGAACAAGAGTTCCTTTCTCTGCCGGAGAGAGAGTTGGATCAGGATCCGGAAATGGTTGTATTCGTACAACCCGATCTAAGAAAAACCGGAACGGACAGGTACGGTAGGTCTCAAGCTGGGTGGCAGACCAGATTCTTCCTGGTCCAAACATCTTTTTGCCAGATAACCATTGTGTCACTTCCAGATCACCGGTTAGGATCCCGTCATAAACCGAATCAAAATCCCCGGTCCGGAACCAGTCCTCGACCTGTATCCGGGTGGCAACGGATCCATAGGTCTGGTCTGCCGGCAGCCATGAGAGTACCTCATGAGAGGAGATATCATGCCCGCTGAACTGGGAACGTATCATCCTACCTGCCCTGATTGCAGCCTCCTGGCAGGAATGGTCAATATCCCTACCCCATTGGGGAGGATTCATGACATTTTTTACCTGCAAAAAGAATGAAGAACTGAGAATATTTCTCTCCCCACTTGTCTTTGAGGCAGAGAGCCAGACCCGTTCTCCTGCTGCAAGGGCAGATACAAAGTAATACTGCTCTTCCCGTACAACCTTAAAAAGACTTCTGGCACCGAGTTGTTCTGATTCCTCTGAATTCAGAAGCGGAAACCGGGTTGATGGATTGGGCATATCTCCTTCGATAAGACCACCCAGAAAGAGATTGCTATAGTTCATGCCCACGGTCTGACGCAGTCCGAGAATCCTGACACCCCCATGGTCTTCGGTAAGATAGACCGGTTCCCCGAGAAGATAGAGGAGAGAACGAAGATATGAGGAAAGAGGAATCGTTTCATCGTTCGGGACCATGGACGAGAGTCTCGCAAGTATCTCAAAGAACAGTGATAATGCCTTTTTCTCGCGTAAGAAAACGGGATCCTGCTCCTTGGTATTCTTTCTCAGATATTCCGGTCGTATCCACTTCAAAAAAAGGCTGTGAAAGAGATCCGTATATCCTGCTGCGGTAAGAGTTCCTGCAAACGGGTTGCAATCGTTCTGGATCTCTTTGATCCATACAATAACGGCTTCTATCGTGGCATCAGGGATAGGAGGATCATGATTCTTGGGATCCTTTCTATCATGTGTGAATGAGACGAGGGTATCAACCCACCCGTATCCTCCCTCTATCCCGGCTCTTCGTGCGATGAGATCAAAGAGTGCCGCATCCATTGATGGAAGATGTGGCTGACTGATTCGGGTATACGGACTTATAAGCAACTCAATAACCCTGTTTAAGGGATATCCTTCCGAAACAAGAGTGGGGAAGAGGAGCAGAAAGCCAATTACCGGTTCGCGGATGAGGGGCTCCCCGATGTATGCATGAAAGGGTATGCCAAAATCAAAAAGAACCTCCCGTAACCGGGGAAGTACAGACGCAATATTCGGGTACGCGATGGCTATATCTGACAGGTTCGTTCCTTCCCCTGCACAAACGACGATCTCTTCTGCAATTGATTGTATCTCATCAGTCAACGTAAAGAATACATTGGCCTTTACCTGACAATCGGCATATTCCTTTCCTATCTCTGCAACAGATCGGACAAAGATACAAGATCGGTCTTTAAACTCCTGTGGAGGGTCTAATGCGGTCAGATCTTCTAATGCGAGCCAGTCAGGAGAAGAAAAGATGGCAGGATCCTTCCCCCTGATGTATTCATACGAGAACGACTCTGCATGGTCGCGGATGGCAAGGATGAGACGCTGTTCTCGTGGGTATAGATCATGGAGCTGGTGGACCCGTACTTTTTGAAAGATACAGCCGGGTCTCTCTGTAATATCATTGATGGTCCATTCAACAAGGGCATGGGGATCAAGAAGCGTATGTTCTGTACATGCCTCGTTGTATGCGATAAGAGCACGGTTTATCTGTGAACATTTTTCACTGGTGGCAACAAGGGGGTGCGAGGTTAGATCGATTGAGCGTTGTGAGAGGATGGCACGCAACGCAAAGAGATCCTGTACGATACCTGATGATGGTCTGCCACGGGAAAAAAAGAAGGGAACAGAATCCCTGATACGTTCCAGAGCTGATGCCATGACGAGATATGCCTGGCCTTGTGAGATTATCAGGGTATCTTTTCCCCACTGATCATGGTAATACCGGCAAAAATCAGACAGCGTGGTGACATGATCAGGATTAAAAACGATATTTCGAACAGTAAACTCTGTTTTAAACTGGTTTGCAAGAAGAGATGTGGGTACAATGAGAAGATCACCGGGTGAGAAGGTTTGATATGACGTAGAACCAGAGGAACTATTTGTATTAAAAAAATCAGATACCGTTTTTTTTACTGACACCACAAACACCGCATACAACAGTCTGTCTGAAACCAGATATGGGTTATGATCCTCTTCTATTCCCGGGGGAGATACAATCTAACGATCTCTTTTTGGCGATACCATCCTCATTACCGATACCGGTACTTCATTTATAAATCGGATCTGCCACGACATTACAACACAAAAAAGGGATATACCTTCAGGAGAGAAAACAGATAGACAGATCATACGAGCCCGGGTATTTATGGATAATCCTACCATTTTGAGTAACTGGAATATCAGGGATGAATTACCTGAATTAGGAGTTGATCCAGTTAAAACATTGATTACCCGGTTAGACGGGACGGATCGCTATCCTCTCCTGATGACTGTTATTGCTCTCTCGAGATTCTCTGACGAGAGAACCACCCTGCCGCTCGTGGAGATATTTAATAAAACTCCATTGTCCAGCTCTGATCCCTATTCTCTCCTGTTAAAACTCTCAATTCTGTATGCCCTTGGTAAAAATAACTGCAACAATGCAGTCCCGTCGCTCATTTCAATAGTAAAGGAATCTCTGATACATAAAGAGTATTACCTCCTTTTTGCAGCCTCCTGGGCACTTGCAGAGATTGGAGATCCCGGGGCACTGGTGTATCTTTCTTCCTTACGAAACCAGGTTAATCCTTTTTTTCTCAACGATATCCCTCTCCCTTCAGATCTCTCTGATTCGAATGAATTAAAAAACATTCATGAATTAATCTTGATTTTTGTATCTGAATTTAAAGATCGGGAAAAATCGTTCCGGTTGTGGAATGATATGTTCTTTCAGAAAAATATTGATCTTTTTTCTGCTTCCGATCCTCATACCTCTCCTCAACTTGAGGAGATTGTTGTAATAGGCTTATTTCACACCTACACTCATGTTATTCCCTTAAATACTGAGGATAGGATCTCGATACTGTATGGTCTGAATGGATCAGGAAAAACTACAATCCTGAACATGATACGGTCCTTTTTTTCTGGAGATATCTTTTCTCTCACAAAAATCCCGTTTCATATCTTTCGTCTTCGATTTACCGATGGATTTATAATACATATCTACCGGCATTTTTTCTTTCTTGCATCTGAATCACTATCAGATCCGGATTACGACGTCTTTATCCAGAACGGTGATCTCTATACAAAAAAAGGTGTTTTTATCGAATTTAGAAATGAAAATGGCAATCGTATCAGCATCTACCAGTTCAAGAACAATAATATTGAAAAAGTAACCATTCCAACAAAAAAGATTACTCAGGAAGCAGATCTGGCAGATATCAAAAGAACAATTCGAAATGATCTTGATTCAGGGGATTTTCTCATTAAGTTACGAAAAAAGGAGGCTTTTGCACGCGAACCAAACCTATCCGTACAGGACCAGCCGGGCAATGAGACAACGAGAAAAAAGATACAAAAAATTACAAAAGAGAAAGAGTTTGCAGAACAAAAACTGAGACAATTAGAATCAGCATTGCAGACCGGGAAAAAAGAACTTCTTTTATTGTTGGATACCGTAGGGCTACAGAACCCGGATCAATCAGAAATCCTTAATCTTAAAGAGAAGTCAGTTGAATTGCAGGAGTATGAGAGGCAGATTAGAGAGAGACTACAGGATACAGAATCTGAAATTCGTGAAACAAACCTCGAGATACTACACCAGAAAGAGAGAAAAAAAGAATTACTTACTGAACTGACCACAATTAAAAATGCAGTGCCTGAAAGAATAAAACAACTAGAAGAATTTAAAGAGTCAGGGATGGCTCTTATAACCGAAGAAATTTCCCTTTTTTCTCAACAGATTGCAGTTCTACAATCCGGAATACAAGCAAAAATCCGATTATCAGACACCCTGAAGATACTCTATAACCATGATATATCCCGGATAAAAACAAAGATAGAGAGAATCTCTGAGATATATGCAGGTATTACGCTTCTTAAGCAACGTATCGCCCAATATGAAGATGTAATCGATCTCCTGTTAACCTCTAGAGATAAACCTGATTCGTATGTCAGAATAAAGACACAGATGTCGTATTTTTTAGATCAGGTACATCACCGGCTCAATCTCATGTACATTGATTCCAACAGTTATTTCTCAGATACTATGCAGGAGACGTTTTGTACACCCCAGAATATTCTCGAGAAACTATCTGAAGAAGCAAAAAATTCTTCATTAGAGGAGGACCGGTATCTGAAACAGATCCTCCTTTCAGAAGTTCTAAAAAGGTATATCACCACCAAAGGAGTTACAATCCTTGAAGATAATGAACTTAAAATTTTTGAGTCAGAATGGGGTACCAGGATCTTTTCTGATCAACTCTCGTCTGGGGAGTTACACATACTAATCGTATTTTATTCACTAATTTTTAAAGCAAAACCGAACTCTCTTATTTTACTGGATGAACCTGAAATATCTCTGCATGTGGGGTGGAAAAAACAATTACTTGATGATATCAAAGACATTATCAGATTTATACCCATGGATATAATCATCTCAACACATTCACCAAGTATCATTCAGGACAGGAGAAGGTATGCCCTTCTCTCATCTGACAATCCTGATGGAATGGGTGAAATTCCGGTTACCGGGAAAGGTACTGATACAACGTTGTAAAAAGTCTGCCTGACATGACACTCGTGCAATCCACGTGCACGTCGTAAAATAACCTTCGTTTCACTTCTATTATTCCAAGTCGTTATGCTAGGCACTCTGATACACCTTACAATAAAGAATCGACTGGTTTAGAACTCATACTGCCTGTATTGGTTATGAAAATGTTCACAAAAAGAGGCAATGTGTTTTATATTCTGATCCCATGACCTGATAGTACAATTATGAGATATAGTTACGATGCAATGACATACATGGCAGCGTATTGTCCCTATTGTGGAGAGATGGTTGATGGAAAACCGCAGCACTGCCCTGCCTGTGGCGGTAGTTTCCAATCGCGTCCGGGAAGAACCTATAAACCAGTACACGGCTGGGTTTTTCTGTCGATTGGGTTTTTATTGGTTCTTACCGGTATTGCAGGGATATGGGTAATCAGCCAAAACCAGGATTCTAATACCATTTTTACCAGTGGTTATTACATTATTGTATTTATCTCTTTCACTTTCTTTGGTGTCTTACTCCTGCTCAAAGGATTCGGAAAAAAAACATATTTTGATTCATGGCTCTGGACACGGTAATACGGTATCTCATCTGCTCATTACCTGCGGTTATTAGAAAGAGACAATCGTCAATTTTTTCTCTTTTCCTGATACAATACTGGTATGGTACCATTTATAAAAAACACTTTTATTATCCTTGTATTTCTTCTCCTCTTACTCCAGATTTCACTACCCTCGACTGCAGAGGTATCTCATACCCAAACCGAAGAGAAGATCCTGGCAGAGGAAAACCAAACCAGATTCTACCAGGCAGATTTCAATCAGACCTCACAAGACGGGTCTTTTGAAAAAGAAATACTCCTCAATGCATCATACAATCATCGTGCCGATCTCTCTCCCCTGGTTTTTTATACTGAAGATTTTCCCCCGTTTCAGTACATGGAGAATAAAACCTTAAAAGGGATATCGGTTGATATTTTACACGAAGTCTATGATCAACTCGATCTCAGTCTCTCCCAGGATCAGATTATGTACGGGTCATGGGAAGACGGGTACAGAACCGTTCTGAATGAAACTGGAACAGCCGTCTTCTCTACCGCACGATCCCAGGAACGCGAAGAACTTTTTTTATGGGCCGGCCCGGTCTTTACCGACTCAAACGTCATCTTCTCCTTATCAGATAATCCTCTCTCTATCAGAAATCCGGAAGATCTTAAAAAATATTCGCTCGGAGCAGTCTCTGATGACATGGCTGCCGTTGATCTCGTAAGCCTCGGGTATGAGAATATTACCTATGCATCAGATGCAGAGACACTGATACAGGCATTACAGGATGGAACGATTGATGGATGGGCAAATGCCCTGATACAGGGGATGTATTTCATTGACCGGTATGCAAAAGAACCTGATGCAATACTACCCGTCTATACCCTCAAATCGCATGATGCATACTTTGCCTTTAACAGGAATACATCCCCGGTCATTGTAAAGAGATTCCAGGAGACAATAACAGAGATCAGAGATAAAAAAGACCAGGAAGGCAAGACCCAGTATGAGTTGATCCTGGCACCGTACCTTTCATGAGGAAATATCATTATTCTCCCGTGATGAATAAACGGGGACGAGATATTCTTGAGTCCCGATTGTATCCCTTTTGATCCAGAGATTAATCCCAATATCATCTGACCAAATGTCAGTTGGCAGTCTCTATTGATTACCACCAGTTCCCGAAAGTACAGTCTCAAGTACCATGTGTGTGGATGATAAATCCAGAACAGAGCCAATGCAAACCGGTCTGATTCCGGATTATTCCGGTCGTTTTTTATCATAAAATTCCGAAAAATACCGGGTAGGAGGGTTATTATCGAGCTAGAGAAATCCCGGCCGGCATACTCCATTCTTTCAGACGAAACCCGGTATTGAGAGGATGTGTCATTGCCCATCCCGTTTTTCATAAAGACGGGACATAATCACTTCTTTGCGATCCAATGCCTGCGAATAATCAGGATCGATCTCTAATGCCTGGTCATACGCAAAGATTGCATCAGATATCTGATTCATACGGCGATAGATCTCACCCTTCTGATACCATGCTTCTGCATATGCCGGATTTAAAACCAGTGATTGATCACAGATAAGAAGAGCTTCATCATACCGGGATAACGATGAAAAGACCTTTGCAAGATTGAGCAGGGTTCTATCCGATCGCGGTTGTATCCCAATACTCTTCTTTAGTGCAATAAGGGCCTCATCTGGCTTACCCAGGGTGAAGAGATATGCTCCAAGGTTATTGAACGCTTCTGCATGATTGGGATCGATTGATACTGCCTTTTGTAATGCTGATACGGCTTCTTCTATACGTCCCATAGTGCCAAGAATATTTCCCTTGTTATACCAGCCTATCGCATATTGTGGATCGAGTAAAAGAGTCTTTTCAAAGCAGAGAAGTGCCTCTGCCTCCCGTCCCATATCCCCAAGAAGAACACCTTTATTATCCCATGCCGGTGCATAATCAGGATTGAATCTAATAGCCTGCTCAAAAGAATCGAGGGCTTCTTTTTCCCTCCCAAGACAACCGAGAACTATCCCTTTTGCTGTCCATGACTCACTGTCTTCGGGATCAGTGCCCAGTATCTCTGAAAAGAGGTTCAATGATTCCTCATACCTGCCTTCCTGATAGAGAACATTCCCTTTCTGGAACAGGAGGTAGGAAAGATACGGATCACAGGCAGATTGTTTTTCGTCAGAGGAACCAGCTGATCTTTTTTCCTTCTCAATTTTTCTCTCTAATTTCTTTTTATATAGGTCCAGATCTTCAAATAAGTTGATAAACGCAAATTTTTCATAATATTGAAACGTTTCTTCCTCATTACCACGAGCTGCGTTTATTTGAGCCAGTCTCAGTAGTGCCTTTACATAGTGTGGATCAACACGGAGGGTCTCGTTAAAACAGAGCACTGCTTCTTCTACTCTCCCGAGGTGCTCGAACGCAATTCCCTTTGAATACCAGGCAGAACTACAATCCAAATCAATAAACAAAGCGTTATTAAAGGCAATGAGTGCCTCCTCGTACCTTTCAAGACAATTACAGGACTCTCCGATAAGACATAAGGCTGGCAGATTGCGGGGCTCAAGGAGAAGAACCTGTTTACCGGAAAAGAGAGCCTCTTCGTACTGTTTCAGATCAAAGTGTAACTTCCCCTTTTTCAACCATACTGATGGCTGGTTCGGATTCTGAGTGAGAGAGGCATCATAACACTCCCGTGCCTCATGATAGAGTCCTAACCCGGTATAGGCCATCCCAGATTGTTTTTCTGATTCAGCTATATCGATGGTAAACTCGATCTCCTGGTCATATGCACTCTGTAAACGTTCATGTATTCTGCGATTAAACCGGGGAATTCCCAGGAACAGTTCATCTGCTATGAAAGGATCCATGAGGGTCGCACGTCGTAGTGCAGCACAGGATTCTTTTGTTCTGTTCAGACGTAACAAAGCAATCCCCGCATGAAACCATGCTTCGGCATCATCGGGATCTCTTCTGGTGGCTCGCAAAAAGATCTCCAGAGCAGCCTCATCTCTCTCTTCTAAAAAGAGAGATTTTTTCTTCTTCTCACCGCCAATTTCGGGATCATCGAAATGAAAGGGATCATACTCCAGAAGTTTCTCCTCTTCCTCCGAATCGTATTTTAACGCAATCCTATTCAGGGACCAGATATGAGTTTTTAATGGATCAATAAGATGTGCCATCTCAAATGCTTCCATTGCTTCTTCTTCTTTTCCGCATTTGCTATAAACAAACCCGATACCAATCCAGGATTTGATATCACTGAGATCTACCGAGATTGCCTGTGAAAATGCCTCCCGAGCCTCATCATATCTCTCCAGTTCAACCAGGATATAGCCAGCATTATACCAGGCATTGACGAGATCACAGTGCAGTGCTATGGCATTCTTAAAAGCAGAAAGGGCATCATCCCATTCCTTTTGGTTTCCGAGGAGATACCCCTTTCCGAACCAGGCATCACCATCTTTTGGATCGATCCGTATTGCCTGGTCAAATGCAATGAGGGCTTCTTCATTTCGTTGATCTCTGACAAGACCATATCCGGTCTGAGACAACGTCTTTGCATCCGTATTTTTGTGCAGACGATACCTGCTCCCAAAGGTTGAGAAAATTTCTCGATTTTTTCTCTCTTTTATCAGCACATCTCCGGTTTTCGGAATCGATTGCTTTTCTGTTTTTCTGCTCTGGATCATTTCATCAAGGATATCTTTAAACTCCGGTAACCCACAGTTTTCGGAAAAGAGTAATTCTAACCCGGGTCCTAGAGATGAGGTATCAGAATGATATGTTTTTTTGACCTCAAAGGCAGCAGAAGCTTCCCGATATCGTCCGAGCTGATACAGAACAGCACTTTTAAAAAACCATGCCTGCTCGATACTCCGGTTGAACAGGTCAGATTTTTTTTCAGGTTCTTCTCCTGTCTTTTTATCAGTGAAAAGAAGAATGGATCCATCCTTCATCCATGTATCATACGCATCTGGAGAGAGAGTTATTGCTTTTTCAAAGGCAGTTAACGCTTCCTCGTATCGTTTGAGGCTATAAAGGGCAATACCTTTCCCAATCCATGTCAGGATCTCTTCCGGGTCAATGGAGAGGGCCATGTCATACGCAGCAAGGGCTTGTTCGTGTTGGTTACCTTTTTCGAAGATAACTCCCTTATTATACCAGGAGTCTGACTTTTTTGGATCTCTATCTGCTGCCTGAGAAAAGAGATCAAGAGCTTGTTCATAGAGTCCAAACTCTGAAAAAATCACCCCTAACTTGATCAAATCATCCGGGTTTTCAGTATTACCATCAGTCGGCAGGTCGTATTGCGCCGATGCTTTTTCTCTTTTACCCTCTAAAAAGATATCTATTCCAGAATGGTATGGTGCATTTCTGTTATCCACAACCGGTGGCAATCCTTTCTTTGCATCATTCTCTTTTTTCCGGTGGAGTGAAAACTGAATACACAAGTTACCATACCTAACGATATCATTATCCGGGGCAAGATGAAGGGTTCTCTTAAGGGCAACTTCTGCTTCATGGTATCTTTTAAAGTAAAAGAGAAGAGCAGATTTATTAAGCCAGGCTGGAACCAGGCAGGGATCGATCTCAACAGCCAGGTTCAATGCATCCAGTGATTCCTGGTATCTCTCCTGTTTAAAGAGACAATATCCTCTATTGCACCATGTGGATGCGATATATGGATTATACCCCAACGCCTTTTTATACGCATGATCCGCTTCCGCATACCTGCCTTTTTCTTTCCATAAATCTCCCCTTCTTATCCAGAGTGAGCAGTTTTCTTCCTGTTGATCTGGTCGTAATAGAGGTAATGTCTCTGTATTTACCTTGAACTCAATGGTCTCCAGGTTTTTGAGAATAAGCGGATGTTTTCCTAAATTCAACCATGCGGTATAAAAGAACATTGCTGCAGTGTTATGATCCCCTGACCTGGCCAGAGCAATCCCTAACTCATTGTGTGCCCTAAAATCCATGCTATAATAAGCTATCTCTAAAAAAGTCTTCTCTGCCTTCTGGTAATCTCCTGTTTGCAGGTATCTTCTTCCTTCTTCGATGAGATCATCCATAGGTAGTATTATCGCTTAACAAAAAAGTGGTTTAGGCAGCCTAAATGACCTCTTGTGATAGAATAAATATTTTCCGTATTCGCAATTCAATAACAGTGATACTAACGAGATACATAATACGTCCTCTATCTCGAGCAATAGATTAAAAAAGAGCAATTATTGCATAAAATATGAACCTAAACCAAAACCACTTACTGTTCAGTAACAATCTCGGCAAACGACTCCTTTAAAAAACAGATCCCATTCCTGCAGAACCACTCGTTTCGCTCCTCGCCGCGATACCCAGATACCTGCCAGAGAAAGCTGTCAAGATGAATCATCGTTATCGTCATATCCTTCTCTCGTATTTTTTCAATCACCTGATGCCAGAACTGCTGGACAGCCCGATCCGGATCACCCGGTCCGCCAAGTGCTGCGGTAATTTTACGGATCCTGCTATCAACCGGGACAGGAATCGCTTCGAATGAAAAGTTCACCTTGTGCTCCATGAGAAGGGCTATTCCCAAACATTTCATCGCAAACACGATTGTCTTTTTGTCTTTATCCTGTTTCATGACTGCTGCCAGACAATGCCATATCCTGATAAACGACTCCTCGATATCAGAGGGTGTACTATACCAGATCCGTTCTGTAAATTCGCTTTTTAAAAACCGGTGCAGGCGTGAACACTTCCCCTTCGGCAGCCGGTCACATTCGTACAATGGATACAACATTGAGATAAGTTCATCTGGATTTTTTGGGTTGTGGTTTTTTTGAAGGATATCCCGGAATGCAGGGAAATAACCGGTCTCTGCACGACCTTTCAGCTGATAGGCATTAAGCCCGCACATAATCATGAGCACGGCAAACAATCCGAATGAGTACCTTTCATGGAACTGCTTAAACTCGATCCATTCCGGCTCATTACGAACAATCAGGTCCCAGGACGGGTACGGAATCGAGGTAAAGAATGAATAGACCTGCTTTGGGATTACCAGATCAGTGGGATGGGGTTCAGAGATGATACAACCAGGCATTCAATCACGACAGAGAAGATATGTACCGCTACAGTTATAGAACCAGCCTTCGATTAACGAAAAAATCGCTAAAAAAACCGGGTGGTATCCTGAAATTCAAACGGATTGACTCAGAAAAAAGAATAGAACGCTGCAGATCGAAAAATTGATCCGGTTAATTGATTCCTCATCATCTTCTGTGTTCCTAGATATCTCTCCCAAAAACCGGGATTACCCGCTGCCTTATAACCAGTTGCAGATAATATCTTCACATCATGATAGTCGTTGCAGCAGAGCGAAAAATAAACGAAAAGAACAGGCAGGATTTTCTCCACCAGATGAGCCGGCTGACACCCATTGTCAGAAAGGAAGTCGGATGCCATCGGTATGAAACCCTCGAGAGTGTTGAGGAGCCTGGGTTATATATCATTCTTGAGGAGTGGGAGAGTAGACAACATCTCGATTTTCACATTGCCTCACCTCATATGAAAGAACACAAAGCAATAACGGCTCCCTGGTCAACAGAACCATTATTCATCTCAATCTACGAGGTAAATTTAGTCGAGAGAACGAGGATATAAACTGGCGGATTTCTCGAGATTAAGAATTGCAGACCGAACATTGGAGTATCTGAACATTTTTTCACAAATGAAAATGTAATTTAAAATAGTTACTGTTGAATGCGAAAATCCCTAATTTGGTATAATTTAATTTTAATTGTGATAGCAGTTATTAGATGGAGGAGAACTGGAATATATGCTATTTACACACTATTATGTAGGGTCTTAACATTTACCATCGTTGTAGAATCGGGACCAGAATCAGGATCATGAATATACCATTCACATGTGAATTTACTTGAGTCATAACAGGTATTTCCACAACATCCGTCAAACCTCCTCTCGCAATACTTCCCACCACATAGAACATTCCCATACTCAATTTTTTGATCTACTAAAATTTGGTTTCCTCCGCGACAATCATCTTTTTCGAGATTATAACAATCTGCACCACAGCATCCATATCCTTCTTTACACACTTTATTATTTATGCCACAGGTTACACGTTTACCGGTGTAAAGAGTCCCTTGAATACATGTCATCTCTGATGAATTGTAACATTGTTCATTGCAACATGTATCAGCATTAACCGGGCACTCTTTTTTATTACATTCAATTCCTTTTTGTTCTAGGTTTACAATGGGAGGAGTTGAAGGATTTTGCTCTTGAGTGTTGAGGTTTGTATCTGATATGCAACCACAGATTTGGATTGATAATACCGTCAATATAAGGAGAATAATACAATTAAACCACTTAAAATCGTTGCCCATTCACCATATTATGTCATTTTTCGTATTAATATGCTTTGTAACAATTCAATTGATAAAACGAGTCCATCCAGTGGATGGACTCGATATAAATAAGAAAAGTCACAAAACGGGTTCTCAAAAAAATATTCTTCTTGCATTTGGAAATCAAATGATTTCAATTGAAAAGTCACCTGACCAGTACAATTCCCTGAATACATTGTAGATCTGTTTATATTTGGATAACCCGCATCATATAAACAATGCAATGACAGAAGATTTCTGGTTCTTTATCATCCTTTTCCTAGCTGCCCTGCTGCTTTCTATTCTTACCTTAATCTCCATTCTTATGAAAAAATTGGTGAAAAAAAGTTGTTTCCCGGCGATTGTCAAACGATTCCCTGCACTGATATCATTACAAGGATTACCGTTCTATCGGGAGACCATCGCACTTGGCACAATCTGGTACAAAAACTGTGCAACCTTAATGAGTACAGAAGATGGTCTCTTCCTCTCATTCGGATTCCCAATATCATTAATTTACAGCGAAACTGCCTTTATTCCATGGGATTATATCACATATGCAGGAAAAAACCAGACATTCTGGACTGATATATCAGATTACCTGATAGATATGGACTCACAGGTGAGACTCTCGGTTCCTGACAGGGTTGCCCAATCATTTCCAAAATCCTTTCGTCAGGAGTACGGAGATACATTCTGATACGTATACCATGAATAACCAGCATAACCCAGTCACCCTCGAAAAATGCAGTCAGACCTGTTACGCATTCTCCTTAATCACAAAAAGGAGCCGGGGGGTTTGCCGGTACAAAATCACCAACCCTGACCAGAGTACCATCTCCGGCCTGCATCAGGGTAACCGATTTTTTTGGAATCGGGGTTGAGTCAGTATAGGAAAAAAGACCGGTAACCCCCTGGTAATCCTGTATGCGGGATAACCCGTCCCTGATATCGCCATCCGTTCCTGACAACTCAACTGCCAGAAGAACAAGATTTACCGTATCATATCCAAGACCTGCAAACCCGTCAGGTGTGGCATTATATCTCTGCTGGTACGCGTTTTTGAATGCTCCTACCTCAAAGATCTGATCTTCTCCCAAAAAATAGGCATGGGTTGTGTAATATACCCTGCCAGGTAGGGGAGTTACCACATCAAGGAGTTCTTGAGTATCATAGGAATCTCCCCCGATAACAGGAACCGCAATTCCTGATTCACGGATTATCCTGATAGCACGGGGCGCATCATCCGGACCAACTGCTAAAAATATGATATCCGGAACGCCTGTTATCGATAAACTCTCAATCTCTTCCTTAAGATCGACATCTAACGCTTTTATGCCTGAATACTGTGTTACCTCTCCTCCGAGTTCTAAAAACCGGGTTTTGAAGTAGTTCGCAAGGAGAGCGGTGTAGTTCATGGTTGCATCATAGTAAACCGCCGCGGTACGGGCTGTCAGGTTCTCTGCAGCATATTCTGCTGCAACGGCAGCCTGTGCATTATCTCCAAAACAGGCAAGATACAGGTAATCAGGAACAACAGAGGGGAGTTGCGGGGATGTTGCTCCTGATGTTACAAATAGTATCTTGTCTGCTGCTGCAGTCTCTGCAGCGGGAATAACCATATCTGTATCTGAAAGACCGATGATGACCTGGCAGTGGGACGTATCTATAAGATCGCGGGTGACGTTTCTCATAATCGTGGGATCACTCTTCCCGTCCGCAAGAATTATCTCTACTTTTTTCTTTTGATTTACCTGGTTGTAGCATTCACCGGCAAGGATTGCACCCTGCGAAGAAGGGATATCAAGCGGGGCCTGTGATCCCTCCAGATTATATATCGCACCGATGGTGATAATCTCATTCTTCTCAGTCAGCGGGTCTGCCGCAGTTGCAAAAAAGAACGATAAAAAGAGGATACCGGTTATCAAAAGAATGCCAATCCTGGAATAGTCCATAAACAGTAGTTTATCGCGGATTGAATTGAACGTTATGATGCTTCGGGGGTCTGATGAATGGAAATGAGCGGAGTGACGATAGCTTTTATTAGTACGATGAGTGATAATTCATCATGTCCCTTCTCTTTTATCGGTTTCTATCCTGTTTTGTAATCCTGGTTTTTTTCGCTGCCGGAATATCTGCAGACGAACCCCTCTCGTATGCACCGGATCTCCTTCCCGGTATTTGGGAGAATACTTCTTCACCCAATGATTCTTCATTGGAATCAGTTCCATACCAGTCGCTCGAGCATAATGGTACCATTATTATCGGTTCATCAGAGGATGAGGATGCAGAATATATCGAGCACATCGTGACCGTTGTAAACGAACACGAGACAGAAACCGTCTGGATTAACCTGTTTGCAGGCCCCTTTGGTACATTTACCGACGGGACTGAGTGCCATCCGACTGATTGTCAGGGCTCTCTATGCTGTCCCTCGGTCAGTTGCGAGAAAGCGAAATGCGGGGATACCACCTGTAACACGGGAGACGTACCACTCCCCTTTAACGGTGGATTCGTGCTCGGACCCAACGAATCAAAAGATGTTATCGTGAAAGTGACGAAAGAGCGGATCACAACCGGATCAGGAAACCTGAAACTGTGGGCACGAACCGGATGCAAACCTACCGGAGATCCCGATTATCCGATTGTCTGTGATACGGCGAACTGTGACATGGATTATGCCGTTCACAGCCGGGTGGAATGCGGAGGACTGGGGTCCCGGCTCCCTGCAACCGTTGCAGAGATAACGTTTAACGGGGGTTATGGACTTGATTCCTATGATATCAGTCTCGTCGACGGATGGAACGTGCCCATGTTCCTCGAACCAATATCAGGCAATTATAACAGAACCAATGAACCAAACAAATGCACCTGTTCTGGAGGATTTCAGGATCTCGCACCGTTAGCAGAGCAGGAGATCCCGAAGATGGTATATGGAGTCGATGAAAAACCGGTTGCGGTCTGGAGTGCCTGTGCATACTCAAGAATCATCGAAGAGAATCCGAATGATACCTACTGCTGCACCGGGGAGTTTCATGACGCAAAAAAATGCCAGGATAATGCCGGTAACTGGCCGGATGATTATAAAACCGCTACCTTCTTTCAGAAGTATTACCCGAAAGCCTATGCATTTGCCTACGGTGATCCGACCGGGGGCAACTTTGTCTGCGGACCCAACGATGACAACCCGATCCATTACAAACTCACAATATACGGAAAAGACCGAAACCAGGCACGGTACCTCAATGAAACCATCGTGACACTCACTGCCGGGGAACCGTTCCTGATAAACCACCCTGAACCGGGTGTGCAGATACGAATCGAATCAGAAAGCAGCGGAACCCATGAGGTTCACCTGACCATAATACCTTCAGATATCCCTCCGGAATATCCCGGGGATTACGAAGTAACGATACCGACGCTGGGAAATATTTATCAGATCCAGTCCACAATCCCGGAAGATGCCCTAAGAGGGATGGATCTTCTGATTGAGTACTCTGACGAGGACGTGAGGAATTCAGGCCTTCTAAAAGAGAGTCTTTCTATCATGAGATATGATACCAAACAGAAAGGGTGGATGGAACTAAAAGGCGGAATCGATACAATAAACAACATTGTCTCAGCACATTCAGATACATTTGGTTACTTTACCATAACCGGCAGCCAGACATACCTCGATAAGAGCAACATCACCATATCTTCGGGATGGAACCTTATATCAACCCCGAAAAAACTTGCACCGGGATTTGATAACGCGACGATTTTTGCAGGGATTGATTCTGCAGGGCACAGCATCCTCACCTATGATCCCCAATCTCCGAACTGGTGTGTGCTCACCCCGGGTTCACTGATTAATCCCTTGTACGGGTACTGGTTGTTCTCAACAAACGAAACTACGATACCTCTTGTCTATGAACAGGATCCAATTATTCCACCGGTACGCGACCTCGCTATGGGTTGGAACCTTATCGGTTTTTCAGGGTTGTATCCTCTATCAGCACATGATACACTGATATCGGTTCAGGATGCCTGGGTATACAGCATTGGATTTAATGCTACTGTTCAACAGTATGAAACGGCAATCGTCAATGGCGGTAAAGGAGAATTTTCTGACTGCCGGTTAATATACCCGACCCGGGGATACTGGAATTATATGAACCAATCCGGAACCCTCGTGGGAACAGAAAGATAACACCACCTTACTTTTCATAATTAGAGATGATGGATAAACCAATCTTTTCTATTCTTTATACGCCTCTATCTCAAGCCTGAACATAGGGAGGTGAATTAACCCGTTTGTATCAGGAGGGTGCTTTTCTGTGATATAATCAATCACCTCGGAAAGGAACAAATCCTTATGGAAATCAGGAACCCGTTCCAAAAATGGCTGCCATACATTTCGCATTGCGTCCAAAAGACCTTCTTTTCCATTCTGAACCATATCTACCGGGATTAACTCGAGGCGCTGCACGGTAAACCCTGCTTCTGTTAGGAGCGGGTAATACTCATCAGGAGAAAAAAACGTAAACGGGAGGGGAAAATCGGTAAAATACCGACTCCATTCGGGTTTAGATATGACCTTCCCGGTAGCATCAATGAGAACACCCATATTCCCTCTCCCTCCCATACTTGCGAAAAATCTTCCCTGGACATAAAGAACCCGGTATATCTCGGCAAGCAGGGATCGGTGATCAGATATCCAGTGCAGCGATGAGTTTGAGAAGACAACAGAAAAACCCTGTTTGAACGGAAGATACAATGAATCTGCCATGAAAAATGAAAGATTTCTCTGTTCTATTTCCGGAAAGTGTGACCGTGCATAACAGACCATCTCTCGTGAGATATCAGACCCGATTATCTTCCCTGCAGAGACCTTCTCTGCAATAATGCTCGTGAGAATTCCGTCACCACAACCAAGATCAAGGATCGTATCGGTCGTCTGAAATACCAGTTTTCTCAGAAATGAATCGCCCCAACTCTTCTGGGCTTCTGAATGAGAGGCATAATCTTCCGGATTCCAGTTAAAAATTCTCGATCCTGTCACATTATCACGGTACTACTATGGCTTACGGAATAAAGAAGATTTCACACGGGAGTATTATCATCAATATCAGTACCCCAGTAGGATATTGCAAAGAGATTCGGGATATCTTTTTCAGTAAATTCAGATCAGATATATCCCCTGGAATGCAGAACCGGATTGGTTTTTATGCAATCTGTTCTGTTCTGATCTGACTTCATCTGTCTCATTCCGGTGATGAAACCCTGATAATGACCATGCATACCGGGTAATCACAATTAATAATAAAAATAACTCTAACATGTCAATTAAACCGGAAAAGAAAGAGGATAGCTTTCCTCTTCACGCAACAGACCTGAATGAAAAGATAGCATTGGTACCTTTGGAAAGGAAAATTCTCTTTCCTGATAAACCGGGATTACGCCTGAATCCTTAACACGAGAAATCGTATTAAAGATACCATATTTCACAATCAGAAAAATGCGTATTCAAAAATCCAGAATTAAGAAAGAGATTGGTCACGTTATCATTTGTTCCCCCTTTTGTAATGATCCGGTAAAACCTCGATGACCATGATACAGGAATTTCCCCACTGACCTTTTTCAGTAATGGTGATACGGGAGAGGGAGAGGATCTCACGAACTAAAAATAATCCGTAACCGGTATTTTTACCAAATCCTCTCTTAAAAATACTCTCTTTTTCATCATCAGGTACACCTTTCCCATCATCACTGACCAAAATCTGTAAGCAATCAGAAGACTCTGAAGCAGTTATACTGATACGGGTCAGGGTTTCACCATGCCGCAGGGCATTCTCCAGGAGATTATAACATACCTTCTCAAACAGGGGATCGGCAAGGATGAAAAGATCGGCAATCGCAATCTCGATTGCCACATCCTTACAATCGAGGCTGCTTGCAGCACTGCGAAACTTCTCTGCGACATCCTGCCAGACCGGAACAGATAATCCCAGTTCCTCATAAATCCTGGTAAAAGAGATGATCTGTTCTATCTCATCTAAGGACCTCTTTATCTCTGCAGCCGCATGTGCCTGCTCAGGATCTGGTAAAGATTCTAAGAGGAGATGCAGGTATGCATTGGATATCATTATCTTATTCACGATATCATGGCGGGTCACACTGGAGAGCAGGGATAATTTTTTATTAGCCAGTATGAGTGCATCCTCAGCAATTTTGTATGATGTAATATCCCGGATTGACTCTATAGCTCCGATTACCATACCATCCTGGTTGTAGAGAGGTGATGCATAGATAGAAAAGAACCGTCTTTTTTCTCTTTTCTGGAACCAAACATGAGCCATGTATAGATCTTCTGACCGGTCTATCGAAGAGTAGAGCTCTTGTAACGATAATTCCGGATGAAGAGCGAGATCGATAAGAACTGGACGCTTTTTCCCATACAATGCTTCCCCATAGATATAATCACCCTTTCCGACAATATCCTCTGACCTGACATGAGTCATCTCCTCTATTGCATGATTCCAGGACAGAACCGTTCCTTTCTCATCGATAACAAAGGTAGGATCCGGTAGATGGGTAAGAATCATATTGATCCTGGCGTACGATTCACGTAACACCTTCTGTTCGGCAATGGTGATGATTGCTTTTCGTTCATCCGTAATATCACGGATATGAACAAGAAAGAGAGAAGATTCTTCTGCCGGTATCCGGGTTAACCTGATATTTAAGAACCGTTCACCTCCCTTTTCCAGTCGTGAAAGGGTCTTTTCTTCATACTCCTTCCCTTCCACGAGAGAGAAGGATTGAATCATCTCTCCGATGCAGGTACCTACTTCAAAAAAGAGGTCTCTTATGTTCTTTTTCTGTATCTCTTCACAAAAGACCCGAAACATCTCGGTCCCGGCCCGGTTTATGGCAACAAGATGAGATCCAGAAAGAAGAAGCAGGGCATCAGCTGAAGACTCAAAAAGGCTATAATACCGCTCTTCACTAAATTTTAAGGATGTAAAGGTTGCCTGCAGTTGATCTGCCATACTCTTAAAAGATCGCCACAGTTCACCCAGTTCATCATACCGGTCCGGTTCATTCAAAGAAACCCATCTGCCTGTTGCGATCTCTTTTGCATGTTCATTCAATACCCGAATGGGCTTTGTTATCCATCTGGCCAGGAGCATACAGACAAGACTGGTCCCGATGATTGAAATAAGAATGAGAAAAGCAGTCACCGCATTCTGTCTTGCAGCATCACCCAGGTATTCTGATTCCGGAAATACCAGAACAATCAGCCAGTCAAGACCATAAGAATCCAGATAGGGAGTAATGGTCACCAGGTACCGTGTTCCCTGTACCTCACAGAGGAATTGTTGTCGTTTCGTGATCTCATCTCTTTTCCCATCCCCGGAATAAAGATACGAAGCAATCTTCTCCAGTATTGGATCGCCGGTATCCTGAATCGAGAGTCGTATTAGTTGTCCATTCTCCTCTTTGAATATATTCTGGTCAGTTGAGGTTGCTACCAAAAGACCGGATCTCTCGATAATAATAGCGATCTCGTCTTGTGATGAGGAAAGGTTCTTTAGATATTCTCCGATCCCGGAAAGGGTCAGGGCAGTGTCGAGTACTCCAAGGAGATCACCGGAATCAGAGTATACTGGGAGAACGGCATCGATACTCACTACTCCTTCAAGCCACATATAGATAGGTGTCCAGACCGGACCTTCTGCGTGTACAGCAGCCTGATACCAGGGCCTTGTCCGGGGATCATAATCTGGTAATGAAAGGGTCTTTGTGATGACCTGCCCCTCCCGGTTGATCAGGAATTCGTCAAATGAATGATTGGTTAATTCTGATGAGATCCCCCAGTACCTCTCTGTTTCATTTGCCACTCCCATTCCACCCACCGATGAGACTATCGAGTAATTTCCATCGTCTTGACTGGCATAGCAGAACGCTTCAATGGTTGGGAACCGGTAGGATAACTCAAGGAAATGATGCTTTAATCTCTCCTGATCCCGGAACGGTAACTGGCCTAACCTGATACTGTCACTTTGCAACTGGTTTATCTGGTGAGGAGTCTTGAGATACGTATCAAGGTGCTGGACTATCAGTTCTGAATCAGTATCTGAGAGATGACCGGCCAGATGACTGGCAACAGATTCGTTGTTTAAAAAACCGAGGAGTGATGTGACTCCAACGGCAGATACAACAATCAGCACAAAGGCGATCGTAATGAGCGTCCCTAACCTGAATCTTTTAGGATACGCCATTATCCGATCAAAGAGTGATCCTTTTGTACCTCCGGTATGGTTATCACTTCTGGTAGTTTCTTCTGCAGGTAGTATCGGATCGAGCCCATCCAGTGAAGAAATTTAAACTGGATAGAAAATTCTCGAAAAGTTTCGT
>CAZSDZ010000035.1:0-282 GCA_964605795.1 uncultured Methanoregulaceae archaeon
AGGGAGACTTTATCAGGTTTAAAGAGTCGTTGAATCGGATCGGAATTGAGATATCAAAGGCGCTCTCCTCCATCGAGATTGAGATTATAGATCTCTCACGAAACGCAGATCTTGCCCAGGTCGGTGTTGATGATGTCAGCAAGGGTGCCCGTATCATTGCAGAGAACGCAGAACACGTCTCAGCAAATGCAGAACGGAGCAAGGAAGGGATAGAAATGGTGCTTCGGACCATGAACGAGATGAATACCACCGTCTCTGAGATCTCAACCGAATCTGAGGCTG
>CAZSDZ010000035.1:292-31190 GCA_964605795.1 uncultured Methanoregulaceae archaeon
AACCAGGGAACGGTAAATGCAAAGAACGCTGAGATAGGGATGCAGAGCATCACCAAGACATCATCCGAGGTCATGACGATCTTCCAGGAGATCAAGGGTCAGATGGACCAGATAGGCAAGATCATCGGACTGATACGGGATATTGCCAGTCAGACAAACCTGCTTGCGTTAAATGCTGCCATTGAGGCTGCACGGGCTGGGGAAGCAGGACGGGGATTTGCCGTGGTCGCATCAGAGGTGAAGTCACTGGCAGGAGAATCACGCAACTCTGCAGAACAGATAGAAGAGATGATAGGCGGGCTCCAGCAAAAGACCCAGGATGCTGCCAATGTTATGGCAAATGCTGAAAAAGCAGTTCTTGACGGGAACAATGCACTTTCAGATACCCTCCAGGTCTTTAACGGGCTGACGAAATCGGTTGAAGAGGTCAGCATCAAGATGGAAAATATCGCAAGCATCACCGAGGAACAGGCCGCTTCCTTTGAAGAGATAACCGCAAACGTTAACGAGATGAGTTCACTCGTGATAAAAACAACTGATGATGCCATGAACTCATCAGCCACAAGTGAAGAAGCCCTTGCCGTGGTTGATCAGATAACCACTATTATCAACAATATCAATACGGTCGTGGATAATGTATCAGAAGAGATGAAACGGTTTAAAATCGAGAAGAAAGAGGTGTAACCTTTTTTAATCAAAATGTATCCTCCTCTCTTCTCTCCCGGTCTGGTAAGGCGTATCACAGACAAGAGAGGGGAAGAGAGAATAGTGGGTATGCAGGCCCCGTGTCTCTTTTCTTTTCCTCCCGATTTGTGTCCTCATTGCGTAATGGTTCTGCCGAGATCAAATGCTAAAAGATTGACATCGATGGTCTTTTTGGGTACAATTCTTTTGATGGCTTCTTTTAAGGACTCCTCTTTGAGCGGGATGAATGCTGATGCAGCTCCCAGCAAAACGATATTCTGGGTCAGAATATTCCCTGCTTCCTCTGCTATGGATGCTGCGTCAAGGGCATACAGACCTGAATCAGGAAGAGCAGCCAATAGCATTCCCTCGTCAGGCGGAGGGAAGTCCTGCATGTAAACCGATGTCGGGACGACAAAGGCACGATTGGAGACGATGATCCCTTTATCTTTAAGATAATGGAGTGCTCGTACCGTCTCGATGAGATCAAACGATATCAGGAGATCCGCAGCTCCTGCAGCAATTAACGGACCATACTCCTGCCCGATACGGATCTGGCTCTCAACCGATCCGCCACGCTGGGCCATTCCATGGGTCTCGGCACCTCTGACCGGCAGACCTTCAATGACACAGGCGACACCCAGAATATTGGAAGCAAGAATGGTGCCCTGACCCCCGATACCGACAATCATGATATCATACCGGTTCATAACCGTTCCTCCGGCCGTATTGCTCCTGATGGACAGATCTGTGAACAGATCCCGCATCCGCTGCACTGGTCATTGATATACGCTAATCCACTCGCTAGTTCGATCGCCGGACAACCATAGGTAACACAGATCTTACACCCGATACAGGAGTTGGTATCAACCCGGTACTTCTTTCTCTTTATCTTCTCTTTCCGTTCGATAATGACACAGGGCTGCTTGGCAATGACAACCCTGACTCCCCGCAGGTTCTTTACATACCGGAGCACCGACACAAACTGGGGATAGTCATTGGGACTGACCGTCTCGACGACCTGAACACCGCATGCCCGGCAGATGGCCTCAAGTGATACCGGGGGTGTCTGTACACCGGTAGCGGTAACTCCGGTTGTCGGGTTTGGCTGGTGACCGGTCATTGCCGTTATCCGGTTATCAAGGATAACCACAACGATGTTGGCACCATTGTAGACTGCATTGATGAGTCCCTGGATCCCGGTATGCAGAAACGTAGAGTCACCGATCGTGCAGACAACATCCCGTTCCTCACCCGATAAAGAGATCCCGCTTGCAATCGTGATTGACGCTCCCATACAGATCGTGGTATCAACCGTCCCCTGTTGTATTCCTAAGGTGTAACATCCGATATCGCTTGGGAATATCCCGTCTTTAAAGATTTTCTTCATCGCATACATGGCAGCACGATGCATGCATCCGGCACAGAGGATCGGTGGTCTGACCGGGAGCGCGGTATGAGGAGGCCGGGGTGTGGCACCGGGCACGACGGGAATCCCTGCTTTTTCCAGATACGCTATCATCTTCTCAGGAGAGAACTCACCCTCATACGGAACCTCGCCATGCAGCTTTCCATATACCTCCTGTCCGCAGGCAGCCTCACGGACCAGTCGCTCGATGACCGGAGCCAGTTCCTCAACAACAAGGATCTTTTCGTGCTTTTGTACAAATGAGGAGAGCCATTCCTCGTCTACCGGGTAGGCACCTATTTGTGCATACGATATACCGGGAGGAAGAACCTCCCTGACATAGGACGCTGCTATCCCGCCGGCAATCACCGCAACTGTCCCGTGTATCTCGTACCGGTTATATCCCAGTTCAACAAGCCTCTTTTTGATCCCCGGCTGCTTCTCGTTTAATTTTTTGTGAAGGACACGAGTGTGCACAGGAATGACAACATATTGGGCTGGGTTTTTTTCAAAATGACCATTACGTGTTTTTTGTTGAACCTCGCCCAGCATGACATCGCTCTTTGAGTGACAGATCCGGGTTGTTGGCCGCAGGAGAACGGGAAGATGAAACTCCTCTGACAAGGCGAAAGCATCACGACACATATCATGCGCCTCTTGGACTGTTGCCGGATCCAGGCAGGGTATCCTTGCAAACTGGGCATAACATCTGCTGTCCTGTTCATTTTGTGAAGAATGGGCATGGGGATCATCGGCAGATAGGATCACGAATCCCCCGGTAACCCCGGTATACGCACTCGTCATGAGGGGATCTGATGCTACATTTAACCCGACATGTTTCATGGTAACAAGGGATCGCAGTCCACACCATGATGCTGCCAGTGCCTCCTCAAATGCTACCTTCTCATTGACCGACCATTCGATATGGCTGGTACTGCCAGGATGATATCTAAGGAACTCAATTATCTCTGAAGACGGTGTTCCGGGATACCCACTCACAAAATCAACAGGTGCTTCAAGGCATCCGTGGGCTATCGCTTCATTCCCAAGGAGATAGGTACGCTCCATACATCTCCTCCCATGACTGGTTCACCAATATCTCGGTCATTGCAGTACTTCTGGTATGTTCAGGTTTTAGTAAATGATGCCTGAGTGATGACTGAGCTTTTCGATCACGGTGATTACCGTAACACCAATGTTTTTTTGAGAAACCTGCGCTATCGCTGTAATCACCGTTTTGGATTCATTATTGGCAGGTATGATGCGCTTTTGGAACGTTTACCCTCATTCTTCAAAACCTTTAAACGTGAATCCATCCAACTAAATAAAGCACATCTGGGCCCGTAGCATAGGTGGTGGTGCACCCGGCTGATAACCGGGAGGTCATGCGTTCGAATCGCATCGGGCCCACTCTTTTCCTGAATTATAAAAAAAGAGTGACTGGTTCATTCTCAATGCTTTAAAAAAGCAGAAATTTTTTCTTCCCAAAAATCATGGGCATATTACGATGTATATTTCAGTTTCTTTTCACTCACAAAATCCCTGTGATCCATTCACAAAGGTAAGAGTCTTTTTCAGTGCATCCATAAGTTCTTCCTGCCCGGTGCAGTACTGGCGCATTGCCTTATAGAGCATGTACATAATATCGTATCCATAGAGAGTGATAGCATCCTCTGGAGAAAGTTCTCCGCGGTACGAGTCCACGATAAGATCATCCCTGCTGTACATCAACTCATAGAGAGTTCCACTCTCACCGAGCATACAGAACTGGTCTGTTATTTTTTTGTTGAGATCATCAGGTCTTGCCACCGATATCTCTTCGCTTTTTCCAAGGAGGATCATCTTCTCGTCATAATGACGGGTATCATACATCTCACCGTGGATATCCACCTTTCCCATATCAAGCATCTGGATACCGGCAGCGGGTATGACCGGGACGGTCATCTCGATCATCCGTGTGAACAGTGCCGTATTCTTCTTCCTGATCTCCAGAGCGATATTCTCGATCGTTTCTCCCTGGGTTCTGATAATCTCAATCAGACGGGTATACCCGTTCTCAATTACCTCATCCATCCTATCCACGTATGCTGTACCCTCTTCTTTACTCCTTCGGCAGGGTCATAAAACCCGCCTGTTTTTACGTGATTTCGTGTTCAGATCATAGGCCATAAACCTCATGATGATATACATAAGAAATTACAAGAAATTGGAACAGTCAATAGTGAGTACTCAAAAGAGGACTGGATTGCAGGGGACTGCCAAAAAATCAATTTCTGGATCGATCTCGTATAAGATAACGCAGAACAGAAGGGATAACAGGAAAATATGAGGAAAAAAAGGAATTTAACGAGACCCGGTGCTCATCTAAAGATAAGCTCCCCAATAAGGTAATGCGTCTTCTCACCGGTTATCCTCACGAAAACCTGAGTTCCCGGGTCCAGCTCGCATGAAACAAGCACGTTATGATATCCTCTTGTTCGTGCCGTAACCGATCCGGGGCGTATCTTTTCCGTGACAAGAACAGGAAGAACCTCATGAATCATCTGCCGGTTTGCAGTCTGCAACAAATCATCCCGGAGCAGGGTTAGCATACGGGAACGATCCTTCTTGATGCGATCCGGCATATCAGGACAGGAAAAAGCCGGGGTGCCCTCCCGTGGTGAGTACCGGGTGATATTCACCATTGCCGGACTCATCATTCGTAACAGATCCATGGTAGCAGTATGATCCTCATCTGTCTCACCCGGGAATCCCACGATAACATCAGTAGCAATCCTGATATCTCCCGCTCTTCTGCAGGCAGAAACGATTGTAACGATATCACTCACCCGGTACCCGCGATTCATGAGAGAGAGTATCCGGTCAGATCCCGACTGGACCGGGATATGAAGAAACGAAAATATCCTGCCATTAAGCAGGTGTATGAGAAGGTTATCCAGAATCGGGAGGAGTGTTGCCGGGTTCATCATACCGAGACGGACCATGAAATCTCCATCTATCTGGTTTATCTCAAAAAGAAGCTCAGGGAGAGAGGGAGATCCCCGGTCCCATCCATAGGCACTGACATCCTGACCGGTAAGCCGTATCTCTGCAGCACCGGATCCGGCCATCGTTCTAATCTGCCTGAGTATCTCATCAGCAGGGAAACTAACCAGTCCTCCCCTGGCTCGTTTTGTGATGCAGTACGAACAATGACCCAGGCATCCCTTCGCGACCTGCACTACAGAGGATCCGGCATACCCGGCATACCCTGCCCGCCTGATATCATGAGAAATCCGAAAAAATAGATCGTGAATCTCGTCAGGAAGGATAACAAAAGGAAAATTGGGAGAATCCCGTTTCTCAGGGTATGCAAGCGGCATACAACCGGTAATATAGACGAGGCGATCATGGTAGCGGGCAATCAGGCGGTTCATCTTCCTCTCGGTTTTAGCGATTACCACACAGGTGTTTATAAAAATGGCGTCTGCATTATCAGGGGAATCAACTATCAGGCACCCGGCATCAGAAAGAACGGAACAGAGCTTCTCTGAGTCGCCCTCGTTGTAGGTGCATCCAAATGTCAGGATGCAGACCCGCTTCCCACACAGATTCTGCAACCAAACCGGATTCGTGTTGTCCCTGTCCCCACCTGGCATATGTGTCATAATCTCAGTCAGAAAACAATAAATGCTCTCAGCATGGCACCGGTTGCGGTAAAAACAAAGTGATTAAATCTCATCCTTCTAATATGTAGACAATGGTTACGGTCGGGCTGCTTGGTTGTGGAAATGTTGGGCAGATAATCGCTCAAAACCAGGACGGATTCTCAATAATTGCATTATTTGATAAAGATCCAGAACACGTCAAAAGGATCTCATCCCTGACCGGCGCACCCGGGTATACTGATTTTGAGTCATTCATCAGAGAACCGTTTGACCTGGTTGTTGAGGCTGCATCCGGATCGGCTGTCCGGGAGTATGCGGCAGCAGTACTCAACCACAGTAAAGATATCGTTATTCTCAGCGTTGGTGCACTCTCAGATGCATCATTCTGTGAAGAACTCATTGCAATTGCAGGAAAAAACCAGAAAAAGATCCACATCCCGAGCGGGGCCATTATGGGTCTTGATAACCTTACCGTCGGACGGATCTCTCCCATAACACGCCTTGAACTCACAACAACCAAGAGCCCGAAAAGCCTGAATGTGTCTGTCGATGAACGGACCCTTATCTTTAAGGGAAAGGCAAACGACTGCATCAGGCAGTTTCCAAAGAACGTGAATGTATCAGTTGCACTCGCACTCGCAACCGGCTGCCAGGTTGACGTAAAACTCTATGCAGATCCTGCTGTAGAGCGTAACATTCACGAGATATTTGTTGAAGGGGCATTTGGAGAGGCATATATCAAAATAACGAATCAACCGTCACCTGACAACCCGGCGACCAGTTACCTTGCAGCCCTCTCCATCCTCTCTCTCCTCCGGGATCTCACTAATCCACTCGTTATAGGAAGATGAACACAATCTACGAAGAGATTTCCCGTCTGAAAAAAGAGCGGGACGCTATTATACTGGCTCACAACTACCAGCCACCTCGTATCCAGGATATTGCAGATTATACCGGAGACAGTCTTGAACTTGCCATTGCAGCAAAGAAGGCTTCCAACAAGGTTATTGTCCTCTGTGGCGTTATGTTCATGGCAGAGACTGCCAAACTTCTCAACCCGGAGCGTACCGTCCTCATTCCTTCGCCTGATGCAGGCTGCCCTCTCGCCTTATACCTCACCCCTGATATCATCAGGCAGGCACGGGAGAAATACCCGTCTGCACCGGTGGTTGTGTATATCAACAGTACAGCAGCGGCTAAAGCAGCCGCAGATATCACTTGTACCTCGAGCAATGCCGTATCTGTTGTCAGGTCGCTGCCTGAAGATACCATCCTCTTTGGTCCTGATGCCAATCTTGCAGGATATGTACAGAAACAGATTCCGGAAAAGACTATCGTGCCAATACCACCGGACGGGCATTGTTATGTCCATACCCGGTTTACGGTTGCTGATATACAGCATGCACGTTCTACGGGAGGTGCTATCATCTGCCATCCGGAATGCCCGGAGGATATTCAGAACCACTCTGATAATATCGCCTCGTCCGGGGGGATGACACGGATAACACAGGATGGCGGACCCTGGCATATCTTTACCGAGCGGGATATGGTATACCGCCTTCGTACCCTGCATCCCGGTATTGTCTTTTACGAGTATGAGGATGCAGTCTGTGCCGATATGAAGAAGATAACCGTAAAAAAACTGCTTGCCTGCCTGAAAGAAAACAAAACAGAGGTTGTTATTCCAGAGCCGTATATCAAACCAGCCCGGGAAGCGATAGAGAAGATGCTGGCATTGTGCAGGTGATTTCTTGAGAAAAAATTCCTTAGAGATTCCACTCCGGGATCTCATCAGGTTTGTAGAGGAAGATTCTCCGTTCGGTGATATCACCACATCTGCGATTATCCCTGATTCCGACTGCTCTGCAGAGATAATTACACGACAAAACTGTGTCGTCGCAGGTCTTGCAGAGGTGATACGGCTTGCAACCCATTACCAGATATCCTGCTCGTCTCGTATCTCTGACGGACAGGTCCTTGCTGCCGGTGATACCGTACTCTCCTGGTCGGGATCCGCCCATGCCATCCTGCTTTTAGAGAGGACGGCATTAAACCTGCTTGGAAGAATGAGCGGTATTGCAACTGCTGCACGGAAAACAGTAGAAGAGGTCAGAACGATAAATCCGTCCTGCAGGGTTGCGGTAACCCGGAAAACCGCTCCCGGCCTCCGTATTGCAGATAAAAAGGCTGCGATCATCGGGGGGGCTGAACCCCACCGGTTCTCCCTTTCAGACGCGATTCTCATCAAGGATAACCACCTGGCCCTCGTTCCTCTCCCGGTTGCGGTAGAACGTGGCGTATCGTTCTCACCATACCGGGTGGTCGAGGTTGAGGTCGAGGACGCAGATAGTGCCTGTATTGCGGCAGAGAGGGGGGCAGATATCATTCTGCTTGATAATATGGATCCGGCAACTGTACAACAGACCCTGGATATCCTCTCTGCCAGAGGGTTACGAAACCGGGTTGTAATCGAGATATCAGGGGGAATAACCCCTGATTCTATCAGTGCCTATGCCCGGCTCCCCATCGATATCATAAGCCTCGGTTCACTCACCCACAGTGTTACACAGGTTGACATGAGCCTTACTATCCTCTCACCCCGGGATCAGGAACAACCAGAAGATCAGGGTTTGTTATCATGATCTCCCGCTGACCATTATAGGTTCCCATCACACCGGTAAGGGTTACCCTCTCACCGGCGGCGAGGTGAATCGTCTCTGCATCGCTATGTGGAAGGAATACCGTAACGCCGGATATCACCAGGATCTGGTGACCACCGGTCTTTGTTTCGGTTATTGACTCAATAACCCCGCTATGACTGACAAGGGTTTTATCTGCCAACGTCGGGTCATAGGGAACCGCCCATGATTCATACGAACCGTTGAGAAAAAGCGATGCTACACCAAGAATCAGTAAAACAACAAGAAGGATGAGGATGGCCAGGCGTTCCTGGCGCTCAAGTATCATCTCGGAATCACCATGTACATATCACGTCCTGTCTTCTTAACCCGATACCCCGATTCAAAAGAGAGACAAAAACCTGAAAAACTCAGGTATTCTTACAGTACAGGAGTAGTACCCATGAATATACCAATATGGAACAGGAACCTATCAATGGCTGATCGCACTATATTCATTATCGGCATTATTCTCTTTATCTTCGTCTTTTTATCAGGATGCACCGGGAACGGGACCGGTTCTGCTGAAACATCTGCGGCACCCATCAACAGAGATGAGACAACAGATCCGGGCGCGAATACCGGTTCTCTCCCATTATGGATGCAGGTACCCATGACCGACTGCAGGACCGGGAGCGAGATCTCTGTCTCCTTCTCTTTGGCAGCAAAAAAGCCACTTATCATTCAGACCTTTACGATCTGGTGTCCGGCATGCACCTACCAGTTGCAGGAGACCAATAAACTCTTAAACGAATATCCGGAACGGTATGAAGCACTTGCCATCGATATCGAGATGAGAGAGGGAAAAGAAGATATCGCAGGCCATATCTCCCGAAATTCCCTCTCGAAAGGACATTACGCTGCCGCTCGCGAGGAAGTTCTTCTGGGAATGATACAATCCTTTGGCAGAGAGATAATCTTAACGATGCCACGAACCGTTGTTATCTGCAACGGGACCGTATATCTGTTTCAACCAGGCGCCATACCGGCACCGCTTCTCAAACAGAGTCTGGAGGATTTATGCTGACAGAATCAGTACTGGAGACCTTTATACTTGCATTTCTTGCCGGAGTATATACTCCCCTTGGCGCGGTCTGTGTCCTTCCCCTATACCCGGGCTACCTTGCCTTTCTTGCGAAGCAGGCATCACAAGGCAGGAGAGTCTCTCCTCTCCTTCTCGGGCTCGTCGTGACATCCGGCGTTATCTCCGGGATGCTCCTCTTTGGCCTTGTCTTTGTCTATATCTTAGAACTCTCAACCTCGTCAGTGATAGGAGTTCTTGGACCGATCATCTACCTGCTCCTTGCAATCTTTAGTATCGGCATGATAGCAGGTATCGATATCGGGAGAATCTTTCCACGGATACATACCCCGATGACTGATTCTCCCATACTTTCTGCATGGCTCTTTGGAGGGTTCTTCGGTCTGGTAGCACTCCCCTGTAACCCGGCATCTATCATCATGGTTTTTGCCCTCTCAACCACGACCATGGATTTTATCTCAAATCTCTGTACCTTTGTTGTCTTTGGATTCGGTATGGCCGTTCCCCTCCTCACCCTCTCCCTCCTCTCTTTAGACCAGAACCGGTACGTTATCGGCTTTCTCACACGGAATCACCGGGGGATTTCTGTTATTGCAGGTATTATCATGCTTGGAATCGCACTGTATTACCTGGTATTCGTCTTTGCCCACGGACTACTCTGAATACGAAAGGGATGAAAATCCCCTGTTTTTCTCTCTCTTTTTCACGGGCCGGTTATCAGGAACGATACGAAACCTTTCCCCCTATCCCCCTGGGTTTATACACAAGACCCGTACCACTCATCCTGCTCATCATCTGATGATCTGTCTTTCTGAACAGAATCACACCTAACGGAACCGTCTTCTTCTCATAATCCCGATACAAACGAGAGAACAGATGATCAAAACAAGTAACGTAATTTTTAATGGGTCCTGGCCATCCTGCGACTCCTTATACTCAACCGGACCGGTTCCTTCCCAGTCTGCAGAGAATGAGAACGAGTAATATGCCCCGACATCAGGATGATCAATGATAATTCCTGTTTCACGATTAAAGGTAGGAGAGTTCTCATTCCAGTTAATACTGGAGATAAGAACACGTTTCTTGTCAACAATCACCCCTTTCGTGTGAATCTTCAATAAGCCGGTCGATGCCAGATCAATACACTTCGCATGAATCGGGATCTTTTCTTCCCTCCCCAGGGCATTGATAAACGAGACCATCTCATCGTTATCAGATTCTCCGGAAACATTGTACCAGTAGGAATCAAGCAGGATCTGTACCACAACCCCTCTTCGGGCTGCTTCGATTGCAGCAAGGAGATACGGGTTAGGAGACCCGTCAGACATCTGCTTAATATACGCCTGCTCAATGCAGACACTCGTCTCTGCATCCTCTATCATGTGTGTCACAAGGGAACTCGTATCCGGAGCGACGACCACACTAACGGATGCATTCGTAAAAGAGAGCGGGGAAAACCGCGGAGTATACCGTTTCGCAGACAACACAGCAACCGCCTCTTCCCGATCCTGATATTTCGTGTCAGGAATCTCTGCTATTCCCGGCCCGTTTTGGTCCTGGAAAAAGAGATCCCGGTAGTAGGCTGCGATCCGGGAGTCATTCATGACGATCCCCCAGCCGCGATTCCCGGTCGTTCCGGCAGGAGGAAGACTGTGGTTTGTGAAGTTCTCACTGGTCACCAGCACGGTTCTGTTATCTGCAACGATGTACTTCGCGTGGTCATACCGGTACGGGGCATGACTGTCAGCAACCGTTCCCATCTGCCGGACCGGGATGGCACCTGACTGCAGGCGGGAGATGACTATCTTCTCTTCTTCCGGGATACCGCCAACCGGTCCTCCTTCAATGAGCACGGATACCATGACACCCCGGGATCGGGCAGAACAGAGGGCATCGGCTATTCCGGTATCGGTATACTCATACACGTTTACGAGGATCTCTTCTTTAGCATCGTGTATAACTCCAAGAAGTATATCCCTGCCACAATCAGGTGAGACAAAGACGGTCCCTGATACCCCGGAGACCTTTTTAGGAGAGAGCCGGCTCTGCCCGATCAAAAGAACCCGGGGATCCCATCCCCCGGATGGATCCCGGTAATGGACCTGGCCTCTTCTGCATACGAAATCCTGTGGCCAGAAGACCTGGTCAGTTACTCTCCCGTCAGCATAAAGGGTGAGATCATCACCGGTATTTGCCAGTTGAAATCTCTTTTCCAGGGAAACGTCAGGGATACCAGGCATTGTGTTTTGTATCTCATAATCAGGATATCTCCCATGCACGGTATAATACGCAGATGCTTCACGGGCGATAGTGACCGAAGAATTTGGGTTAAACGGACCGGAAAATGATATCGTTCCCTCTCCGTCAGTAAGAGTATACCTGCTGACCGCTGCAGAGGGAGTGATAACCAGGTACTCATCTGCATCTTCCGAAAGATAGGTATCAGGACAGATCTCCTGTATCGTTCCTAAAAAGCAGGAAGCGGGACAAGGGATCAGGCATACCGGGAGGAGAAGACAGATGAGCAGGGAACGCATAAAAAGGGTCATATCCGTTCCTTTATGAACTTACCCGGACAACGGGTATTATATGAGGGATCTGGTTCTCAAGATCGGAGGCAGCCTGATTCATCAGATCGGAGAGATACTGCCAATCATCCTCTCTTCTGAACGGAAAGTTCTCATTATACCCGGGGGAGGCATCTTTGCACAGACGGTGAGAGATTGCCAGGTCAGAGGATCATTCGCACACTGGATGGCTATCGCAGGGATGGAACAGTACGGATGGTATATCGCGTCTTTTGGCATCCCGGTTACCACTGTACCAGACCTCTCCGAGACCAGGGTATTTTTACCATACCGCTTTCTGCAGGAGACCGACCCCCTCCCCCATTCCTGGGAGGTTACATCAGATACCATTGCTGCGTACGTTGCAGACCAAAAAGAAACAGAATTGGCCATTCTCAAATCAGTTGACGGGATAACCAAAGATGAAGGGCTTATCAGGCAGATAACAGAGCCGACAAAAACCGATGTCGTGGATCCTCTCTTTATCCCCTTTGTACTTTCCCATCACGTTCCAACAATCATATTGAATGGAAGAAACCCGGACCGGCTCGCCGATCTCCTTTCCGGGAGGGAAGTCTATGGCACCTCTCTCTCCTGAGATATTTTAAGTACATACACGTGAAGATATGTAAAGACTTCAGGAGATACAAGAATGACTGATAAGAAATGTACGTCCTGCAACGCCCCGCTCGCTCTTGAGGGTGCCACCAGATTCGGGTGCCCTGCCTGCGGGACCGATATCATGCGGTGTTACCGGTGCAGAGAGCAGAGTATCGAGTATATCTGTCCCACCTGTGGATTCCGGGGGCCGTGAATGGGTGATGTGGCTCTGATAATCAAGGTTATGCCCACGTCGCCTGATATTGATCTGGGCGGTATCAGGGATACAATACAAAAGACCGTCAATAATGTCCAGCAGATCCAGGAAGAACCGATTGGTTTTGGCCTTGTCGCCCTCAAAGTCGTTGTGGTAGTCCCTGATGCACAGGGTCAGACCGATGCTGTCGAGGCTGCCTTAAGTAGTATCGAAGGCGTGGAACGGGCAGAGATCATTGAATCCACACTGATCTGATACGAACGGTGTGAAAAGCAGCCTGAAAAGAAACAGGTAATTTCAGGGAGTAATCCCTTCATTCTCAAGAGAGGCAAAAACCTCCAGCGAGAGATCCTTTATCTTTTTCGCAGACGCAATTAACGCCTGCTCTTCTTCTTTGTCTATTTTTATGGAGACTGGAAAGACTCCTTTCCGGGTAATACGTGCCGGGACTCCGATGCAGAGATCACCGATTGAATGCATCTCAGTGCTCAGGTACGCTGATACCGTCAGAATCCGGTTCTCGTCACCGAGAACGGTCGAGACGAGGGTTGCTATCGCATCGCCCGGCCCCCAGACGGTTGCCCCTTTTCCTGCTATTATCTGCTGACCTGAGTTTCTCACCGTTGCCATGATATCATCGATGGGAAGGTTTCCAAATGCCGGGAGATTCTGTATCTGGATACCACCGATGGTGGTTGCAGACCAGAGCGGGACCATGCTGTCCCCATGCTCTCCGATTATCCGGGTGTGTACTTCACTTACATGAACCTTCAGACGGGAGGCGATGATTGATTTTAACCGCATAGAATCGAGATGGGTTCCCAGTCCGAACACCTGGTGTATCCTATTTCCAAAGTACCTGATTGCAACTGCTGTCATCACATCGACCGGGTTTGTAACCATGAGGATAATGGCATCAGGAACAATTGTTTCAAGATCGCTGATATAACCGGCAACAACCCGTGCGTTCTCGTATGCAAGTTCAGACCGGTCCTGGTCAGCACGCCTCGGCAGACCTGCGGTAAAGACGATGATATCTGATCCTCGAAGATCTGACAGCTCGGTCGTTACTGCAATATGAGTATAATTCCCGGTTGCTGCAAAAGAATCCCTCATGTCCCTTTTTATCCCATCAAGGAGACATTCATTCCCTTTTCGCCCATACAGAGCAATTTCCCGAACATAGGGGCTCCGTGATATGGCGAGGGCTGCATACTGACCAATCCGGCCGGTTGCACCAATAATTCCAACCTTAGACATACCAATATCCTTATGAAAAAACCAGATGGGACGCGTTATCGGTCGACAGTACGTAGCAATACTTGTCAAGACCTCCTTTCTCCGCCCCGCACCCCTGTGGGCGCCGAATGTCCATGGTAAGTCTGCTCCCTTCCGGGCCTGGACCGGTCCCCATGATACGAGGTCACTGTTTCCTCCGAAACATATGATACCTTTCCATCGACCTCACAGGACAGGGTTTCTACGTCAGGAGAGATGATAACTCCTATTGCCCGTTTCAGCCTTCCTCAAACTTCGCCCTCTGCATACCGGCGATCTCAGATGACAGGTGACGCCGACCCACCCGGGCTAGTCCCGTTAGTACATGTCCTTTTGACCAGTTAAACACTTCTTCTCCCGGAAGAGAGCGCCCTCAGGAGAGGCAGACCCAAAAATCCCTCTCTCTATTCAGGTTTTCCCTGCCAGTCCCGCAGAGCGGGAGACAACCGCGGGAATATCAGGATCAAAAAAAGGGAAATTCAAAGGAATTGCGGTCCCATATCGATTTCGCATTACCGGGCATTGGCCGTATGCACAATAAAAGGCCGGATCCCGAAAATCGTCTCCGACATATCTATACGAGAGCAGAACAATAGAGCAGTATACGTGGGGGAATCAGAATGAAAGACCGATGCTATCAGATACAAAGAATGAACAAGAGAACAAAAACCAGGAACCTTACATTAATTCTTGCACGTGCTGTCATGCTTGCCGGTATGATAATAGCGGTATCTGCAGCAGGAGGGGGCAGCCTGGATCCCTCACCTCCGGATGAGACGGTAAAATTAATTTTTATCCACCACTCGGTTGGTGAAAACTGGCTTTCCGATGAGAACGGTGGTCTTGGAAGGGCACTTGGAGAGAACAACTACTTTGTCAGTGACACCTACTACGGATGGGGACCAGATGCCATCGGAGACCGGACTGATATCCCTGACTGGATCGAGTGGTTTTCCGGTCCGAAAACTAACACTTACCTGCAGGCTGTTTTTTCTGAATCAGATGATGACGCTGCAGGCTGGGATTATTACAACAGGCCGATGCAGGATCCGGGTGGCGAGAATGAGATAATCGTCTTTAAGTCATGTTTCCCGAACTCCAACCTTGCGGGAAACCCGGACGATCCTCCCGGCTCCTATGCCGAACTCTCGGTTGCAGGGGCAAAATACGTATATAATGAGTTGCTCACCTCCTTTGCAACCCAACCTGACAAGCTCTTCGTTGTTATCACCGCACCACCGGAACTGGATAGAACCTATGCAGAGAATGCACGCGCATTTAACACCTGGCTCACAACAGAATGGTTACGGGATTACGAGGGCAGCAATGTTGCGGTATGGGATCTTCATGCAGTCCTTACTGGCCAGGAGAACCATCACCGGTTCCAATCGGGTACCATTGAGTACATCACGAACAGGGGCGGCAACACACTCGTATACCCGACAGAGGATGCGCATCCCTCTGTAGCAGGGAACAGGAAAGCAACATCGGAATTTGTTCCGATGCTCAATCTGTTCTACAACCGGTGGAAGGCGGATTCACCAACCCCGGCAACAATACCGGTACACGAAGCAGAGGTAAAAACCGAAGGTGAGATACCCGGGATGACTGGTGAAGAGACCTTAAAACCGGTCCCGGAAACACAAACTGATGAGAACGGGGATGATGACAGTGCCGCTCTTCCTGAAACGACTCATGTCCGGGAAACGGATACACTTCTGATAGACGATTTTGAGACAGAACCTGCGCCCGGTACCGAAGGGTGGGCAGTCTATACCGACGGGACCTCGGTGCTGGTAAGCAGGGCAGACACGACAGAGGCATCATCAGGATCCGGATCCCGGTATGTCAGTGTTTCCCCTGTTGTTGCCGGGGGTTGGGCCACAACAGAACTCCTCTTTACCGCACCCCGGGATCTCTCTCTGGCTTCAGGTATCAGGTATGCCATTCATGCAGAAGAAGAAGGAATACCATACAGCGTGCTTGTGTACTCAAACCATACCGACGGGACACGGATACTCTATGACTACGAGACCCGGACAACACCCGCAAGTGTAGGTGGCTGGGATATCGTGCAGATCCCGTGGAGCGAACTTTCACCGCTACAAGGGGATGAACCGATCCACCCTGATGTGATAAACGGTGTTGTCTTCTCATTCGGTACCGATAGTTTTCTGTATGCAACCATCTATCTTGATGATCTGACTGCATATCGATGATATCAGTATATCCCTTAAATTACAGACCCCAAATTTTTAAGGAACGACGATCTCCCCGCCGAATTCGCGCTTCCAGCGGGAGCAGGCTGTTCGGATCCCTGCCTGGTCTGTCTTGTCAAACGGATCAAGTATGGTAAGATCCGGCTCTTTTTCAAGTACCTCACCAAGGTTCCAGAGCGATCCATGGTAGACATGGCAGGACTGGCCGTCCTTGTATGCCTCGGCAACCAGGATGGGAGACGAGCGGACCGGGTTTTGTTGCATTGACGCATAGGTAGTATGCATCGTTACCTCTTCGTATCCCAGTGTCTCCTGGTTTACCAGGAGGTTTAACCCGGTAAAGAATGCTGCTGCATACCATGCATCGGTGCATACAACCTCTGATACCTGGTTTCGGGCTGCCGCAATCCCGAGAGTTCCCGGCCCGGAGCAGGCATCAATACAGAACCGCGGAGAGAATTGGTCAATATACCGTTCGACCGAACGAATCTTCTCTGAAAACCTGCGTGGAAACTCGATATGCACACAGGATTGAGGTTTATAAATAACATTTGTACCTGCCCGGCAGGGAAAGATATCTGCCCGGACATCACATCCTGCCGCACGCGTGTAAGTGTGGGTGGCCGTGTTTGCATCTATGGGACCAGAGAGATCGTCTCCTGATATCCCGGGAAGCCTGCTGTCTCGTATGATGATTCCTGATAACTCAGGGACTTCCCATAGAATGCGTCCAGCGATATCAGCAATCTCGTGAGAGGTAAGGAGTACGAGGGATGAGGGAGGAAGGTATGGAGGATGCCGCAGAAAGAGACCGGGATCTGGCAAGGGCATCCCGATGCCTGCAAGATCCTCATTCCCGGAAAATACTCCTTCCCTGCAGAAGAGAAGATAGATGTGTGCCATGACATCATCGATAAAGCGCCGGTTACAGTTGCATGGCTCCGGCATGGCATACGAAGATGGCAGAGGAGATCTCTTATTCAGGTTGCGGGTATGAAAAGGAGCACATGCAGCGCAGGGAGAGAACCGGTCAGGTATTGCGGTCAGAACATCCTCTGCCCGGTTTACATGTGGCTTCTGACAGACAGGGCATACTATCGGTTCCATAGTTCTTTTCCGGTTACCGCATTGTTTTAAGAGGGAATTGAAACGGGTCTTTGGCGATACCTTTCCAGGCAGGGAATACAATTTTTTCCGCATTCATGCCCGGATAACGATCTGCAGGGTCTCTCTAATCACCAGAACCGTATCCTTTTGACAAAATAAAGTCCTGATCTTCTGCAGATCTTCGTTATTTTACTTTTGAATGCGTAAAGATATGGGCCTGATGCGATTTGAACGCATGACCTCCCGGTTATGAGCCGGGCGCTCTAACCAGCTAAGCTACAGGCCCAAAACAAAAAGAACGCCGCCAACAGGACTCGAACCTGTGACATACTGGTTAACAGCCAGTCACTCTACCAACTGAGTTATGGCGGCTGATAGTGCTTTATTACGTAGGAGATGTATGTATTTAAAAATGCTGATTATCAGATGAATCATTTTTTTGTGAGATACCAGAACCATACACCTTCATTGCACTGACAAGTTCCATAATTTCCCCGATATCTTCGTTTAAATGTAAAAACAAGAGAGATGCCTGCTCTGTTGCAACAGCACCGGTCGAAGATGCCCTGATATAGCCAAGGTTCTCGAGGATCCGAAGTGAATACCTGATGCGGTGTTGCGGTTCACAGAGGAGTTCTGCAAGCTTAATGATACCGATTGGTTGATTTTTTAAGACTGCCGCGAGGACTCCGATATGCCGGCTTACCAGTTCTATCTCGTCTTTTAGTTTCCCAAGCATTTCATCCTTGTTCTTTTTCATCTGAACACTGCGAAAGCCATTCTTTTGTTGTTTTGTACCGTTTCCTGAAATACAGGATGAGAAACGCACCAATAATGATGCTTATAACCGTTATCGGAGAACGATATGGATCAGGAATGAGAAACCATGACAGAACCGCAACGGCAAAGAGAAAGATGATTCCGTTTAAAATTACCGCAAGAAACCAGAATTTCCACTTGAACTGCTCTTTTTGTGATTCCTTCATCATTCATACTTCACATCAGGGATAAAAGTACTTGTGGGTATACCGCCAACAGGTATGGATGGACGATCTGGATGATTGTATCACTTCCTATCATGCATCTGCATTTCTTGTCTATGCACCATCTACAGATCCCCATATGCGGTACCTGACCGGCTTTTCCACAACCGATCCGGTACTCTTCCTGAAAAAACCAGGCGAGAGAGGTATTCTCATCGTTCCTGACATGGAAGCAGAACGTGCATCACGCGAATCAGATGCAACAGTACTCTCCCGGACCGGATCAGGTCTTCAGGAGATCCTGCAGACCGAGAAGGATCTCAAACGTGGTTATGCGCTCCTTATCAACCAGATAGCAGGGGGACCGGTTGTTGTACCTCCGAATATGCAGATCTGGCTGGCCAGGGCACTTGAGGAACTGGATCCGGTCTTTGTTGATACCGAAGATACCGTCCTGCATTTACGCGCACGGAAAACTCCCCGTGAATGTGCAGCCATCAGGGACGTACAGGCAGTCACGACACAAGCGATGGAGCGGGCAGTTCACTGTATCAGGAAAGCCGATATCAAGGGGGATTACCTGTATTGCAATGGAAAACCCCTTACTTCAGAATGGATCCGGCAGGAGATCCAGATGACACTCTTTTCTCACGGCTGTATCGCCCGTGATACCATCGTCTCAGCCGGGCCGGATACTGCCCTTCCCCATGTCACCGGCTCGGGAACCCTCCCGGCACATGCCCCCATTATCATCGATATCTTTCCCTCATCAGAGAAAACCGGATACTATGCAGACATGACCCGGACCGTTGCAAGGGGCGAACCGGATCCCGAGATCTGCATGATGTACGAGACGGTACGGGATGTTATCGGGAAGGTGGAATCTGAAGTGCGTGCCGGGGTGTCTGGATCTTGTCTGTACCAGATGACAGTGGATCTCTTTTCTGAGGCAGGATACGGGGATCGGAAAGGAGGATTTATTCACAGTCTTGGTCATGGTGTCGGCCTGTCTGTCCATGAACTCCCGGCACTCTCTCCTGCCGGAACCACGCTTGAGAGCGGGAATGTGATAACGATTGAACCCGGACTCTATTACCCGGGAACAGGGGGTATCCGGATCGAAGATATGGGGTGTGTACAACCAGATAATTTTGATAACTGGACGCATTACCCGATGGAGCTGATCGTATAAAAGAAGACATTTTTGAGGCATATTGTGAGGCGGGCCGTGTTGCAGCACGTGTTCGTAGCAAGGGAGGATCCATGATAACAGTCGGACAGTCACTCCTTCTGGTGGCAGAGACCGTGGAAGAAGAGGTGAAGAATACCGGGCTTGGTCTTGCATTTCCGGTAAACATATCACTGAATTCAGATGCTGCCCATGACACGCCCTCACCATCTGATGAACGAGTATTTGCAGAAGGAGACATGGTCAAACTCGATATCGGGGTTCATTGCGACGGTTATATCGCCGATACTGCGATGACCGTCGATCTCGGGAACCAGCCACTCCTGGTTGAGGCCTCCCTCTCTGCGCGGGATCGTGCTATTGAGGCAGTAAAACCCGGGATTTCAATCGGGGAGATCGGCGGGATCGTGCAGGACGAGATTGAATCCCGGGGTTTCAAACCGGTTTCAAACCTGACCGGACATGGTCTGGCGAGATATACCCTTCACATGGGACCAAATGTTCCCAACGTCAGGATGAACGGGGGAATGCAACTCGTCCCTGACATGGTTGTTGCCATCGAGCCGTTTGCTACCACGGGTACCGGGCATGTCAGTGACCGGTCACGTATCGAGATATACAAACAGGTTGAGAAGAAACCAGTCAGAATGCCGGCAGCACGGAGAGTTCTGCAGAGTATCGGAGATAATCACGGTCTTCCCTTTGCACGGCGCCATCTGCCGGTCTCAAAACCGGATCTTGCCCTTCGAACACTCTGCCGGGAAGGGATATTATACTCGTTTCCAGTCCTCGGAGACTGTGCAGGATCCTACATCTCACAGTCAGAACATACCCTTATCGTGACTGAGGATGGATGCATCATTACGACCGCCTGAGAAGATTTTCCGATAAGGACAGACCAATGCCACCTGAAAAAGATATACTAGACATTTTTGCCATCCTGCTTACTGCAGAGATATTTAACAAGTACCCGGATCTCGGTATCAACGACCTCCCCCCACAGGCGAGGGAAGTATTCTCCATTGATACCTTTGATCAGCAGCGGCCGGTAGTTGTCGTGAATGAGAGTGCCATTGCCCGGGTTCTTGGGGTCACGAATGCACATGAAAGACTTACGAAAAACCCGTTTGCCTCTTACGAAGAGTTCGGCCACCGACTCGGCATTACGGAACTTATTCCGGCTTTCCGGTGGTTTTTAAAGCATAACGGCCAGGCATATCTTGCCAATAATCCTGCCCTTGCATGGTACGGGCAGAATATTGAGAATATGCCTGGTGTTTCGTACGAAATAACCCGTAACGCCAACTCACTGTTTGAAGATACACGTATATTTCTTGACAAGAAGATAGCAAAGATGCTTGTCCAGGATGAGAGGCTGCGTTCCGGCCTTGATCTCATCCTCATCTACGCACCCGACGAGGTTGAGCAGACGATTGATGATCTTGTCTGTTCCCCTGACCAGCTTGAACGGATACAAAAACTGCAGGTCGCATTACGAAACATCGAATTTCTCAAGAAACACCGGATTGTTGAGATAGGCAAACTCCTCTTTATCGGACCTCCCGGGACCGGGAAGACCTCACTTGCATTTGCTCTCTCTCATATCTTTCATATGCCGCTTCTTGAGGTACGGCTCTCCATGGTCACCTCCCAGTACCTGGGAGAGACCTCAAAGAATATTGACCGGATCTTTGATGTCGCAAGAGCTCTTGCCCCATCCATCCTCTTTATCGATGAGTTTGACTTTCTTGCAAAGAGCCGTGTCGGAGATGATCACGGGGCCATGAAACGTGCGGTGAATGCACTGCTCAAGAATATCGACAAGATAAACCTGGTGAAAAATAACGTTCTGCTGATCGGAGCGACTAATCACCCCCATCTTCTTGACGAGGCAGCCTGGCGACGGTTTGACGAGGTGATGCTCTTTGATCTGCCTGATGAACAGATCCGCGAGCAGATCCTCTCAAAAATCCTTGCCGGATTCTCATGTTCCTGTGACTACCGGCACCTTGCCCAGACAACCGAGGGGTTTTCCGGATCTGACTTACGGATGCTTGTCAGGGAAGCGGTACTGACCGCTCTTCTTGAGGGCAGGACCGATATCACGGAAGATGATGTTTCTCTCGGAAAAGATCTGATACAGGCACGCGATACAAACAGGAACCGAAAGTGGTACGGATGAAGGTACGGCTGCTTGGTACCGGTGATGCGACAGGAACCCCAAAGATTGGTTGTTTTTGCAGGCAGTGCAGCCATGCCCGCGATACCGGTATTGAGCGGCTCCGGACTTCCCTCCTTGTCTCCAGCAACGAGACGACAATCCTTATCGATACTACGCCTGACCTCAGACGGCAGCTCCTTAATGCCGGTTCGCCACGGATCTCTGCAGTAATCTGGACACATGGGCATTATGACCATTTCATGGGTCTTGGCGAGTTTTATCGTATCCAGAAGACCCCCCCGGTTTATGCTGCAGAACCGGTCATGACATACTGTGGCGGAATATTCTCGTTCCTTCTCAATGAGACCAAAACAGTCCTTCCCTATACTCCCTTTCAGATCGGCGATATCACGGTCACCCTAATTGTAGTGACGCATCCTCCTACCTATACCTGCGGGGTAATCCTGTCAGATGGCAAAACAAGAGTAGGATTGACCTCTGATACCAATGACCAGTTGCCAGAGAAGACTCTGGAACTCCTGTCAGGAGTGGATATGCTCTTTGTTGATGGTCTCTTCCCGCCATCCTTTAAGAAGGTGACCAAGCATATGAATCTTGATGAAGCAGACCGTCTTGCAGCACGGCTCGGGGTTGTATCCTACCGGATTGTTCACATGAGTCATCATGTTCCTTTTGACTACCAAAACCAGGGATACGACGGGGATGAGTTTGTCTGGTAAACCGCCCGGATGCTCAAAAACCCAGCTTTATTACATCCTGCATGCAATGAATATAGAATGAATATATCTGTTCTTGAGCTTTCTGACGACAAGGTCAGAATGGTCATCATCGGACAGGGGCATACCTTCTTAAACGCTCTGACCAATGAACTCCTGCAGGATCCTGTTGTTGATGTTGCAACATATCTCGTCGAGTTCCAGTTCTCTGATCCGGTACTGACCGTGACAACTCACGAAAAGGCCAACCCTGTTGATGCAATCAAGCGAGCCTGCCAGAGGGTATCAGGTTCCTGTGCAGACCTGCTCAACCAACTTGAGTCAGCAGTTTAAAAAACAGCATTGTTCCCCTGTTCTCTTCTTATTCTTAGGTATCCGGGCTGCACAAACCGGCAGAACAGTAAAAAATGAAAAGAATTTTTTGATTTTTCCTCTCTGTCCCTCTTTATGGCCGTTCGGTAAAGATGATAGAGCCGGATATCCGTACGATCTTCACCTTTAGCGTCTGGCCTGGCTTTGACTTTGATACATACACGATATTCTTCCCGATCTTGGCAACGCCGTCACCCCTGCGGGAGAGGTTCTCGATAGTAACCTCGATAATCGCTCCCACCTCCAGGTTTGCTCCAACCGGCTCAGACCTGGCTTTTCGTTTCCTGACCGGGCGGTGACTTCCGCACGCATCACACATGAGAATCTGGACACGCCCTTCCTTTACCAGATGGGTATCAGGTTTTCCGCATTCAGAGCAGGTAATATAATCTGATACGTAACTGTTGATGATGGCGTTTATGAGTGACTCTTCAAATTTTCCATTGAATATTGCCCGATTTCCATCCAGCTTTCCTGCAGTCCCGAGTTCTCCTAAGATATACTTCAACAGGTGATCGGGATCCCGTCTGAATGCACTGACAATATCGGTAAAATTATCCAGAATTGTTGTTTTACCCTCAATCGTCACCCGCGGTTCCGGGTATGTCCACCGGCTGGTCTCTTCAGTTGGTTCGGTCACCTGTTCATAAGCTTTATGCAGAAGCGATTCATATGATTCATCCATAGATATGGTATATATCATCAGGAGAGGGTAAAAGGCTGCCCCAGAGGATATACCATCGGATAGATCCGGTCTCTTTGTATGTAAAAACGTGAAAAGAACACAAATACGAGAAAATTTGAGATAATATCAGTTTTTTTCCAGGCAAGGCAACCAGAGATAATAAATATCATCTTATGTAACAAAGGATGGATACCGATAGTATCATCCCACTATCAAGACAGGAGAGATACATCATAACATCTACAGACGGGGCCTTTGGCAAAGAACTTCCTGACGTTCAGTCCACGATACCGGATATTCGCATCAACCTCACCCGGGTCGGGGTAAAAAATGTCAAGAAGCTGGTAGAAGTAAAACGGGACGGGAAAAGACCGGTCATCTTTATATCGAACTTTGATATCTTTGTCGACCTGCCGGGAAGCCTGAAAGGGGCAAACCTCTCCCGGAATTTTGAGGTCATTGATGAAGTTTTGCAGCAGGCTATCGAAGGGGATGTAAAGGAGATTGAACATCTCTGCAGCCTGGTTGCACGCAGACTGCTTGACAGGCATGAGTATGCTGACCGGACCGAGGTCCAGATGAAGAGCGAGTTCATGGTCAACCAGGAGACCCCGGTCTCTAATACCAGCTGCCAGGAGGTTATCAAGGTTTATGCAAGTGCCATTGCGAAACGAACGTTTCGGGAACCACTTGTCAGGAAGAGCATCGGTGCAGAGGTTACCGGGATGACAGCCTGTCCGTGTGCCCAGAATATCATGAAGGAGCGGGCACGGTACGTGATGAAGAACCTTAATATCAGCGATGAGGCCATCGAGGCGTTCTTTGCAGAGGTTCCCATGGCAACCCATAACCAGCGGGGACGGGGGTTTCTCTCGATAGAGACCGATGACGACCAGCACCTGAAACTTGAACGGCTGATACAGATACTCAAGGAATCAATGAGTACGCCTATCTTTGAGTTGTTAAAAAGAGGAGATGAAGGGCATGTTGTTCTGACTGCACACAATAATCCCCGTTTTGTCGAGGATTGTGTTCGGGAGATGGCACGACGGGTCCATGCCGAGTTCTCTGATCTTCCCGGGGATTCACTGGTGACGATAGCCCAGGATAATGAAGAGAGTATTCACCAGCATGATGCATTTGCCGAACGGCAGGCGACACTTGCAGAGTTGTCTGACGAGATTAACGGCGATTTCTCTTAGATACCTATTATTCTTTTTACTCACCGATATCATCTTCAATCACACTCTTTTTCGTGAAGAGTTTGTAATCAGACTTCCTCATATAGCAGTGAGTATACAGCACTCATGCAGAGCCTGACGGTATGATTCACATCTGTGATGATGGATTCCAACCAGCAGAGCGCAAAACCCTAGATCGGTCCATTATAATCTGCGATTAGACATATCTCAAATTATCATTGGTTTTAGAGAGAGGCTCTTTTTATATAATCTCTCCCGGGAAAACAGGGGAAACAGATAAGTAATACTTTAGGCATTAAATAATAATAGATAATAATTTGTAAAATTTTACTGTATAATGAGTCTTAAATTGTTATTGGAAATTTAATAAGCGTTTTTGTTTCTCGATATACCAAATAATAATATACTAATTATTACAAATTTTATTCTTTTTATTATTTAGTATAATAAAATAAAAAAATTGCTGATTTGGTATGATATTACGTTTCTTAATTAAACGATTAAATTGCAGCAAAATGACAAGATATAATTACACTGCTCTCAAATTACCTTTTGACGTACAGAGGTACGGTCATTAACTCTCAGGATACCCTGAGGGCCCTTAGGTAATTGTAATTACAGGTACAGCTTTTTGAACAACACAATATAAACTAGAGGCGATAGTTTTGTCGAAAGTAGTAGAAGTTTCCCCAACAACCAGGCATGAGGGACATACCAAGATCGTCATGAAAACCAATGACGAGGGTATCATTACCCGTGGAGATTGGCTCAGCCTCACCCCGGTACGTGGCATTGAGAAGCTTGCTCTTGGCAAGTCAATGCACCAGGCACCAAAGATCTCCTCACGTGTCTGTGGTATCTGTCCGATAGCACACACACTTGCAGGAGTAGGTGCGATGGAAGGCGCTATTGAGTGTGAGATCCCGTACGATGCATACCTGCTCCGTGTCATTCTGCAGTGTGCAAACAGGCTCCACTCCCATGCACTTCATAACATCCTGTCACTTCCCGACATGTACATCCCGGGAACCGATGTCAAGATTAACCCGTTCACTCCGGAAGAACCTGTCAGGACCGTTGCAAAGCGGATCCAGAAGCTCCGTGAAGTCGGACAGACAGTAGGCGAGATTGCCGGTGGAGAAGCAATTCACCCAAGCAACCCCCGTGTCGGCGGAATGTACACAAACATTACCCCGCAGGCAAAGCAGAAGATCTACGATCTTGCATCAGAAGCCCTTCCTCTTGCAATTGCGCATATGGACTTCATGATCGCGGTCTTTAAGAACTTCCAGAACCGTGACACGGTCACCGTCGGAAAGACAGAAGTACCGGTCCCGGACACCCTCGGTTACCACAACCAGGGATACATGGCAGTTGACCCGTCATTCTGCTCATCTAACCTCGATGAATGTCCAGAGTGGAATCCTGACCGCTGGACCGATGTCTCACCATACAACTGGTACATGAACGAGGAACTCGAGATTACCGACTCGGATCCCAACTACCCGATAGGCGGCTCAACACCTGTAGGCGGCAAGGCATTCCCGGCAATGGAAGCATGCACCTCGGTTCCGCTCTATGATGGAAATGCAGTCGAGGTCGGTCCCCGTGCCCGTCTGGTCAAGTACAAAAACTTTGACATGAAAGGAGCAATGGGCCTGCAGATTGCACGGCAGATGGAGTATCCAGGCTGTTTATACACCATGATGGAAGCTTTGGATGCGCTTAACTGCAAGGGTGCAGTACTGCCTGACGAGATTCCCCAGGGAACCGGCAAGGTCCTTGGATGGAACGCAAACGAGGCTCCCCGTGGAACCGATGTCCACCTTGCACGTGTCAAAGACGGCAAGGTAACCGATTACACACTCCTCGTCCCGACCACCTGGAACTTCCCGACCGTGAGCAGGGCTCTTGAGGGAGCACCATGGCAGCTTGCAGAGGTTATCATGCGTGCATATGATCCCTGTGTGTCCTGTGCAACCCACATGCTCGTAGTAGACGAAAACAAGCGGATTGTGGCGGACAAGCTCATTCAGTAAGGTTACACGTTTCTATGTTGTTCAAAGAGATTGTGATATTCGGGTGTGGAAACCCCCTCTTTGCCGATGACGGGTTTGGCCCTGCAGTTGTCGAGGAGTTGAAACAATACGAGCTCCCAGAAAACGTGAAAGTGATCGATGCCGGCCTTGGAGGCCCACACTTTCTCTTTACGCTGCTCGCACAGTCTGATGAACCGGTTAAGCAGATCATTCTCATTGATATTGCTGATTTTGGCGGGGAACCAGGCCAGCTGGCACGGCTCTCGGTCACCGACCTGCCACCGGGTAGGTACCGGGATGCACATTCATGGGATCTCACTGAACCGTTGTATCAGTTAAAAGACAGAATTGATATCACAATCATTGGTTGTCAACCAAAGCGCGTAACAGAACCCGATTTTGAGATCGGGATCTCTGAAGAGGTCCAGGCTGCAATTCCGAAGACTATCCAGACTGTTCTGGATATACTCGGGGTGCAAAATGGGACTAAAGGAACTGCTTTCAAAGATCTTCGGGACGAAGGAGAAGACGGGAACGCAAAAGTCCCCTGCAACTTCTGACGCTTCGAAGAAGAAAGAACATAAGAAGCAAAAAACAGTTAAGGAGGAAAAACCTGTGGCTGATAAGATTACAGTCGGGCATGTTCACATGAGCGGATGTACAGGATGTTTAGTCTCTCTCGCAGACAACTACGAGGGATTATTTACCATCCTTGACAACTACGCAGACCTTGTGTACTGTCTGACACTCGCTGATGTCAGGGATATCCCTAAGATGGATGTAGCACTCGTAGAGGGGTCAGTCTGTATTAACGACCACCACTCTGTCGAAGACATTAAGAAAACTCGAGCAAACGCAACTGTTGTTGTCGCCCTTGGAGGGTGTGCAGCATATGGCAATATCACCCGGTTCGCCCGTGGTGGACAGTGGAACCAGGTTGGGCATGAAGGCTATGTGCCGATCGGCGATCTCATTGATGTCGATGTATACGTACCCTGCTGCCCGCCATCCCCCCAGGTTATCAGGAATGTCTGTGTTATGGCATACCTGTTACTGAAAGGAAACGCTGATCAGAAGGCTCTCGCAACTGAGTACTTAAAACCACTCATGGCTCTTGCAAAGAAGGGCAGCGATCCAAACCGCAGCAGTGATGCCTGTGGTTGTGACCTCATGTATGACGTCATAAACCAGAGTCTCTGTATGGGCTGTGGAACCTGTGCCGCTTCCTGTCCGGTCAGAGCAATCACGATGGAGTACGGAAAGCCAAACATTGACCGTGACATGTGTATCAAGTGTGGCGCCTGTTATGCAGCCTGCCCGCGGAGCTTCTTATCCCTGGATCTTACGTCCAAGTTTGAGGCTATCCTTGGTGCGATCGATGGTGCTATGAGTGTATGAGGAGGCGAAAAACATGGTTCTAGGTAACTATAAAGCAGTCTGCTCAGCACGTGCAGCAGACGCATCGATTCTGAAAGGTGCCCAGGATGGTGGGATTGTTACCGCAATGTTCAAATTTGCTCTTGAAGAGAAGATCATTGACGGTGCAATCGTCGCAGGACCTGGGGAAGTACCCTGGAAGCCCGAGCCGACCATTGCAACGAGCGTGGACGAGCTCATGGCTGCACAGGGAACGAAGTATAACATCTGCCCCAACATGTCTGTCATCAAGGAGGCTACCCGGAGTTACGGTCTTGATAAGATCGGTATCGTCGGTACCCCCTGTCAGATGCAGGCACTTCGCAAAGCACAACTCTACCCGATCGGTATGCGTGACGTCCCTGACAAGATTGCCCTTGCAATGGGTATCTTCTGCATGGAGAACTTCCCATACCAGGGTATGAAGCAGATCGTCGAGGACCACTGTGGTGTTTCCTTGAATGCTCTTGCAAAGGTAGATATCGGGAAGGGTAAGTTCTGGGCATACACCAACCGTGGTGCAGTATCCCAGCTTCCACTCAAGGCAACCCACAAGTACGAGCAGCCAGGCTGTCATGTCTGTCTGGATTATGTCTCAAACCTTGCTGATATCTCAACCGGATCAGTCGGCAGCCCTGACGGATGGAGCACTGTCTTTGTCAGGACCGCAAAAGGTGACGATATCTGGGCAAAAGCAATGGAAGCAAAGGTCTTTGAGACCAAGGACATGGCATCTGTCAAGCCAGGTCTCTCACTTGTTGAGAAACTCGCCAACGAGAAGATCGGCAAGAACCAGAAGACGCTTGAAGGCCGTGCATCCTTTGGTGTTGGGAAGGGACTTCGCAACCCCTATATCTAATCTTTTTTTTGGTTGTTTTTTTTACGGGGTTTTAAATTTCCAGAGATTTTCAGGTTTGCCGGAACGATTCATCACGGTGTTTGACCTGGATTCACAGTCGGGGAGTTGAACTCTTCTTCAGGCTCGTCCCTTGTTTGTTTAGTGTGCGTCTTTTTGTTCTCTTCCTAAACTCTAAACTTAGGAGAGGGATTTTTTTGAGAATGTAGTGTTGGGTCACGGATGAATAGCAGAAAAATCCTACTGATTCTGCTGTATATTCCGATCAGATATGAACACTTAGTCCGGCAAAAATGAACACTGTGTCCGATCTGTTGTCAACTGCGACGTTGACACTTCAGTCACGACCAGGTCATAGCATCCATCAGAAGGGTGAATTCACTTTTTCCAGGGCCAGAAGGATGTGTACCTGGTGTACTCCATACGATTTGTCAACGCCGGTTACAAAATCCCCAATTCAGGCGGAATTTTGTCCCCAGTCTACTTAAAACTTTCGTCAAACTATGCAATTTCACTATGTGTGCCTTAATTTAGTGAATACTTACCAACCCGGCTTTCTTTCGATCTTTCATACGATAACTCTCACCTTTGATATTTATCGTAGTACAGTGATGGAGAATCCTGTCCAGAATAGCCGCTGCAATCACATGGTCCTGAAAAATTTCTCCCCACTCTCCAAACGACTTGTTGGAAGTAAAGATAGTTGAGACCCGTTCATACCTTCTGGAAATCAGTTGAAAGAAACAATATGCCGCTTGAGAATCAAATGGCAGATATCCGATTTCATCAATAATCAGAACCTTTGGCTTGATCAGTTTTTTCAGGTATCGATCCAACTGATCTTGTCGATACGCCTCTTTTAACCGTTCAATAAGAACCGATGCATTGATGAACAGCACCTGAAATCCAGCTTCTATCGCTGCAACTCCCAGGCCAATTGCCAGATGCGTTTTTCCCACCCCCGGTGGACCAAGAAACACCACATTCTCTGCTTGCTGAACAAACCGCAGCGTTGCAAGATCCCTGACAACTATCGCATCGATAGACGGTTGAAACGAGAAATCAAAGTTTTCATTTCTCTTCACAACCGGAAACCCGGCATACCTTAATCGGGACGTGATCGTTGAACTGACTCTGTTTTTCCATTCCATCTCTGTGAGGTACCCAATCGTCTCTAAAGGTGTCATCTTTTCATTCATTGCACGTTCTAACGTGGGTTCGAGAATGGCCTCCATGGTCAGCAGTTTAAGGTTTGACAGGTGAAGATGCACCTGATCAAGAAGAAGTCCGGTCACCTTATTCCACTCCTGAGATCTTATCATAGTCAGAAAGAGGCCGTTTTAGAACCGCATGTTCAGTTAATTCCTGTTTGGAACCGGTAATAACAGGGGGCATCTTTGTATCTGATTCATCTCTTGCTGCTTTAAGAAGCCCATTAAAGTGTTCTTTCTGTTTTGAGACCTCATGTTTGCCGTTAAGTAACTGATGTTCACATACATGACTGCCCTCAAATTCAACGATTAATCGACCATCAATAATCTCAATATCTACAAGCTGTCTTGCATATTTCCATGGAACTGAATACTGATTCCCAAAAACTGAGATAAAACAATCATTTGAGACTTTTCTGGTTTCTCTCCTTTTTATGAGATAAGGGGGATACAATGTGATTTTAACAAGGTTTTCCTTCTGAAACCGGGCTAAAGGGATCTCATACGTTGTTCCATGTACCTGATTGTTGATCTTTTCCATCCACAGTTTTGCCTGGAGATTGAGATCTTCAATTGAGGAAAAGGTTCTTCCATACAAAA
>CAZSDZ010000036.1:0-31188 GCA_964605795.1 uncultured Methanoregulaceae archaeon
CAATTACTATGAGGGGGACAGGTCTCATCAATTATTCGAGATACTCCCATTGTTTTTAGAGTTTGGATTAAAACAGGAAATTCATCATCAATCCTTTCAGTGATCAGAGGAACATCCATATGTCCTTAGTATTATATGGCCTTCTTTATATATATAAGTATTTAATATGACTATGAAAATTAGTGGTACTCAAAAAATATGACCGAAATGGAAGTGAAATATTGTGATAAAATCTCCTGTTTTTTGGCTACCCATTCTTCAACTGAACACATGCGATGATCATTCTGTGTCAAAATGTAGCAGAGCTAAACCACAATCGTCTCGCCAATGGGCATCCCTTTCCAATTTTTATGCAGGTGAAAAACGTTGTCGATAAGTGGGACGATTTGCATGTTTTTGATGATTTCAAGGATTATTGGTATGCTGTTTAATTCTTCAATTTTTTGTACTGGATTTGTCATCCCCCATATATATTAACTTTTAATATATATAGTTATAATACAATAAAAGTTTATTAACTCCTAAAAGTGTGCGAACGGGGAGAAGATTCATCGAGTATCCGGGTAGTATTCAGGAAAAGAACAAGAATATACTCTTAAGCAGGTATAGAATCTTACATTCATAGATGAATGAAATAAAAACACAACCAGGGATAGATACCAGTATCATAATCTGTGATTGATCCTATGATTATCAGATCAGACCGCCAAAAAGATACACTGAATACCAATCATGATAGATCTCCTATGGAGAAATGGAACCAGAACCCGTATCCATCTGTCCTTCTCCCTTAAGCACAGTATGGGAGGAAGAGACAGAGTCCCTTATTGCATCAATTGCAAGAGCAATGTCTGGGAATAACCGGAACATTGCAGTAATATCAGAATATCTTGCAGGAAGGGAGGATCTCGTCTCAAATATCGAATGTTCCTATCCTCACCAGGTCACAAGGATTACTTTTGATTCATTCATCGATGATCTCTCGATATTATTCCAACCTCCAAATACCGATATTATAATCCTTGAGAACTGTCAGTTCCTGGCACGTCGAACCATTCACGGATTTGATCTGTTGGACCGGTTTATCAGGGTTTTATTGCGAAACGAAAAGATATGGATAACGACGTGGAATATTCACAGCTGGAGGTATCTCTGTGCCGTTACAGGGATAGAAGGAGTATTTCCAGAACAGATTCTGCTTACCTATAAAACCAATGGTATTTTAAAAGAATTTATCCTGTCACAGCAGACCAGTCCAACATCGTATATTATCAATGCAGCGGTCCCCAGGCGTCTGGTTGCAGAAAAGAGGACCTTATTAATCAAGATACCCTTCATCGAGAAAGTATTTCTCCTGGATTATCTCTGGATCAGGTTCCCTCTTCTCTGGGCAATACTCCGAAGAAAAGGCCATGAGGTTGATCCTGATGAACTGATTTTCTTACGACTCACACAGGTATCAGGAGGAAACCCTGGTATTGCCCTGAAAATCTGGAGAAAAGCACGTACTACATGGGAAATCCGTATGAGTGATTTATCCCCACCTCCCATACCACCATTATCAGATCCTGACACTGCGTACCTTGTCTCCCTGATAATCTCACTTGAAAACCCGACTGTCTCTGATCTCATCACTATTATGCCAGAAGAGGTCAATACAGAACTTATCCTTGGCACTCTTATCGAGAACGGTCTTTTTTATCGTGAGAATAACCGGATTTTTATCGAACCACTGGCACTTGCAGGTCTGACTTCGGAGATGAAGCGGATGAGGATGGTCTGGTAATCATGGCAGGCACGACAGATTTTGTCTCTAATCTGACGAATATCACCCAACTGACAACCGATATAACTGAACCTCTCTCACTCCTGCAGATCATCCTCGATCCCATCTGGATTATCCATAGTATCATCCTGATTATTATTGCCAGTGTTATCGCATGGTCACTGGATTTTGGGTTACGGATCCTCTCTGAAAATCTCGGGACAAAAAGGCACATTCTCTCCATGGTAATCCCGATGCTCAAGGTGGTTGTCTATCTTCTGACCGTAATTCTCATCATATCGCCGTTATTTAACCTGGGAATGAGTGAACTAACCATTCTCTCCGGGCTTTTGGGGGCCGGTATCGGGTTTGGGCTCAAAGATCTCTTTGCAGACATTGTCGCAGGATTTCTTATTATCATTGAGAAACCGTACCAGATTGGTGACAAGATTCAGATTGATAATGATTATGGAGAGGTTGTCGATATCGGACTGATACAGACGATTATTGTAACACCAGGGGATAGCAGGGTTGCTGTTCCTAATTATGCCGTGATAAGCAGGTCGGTATCGAGTGCCAATGCAGGATCAGCAGAGATGATGGTTATCATCGATTTTTATCTCTCTTATGGTTCTGATATTAAAAAAGCGTCTAAAATCCTTACCGAGGCAGTGATTACATCCCGCTATGTGTATGTGTCCAGTACACGACCATGCACCATTCTCGTTGAGAATCATCCCCTCTACCAGAAACTGACGGCAAAAGCCTATGTCAATGACTTAAGGCACGAGTTTGTCTTTAAGACTGATGTGATAAAACGGGCCTGGAAAGCGTTTGAGGCAGAAGGAATAAAACCTCCGGATATTACACACCTGGCGGGTCTTATCCCGGAAATAGGGAATTGATACAGGATGTCTCCTTTTTCTTGTGAAAACCTGCCTGAACCGGTTAATCACACCTGATTTTAAGCCGTTACCTGCATTCCCGGAACCGGATCGAATACTCCCGACCGGAAAACAGAGTTGGCAAAGAATTTCCCGGTTTAATAGAGTTCTGGTCCTTGTTGGTTTAGTGGGGAAGGGCCTCTTCACCATTGTAGGGAATCGCGAATTTGCATGAATACTCTATCTCTTATAAAAAGGATTTTAGACGATCTGTTTTGATGCGTCAGGTTTGAGGCTCTGCCCCATGAGGTTTTTATAAAATAACTGTTCCAGATGATTTGTTATTGTTTTATGGTAATCGTTGAGGTCGTTGAGGATATATGTACATCATCACAGGACTCAATCCATTTCATTATCTTGAGTGTAATTTCGTTCTTTGTTTGACGCCGGTTTCTGGCATCGCAAATATACCTGGCATCGAATTGAATCCAGTTATCAGTGAGCGACATATAGACTTTTGGCTCAATTGACCGCGCTAAAACAAAATATTTCATTCCAAGTGAGTTTATTTCATCTTCTGCAACTGGAATTACCGATTTGATCTCCTCTCTGATGATATTTTCAATCACGGTGCATGCCAGCTGCCAGTTGCTGTCATAGGTGAGTGGGAGAGATATCTCATCCCAGATAAAGGAATGATCTCTCGTATAATTGACTATCGGGCGGTTGATGACATACGCATTTGGTATTGCAATTAACCTTCCACTCACCTGGTCACCCGAAACCCAGCCGCGTACCTCCATGATAACCGTATTCATAATTCCGATATCAATGACATCTCCGATATTCCCATCAATCTCAATCCGGTCTCCAATCCGGTATAATTCAGACAGGAGTAATATCAGGGCTCCAACAAAGTTTTTTATGACATCCTGGAGAGAAAATGCAATTCCTGCACCAATGATGCTGGATGTTACGAGAAGTGATGTTGACTCTTCAATCCAGATAAAAGCCGTCAGAGTAAAGAATATTACAACCCCGGAGATATTGAGGATTTTTTTTATGCTATACCGGGATTTTGGGTCTGTTATCCGGTGAGTAATAAGTGCCGGCAGAATAAACCGGAAAATACCCATGATGGCCAGTAGCAGGAGTAATGTATCAGCTGTTTTCTCAAGATACACAGAGGGATAATATTCATTAAACACGATGAATATGCCGGATAATCCAGCCAGACCAATAATGAAGAGAGCCTGAGAGTATATCTGTTTCATGTAATCTCTTTTCCTGTCATTTTCAGATTATGTGGATATTACACGTATTGCTTCTCTCATCTCACCACATCACAAGATCTCATGTTACACACGAGCTCAATCTTTTGTACCCTTCTATTATCGGGAGGCTGCGTGTATGGGAGTATCATATCTGGTTGTGTTTCTAAACGTATGTATCATTGTATAATAATAAAGAGGGAAAAGAGACCATTGATTTCTGCCGGTATCTTTATACTGACAGTCAGGATCACGGTAATTCCTACCAATGTACTACAGGACATAGGTAACCAGCACGATTCCAAGCCCGTGAGATCCTATCTTCTCCATTCAACATGGATTTCACCGGGTAATAACCGGAAACAGAGCATTTTGCATGAAAAACTCGATCCCAAAAAAACAATATCTGTGAATTATCGTTTTTCATGAGTCAGGTTTGAGGCTTTGCCTCATAGGAGTTTTCTATGAACAATTATCGTACAGGGGATTATTAAATACCTGTCCCGACTACCTTCCCAGGCAGACAAAAGTTACTCGATGAACTGGCTGGATATAAAATAGTATTATCATCACCATGATGAACCAACCAACAACGATTTCGTATGTCAGAGATACTCTCAGTATCCTGAATAAAACCAATGATAAAAAGGGCACTGTCCAAAAATCGGGTGATTTTTTTAGTAAACATTGAATCAATCGTTTTGTTACGTAGAATGAGAGTGTTTCAGTCAATTCCTCCAATATTTTGATGGGTCGAAAAAATTACAATAAAGATCTCATCACTCATTTTTGGAACCCCCTCGTTCCATGACTGCTCTTTAAAAATCATTCTCACGACCCGTAATATCGAGGGTGGCTTATGCAGTCAGTGTTTGAATACTCTGATTTAGAGAAAAACGTGTTTCTCATCATCAGAGATAATATTGCAACTACAAAAATAATTGCCTGAAAAACTCGGACCCATAAGCAATATCTGTGAATTATCGCTTTTCAAAGGTATATAAAGGGGCTCTGCCTCTAGTAGTTTTCTGTACCCAATTGAAATAACGAAAAAGCAAAAATTCATTATTCCATGAAAAAAAGAGGAGAATGTGAATTACCAGACTTTTGGAACAAAATCTTTTGTATTTACGATTGCGGCACTGTCTCCCGTAGCCCGAATCACAAAAAGGCCATTTTTCTCTGCCAATGCTGCAGTTCCCGAGTCTTCTGATATGAATGCGACCGCTCCGTATACTTTTTTATCTGAATATTCAGGCATCCAGTTCTTTGCCTGTTTGAGTTTTTTCAGAAAATTTCTGATATCCTCCGGCCTGAGTGTCGTTTTTACTTCTACAATTACTATCTCAGATCCGTTGATGGCAATGATATCAAACTCATAATCGATGCCATCTCGACGACCTGACCGACGCTTAAGGGTATCAGTTACTTGTATTCCCCGCTGGTTCAGGATGGCAATGATATCTCCCTCCACCAGGGATTCAACAAGTTTACCCCATTGAGAGGTGAATAACCGTTCCAATTGGTTGAGTTTTTTATCTGTCTCCCTGAACTTTTCAGTAAGTAACCGGTCAGTTTCCTGGAACTTTTTATCAGTTTCCTGGAACTTTTTATCAGTTTCCTGGAACTTTTCAGTAAGTAACCGATCAGTTTCCTGGAACATAAACCAGACTTTTTCAAAAGAAAGTGGCCCCTCTGTGGAACTTTTATCTGATGATGATGGTTTTGGTTTTGTTGAAGGTGACATATCCGGATATAGTATTACAACAGGAGGTATTATTAGTTCCGTAACTGGGCAATGTTTAAAAATCTGGTAATTTTGTTAGTAAACATTGAATCAATCGTTTTTATTCTGTAGAATGAGAGTGTTTCATTCAATCCCTTCAATATTTTGATGGATCGTAAAAATTCAATAAAAAACTCATTACCCGATTTTTGGACACCCTCCGATTTTCTATGCAGGTTTTCTGTATCTCTACCGCAGGTTATTATGAGAGAATAATCAGGGAAGGGGGAGATCTCCTGTTCATGCCATCAGGGACTGGTATGGCAGGTACGGTCTGTTTCGTCCCTTCCTGATAACCTGCATACCATCGTGACCCTGTGTAAAGAACCGGGAGATACTCAGCCAGGATCGGGGATGCCGGATGGATTGTCGGTGATTCTCTTCCAAGCCTTTCCGTTCCCTTAGTTACTCCCGGATCCCCCCCCGGTACAACTGGTTGTCAGCTCATGGCATTCTTTCATTTTGCCTCCCAATCCTCTTGCAGAGGTATCGTTTATCACTATCATCAGGGATGAATAAAGCAGATAATCGCTCTTATTTGATGCTCCATACCGGGTAACAAAGACGATAGCAGAAGGTCTCGTGAAGCATTCTTGATAGTTTTCGAAGAAAAAACACCATATCGATGCAGGCTTGCATTTTGCGATTGGTTCGTAGTCTTCCCTGAAAATGGAAGAAAATCTCTCGTTTCGAATTTTTTCCGGATTCCTGTAAAAACAGGCTGCATGAAACCCTTAATATCTCCCCCACTATCATCGTTTTCTCATACAATGAGTGAGATCATCACCCGTTACAATAACAATTAAACCCATCTGTTTCTTCTCGATTTCACCTTCATTTACTCTTTGATTCAAATTTCCGCGTATGGCATTTCAGTTACTGGTTTGATGCAGCTCATGCCGGAATTCATTCATTTTTTTGATGCGAATGTAACCGAAACACTGAGGAGGCTGCCTGCCTGAATGGTGTACTAATTTCCTTTTTAATTGATGGCAACAGATATCGTGCAGGGGCGTTTTAGGGAACGGTAGTAGAATGGGTAATATATTGTGGGTTCCTATAATGGTAGTACCTCTCTTCATCACATAGGGAGTGATGGTAATTAAACGGTAACTATATGGCAGGTATGCTCCTGATCTCAATCCTTTCCTGAAACCGGTAAGAGTCAGGTGTTGAGATATGGAGTATCAAAGGACAGAATCAAAATAAAAAACCAGTGATAATCCCATGCTCACTGTATCCCTTTCGAATGCAATCCGGTATCATGTATTTTCTGCAAGATACCAATCCCGGATGCAGAAACAGGGGAAGAAGCCAGGATTCTATAAATCATTTCAAAGGAGACACCAATGCAGTTTGTATGGGATCCGATAACCCTCATTAACCTGGCTTTTTGTGTCGGAATTGTCATTATCAGTATCTGGTGGCACCGGAAGGCAAAAAGCGCAACTCCCCTCTATATTGGGATTGCATTTGCATTATTCGGACTTTCGCATGCAGCGGTGCTCCTTGATATGCGTATCACCCTTGAAGATGTCCTGATTGTGGTGAGAGTATCTGCCTACATCCTCGTGTTTGTCGGGCTTTTCTTTGTTGTCAGGGATGTATTAAAGCGGAAAGAAGCAGAAGAGTCGCTTCGGGAAAATAGTGAGTTTCTTGATAATATCATTGAGAACATCCCAGATATGATATTTGTAAAGGAAGCCGAAACGCTGCGTTTTGTCAGGTTTAACAAGGCAGGTGAGGATCTTCTTGGTTATTCCCGGGAAGACTTATACGGAAAGAACGATTATGATTTCTTTCCCCATGATGAAGCCGATTTTTTTACCGGAAAGGACCGAAAGGTACTTTCCGAAGAGAAACTCGTGTTAATACCTGAAGAACCGATTCAGACACGTGACAAGGGAATCCGTATCCTACAGACCAAGAAGATTCCTATCTTTGGAAAAGATAAAAAGCCCAGGTATCTTCTTGGGATCTCCTCTGATATTACCGAACACAAAGAGGCAGAACAGGAGCTCGCACGGAAAAATGATGAACTCAGTGCAGCATACGAAGAACTGACCAGTACCGCTGAGGAACTGCGGCAGAACTATGATGAACTTCGCATGAACCAGGAAGCACTGGACCAGGCCCGCAGGAAACTTAATCTCCTGAATCATGTCACATTTAACGAGATAAAGAACTCACTCTTTGCGTTTTCCAGTTTTCTCCAACTGGAAGAAGATATCCTGACTGATACCCAGCTGATCCGCTATCACACTACCATGAAATCCATCATTTCTGAGGTGGAGAGAATGCTTGACTTTACCCGGGATTACCAGGATATGGGGATAAAACCACCGAGCTGGCAGAATGTGCTCCAGGTATTTTTGTTCGCAATCTCTCATCTGGATATCACTTCCCTGACACGGAAGATTTCACTGGCAGAGATTGAGATCTATGCTGATCCGCTGCTGGAAAAAGTATTTGTTAATCTCGTGGAAAACATCCTTGTTCATGGAGAAGGAGCAACCGAGATAACCCTGTCATCAGAACAGAGAGGATACGAATATCTCATTATCCTTACTGACAACGGTACCGGTATACCCGATTCTCACAAAAAAGAGATTTTTACCCAGGGCTTCGGGGTAAAGAAAGGAATGGGTTTATTCCTGGTTCGTGAGATCCTCTCGATCACCAACATCTCAATTATCGAGAACGGAGTGCCGGGAAAGGGAGCACAGTTTCTGATCACCGTTCCCGCAGGTGCATGGCGTGCTATTCCAGAAAAACCCGAATAACGAGTAACGTAACGATACATACCGGGTTATCAGGTTCTGTATGATACCTGTCATGGGCCGCGTATCTTTACCAGACACCTCGATTAGGATGCCTGTTTTTTAGGGATCCAGGTTTTTTGAACCGATAAATACAAAATCAGGAAAAATTTTTCTGAATCAGGTCTGGTGCGAAAATAGGGGGTTCTTAACAGATGAACCACTCCTCTTCTCTGGTTGGGGGAATTTGGGTTTCAGTTAAAAGACAGGCAGGGACGTGTACATACATGAACGTACACTATTAACGCCAGAAACGGCGTCTTCTCCCTCCTCCGTATCCAAACCCTCCTCCGCATGGAATACCGCCCCGTCCCCGTCCGTATACCTGATCGTCTTCAGGCCGGGTTTTTGGGTATATTCCGGTGTTCTGAACAGAATCTTTATCATCTGTTCCTTCTTTCGATTCATCAGGGGAACGGTTGGCTGGTACTGCTGTCCGGCAGTATCCAAACCCTCCCCCGGTCATGGGCCCCCTTCCACGGGATCCTGTTCTGTCAAATCCTGGCATGCTACTATCTCCTAGTACTGATGTACCATTATTACTCATATGCGTATAAATATTTAAACATTGCTATTAAATCAGATTACCTGCCCGATGATACGAATGATGGCAGGACCGCAAAGTATCATATGGTTTACCTGGTAAACAATAAGTACAATGCCAGACAACAGGGAGATGATACTGCACCAGGATGCTTTCAGAGGGGAAGAGATCTTTGACTGCTGGGCACGAATCATGAACAAGATGAATATGAGTGAGCGTATACCCCGTGATTTCGGTACCGGTGACCTGTTGCATCCCGGAGAGATTCATACGATCTGTGCAATCAGCAGGAATCCGGGTATCACTGGTACCGCTCTGTGTGCCAGTCTTGGTGTCACCAAGGGTGCGATCTCAAAGATGACGAGAAAGTTACGGGAAAAAGGGCTTATCGAGAGTTATCGTGAGGAAGGAAATGAGAAGCAGGTTCTGCACCGGTTAACGAAAAAGGGTGTTACTGCGTATTATGGACATGAAAAATACCATCAGGCAGCATTTAGCAGGATTATAGAGGAGATGAAGGGATTTTCAGGAAAAGAAATTGATTTTCTGCTTTATTTTCTCCAGATGGCAGAAGAGGCAATCGATACCTGCATCGGAGAAAAAAAGAACAGGAAAAAAATGCAACACCATGAAGAGGTCGTATGACAAAAAAACATGATATCTTCCCGGCATCGCGGGCAGAACATCTTGACGGATGGTTCAGGCGTCTTATGCTTCGTCCGGAACGGTTTTGTGAACAATACGTAAAACCCGGCGATACCGTCCTTGACATCGGGTGCGGTCCCGGCCTGCTGACCCGTGCCGCGGCACGAATCTCAGGAGAAGACGGTTGTGTTATTGCCGTTGACGTGCAACAGGAGATGCTGGATCTGGCAAAGCAGAAGGCAGAAGCAGAGAACCTGGCCTCCCGTATCAGGTTTTTTTTGGCTGAGCCGGAAACCTTGGGTCTTTGTGAAGAAGAATGGATACACACCGCCTTTGCATGGTATGTTATCCACGAGGTGCCTGACCCAGAGAGACTGATACAGGAGGTCTCCTCCCTCCTTGTGCCCGGTGGACTCTTTTGTATTGTCGAGCCCGGTTTTGTTGTTTCTGCCAAAGATTTCAGGGAGACTATCCATATGGCAGAAAAGGCAGGGTTTTCTGTTTCCGGGACACCAAAGGTTCGTTTCAGTCGTGCCGTCCTGCTTAAAAAAGGATGATGGTCTCCTCTAAAAACACAGACTCAATTCTTTTTTCCGATTCTTGGAAACAGCATCCCGGTTTGTGAAGAATAGACACGGTACTCATCACCAAATTGTTCTGTCATCATGTGTTCCTCTTTCGGGATTCGGATGCCGATTAAAAAAAGCAGTGTTGCAAGGCCGAAACATCCGACAAACCAGTTGGAGGTCAGGAATAACTGGCCGACCATCATACCGCAAAAGGCAGTATACATCGGGTGACGGATATACCGGTAGGGTCCGGTGGTTATCAGTTTGTGTTCTTCACAGAGGGCTAACTGCATCGACCAGTTCTTCCCGAGTGCCAGGTGAATAAAAAAGATACAGAAAAGGGAGAAAAGATAGAGAAAAATCCCGCTTATCCGTAACACGTCAGGCCATCCGAGAGAACAGGCATCAAAAAACGGGGTGATGATGTAGATAAGCGGCACGACTGCCATCCCGAGAGTAAAGAGCAGTATGAGTGTTCTATCAGTCAGCGTTGTTTTATTGACTTTTTTTTGTGTGCGTGCCCGGGAGTAGATAAACGGTGCACGGATAACCATGAACAAGATGAGAAGAAAGAGAAGTATCATTTTATAAGTTGAATCATCCATCTGCCAATTCATTCCCTTTATTCAGGTATACTTTTTTGTATGACAGAACCCAAACCCGGCTGTATTTCAGAACGTAGGATGATGCCAAAAAACGGGAAATGGTCCCTGATAAATTGCCGTCCTCTCTGGAATGCATCCATACGCGTCTTTTTCGGGGCAGTCAGTATGGTCTTTTTTTTTATTGAGAGCATGATACGGTGGATGCCACCGATGATGTCATATTCATAATCCCTGTTTTTAGGTGTCGTGCATCATCCGGTTGCTCCTGTTCGTGCAGGTATTATAGAAACAGGGATAGTACTATATATGGACAATCCATCCCCTCCAAGGCTCATCTCATGGAATATCACCCTGCGATGCCCCCTGCGGTGCTCTCACTGTTACATCGATGCAGGAGAGCGGGAGGTTGCCGATCCGCTCACAACAGAGGAAGCATACCGGGTTTTAGATGAGATTCGAGAGACCGGTACTCCTCTTGTCATCTTAAGCGGCGGCGAGCCGATGATGCGGGAGGATATCTGTGATATTGCAGCATACGGGACAAAAACTGGCCTTCGCATGGGACTTGGGACCAGTGGAATGGGGATAACGCAGGAACGTGCAGAAGCTCTGGTTTTGTCTGGTATCAGAACTGTTGCAATCAGCCTTGATTCGGCAGATTCGCACCTGCATGATACCTACCGGGGATATCAAGGGGCCTGGAACCAGGCTGTATCTGCGATCCGTATCTCCACAGAGAAGGGAATGCAGGTACAGATTAATATGACCCTGCTTACTCCTGACAGTACGACGATTGATCAGGTGGTATCTCTGGGGATAACGCTTGGAGTACGCGATTATCAGATCTTTGTCCCGGTTCCGACCGGCAGGTCACGGCAGGAAAATAATGACCGGTTCGGTTCGTATGAAAAAGTCCTGCAGCATATGCTGACCGCATATAGAAATACGGGCATTTCCCTTCGTCCTACCTGTATCCCCCAGTTTCGAAGGATTGCCGAGAAGATGGGATTACAAAACCCCGGCTGGGGTCGTGGTTGTATCGCCGGGATCTCCTACTGCAGGATATATGCCAACGGACTGGTCACCCCCTGTCCGTACCTGCCGGTCATCGCAGGGGATCTCAGGAAAGAGAAATTTGCCGATATCTGGAACAATTCTGAGGTGTTCCATGCACTGCGGGATCCAGAAAGACTGCAGGGGAAGTGTGGCCGGTGTGAATATCACCGGATCTGTGGCGGCTGTCGTGCCCAGGCTTATAGTGCATATGGCAGCATTCACACGTGTGGCAGTCTTGTTCGTCCTGCTGATGTGGAGGGAGATCTCTGTGGAGAGGATCCCCTCTGTCCCTACATTCCCGGGGAGACATCATGATTCCGGCTCTTGTAGATGAGATCGATATCCTGCTCCTTGACCTGCTCCAGGATGATATTATGCTTACTTCCCATCCATACCACGAGATTGGAATTCGTGCAGGTCTTTGTGAGGATGAGGTTTTAAGGCGCCTTGAAAAACTGAAAACTGATGGCATCCTCCGCGGTATCGTGCCTACTCTCGAACCGGGGATGATCTCACCATTGCAGTCAACCCTCGTCGCATGCAAGGTGGATGAAGAATCAATGAGAAAGGTTGCAGCAATTATTAGCGAATATCCTGAAGTATCACATAACTTTCGGAGGGATCACGAGTACAATCTCTGGTTTACCCTTGCAGCCCGGTCGAGAACGCAGATCGATGCAATTCTTCGCGAGATACAGGAAAAAACAGGTATCCCGGCAGAAAAGATGCTTGATCTGGCCACTGTAAAGAGATATAAGATTGATGTACGGTTTCCGCTGCGTTCCGGGAGCGGTAATACCAGAGGCAGATCTGATGGACAAGACTGATACTGCTCTACTCTCGCTTCTTGAACAGGGTCTCTTACTGGTGCCGTGTCCCTTTGCATCTGTTGCGAAACGTCTTCTCATACCTGAAGAAGAGGTGATAACAAGGATCGCTCAGCTGAAACAGGAAGGGGTAATCAGGAAATTCCGGGCGAGAATAAACCAGAGGGCTCTTGGTATCGATGCAAATGCACTCGTCGGATGGAATATCGGGGATAGCGATCCCGATAGTGCCGGTGAACAGCTTGCAGCGGCTGCCGGAGTAAGCCACTGTTATTGCCGTTTGCCAGTCCCGGGAAAGTGGATGTATACTCACTACACGGTTCATCACGGGTGGTCACGGGATGAGATCCAGAGGGAAGTACAATCAATTGCAAAAAAGACCAAATTTTCTGATTATATCGTTCTCTTCAGTACTGATGAGTATAAACGATCGGTACACGTCAGGATAACTGATCTTACCGGTGAAATATGAACAGAATAACACAGGCAATCCATGGAAAAGGAACCATCAGTTCGATGGTTCATGAAAAGCAGGTAAAAAACGCCCCGGTCTCCAACCGGTACCTTGCCTATACAAAGACGTGTAAGCCGGTTGTCTTCTGGAATATTACCGCACGCTGTAACCTTGCCTGTTCGCACTGCTACCTTACGTCAGGTCCGGGCAGAGTCAGAACGAATGAACTCTCTACCGCAGAAGCACTGGCATTTATCGATGACTGTGCAACGATACAAATCCCGGTCCTTCTTTTGTCAGGCGGAGAACCCCTGTTGCGTGAGGATATCTGGGAACTTGCGGGTCATGCCACTGCACGCGGAATCTCGGTTGCTCTCAGTACAAACGGGACGCTCATTACCTCAAAAGTCGCAAAATCCATTCATCGTGCCGGTATCGGGTACGCCGGGATATCACTGGACGGAGCATCTCCTGATACCCATGACCGGTTCAGAAATAAAAAAGGTGCATTTGCAGATACCCTCCGGGCTTTTACCAACTGTCAGGATGCAGGTGTGAGAACCGGGGTCAGAGTGACGCTTACCCGGAACAATTATCATGAATTAGAAGATCTCATCCGGCTTTCACTCTCTCTTGGTGCCTCCCGGTTCTGTGTCTACTGGCTTGTCCCGTCAGGCAGAGGAACGGATTCGTATGAGCAGTTGCAGCTATCAGCACCCGAAATCCTGTCCTCGTATGAACTGCTGTACCGGTATGCAAAAAAAACTGATCCCGAGGTTATGGAGTTCCTCTCGGTTGATGCACCAGAGGATGCAGTATACCTGCTTGCATTGATGCAGCAGGACAAGAGCAGGGATTATGATGAGGCAGTAAAACTTCTCTCCTCGATGAAAGGAGGATGCAGTGCCGGGATCAGAGTTGCCAGCATGAACCATCTGGGAGATGTCTATCCCTGCCAGTTCTCCCAGGATCCGGAATTTCTTGTGGGATCCATACGGGAACGCCCCTTCTCCCGGATCTGGAATGATGAGAAAAATCCGGTTCTTGCATTGTTTCGGAATAAAAACAATCAATTTACGGGAAGGTGCCAGGCCTGTTCGCATCTTTCGCTCTGCGGTGGAGGCTGCCGGGTCAGGGCTTACCGGCAGCGGAACGTTTTTGGTGATGATGATCCGCTCTGTTTTGTGGATACCGGTTCCGGGTAAGTATGAATCGGCGAGGGCTTTTAAAGCCAGGAGAAGTCACAGTATCAGATATCTTCATCACGGTAACAGGCAAGAGGGAGTCCCTGAACAATCGCAAAAGCACACTTGTTACAGGATATACAGGCAGATTTCTTGCGATCCCCTGCTTTCCATCTCTTTCCGAGGTCGGGTTCACAGATAAGCGGTCTGCACAACCCGACACAATCGGTCTCTTTCAACCTGATAACCTCACTGACGAGTTCCCATGACCGCAATCCCCCGGTCATAATAGTGACTGCTCCATCAGATTTTACTGCCTTTGTCCATTCACGTGAGAATCCTTCGTCTTTCATCCGGTTAATCGGACTGCGAAGTGCCATCTCTAAAAACGTCGGTCCCTGGAGTCCCTGGCTTATCTCAAGGGCATTATACCCTGCTTTAATACAGATCCGGGCAGCGTTGCGCCCGTCTTTAAATGATAGTGCTCCGGGGGCTTTTATCCCATCGGCGACACCGAGCTTGAGTAGGACTGGATAGTCTGGTCCGACTGCTTCACGAACAGATCTCATGATTTCACAGTGGATACGCACTCGTTTCTCTCGTGAGCCGCCCCACTCATCTGATCGGTGATTGGTAAGCGGGGAGAGGAATTGGGAGAGAAGACTGTCGTGAGCCCCATGGATCTCAATCGCATCAAAATCAGCCTTCTTTGCGAGTGCAGCAGCACTACCAAAGGCATGAATCACCCCGGCAATCTCATCATTGGTTGCCTCGTGGTAGTTATCAAAAAAATTCTGACGGTTTGTGTACGGATTATCGATAAGACGGGAAGGACCGATGGATTCGGTCTGCAGTTCTTTTGTATGGCGTCCGGTCCATATCCCGGAATGGCAGAGCTGGACCGCAACTCTCCCTCCCCTCTTATGGATACAATCGCAAAGGCGCTTAAACCCGGCAACCTGCTTCTCATTAATAAGAAGGCCGGAGTTAGCATGTGAGATCGCGGTCTCTCTTATGCCGATTGCACCGGTAATAACAAGCCCGACACCATGTTCCGGATACTGGCAGAGCCGTGTTATCTCTTCATCGGTAATTACTCCGGATCGGTCTGCAGCAGTCCCGCTTGCTGCTGCAGAGAGGATAAAACGATTTTTCAGTTCCAATGTATTCAAAAAAACCGGATCAAAAGGGTCAGGAGACATACATAGATAACCGGGGGAGAGGTGATGAAGGTTTGGGTGAGAGATCCTTGCTGTCTGGTTATAAAAAATGCGATGACGGTATTTTGTGTATCTCTTTTTTTGGCGGTTTTTAGGTACCAATGAAAGAGATACCTTTTCATCGGATCAGGAATAAACCCCTTATTCATGTTATCATCCCGGTACCTGAAGAAAGGAATCGTGTGTATCATCATTCTTATCATTGCACAACCAGCGATTGCAGAACAGATATTCATCCCGATTCCGACACGTCCCCCCTATGTATCTGAGTTCAGCTGTGATGGAGCAGGAAATTTCACCTCACCGGAAGAGACGGTTATCCTGGTCCCGGGAATGCATGCGGTAGATTCAGTCTGGAATTGTTCAGTCGAATCTGTTAGGATCACCGATGAGATACAACGAACCGACAACGAGTTTGGGGCTGACCACCGGCTCCGTGTTGAACGGTATACTCCGGACGAAGGATATGTGTACCTGATTATTACCGTCGATCTGCAGAATCACGGGGATCATGAGTATTGTTTTGATTCAGGCAGGTTTGACCTTGCCCTGAACCAGACAAAGGAGCAGTATGCTGTTAGCGAGGTGATGGATTTTCTTTCTGATCCCTTCCCTGCAGGCAGTATCTCCCCAAAAGAGCAGGTACAGGGAAGCATCGCTTTTATGGTGCCTTTTTCTGCAACCGGATATGATCTCGGTATCAGGCTTGAGAACCGGTATGTTAGCGTTCTGTTATCGTCTGAAAAAACAGATAGTACCGACACCCGATAATCAGGTAATTTTCTGACAGACTCATTTCCGGTTTTTTCCGGAGATAGCCCGGTACCTGATATTGGTCTTATAATTGTCCATTCTATCATGTCTGAAACGATCATGGGATATCAGGTGAAAATAGGGAATATGTTCCATGAAGATCACCGTATGAGATCCCGTATTTAAACAGGTACGCCTGGTACAACCCGTTACTCCTGCAGACTGTTTATTTCCGGGTATATCGTATCTAATAGCCTGATCCCTGGTTCGGTTTTAAAGATCGTTTCCCGCATATTCCGTATAGACTCTACAGGCAGTGAGTCCTCGTAGGTATTGACAAGGAGGTCAGCTTCTATGAGGATCTGAAAATCAATGCCATCAATCATTTCATAGGAGTGATGATTCCCGATAATAAAGCAGATCCGGTCAATGGTATGGGTGTCGAGTGTAACAGATCCCAGTATCTCTCGTGCGACTGGAGGGCCCTCTGTCTCCTGGAACTTCGCTCCGGAAGACTTATATCTCCGTTCTGCCTCGAGAATTCCGATATCATGCAGTAATGCCCCGATACCGGTTACTCGTTTTTCCTGTTCATTTAGTCCTGACTGGGTAGCTATCAGAGAGGCAAAACAGTAAACCTTGCATGCATGATTGATCCGTTTTACATCACCATTAAAATACCGAATCATCTCGTTTAAGATCGTCGCAATTATTTGATTCATACGTATTATCGGTGTTTTAGTGTCCGGATTAATCCGGGTGTATTCTCATATGATTACGAAAACTTCTTTTCCTTCCTCAGAGATGGGACAGACCCAGTCGTCCGGGAGACCTTCAAAGGGAGTGTGTGGTGCAATACCGTTCTCTTCATCTCCCCCTTCCGGGTTATAGACATACCCACAGATAGTGCATTCATACTGATCCATAATGGTCATCTCTTTTTTACCTGCTCAAGGAATACACAGAGAAGAGCATCGGCATATCTCTCTTTCATCCTGGAAGGTATGTAATTGAGAACCTCTGCACGTTTTACCAGTTCAGACCGGATCTCGGCATCAGTCTGGAGATTAAGGGATAAAACCTCATCAAGAATAAAATCAAGCTGATTAATCCCGGTCGGTTTTCCGTCAATCTCGATAGTCCTGATTGAGGTATCCTGTGGGACGATACCTCCACAGACCCTGCAGTATACTCCGTCCTTCTCATCACTCATGTCTCCTTCTCCCGGATCATGGTAAGAGACATCTTAAACCTGGTTACCGCACTTAGGGCATGCGGTTCATGTGCAGGAAAGATGATGGTATCCCCTTCTTGTAACTGGTGTGTCACACCTGAGATCCAGACCTCGCACTCACCTTCAAGAATGGTTACCACGGCATCAAACGGAGCGGTATGCTCAGAAAGACCTTCATTCTCATCAAATGAGAAGAGAGTAATCGAACCGGCTTTTGTATTCACGATCATCCGGCTTGCCACGGTACCATCCTGGTACGAAACCAGGTCTTTTAAATGAAGCACTTTTGCATGCAGTTCTGTCCGTTTATTATCAGTTTTCTCTTGGTTTTTTTGGTCAGATTCCATATCTCTCACCTTCCTCTCTCATGGGGATTTGGGGGTATCTCATTACCGATACTGACTTGTACCTTTGAATAGATTTCTTTCTGGTGCTCTAAAGAAGGATCGTTCTGTTTTGCATACGACTACTCCAACGGTATAAAAAGGAGATCCGGAAAGCCCGCAAAGCACGGGAATTTTTCCGGTTATCAAAGGAGACGTGTACTATCGTATCTGGGTTCATTCAGGTATCATCAGCTTCATATCCTCCTCGACGGTGCTGTTCTTTCGGATATGAAAGTTTGTAACCAGGACATCAAGCACTCCCGGCGATAGGAATCCCGGTAATTTTGGTCCAAGGGTGATGTTCTCTATGCCAAGATAAAGCAGGGCAAGAAGAACCAGAACCGCTTTCTGTTCGTACCAGGCGATGTTATACGAGATGGGAAGTTCGTTGATACCAACGCCAAACGCCTCTGCAAGTGCCTGTGCGATTACCACGAGCGAGTAACAGTCATTGCACTGGCCTGCATCTACTACCCGGGGAATATCGCCAATCGTGCCCAGATCAAGGTAATTGTACCGGTACTTGGCACACCCGGCTGTCAGGATGATGGTATCCCTTGGGAGTGCCTGTGCGAAGTCAGTGTAATACTGCCGTTCTGACTGGCGGCCGTCACAGCCGGCCATCACAACAAAACGCTTGATATCACCTTTCTTTACCGCATCGATGATAGTTCCGGCACGTGCGAGGACTGCTTTGTGGGCACAGCCGGTGACGAGATCCCGACCGTTTGAGTCCGGGTTCAGGGGTGGTTTGCAGGTCTTTGCCTGTTCTATCACTTTTGTGAAGTCTTTCCTGCCATCTGCCGTCTTTCCGATGTGTTGAACTCCCGGATACCCGGCCGGGCCGGTTGTATATATTCGGTCAATATACGAGTCCTTTGGAGGGACGATACAGTTCGTTGTGACCACGATAGGACCATTGAAGCTCTCGAATTCCTTTTTCTGGTGCCACCAGGAGGATCCGTAGTTCCCGACAAGATGGTTGTATTTTTTCAGTTCCGGATACCCGTTTGCAGGAAGCATCTCGCCATGGGTGTAGATATCAACGCCACTGTTCTCTGACTGTTCCAGGAGTTGATGAAGATCCAGCAGATCGTGACCAGTGATAAGAATCCCCGGGTTTGTTCCGACCGTAGTTTTTACTTCTGTGATCTCGGGGTTACCGTATGTCTTCGTGTTCGCGGTATCAAGAAGTGCCATGACCTTCACTCCGACCGCTCCGCATTCTAAGACCAGTGCCGTCATCTCATCAGCGGGAATCGTCTGCAAGGTCAATGCAAGACCTTTCTGCATAAAGCTTGTAATCTCGTCATCAGTGTGTCCAAGCATCTCTGCATGGTGGTAGTATGCAGCAAGACCTTTCAGTCCGAACACGAGCAGTGCACGAAGTGAATGAATGTCGTCGTTTCCATCTGCTTCTTCTGCGATCTCCTTTGCTTTTGCCGTTATATCAGCATCGGTCTTTGGAGCCCAGGTACAGGCTGGATGTATTTCTGCACCGGATTTAGGAAGAGAGTCCCTGATAGCAATAACCTTTGTGATCATCTCCTGTAACCGGTTATCATCAAAGTTGGTGTTGGTCAGAGTTGCAAAGAGTGCTTCGGTGATAAGTGCTTCTGCTTCCCTGCTTTCTGAACCGGTGGCCGTTGCCTCGATGTTTCGTGCTGCTAATCCCTTGCAGAGGTAGATTAGAACATCCTGTAACCCGGCGGTGTGTTCTTCCTTCCCGCATACCCCTTTTATTGTACAGCCGGTTCCCCGTGCTGTCTCTTCACATTGATAACAAAACATAATTGTTCCTTTGTATATTTTTTATACAAGATATGTATTACATATCAAGATACTTATAGAAGCAGGTTTCAAAATATATACCATGCAGGAGATCTGCACGGTAAACCAGACGGTTCAATATCTGACCAAAAAATGGACCATCCTCATCATCCTGGAACTCTATAAAGGAAAAGAGTACACCCGGAGGTTTTCAGAACTAAAGGATGCACTGAATGGCATTACTCCGAAAATTCTCTCAGAACGGCTTAAAGAACTTGAAAAGGAAGGAATTGTGAGAAAAAATGTCGATGCGACCACGTTCCCGGTGAAGTGTGAATATACCCTGACAAAAAGCGGGGTGGATCTTATCGAGGTTATTCGTGCTATCAAGAGATGGGCTCTCATATGGAAGATAGATAACATCCCGTGTGGACAGCAGGACTGCAGGGAATGTGTGCTGTGATGAATCTGTCTCATTACTCGCTCGAAAGGCAGGATCAATTACTATTACAGGGTCAGATTTGATCCTTACGTTCTGTAATAATTGCCAAATACCCATTCATCACTCAAAGGTTCAAATTAGTAGTATATGCCAGATCTGGCAAGAACTTTTTTTCTGTTACCGGCTGGCAGGGGTTCTCGGCCGGAAAATCTGTGGCTGCGGTCAGCGAGGGTAAAGTCCTCCCTCTATCCTCTTTTTTGTCACATGAAAAAACCGTATCATGTGTCACATCACCAAAGAGACATGATTCCCGCTCTGATTTAGGGATGTAACTGGTTCCACTCATCCGGATTCATGACAGGAACAGATGTCTTTTGCTGAAAATGTCTGGTATTGTAGGTTATAATTGCTGAAACTTCATGTAACTCAGCAATCCATATTATTTTTGCATCTCCATATCTGATTCCCCTTTGTATCACTTCCATAACATTGCTGCAATACTCTTCCCAGAATACATCCCTTGAGAGATATCCGATATCGGGAAAGAGAATCTTGATATCAGCAGCGTTGAGATATCGGTACAGGATCTCTTCACCAAGTCCTGCCTTTCCTCCTGATGATAATATCCCTGCAAGTTCAAGTAAATTGTAAATTGAAGTTGCTATCTGGTTATTATTGTCTTTCTCAAGAAATTCCCTGGTTTTCTGATAGCGGAGATCATGGGTAAAAAAGTGGTAGATTGCAAAGATATCTGAATCACAGAGTATCATCGCCTGACCTCATCAATAATCTCATCAATAGATCTCGCATGAAACGCTTTTTGTAAGGCTGATGCAATCTCTTCAGGATTGATATCTGAGGCAAAATCGCGAAAAGATCCCGTTCCTTTTCCCCCGTGCAGAGAACGGGCAATTGCAATCTTTAGAGGATTATCGGTATGATAGGCAAAAACCAATCGTCTGACACTGTCGAGAATTACCTCGGTACGACTGGTATAAATTCCCCTTTCCTGTAAATCATCAATGTTTTTAATGAGATATTCAGGCATCCGGATCTGAACGAGTATTGTTTTAGTTGTCATGATAGATACATTACATGTATGCAGGATAATACTATCGATGGTGCCCCTGCCAACCTGATTGAACCATCTGATTGCTGGATCTGAATCGTGAAAAACGCTAAAACCAAGCACCTCCAAGGCTTCGCTGAACACACAAAAATCGAAACTACGCATATCACACACTAATGGAGCGTTCCTTTCCATTCATTTACTGGGCTGTGCATAAACATTCGGCCGCAGACCCAGTATTATCTCGAAAAAATATCCACCTTTTTAGTATCGAAGGGATTCCTGAATAAAAAGGGGCATTTCGTCATTTTTTGTATACCGGTGTTGTATGGTTAAGCCGACTCTCTGCGAAATGGGTGCCTGTCCATTCCAACGAGCCTGTCATATGTGGGGATGGATTGAAGTGAGGAGGCGAAATCCCCTTCTCTCTCTTGTTCGTTGAGATTTAAATATCAAGAAATGGTGTCGGTTATCTTTTGATAGGATGTGAATGAACCGATGAAAATTATCTTATAAGAAACAGGGTTTCACTTTTCATTCCGTGTACCTATTTTTTTGCCACTGCAAAGCCAGTGGGAAAATTATGTACCTATTCATCTCCTGGTTTCTGCATCACATAAAAGACATACCCGTATGCATCGCCGTATCTCTCCATGATTGCGATCTCCTGCTCAATCTCTGCAAGCACATCTTCCTCTTCTTTGGTTCTCGTTTCTCTTTTAAGCCGTGCAATCTTCTCTTTCTGCGGAGCATAGAACTCATCCCAGGCAGCATGGGGAAGCAGGACTGTCTGGATGAGCTTGTATCCAGCTGTGGCAATTACGTCACAATTCTCTTCTTCAGTCTGAACTGCCGGGTATATGGAATGGAAAAACCCCCATGCCGGTGCCGGGGGGGATCGGGAGATCTCGGTCAGTTCGGAAACAACGAGATAACCGCCCGGCTTCAGGTAATCCCGCCATATGGCAAGACCCCGTGCAAAGCCGATGATGTAGATGGCCCCCTCACTCCAGATGAGATCAACCGGTTCGGTATCCGGTGGGAGGGAATCCATCGAAGTACAGAGTGTTCGTATCTTCTCTGCCGTTTTGTCTGATGCAGCATTCCGCATCAGGGTATCAAGGTATGGCTGGTAGATATCTACCGCAGTCACGTATCCTCTCCTGGCGAGAACACGGGTCTCTGATCCTGTTCCGCATCCCATGTCAAGAATTGTCGGGCATGGTACGAGATCGGGAAGTCCGGCGAGGATATCTTGCATAATCCGTTCATCTCCCGGCCCCTGTCTGGGCATATCTGCATAAAAAGAGAATAAAAAAGGTGGGATCTCTTCTTCTTTCATCATTACCTGTTTGTACTCCGTATACAGAGTCTTTTTTCTCTTCAGCCGGTATCAGACAGAAAAATCAGTATGGTAGCGATATCCACAATCCCTTTTCCCCGGTCAGATGGTTTATTATCTACGAGAAGGATAGTAACTCCATAAAAAGTATGAGTCTGCTCTCTTCTCCTTTCCCTATCTCTCTGTATTACAGCCAGGAAAAGAGACACTGGGTATCATCAGGGTGAATGTATGGAGAACATTTTTAAAAAATCCAACCGGAATCTGTTATACCTGGTAATTTCATCCGGGTCTGCCGGATTCGCTGTTCTTATCAGTCTTCTTGGGATTGTTGGTCTCTCTTTCTCGCTTCCCGCATTGAGCACCCTCTTTTTTCATGCCAAACCAATCTCGCCTGTTGCAGCTCTTTTCTGGATTATCCTTGGAATTCTCCTTCTAATTAGTCTCACGTATCCCCTCTCTCCCCTGTATCGGAACATTGCCGGTGGGTGGATAGGTATTATTGCAGTTCTTGGAACTCTTTTATTCGTTCTCGGTATCCAGGGAGGTACACGTATCATCGAAGAGAGTATGCTCTGGATCTTTGCATTTTTCCCGGCAGGAGAAGTCACTGCAATCTCTCCAATAGCCTCCTTTCTCATCGTTCTCTATTCAGCCGGTATCCTCGCACTGGTATTGGAGTCATCTCTCTCTCGTTCCTTTCCGGTATCCCCATACCTGCCAGGAATAATAGGATGCATCGGTATCATCGTGAGCGGGACATTTGTCCTTGGGTATCTCTATGGATTTCCATTCCTGTATGGATCAGTCTTCATCCCGATATCTGCCCCCTCTGCCCTTTGTGCCTTTCTTATTGGAATATCCCTCGTTACTGCAAAAGGCAGAGCAGGGTTTCCCATCGTATATCTGCAGGGCTCCTCCGTTCGTGCGATCATTACGAGGTCGTTTCTCCCAGTCATCTGCGGTATTATCCTTTGTATCTCCCTTCTCTTCATCCCGTTCCTGGATCTCGTATCAGGTATGGATGTAGTCTTCCTCTCTTCCGTCTTTATGGCTATTCTCATCATCAGCTCACTCATCATCATCCGGGTCTCTATCCGGATCAGCAACCGGATAAAGGAGGCTGATTCTGCTCGAACAGAGGCTGAACAGGAACTTGAGGAGAAAAACCGGATTCTTACCAGGAATTTTCATGAACTGGAACAGAAAGATAAAGTCCTGCAGGATGCGCTCGATGAACTGCAGGAGAGTGAGAACCGGTATCGTTCTCTCTTTGAATCGATGCAGGAAGGAGTCATCCTCCATGAAGTTATCTATGATACTGATGGTTTGCCGGTAAATTACCGGATTGTGGATCTCAATCCGGCCTGCAATGTCCATGCCGGACTCGACCCCAAAGAGGCAAGAGGCCGGCTTGCTTCGGATCTCTATGGGACATCCTCTGCACCCTTCCTCGCTCGTTATGCAGAGGTTGCACAGACCGGGATACCTGACTCATTTGAGACACAATTTGAACCAATGCAGAGATCATTTCAGGTATCTGTCTTCTCCCCGATGAAAGGGTGGTTTGTCACGGTTTTTACTGATATCACCGGGCGTCAGCAGATGCACGATGCTCTCGTGGCTGCCAATGATGCCCTTGCACAGGCACAACGAATAGCCCACGTCGGTCATTATATCCATGATATCAGGCATGATTCCTGTACCTGTTCTGATGAGCTCTACCGGATATTCGGGTACGAACCCGGTGAATTCCCCTTAACGCTGGAAGATATACGCCGGTGTATCCATCCTGATGATCTCGGTGAAAATAACCGGATTTTTGCAGAAGCACTAACAAAAAATTCTTTTGATCTGGTCGAGTTCCGGATCATCCGTCCTGATGGATCGGTCGGTTACGTTGCTGCAATGGGGCGAGTATACCGTGATGAGTTGAAAAAACCGGTGCGTATTATGCGGGTAATCCAGGACGTCACCTGGCGCAGGGAGATTGAAGAATCTATCCTTCTCATGAACAGGGAGCTTGCCGAAGAGAAGGAGAGAGCACAGAGATACATCGATCTGGCAGGTTCACTCTTTTTGGTTCTCAATAAAGAAGGGATTATCACGCTCATCAACCAGAAGGGATGTGAGATATTAGGTCTTTCTCATGATGATATCATCGGGAAAAACTGGTTTATGACGTTTCTCCCGGAACGGTACCGCGAAGAGGTGTCTGCAGTATTTGCAAAGATCATAAACAGAGAGATACATTCCCTCGAATACTTCGAGAACCCGGTTCTCACTGCATCCGGAGAAGAGCGAATCCTTGCATGGCATAATACGATCCTGTATGATGAAAAGAGAAGAGTAACCGGAATTCTGAGTTCTGCTGATGACATCACTGATAAATCACGGATTGTGCAGGAACGCGAGGAACTGATACAGGAACTTGAAGAGAAGAATACCGAGCTTGAACGGTTTGTGTATCTCGTTTCTCATGACTTAAAAAGTCCGCTCATCACGATTGAAGGATTTCTCGGGTACCTCGAGAAGGATACCGCGAGCAATAATGCTGACGGGATTGCCGATGATATTGCACGTATCCGCAATGCGACCAGAAAGATGTCAGATCTCCTTCAGGATCTCCTGGATCTCTCCCGGATAGGAAGGATTGCACATCCGCATGAGCTCATACCATTCAATGATCTGGCACAGGAAGCATCTGAACTGGTTCTTGGAGTAACCTCCTCCCGTGGCGTGACGGTAACGATTATGCCAAATCTTGGGCAGACGTATGGTGACCGGATACGGCTTTTAGAGGTTCTCACGAACCTGTTAGAGAATGCATCAAAATTCATGGGAGATCAGGAGTCGCCCTGCATTACTATCGGGAAGAAGGATACCGAATACGGGAATGCATATTATGTACAGGACAACGGTATCGGGATCGATGAACCGTACTGTGACAAGATCTTTCATCTCTTTGAGAAATTAAACCCGAAGAGTGAAGGAACCGGCATCGGGCTTGCGATCGTTAAGCGTATTATCGAACTTCACGGTGGCACGATATGGGCAGAGTCAGAGCCAGGCAGAGGCACGACATTTTACTTTACCCTCCCGGATCATGAGCAAAGCCTTCATGATACTCCTGAAAATACCTGAATAATTCCTGTAGAACAATCTACAGAAAGATGGCTTTTCCAAAGCCATACCGGGACAGAAAAAGAGAGCCGAAAAAATTTGAGCATTACGAGACCTTCCGGGCTTTTCCGGACCGTTTAAAAAAACCGTATCTTGTGGTCATCCCTCGAAAAATAATCAGATACAAGGGAGGTAGTGATTGAAAAGATATTTTCCGGTCAGATGAGACCGTTCTCATCCCTGGTTCGTTGTGGCAGCAAACAAGCAGATCTCGTTTTGAATTTCCCTCACCGGACAGGAGAGACAATCCGGTCTCGTGGTGCAGATGGTACTGCCCAGTGCGACGATCTGGGCATGCAGGTCGTTATACAGTTCTGTGTCTTTGGGGAGGTACGCAGTAAAATAATCCTGCATCTCATGGTACGATATGGTATCTAAAAACCAGCCCTGGCGTGAACCAATTCTCCGGGTGTAGGCATCGATTACAAAAACCGGTTTTCTGCAGGCATAAAGGAGGATAGAGTCGACGGTCTCAGGTCCAAAACCACGAAGATCAAGAAGTTCTTTTCTGAGTACCCCGGTCTCTTCATCTGCCATGCGGGTGATATCTCCATCGAACCGAATCATGAAATACTTCATAAAGAGGATGATCTTCTCTGTTTTCTGGTTATAGTAGCGTGAAGAACGGATAAGGGGTGCTATCGTTTTATGGTCTGCTGCATACAGGGCAGCAGGATCGGTCAGTCCCGCTTCCCGAAGAGAGCAGACTGCCCGGTCTGCCCCGGTCCAGGAGACATTCTGGGCAAGGATTGCGCCGAGCACGGTCTCAAAATCAGTCTCAGACGGCCACCAGTGCTGATGTCCGAAGTGCTGCAGCAGGGTATGGTAAAAGGCCAGGATCTTTTCTCTTTCTATTGACTTCTTCATGCCGGAATCCGTACCGCTCACCTCACATTACAGAGCAGGTAACGCAAGATAGAGGGAAAGAACATCTCATTCCTTCACCGGGATGTATGATTCTCATACGGGATGGGATCGGGAATATTCAGGGATGCAAACGCTTCCATCCGGTAATAACAGGAACTGCAGATTCCGCAGGCACGATCCGAATTCTGGTAGCATGACCAGGTCATTTTGTACGGGACATGTAGTTCCATCCCTTTTTGGAGGATATCTGTCTTGTTAAAGGAAAGAAACGGGGTAACCAGTTTTATATGTGTCGTATCTGCGGTTCCGAGATCCATGGCCTTCTGGAATGCCTCGATAAACGCCGGGCGGCAGTCCGGATACCCTGCATAATCGGAAGCCTGGACTCCGATAAATATCGCGTCGGCATTCCGTGCTTCTGCGTAACTTGTCGCTATCGCAAGAAGGTTTGCATTCCTGAATGGAACATAAGTGGTTGGAAGATCTTCGCTCTCTTCATCATGTGCAGGGACCACCATGGCAGGGTCAGTTAAGCTGCTTCCCTTTATAAGTGAGAAGTACGAGAGGGGAATCTCCAAAAAGTCCTGTGCATCAAGGCTTTCTGCTATCATCCGTGCACAAATCCGCTCTTTTTCTTCTGTCTTCTGGCCATACGAAAAGTGGAGAGCCAGGATCTCGTATCCGCTCTCTTTTGCAAGATAGGCTACGGTTGACGAGTCCATTCCCCCTGATAACAGGCATACAGCCTTTCTTTTCATTATCTGACTCCTATCTGTTTATGTAACTGTATCTGCATCCGGACTCCGCAGGCATGATCGCAGATGTACCGGGCAATATCTTGTCCACAGGATCCCTCAAGAAGCGAGAAGAATACTTCACAGGCAGGCTGTTTCTTTGCAAGGATCGCATCTGCATATCTACAGTCCTGCTCATCCCTGACAACAAAGGTCAGCGTATCGTTCTCTCTGAGGAAGGGTATCAGTTCTGGGTCAGACGATCCCTCCTCTCCTGAAGAGGGGCATTTCATGTCCATGTTTACCGCTGCATAGGGGAGCAGGGATCTGAAATCAACCGTTCCATTGGTCTCAATCTCGACAAAAAATCCTTCGCTGTGCAGTTTCTTACAGAGTAAAAGAACTTCCTGTATCTGCAGGAGGGGTTCACCGCCGGTGATGCAGACATACCGCAGCCGTTCGCTCTGTATCCGTGAGTAAACAGAGTCTACGGTCATCTCCTCTCCGTTCTTTGGATCCCGGGCGTATCCCGTATCACACCATGAACAGGAAAGGTTACATCCGGCACACCTGACAAAGATGCACGGTTTTCCCTGGTGTATTCCTTCTCCCTGAATAGATAAGAAGATCTCAGCGATATTCATGGCACCAGTTCTGCGTAACACCCGATTGATTCCCAGACCCGGATCTTGTCCACCCGTGCATCAGACCCGTGATCTGCTGCATACCGGTCTATCATGGATGCAATGAGCCCGGCGATATGTTCTGATGAAGGCTCTGACGGGGTGGTAGTAACCTCGTGAAAAGCCCGGATAGCATCTGCCATCGGATCGGTCCTGCCAAGGATGACCTGGTGATCAAACCGGTTTATTATCTCCTTGATACCGTTATAGTCAAGGAGAATACCTGTCTCTTCGTTTACGGTTCCTTTTATCCAGACCTCCACCCGCCACTGGTGGCCATGGAGACGGGCACATTTTCCGGGATAGTTCTGTAACCGGTGAGTGGCCTCAAAAAAGACTTCCTTGTATATCCTCGATATCATGATACGGTACGTGTGGACAACAAAAGGGTATATATTTGATGGCTCACCGTAATTTCCATGGCAGAAGATATCAATAAATTCGATTCCTGCTTTTTTTTCCCGTGAATTTCTATCGGGCTTTGTTTCTGCGATATTTTTTCGGTACAGAGAAAGAAACGCGATTCCTGATACCTATGATACTTTGTGAGGTGATGTGCAGAATGATGGATGTAACCACTCTTCGTGCGGTCCATATCTGGAGAACTATGAATGAATGAGCTCTAGAAGAGAGATGGATCGCGATGATATCCTCTCATAACCCGAGTTTCTCCTCTGGCATTACTATGTTGTGGATGGGTTCTGGTTTATTAATATCGCAGAAAAGTATGGTCGGCCGTTGCTGTAAGTCTCAATGAGAAGGTCTGGGATCAGGTAATCGAATGGTTGCATGGATATAAAGGAGCGGTTTTTTATCACTGAGAATGGCTTCCCCTGATTTTTTAAGGCACTCTGTCTTTTTCCCTTGCCCCTCATCGTTTTTTATACTATTTCATGAACGAGAAGATGAAGGTATCATCACTATTCTGTTCCTGGTACCGATGGCCCGGATCAGGAAGGATCTACGGGTTCCGTCTGCTGGATAGACGCACAGTGCTCAATGTACGCGTTTTTTACACGAGATTGATGAACGCCTCTCTGTTGAGTGTTTCTTTGTCCCGGCGGATCCCCATCTGTTGAACGCATTCTGCACATGATGGTTATATATTGGGGGTGTAAATTACCAATTTTTTCACCATAGAGAGAAATGATGAATATTTCCAGGTCTAATTTCGTACCTTGAAAAATTGTGGATTATCGCTTTTATCTGTCCGGGTTGATGCTCTGCGTTAAAGGGTATCTCCTTTATCTAAAACCCTATCTGTAAGAATGAATATACTCTATGTATGGATACTCTTATCCAGATTTATCGTGATGGTGATTGGTTCGTTGCGATAGACCTGGCAACAAATGTTGCAGATCAGGGGAAAACAAAAGAGGAAGCCATTTCCCGGTTGAAGGAAGGATTACAAGAGCATTATGCAGTTCTCCTTGAATTGATTGATGCGGATCGTTCCTTTGAAACTCTTACCGTTGAGGTTCCTGTAGGTGTCAACTCTTCCCGTCCTCTCATCGCATGAGGTAATAAAAGCACTTGCCCGTGCAGGGTTCATTATCAAAAGGCAATCAGGGAGTCATATCCATATGTGGCATGATGAGAGAAAAACCCTGGTTACTGTCCCGAATCATAATGAATTAGCTACTGGCACTCTGCTCTCTATTATCAGGCAATCAAAGATAAAGAGAGATGAGTTTCTCTCATTTCTGGATTAGAATGTGTACCGTTAGTAGTATACCAATCCGTTCCGGGTTACTGTCCCATTTATCATAACAATTCAGGGCGTTGTGTGAGAAACCAACCGATCCTGTCCTGCCTTCTGCAGGTATCTGATCCAAGATCATAACAATCATCATGGTACAACACTTTTTATATCGCAGGAAAAGACAGGATTGTGATTGAATGAATCTTGAGCGAATCAGGGAGATGGATCGCGATGATATCCTCTCGTATCTTTCGTTTCTCCTCTGGCATTACCGGGTCGTGGACGGGTTCTGGTTTATCAATGTCGCAGAGGAGTACGGCCAGCCTGTTGCTGAACTCATAAACGAGAAGGTCTGGGGCAGGGTGGCATCGATGGCCGCACGGGATATAAAGGAACGGTTTTTGATTGATGAGAAGGGCCTTACCGGGTTTGTGAAAGCTCTCCGTCTTTTTCCCTGGGCTCTCATCGTTGATTATACGATTGACGAACGGGAAGACGAGGTCATCATCACGACTCCGTTGTGCCCGACCCAGGTGGCACGGCAAAAAAGGGGCCTCGAGGAGTACGTCTGCAAAGAGATGCACCGTGCCGAGTTTACCAGTTTTGCACACGAGATTGATGAACGCATCTGCGTGGAATGTCTCTTTGCCCCGCCTGATCCCCATCCGCCTGATATCTTCTGCAAGTGGCGTTTCTTTATACGACAAGAGGAATAAGCATTTTTTCCAATAGAATGACACTGCTCAACCAGAAAAGAATTTACTACCCTTTCCCGGTTTACGATTCCTGATCTGGTATGGAAAATACAGGGAAAAGAGAGGATATGCAAGTATGAATACTGATTTTCGCGAAAGGGCATTATAGATGTATCTTCGATATCTGCCTTATTAGCGTTCATCACGATACAAACCGGGACTTACCGTAAGAACAAATCTCGCACCTTTTCCGTACTCCCCCTCTTCAGTGATTAAGATCCCGGTAATCTCAACGATCTCCCTGCATAAAAAGAGTCCCATGCCTGTATTTCTCCCAAAACCCTTCTCAAATATCTTATTTTTCTGTTCCTCTCTGATGCCGATTCCATCATCGGCATAGATGATATGCAGGGTTTTGTCGGTATATTCATACGAGAGGGAGATATGTTTTACTCTTTCGCCATGACGGATTGAGTTCTCTATGAGGTTGAATAAAACCTTCTCTATCATCGGATCTGCATAGATAAGCATACCCCCCGGAGCCATGGTACTAACCAGGTTATGATCACGGAAAAGATCACATTGTCTTGAGAAGATAAGAGCAGGATCCACCCAGTGTGGCTCCTGCATACCAAGCTGCTGGTATTGAGCAGTAAATCTAATAAGATCGGTGATTGTGGCACCACTACCGGCTATCTT
>CAZSDZ010000037.1:0-30186 GCA_964605795.1 uncultured Methanoregulaceae archaeon
TGAATTAAAACTGTTCAATACCAGCGGAAGAGGTGTTCAGGATCAAACGGAAAGGATGTTCAATTGGAGCGGAATATACATTTTTCCAGTAAAAAGGCGAATTCTCCCCAGTAATTCCTGTTCCTTGAGTAATACTGCTACAATGTTCTCATAGAGGCTTCCCTGGTTTTGTGAGAAAGAAAAACCTTTGCCAGTAAGAGGCCATCCGGTGAGGAATTTTGGTAATAAATATTACCACAAATCAAACTAATTGGAGCTAGATTTAGCCTTTTTTCTTCACTTGATGGTCTCCATTCTACTGGGCATGTCGATACTATTTTGTATGTGATAATCAAAAGAGAAAGAGTATTGATCATATGACCTTTATGAGTGACCACGTTCATATACAGAAAATATGTGCCGCTTCTAAGATTCCACCTGAAGAACAGAAAGACATAATCGGTTTAATACATGATTTATCTGAAAAAAGTCATATACTTGCGATATATCTGTACGGATCCTATGCCCGAAATGAGCCAAAACCATATTCTGATATTGATATAGCAGTTATCACCCAGATGGCCTGTCCTCCTCGAGATCTTAAAGAGATCATTGGGTCTTATTCCTCAAAAAAACTAGATGTCCAGGTTTTTTCTGATCTCCCTCTTTCAGCACGGATGCAGATTCTGTCCCAGGGGATACCTCTGTATATCAGAAACGAGGATTCTTTGTGGTTGGTAATTAAATCAGTAAATTTATCCTATATGGATCTTGAACCAATGAGAGATCGGTGGAGAAAAAGAATTTTGGGTGTGTAATGGATAACCAAACAAGGATTCTCACGATTTTTTCTGATATTGACAGGTTTTTTCGTGATTATGAAAAAATTTCTTCAAAAGGTACTATACAGGATGATGACACTATACGGTTTCATGCACTATCGATGGTTCTTTTTACTATCCTGAACCTTTCTTTTGAACTTGGGGAAGAGATTATAGGACAGAGGCAAGCCGGTCTGCCGAGCACGTATCGGGATATTTTTCGGATACTTTGGGAAGAAAAGGTAATAGATGAGAACATTCGTGAAACAATGTCTCACATGGTGTATTACCGGAACCGTCTTGCACATCAATATGCCGGTTTAAATCGTGAAGATATTGATGCAATTATCTCCAATATAGGGGCAATAAAAGATTATATCGCCAGAATGAAGGGTGCATTACGGTGAATATCCTCTTTTATCGAACATGTAATCTCTAAAGGTTTCATGATATTTTGTGAGCTTGTTCACCATAAACATTACAGATATGTGATTTTTGCTATGATACAGCTCCCCTTTAGGAATCACCTATTATATCCATCATGAAACCACAGGTCTTTGCAACAGGTCAGATGAACCATGGGATGTGGCATATATTCAGGGTTCACCAGTTCAAACCCCCTACCTACCACTGGAGGAGAGATCCGCCTTTTTTCCTTACTCGTGGGATATCCAAGACCTTTCAGTGATATGTTCTCGATATGTAAGAAAAAGAGTGATTAGATTGGATCTCTTCTATGAATACGGGTCCGGGTCTGATTGCTTCCTTTTCCAACCATCACGGTGCATTATACTTATTTTCCGGTAATCACCCTGCACTGCATCGTGCATCCACAAACCCGTCCAGTCCAAAGGTAGAGATACTGGTATCAAATCCTGCTGAAGCAATCCGCAGGGCATCATCGGTAAAGATACCATTGGATATGAGGCGAAGCGTGGTTACCGGGTTTACATCACTGCAGATCTGCAGCTGTTCTGCTCCAACAGAACCGATGGGAGCAGAAGATGAACAGATTGAAGAGAGGGCAGATGCATCGCTTTTTAGCGTGACTGAAGCAGCCTCGTTGTCTTTATAGACCCGCATCTCATCGTATGACCACGGAGTATCATCACTGTGTGCCGAGAGGAGATCATAATTCCCAGAAAGGGCAGTTTCTCCGTTCTGCATGAGCTTGATAAGCGTCACCATCCAGGCAGCCTGCTGGCCAAGACCGGCATCGGTATCCAGTGCTGCTGGATCAAATCCCTCTGACAGCAGGGACTCCATGACAATAAGGTAATTCTTCATGTAATCCTCTTTGAGCTGCACCATCCTCTGCTCAGGGGTAAAACCGGCAGGACAGGGCCAGCCTGCAACGACATCATAATCAGACGGGGCAGCGATGACAGTATTCACGAGACTGGAGAGTTTTTGATTCCCCACATTCTCCATGACGGTACGAACCTGATTATTCACTGACTCTATCAGGACGGCAGTCTCCTCTATCTGCTCCCCGATCGATACCGGATCAATGGTTCTTACTTCCTCGACAAAATCACCGAGTTCCTCAACCATTGCCTGAGTATCAGGGTCAAGGGCATACGCACTGTTATCAAGTGAGTCCAGTTCACAGACAAGCGTCCCGTCAGCATCAAAAATAAGCCAGATCTCTTCTCCATTGGGATCGATGGCTGATACGATGAAATACAGGATGCCATCAACGATAACCTCAAAGCCCTGGCTCTGATCAACAACAAATCCAAGGTTCTGTAGTTGGGCAATCATCGTTGATATCCGTTCCGCAGGAGATAGGGATGTATCCGGCTGGACAAGAGGATCGGCGGTAACCGGTGGCTGGACTGGTGCACCGGGTGTAACAGGGGCAATCGGCGGGACAGGAGGGACCGGTAAAACGGCAGGCGCATCGGTGGATCCACCATTTAGCGGGTTTGTATTCGCAGTTACCAATGACCCCGGCAGCTGCACTCCACCTACGTAGATACGGCCGTCAGTTCCTCCGGAGGTCCCGGTACCGCCAAGGGCAGTACCGGTCACCGTTCCGCTGATGGTATCAGAACTGATATAAATGGTGTTTAAGGGTGCGTTGCCACCGTTTCCGTTTGGAGTACCTGTCCCACCGTCTCCACCACTGATGTCGAGATCAACTACAGCCTGCCGGGCGATATCGTCTGCCCACATATAGATATGACCTCCATCTCCACCATTGCCACCGCTTCCCCGGCCGGCACCAGCATCGGTTCCGCTGTTGCCACCATCGCCACCAAGGGCTTTCCCGGTGATCGCAGAGTCAGAGAGCACGTCTCCGGTAAACTGCATCTTAATTGTACTGTAATCAGTCCTGCCACCTCCGGGGTAAGGTGTACTGGTACCACCGTTACATCCATTCCCTCCTTCTGAGCTGGCAGTCCCGGTACCACCAGAACCACCGGCTCCGCTGCTTACGTCAAGAGTAAGATTAATCACTGATCCTGCGGGAATCGCTGCTGCGGTATCAACCGTCCCGATATCATTGGCAAAGACAAGGACCGAACCACCTTTGCCACCCTGCCCACCTGGTCCGCTCTTGGTATTTCTGCTGACACCCCCGGTACCACCGGTACCTCCGGTTGCAGTGAGTGTTGCATCATCTCTGATATCCCCGGTAAGCACGAGATTTGCGATACCGCCATCTCCGCCGCTGTTCCCGGCACCACCATATCCGATTCCGCTGCCAGCACCGGCACTCCCACCTGAGCCTCCCTGTCCACCGCTTGCAGTAATCGTTATCGCATCAGTCAGATCCCGTCCCCAGACCTGACCTGACCCGCCATGACCACCGGAGCCGCCATCTCCTGCCGTACATCCCGGACCAACATTACTGCCACCATCGCCACCATCGCCGCCGGATGCATCAACCCCTACCGATCCGGAGAGATCTCCTTCAGCTGCAAGCTGGACACTGCCACCATCGCCACCATAGGATCCGTGACCTGCAGAACCGCCTGCAACTGAACTTGCAAGGCCAGATGCTCCATTCCCACCATCACCTCCGATAGCTTCCCCGGTAAAAGACCCTGATGAGGTAATTCCAGTTTCAAGCGTAGTTACAACACTGCCTCCATCGCCACCGGAACCTCCGGTGCCGCCGGTGCCGGGATCAGGTGTCCCATAATAATCCCATCGTTCACCAGGGTTTCCTCCCTCAACTCCTTCCCCGCCGTTTGCAGAACTGGTCAGAACACCGGTCAATGCATCAGCATCAATCACAATGGATCCTCCGGATCCTCCGGAACCCCCGCGTCCACCGTCACCTGCCTTACCTGTGTTAGCATAGTTGCTGACAGAACCAGAAGAACCGGAAGAACCTCCGTCACCACCTTCTGCACCGGTACCGCCATCAGCATTGATGTCGGTTATTCCGAGGATATTGCGGGATGTCTGGAATAAAACAGAACCTCCTGACCCACCTGATCCTCCGTCACCACCTTTCTCTCCCTGGGCACGATATGATGTTATTTCTCTCCAACTATCACCAGCGTGTCCACCGCAACCCCCTGACCCTCCACGGGCACCAACGTTCACCCCTATTGTGTCATCGCCTACGCTGTCACCATTGAGGATGACCGAGATATCGCCCCCGTATCCTCCGTCTCCTCCGGTTCCCCCTTTGCCAGTCAGTTTGTCGGTATCCAGCCGAGTATTCCCCCCGATGCCGCCATCACCACCTCTGCCGCCAATAACTGCAAGCGATACCGGCCCGTTCAATCCGCCGGCAGAACTCGAAACGGCAATCGTTCCTGCATTCCCTCCCGTCCCTGCGGTGCCGGCATCTCCACCATGGCCAAGAGCACTGTTCCACGAGCTCAAGCCACCGTTTCCACTTGTACCTCCACTGCCCCCTGAATTATCAAGAGTGAGTGACTGGTACCCGTTCCTGACTGCAAGCGTGGTACTGCCGCCACGACCGCCGGTACCGCCATCGCCTCCGCTTCCCGTGATGGTCCCGGTATCACTGGCAGATCCACCCCTGCCACCGGCACCACCGGTACCACCGGTTCCGGTTGCCGTGATATTACCTGCAAGTGTCGTTGCTGTTACCGTTACTGAACCGGCATCTCCTCCATTCCCGGCATTGCCGCCAACCCCGGTTGCCTGTGTATTATGATCACCAATATTTCCGGCAGCACCACCGGCACCACCCAGACCTCCATTTACCCTGAGGTCCAGATTTCGGGCTGCAATAGACGGGGCAGCGATGCCGACTGCCCCACCGGTTCCTCCGGTGCCACCGGCACCGCCTGATCCATACTCCCAGTAATTCGCGGTCGAAGCACCGTTTCCACCGGCACCACCTGCTCCTCCGTTTGCTTCTGCGAGAAAAGGAGCAGTGCCGGTAATTGCAGTCTCTGCAGTGATATCAATGGTACCGGCAGCACCACCGGTCCCTCCGATACCACCGGTCCCTCCTGTGGGTCGTGAATCATAATCCCACCGTGAGCCGGCAGCACCACCGGTTCCGCCAGCTCCACCATGGGAGGACGTGATCACCGTGTTTGCGAGGGAATTAGCATGAACCGTCACCGATCTTCCAAGGCCCCCGGCTCCCCCCACACCGCCGTTACCTGCTTGTCCATAATACTCAACTGTGGCATTTAGATCATTCCAACCTGAAGATCCTCCCTTTCCGCCAGCCCCACCAGTACCGCCGTCTGCAGAGAGATCAATGGTACCAAGGATATCTCCTGTGGTCTCTAACAGGATACTACCGGATGCACCGCCAGCCCCACCGGCACCGCCGGTATTTCCATGGGCAGTATAACTACTACTAGCATCTCTATAGCTATCGCCAGCCGCTCCACCGTTTCCACCATTTCCACCATCACTATTCCCAGTAATTGCATGGGTGATGTCCCCATGCAGGGAGATGGTAATGTCGTTGCCAGTACCACCGGCACCGCCGGCACCACCACGACCGGTTGGTTTATTGTAAAATCTGTAATCATTGTGAGGAAACACATAACCGCCATTACCACCAGCACCACCAGTACCGCCATGCGAGGTAAACGTTCCTGGCCCGGTCATCCCACCGGCACTGCTGGTAACGGTTATTTCTCCGGCGTTACCTCCGTCTCCTCCGGCTCCCCCATCACCTGCACTGCTGCCAGAAGCACTCCACCTACCACCTGAACCGCCACAGCCACCTTCTCCACCGGAATTATCAATAGTGAGGGCCTGATACCCGTTCCTGACCGCAAGCGTGGTACTCCCACCTTGACCACCTGAACCGCCATCTCCGCCACGTCCCGTGATGGTCCCGGTATCACTGGCAGATCCACCCCTGCCTCCGGTACCGCCTGTACCACCGGTTCCGGTTGCCGTGATATTTCCAGCTAGTGTCGTTGCAGTGACGGTTATCGTGCCTGCATCTCCTCCATTCCCGGCTTGGCCACCAATCCCAGTTGGACCATCGGTACCACCAGCATTGCCACCGGTACCACCGGCACCTCCGTTTACCCTCATCGTATAGGTGCGGGCTGCGAGAGAGGGGGCACTAACACTAACTGCTCCACCTCTCCCTCCTGCACCACCGGCTCCTCCTGAACCATATTGATTAATCCACGCAGCAGGATCACCAGGTTTACCGTTGCCACCGTTGCCACCGGCTCCACCATTGGCTTCTGCGAGAAAAGGAGCCGCGCCGGTAATTGCAGTCTCTGCGGTGATATCAATGGTACCGGCAGCACCACCGGTCCCTCCGATACCTCCGGTTCCTCCTGCCGGTCGTGAAGAATAATCCATCCGTGAACCCGCAGCACCTCCGTCACCTCCGGCTCCGCCGTGAGAGATCGTGGTCACCGTGTTTGCGATGGTATCTGCATGAACCGTCACCGATCTTCCAAGACCTCCGGCTCCCCCCACACCACCGTTACCTGCTTGTCCATAATACTCAAATGTGGCATTTCCATCATTCCAACCAGAGGATCCTCCCCTCCCACCGGTACCACCAGTTCCACCGTCTGCAGAGAGATCAATGGTGCCAAGGATATCTCCTGTAGTCTCTAACTGGATACGACCGGAAGCACCGCCAGCACCACCGGCACCGCCGGTATTCCCAAGGACTGTATAACTACTACTGGCATCACTATAGCCATCACCAGCCGCTCCACCATTTCCCCCGTTTCCACCATCGCTGTTACCGATGATTGCACGGGTAATGTCCCCATGCAGGGAGATGGTAATGTCATTGCCAGTACCACCGGCACCGCCGGCACCACCACGACCGGTTGGTTTATTGTAATATCTGGGGTCAGCATAAGGACGCACATGACCTCCAGTACCGCCAGTACCGCCGCCGCCGCCATGCGAGGTAAACGTTCCTGGCCCGGTCATCCCACCGGTACTGCTGGTAACTGTTATCACTCCGGCATTACCTCCGGCTCCTCCGGCTCCCCCGTCACCTCCACTGTTGCCAGAACCATCCCACGTACCACCGTTACTGCCACTCCCGCCAGTACCACCGGAACTCTCAATAGTGGTGGTTTGAAATCCGTTTGTCACATCCAGGGCAACAGAACCACCATTACCTCCAGCTCCACCCGATCCTCCGGGTGATGCAGCAGCCCCGGCGGCACCTGATCCACCGGAACCACCTAAGCTGGTAGCAGTAATAGCCCCGTTGATCCCGGCAACCGCAAGGGAAACAGAACCCCCGGAACCACCAGCTGTTCCGGCAACTCCTGCCGTTGTCGCGGTCCTGCCCGCACCACCTGAAGCAGTAAGCGAAACATCTCCCTGTATGGTTGTTGCAGTATTCTCTACCGAGATGGATCCGCCAGCACCACCTGCTACGCCTTCTGTCGTGGATGCAACACCGTCTGCAACGATATCAAGGGCTTTCCCTGTATTGGTGAAGGTGGATCCGGTAATGGATATATCCCCGCCATCCCTTCCGTCACGCACGGTTCCTGCAATCCCATTCGTGCCGGTGAGACGGACGTTCTCGATGGTTATCCCTTCATCGATACCATCGTGAGTCTGTGTCGGGTTTGATGTTGCATGGCTGATAGAGATACCGGTACCGGATCCTGCGGTGCTGCCAATCAGGTTATTATTCCCCTCTATCTTGATATCAGTTGCATAGATCCGAATCGCATAACTGGCAGTTGTCGAGATAGCACTCTGGATGGAGAAGATGCTACCCCACGTTGCGTCAAACCAGCCGGTAGCCGCTCTCCCGATCTGGTAGAAATCATTTGATTTATCATTATCATTGCCAGAATCAAACCACCCAAATCCCCAGGTATCGCTATATTCCAGGTTGGTGTTCGTGCCTGAGGGTGTTAAACTGGGAGATGCAGGGTTCCAACTGAAAAAATCGATAACTGGATCTCCCCAATACCCTGAAGGGGCCTCTTCCCCGCACAGGGATGCGAGCTGCCCGGCGACGGTCCCTCCGCTGATCTCCGGGATCTCCTCAGTCACCATCGTGGTATCGGCAAGAACCGCAAGAATATCACCTGAAGTGGTTCCTGTTCCTGTGGAAGCGGATTTTATCTCATCAGGGGCTGATTCTTCAGATTCGTCTATGGGATCTTCTTCCAGCTCATGTTCCTGATCATCTGATACCCCATCTCCTGTTTCCTGCAGCGTATCCCCGGTATCCTGCTCTTCATCAGGGGAATCATCGATTCCGGATCCCTCAAAAATACCATCACCATCGTCTCCCAAATCCTGTTCATCAGATGATGATTCATCATCCACTTCAGGCAGGCCTGATGGATCCTGGCTTTTTACACCATCTGATTCTGTGTCATAACCAGTATTAGATGACAGGGAGGGTATGACATCATCGTCATCTCCCAAAAAAGAAGAGGTACTCCCGGTATTACTGAATAAGAAAGTAGTGCCCCCAAAAATTTCAGGTAATCCGGTATCTGCAGGTGAGTTGGATGAGTCCTCTGCACTCCCTAAAGACGAATCACTGCCTTCTGGCAGGTCTGATGAACCAGAATCCTCAGAAAGGGATGATTCAGATTCATGTTCATCAGGCAGGGGATCAATAATTGTGGGAGTAACAGGAACTTCGATATCTTTCTCTAAAAGCTGAAGAGAAACAGTATTGCCCCCTGATGATGATCCGATATCAGGGGAGATGACAGCAGAACTATCAACGATGGTGTCATCAGCCTGGCAGAAGGAACAGATCAACAGTATGATAACAATACAGAGGAACCCGATTGATGCAATGATCGATTGATTACCCATAAAGCCTCCCTTCTCTCGTCAGGGGGGGGAAGAAATATGATCCCACAACAGGGCCTGCCTTGCATACCTGCAGTCACCCTACCTGTATTTTTTATAAGGAAAAATGGAGAGAAAAAAGAGAAACGGGAGCTTTTTTTGGAGACGTTCGACCGGAGCAATGGAGTTTTCAATCCACAGAACCGATGACAGGATTGTATTCTCAGGAGGATCATAAAAAACCGAGTACATCAGATTTGCTATTAATTGTATTTAAATGTCGAGTTCGTCAATACTAACCTAACATATAAATATAATCATTTCACAATGGTTGCACCTGTTATTGTATAGAATTGCAATATTTTTTATTATAAATAAATAAAATAATAATTTATAGTACTAAAAGATTGCATTTTTTTTGGATTTGGTTTTTATTCAAACAGTTAGCAAAAGAATTAATTAAGGCCACCTAATCAAAAAAGAGAATATAGGGGTTCTGTGGTTTTTAGATACAGAAATAAAGAGCCCTTCTCATGTATTCCTACCCATACACATGATAATACCCGTCTATCTTGACCACCGCATTGCCACCGAACAGAATACTCCCGTCCGCTGCCTCCGATATCTGCACAATATTCGGGTTTTTTCCATCCGGGCCCTGTGCAAGCTGTATCGGATCACCGTTCCAGAGTCCGGCAGCAAGCAGATAATATCCAAATGCTGCATTTGCGGAACCGGTGGCAGGATCCTCGAGGTACCCGAATGCCGGGGCAAACACCCGGACATAATAGGGGTGATCCGGATGATTGGTCTCCCCCGATGCAATATGGATTACCTCAATACCATGGGAGAGTGCAAATTCCCGTAACGTGTGATAATCAGGAGAACAATTGATACAGGAAGAGAGGGAGAGGAGAGGCACAAGAAGAATCTTCTGACCTACCTGCACGATTCCAGGGGACCGGGTCGAGTCTATCATCGGAAGCGGTATATTCAAAGCCCGGGCAATATCAGGTACATCAATCGTACTCTCAAAAAATTTCGGGAACGGAGCGTGGATATAAACCGTTCCTTCAGATAACAGCCGGTTTATCACAAGAAGGATCCCTTCCTTCGTCTGTATCCGGAGAGTATCCCTGTTCTGATAAGACTCAGTGTTCCTGATGAGATCATGCATGATAGCAACCGTCGCGTGACCGCAGAATGGAACCTCCCGTTCACAGGAAAAGTATCGAAGAACTATGTCAGCATCACCTAAACCCGGTCTTACAAACCCTACCTCTGATACGAATCCTTGTAGTTCCTGTGCTATCTGTTGCATCGATGCATCGGAGATCTCTTCATCCGGGTATATGCATCCTGCAGGATTTCCTGCAGATAAACCGGTTGAAAAAGCATCAATTTTCTTAAATCGGTATGCTTTCATGATAGTACATTCAGGATATCAGGTATAATGATTAACAATTTAAAAAGGACATTCTGCTTTCCATCAGGAAGGATTGGTTTTAATCACTCGTTTCCTCTGATTTATATAACCCTGAACAGACTACGTACTGCTTACCATCACTGCCGGTTACGAGCTCGTATGCCGTCGTCTTCCAGAAAAGACCGGTCTCTGCCGGGCTGCTGTACAGATAATCCACCCAGCCGGTGCCGTTTGCAAGGGCACCCTCCCTGATCTCATCCCGGAAGGGTTTCCCGGTCACATCAGTCTTTCCCTGGTAATTTACCCCGACCATACTGGGATTAGCAGCATGGGCAACCATCGTTGTGTTGGTATCATACACAAAGACATAGAGGTCAGGCTGATCAGCATCAAGGTATGGTTCAAGACCTGCATTGATATCAGATATGGTTTTATCCGCATCCAGGGATAATGCATCAGCAGTATATGACACCAGTTCCTGTACCTGCAGGGAGGTAATACCGGACGTTGCATAGCCGGGTTCGATATACCGGTACAGGATCCGTTCATACATGCTCACCCCGTCCCGGTCCTTCTCTGTCTTAATGAGATCCAGGGTTTCCTGGAACGCAGCAACGATCGGGGCAGGGACATCCCGGTTACATGCATAGTAATATTCATGCGTATCCAGAGTACAGAGCGGAACAATGGCATCAGAATCCTGTGCATACCGCTCTATCAGGCTCATTCCCGGAAGATATGCATAGGCAAACCCTTCGATAGTCCCGTTTTCGAGTGCAGTTACCAGTGACGGAATAGCCTGTGCATATAAGATATCACGATACCCGGCAGCACGGAGATCATCACCGGAAATATCATCGGTTACCGCAGCAACTGTACCAATACGCAATCCTTTTTCATCACAGAACCCGTTCCCGGGTTCACCTGATCTGTTCAGACCAAAGATGACCGATTTGTCAGTGATAACCGGACCTACCCACAAAAAGTGATCCTCACGTTCTTCTGACCGGGCGGTTGAGAAGAGAACCGTTCCCGGAGTATCAAGAACCGTGTTATATCCTTCATCCCAGGGTCCATGAATTATTGTTGCAGTCCCGCTATCGGCACCAGAAAAAGAAAAGACTTCCCGAAGGATATCTGCTGATATCCCTGATACATCCCCGTTCTCTTTAAAGTTATACGGAGGATACTCCTCGGTATAATAAGTTAACGCTGACAGACCATGAGACGGTACCCAGGAACTGATTATCTCTTCAATCCTGCTCATCTCTCCAGTTGGCGGGGTTTGTGATATCCGTTCTAACGCTTCTGCAAAGGTGTTTATCACTGCATCAGGGGTATCCTTGTGAAACGCGAAATAGAGCGGGATGCTCTCTAACCGGTACACGATCCGGTACAGAGCAGGCCGATCCCCGATCTCCCTGGCAAAGTAATTCCCGGCGGCATCACCGGTTGCCAGAAGATCAATGGTACCTTCATTAAGCATGGTAAAGAGGATGCGGGGATCGGGATCGGTACGAAGAGAGCCAGGGTCCAGACCAAGACCCGCGAGCATCTCTACCGATACATCACCGGTGACTGCCCCTATGGTATAGGATCTGAGATCCTCTGGTCCTTTTAAGGTAACGGGATTGGATCTCTTCGCAAAAAGCACGATGTTGCATGAGGTAAACGGACCAACCCAGCGGTACAGATCCTCCCGTTCAGGAGTCCGTGCAATTGAGAAGATGACGGTACCGGGTGTATCCCTAACGGTGGAGAGGCCTTCCTGTAGGGGAACAAGGGTGATATCAGCACCGGTTATCTCAAAACCTGCTTCTTCTCCTATTGCATGCAGGATATCAATGGCAAGGCCGGTTACCACCCCGTCTGTTTCGAACTGAAACGGGGGATACTCTTCGGTCAGGAACACAAGATCAGATAAAGTGTACTCATCAGACAACGCACAGACCGGGAAAACCAGGCATGCAAGAACAATACCTGCAATCATGATACCATGCCACAAGATACTCACCCTCATACCAGAAAGATTCCTTTCGGAGATATTTAAAAAAACTGGTTTGTTCACCTAAAAACTTGGATTTTTTTATGATGTGATCAGATTTTTCTCTCTGCTCATAATGGTATCGAAACCGTCACTTTTTTATAGCCTGATACCCTTTGGGAATACATTGGGAGGGATCTGGATCCATGAAACCGTTTATCAGCTCTTTCATTATGACACTGCTCGTTCTTGCAGCAATTCTGCTTCTTGTGTACGGGGGGGTATCTGACGATGAGTCAGAATACCAGTTCTGTTGGGTAAAGACAGGGTATCAGGGTCCGGATTATTCCTCTCTTACGGGTTCTCATCTCCCAGGCCTGCCTCAACTCCAGACTGGGCCCGCTACCCGGATTGTCGGGAGGTACATCGTCTCAAAGACCGATCCTTACAAGGGAGAAGCTCCCCTGAAAGTTCATATCTGGGATGAATCTTTGGCAAACAAGGAGGTAGAACCGGTTGGATGGAAATGGGACTTAGGAGACGGTGACGTCTCAGAAGAACGGGATCTGTACCATACCTATGAAGAACCTGGAGAATACACCATCATCCCAAGTGTTCTCTGGTCTGACGGCCAGCTGCAGGAAGGAAAAAAGATAGTCATTCCAGTTTATGAGCCAAAAGTATCATCAACAGCAGCTCTGAATGCATACCTTTCCAGGACTGAAAAACCCTCCCTCGTTCCTATCTCTGATGCGACACATCAGGTTGCCGTAAACATCTTCCCGTCAGAGGGTTTCGCCCCGCTTGAAATTGATTTTTCAGATGATTCTGCCCAGGTAAACAACCGTGCTGTAACAAACCGGTTATGGGAATTCGGCGACGGGACTACATCATCTGATGCATCAGGAATCCACCGGTATGTCCTCCCCGGCGATTATATAATCACCCTGACCGTCGCCTTTGACGATTTCGTGGTGCGAACCGGCACAACTTCACTATCTGTCAGGGCAAAGGAAACGGAACAGGTGCAGCAAAGTGTTGTACCTACTCCCCAGACACCGGTTGCAACACCAACAATGCCAAAACCAACACCATTTACAGAACAACAAACACCAATAACACCTGAACAGACACCACTAACTCCCCAACAGACATCTCCTGAGTACCAGGAACCAAAGAAAGAACCATCACCAGAATTCTGTTCTGCACAACCCCGGCAGGGTCCGGTGCCATTGGAAGTCCTTTTTGAGATAAAACCTCCAAAACATGAAGCAATTCCGGCCAGGTTTAACTGGGAGATAGACGGTGCCGATGCATCAGATGATGATCGCTGTACCCATATCTTTACAACACCCGGTCAGCATACCTGGGCCGGCACGGTATCCTACTCAGATGGTGCCATAGAGACTGATACCGGGACTATCCTTGCAGAAGAACCGTTGGATGTCCAGAACTATATCGGCTGGCTGATGCCAGATACCAACAGGGGAGTTTTTCCCCTGACCGTAGCGTTTACCGATCTCTCATACCATGCCAGCGATAGAGAGCCAAAAACAACCACCATCGATTTTGGTGACGGAGATTCCCCGGTATCAGAAGAGCGTAAAATATCCCATACCTATGATTATTCTGGAATCTATTATCCAAGACACACGGTCATCTTTGATGACGGGGTAGCACTCGAAGGGTATCTGTACGTCCTTGTGGATAGCACTCCTTGGTATTATCCACAGATATACACAGATACGCTCTCGGGTCCTGCTCCTTTAAAGGTCACCTTTGAAGATATCTCGTATGCGACCGGGAAACCATACGTGACCGACAGTCACTGGGAATTCGATGACGGAACGATTGAGTATGGAAAGAAGATTACCCACACCTTCTCTGAACCACGGGAACATGAGGTCTTTTTGTTTGTGACCTATTCAGACGGTCATACCGAGTATACCTCTGTCCCGGTTACGGTCTTTGAAACAGAGCCCGAAGAGATCTATACCATCCATTACTGCATGGAGCTGGCCGGCCCGACTGTTGGACATGCCCCCCTGACCGTGCACCTGCAGGATCGATCGTATACCAATAATGCATCGGTGGTGCCGGTCACATCAACATGGGATGCAGGAGACGGGACACCCCCACAAACCGGTGATGGAGTAGCACATGAGTATACCGAGGACGGTATCCATGACATTACCCACACGGTTACGTTCTCTGATGGTTATGAAACCTCAGGAGAGATCATCAGGATCTATGTCCTGAAGAGTGGTGCCAGGAAACAGTCGTTTGTCAGCAGGTAAAAAGAGGAGAGACAATATCAGACTCATTGAAGATCTACAAAAGATATCGATGGGTGAAGGGAGCGAGATACTATTCTCAACTCATTATTAACACCTGCCTGATTAAGCTTAAAAAAAGACCAATAGCCCTATTCATTCATATTTTTCCTAAAAACTCATCGATAATATTTTGGGGTGTATCCTTTTTTAAAGGTGAGAATAACATAAAACTCTGAAATTTAAGAAAATATTAGAGAGAGTATTGAAACAGGACATCGTTAGGTAAAAAGGAATCTCTTCATGGATTCAATATTTTCAATATTAGTCTCAATATCTTTTATAAAATCTGATTTATCATCTCCTGAATATGCCTGTCCCAAGATATATCTCGTTTTTTCTAAATTGCTGAAATTCAGAGCCAGATTGAAATATTCTTCAATATCTGCTTGTTTTAGATCTGGTTTAGATGCAATAGTGTGCAATTTTTCTGCAATTAAAGCCTGAGCAGATTCAATGATTCCTTGTGTATTACCATGATTAGCCATTCGATCAAGATCATACTGTATAGGTTTACTAAATGCTGAATAAGTATAGAGGGGTACATCAATCTTTAAGGATGCAAGACTCGTAGCATATGCTCTTATTCCTATGGCAATTCCCGATAAAACCGCACTCTCATAGGAAGTTTCAGGGTACTTTTTTGGCTGGGAATCGATATATAAACTCATAGTGTCTGCTAAATCAGCAACCTTCTCGCCAGCGGTTATCATTAACTCAGGTTTATCGGCTAATTGAGTTAATGAAGAAATCGATCTAACTTCATTATAACTCTCTTTCAGTTTTTGCACGTCTTTTGCTGCCATATATAGTTGGATTGCCAATGCAGCATAGTCACCCATTTCGAGTTTATCTTTCCAGTAGTCTGCCCACCTTTTATCATTAAAATCTTCTTCTGCTGCATACTTTTTATACCGTGCAATCTCTTCCCATGAAGATGCATCTGTATGCATATAATTGGCGAGTTTCTCTTTCTCATTTAGATATTCCCATTCTTTCTCTGAAGAGAGTCCCTCATACGAAATACTCATAGAAGGTAAATCATTAAGATCGAGTCCTGCAGTATCGAACGGTTCCTCGATCTCTTCCTCTGGTTCAGGTTCGGCTTTTTGTTCTTCCGGAGCCGAGATAGTAATCGGATCCGATACCGCCCTGTTATTATCCTCCCGCTCTTCGCAGATTAATCCTCCTTCCAAACCGCTATCAACCTCAACAATGAGATAATAGGTACCAGGTGCTATATCCATAGGGATTGGAATATCCATCTTTTCATGAATGTTATTCACGGACATATCAGAATAAAATTTTTTATAGACCTGATCTGATGAAGAAATTGCAGAAGGTGTCTTTGAGAGATACACATATAATGGGAAACCTTCTTCAGCAGAAGCCCGATATTTTTCATTAATAAGATCAAATTCAATCGGTATTTCACCACCCACGGTAAAATAATACTGATAATTGAGATTCTGAAGCCTTAAATCAGGTAACTCTGGTTTCACAGCTTTTAATTTTACGGTTTTCTGTTCTCCCGGCTCAAATGTCTCTTTCTGTTCCACTGACAGAGTTTTTTCTTCACAACGGGTATCGATCCATTCCATCCTGAACGTATGCAATCCCGGGTTGATGGTAATCGAAGGGTTAGCCTCTTGACTGAGGGTGTATTTGGCTTCCTGAATGTTGTCAAGAAAGAGCGTCACCGGCAGGGATGAATAATCAGCCGTTCTCATATTAACTACAACAGTAGCTGGTTTGGAGATGGAGATGAGGTCTTTGCTAACCCCTGGATCTCCAACTGAAGGAATAATGCCAATATAATACTCTCCCGGAGTAAATTTTGGAGGCAGAGAAATATTCAGATTACTCCTTCGAAATTCTCCTGCCTTTACCGCAGGATATCTGTATTCATTAATCAGCAAATCCCTATCGGTAATTATGGTATCCTTTGAGAGGTACACCTTTAAATTCAGAGGCATCGTATCAACCTCTCCGTCATTTTCCAGGATAAAGGAAAGGGAAATCGTATCGCCGGGCTTGGCAGTCGGTGGAATGGTTACTGAGTGGATAACAAGATGAGCCTCCTGTTCAGATACTTCCGGTTCATCTTCAGGTTCTTCTATTAACAGAACTTCAGGAGTAGAGGCAGGTGTTTGTTCGACTACTACTTCAATAACCGGCTGTACTAAAAGCCGGTTTATTGCATAACCGGTGTTGTTATCCTCTGAGCTCTCTTCAATCTGTGTATAGGAATCAACAATCACACCCAGGTAATACTCCCCTTCAGAGGTAACTGAAGGGATCAGCAGGGTTTTTGAATCAGACAGCGTACCCTGTACTTTTAAGGAATCATATCCAAAACTGCCCAACGGGAAATCAGAATCGGTGATGATGGTATCCTGTGAAAGGTAGAATCCGACCTTAAAGGATCTGGCATCCTGGTTACCGGTGTTCTTTGCCGAAAATGATACCCCGATTTCGGTTCCAGGGGCTGCGGTTTCTGGTGCAGTTACTGATAGTATCCTAAGATCAGGCTGAACCACCCCGATACGTTCCGATATCACTCCATGCTCTTCCTGCAAAGAAGGGGTTGGCAGTATCTCTTCTTCATGCGGGATACTGATCTGAACAGACAAAGCAGCATATCCTGCATTATTATCCTCCAAAAGCTCATTGTTCTCTTTATAGACATCTAAAAGAACAAATACGTAATAATCACCAGCCGGGATTGTATCCAGTAGGAATACATTTCGTGAATCGGTAAATGTCTTTTTTTTCTTGAGAGGCTGATTGGTAAAAGTATGCAGTATGGTATCAGAATCATCAGGGACTGCATCCCGAGAAAGAGTGATATCAATCCTAAACGGACCGGAATTCTTCTCTCCGCGGTTAGCCAGAGTAAATGATACCGGTATTTCTGTCCCGGAAGATACTGACCGGGGAATATCAACCGATACGACGGCAAGATCCGGCAGTATTTCAGCCACTTTTTCTGATATCACACCTGTTGACTGCCCGGGAGTTGGTTGTGATATCTCTTTTCCCGCTTCCTTCCTGATTGTTACCGGATCTGCGGTATATCCCGCATTATTACGCTCACTACTCTCATCGTTCTGGTTCCCAATATCAGCAATCACTCCAAGGTAATACTCACCTAGAGACTGAAACGAAGGGATAAAGAGGTTTTCTGAACCAACCCGGCTATCTCCGGCAGCAAGCGGGTTCACACTAATCGTCTTTAAGACAGAGTCGGTTCCATCATATATACGGTCCCTTGAGAAGGTAAATCCCAGTTTAAACGGGGCTGAATCGCCTTTTCCATCATTTTTAATAGTATAGGAAACCTCCAGGTCTGTTTCTGGAGATGCAGTATTAGGGGCAGTCACCGAGATAACAACAAGATCCGGTCCGGGATGCTGTTTTATTCCGGGAAGCAATCCTACGATGCCAGAAGGCGTCTGAGTTGGTATCGGTGTAGCAGAAGTTGGAATGGGAGTTAGTGTCTCTTCCGGGATAGTTCGTATCTCTACCGGCTCATTAGAAAATCCTGCATTATTATCATCGCGTAATTCATCAAACCGGTTCTGTGAATCGATTACTATACCAAGATAATAAGCTCCCTCTGATTGGAATGATGGTATGAACTGGGTTTTTGTTTCACTTCTGGTATCTCCGGGGGCAACCGGATCGTAACCAGATGTCTTCAGCACTACATCAGAGGTATCAATAGCTTTATCCTGTGAGAGCAGATATGCAATTTTAAAAGGACCGGAAATTGCAGTTCCCACATTCATAACTGATATTGAGATAGGTATCTCAGTCCCCGGCTCTGCCGATTCCGGTGCGGAAACAGATACAACAGAGAGATCCGGTTTCCCTTCTGGGGGTTGCAGATCCTGCTCTAAAATTTCGGATTTTTGTGTTGGCGCAGGTGTTGTGGGAGCAGGCTCCGGCAGAACTGTTGTTTCAATTGTTATCTCTGCAAAACAGGCATTATTTGTCTCATCACCCTCGTCTATGGTATTTTGTGGATCTGCCATCACGCCAAAGAAGTACCTGCCAGGTGAAGTATCGTCAGGAATACGGATAAACCTGAGATAATACATGGATGAACCGGATCCAAGTGACTCATAGGGATATCTTCCAAGGATACTACCAGAGAGATCGATGGTGGGATCAGATGAGAGATAAAAAGCAGTATCATAACTACCAGAAGATTTACTTCCGGGATTTGTAACAGAAAATCCTACCTGAACAAGCTCCCCGGCTGTGACACTATCATTGATATCAAGTGAAGGGACTACCAGATCCGGCAAAGTCTGTACCGGTATCACTGTGATCTCTTCAGGGAGAGGAGTTTCCTCCGGGAGTGTGGGAACAGGAGTCTGGGTAGGGGCGGGTGAAGGAGCGGGTGAGATCGTAGCAGGGACTGATTCACCGAGTGTTATCTGAGCATTTCCGGCATTATTTGTCTCATCCGATTCTGCTATCCCGTTTTGCGGATCTGCCATCACCACAAGAAAATAGCTGCCTGGGGGAGTGTCTTTGGGAATGGGCACAAACCTCATTCGATAGAGTGAAGATCCCGATCCTATTGAGTCATAGGTGGAACCTGCAAGGGAGATATCAGAGAGATCGACGGTTGTATCTTCGGACAGGTAAAAACTGACTTTATATGAACCAGAAGCGGTGCTACCGGAATTTTGTATGACAAATCCCACCTGAACCAGTTCACCGGGTTGTGACGAATCAGGAATATCAACTGATGAAATGCTGAGATCTGTCTGTGTTGTTCTTGTCAGGGGTGGAGTAGTGGGTTCTTCAGGAACAGGGGTCTCGGGGGGGATCGCAGGTACATCCGCTGATGAACTACTGAGATCTGCCTGCGTTGTCTTTATCTCATATTCAGCAATGATCTCTTCAGGAACGGGGGTCTGGGTAGGAACAGGTGTACTTTCCGCAAGAGAGGTTCCAGCAATGGTCACCTGGGCATATGCAACGTTATTTGCATCATCAGTCTCATCAATCTCGTTGGATGGATTAGCCTTTATAACCAGGAAATAGGTTCCGGGAACAACATCATCAGGGATACGGATAAGCCTGAAATAATACAGGGATGACCCGGCATTCAGCGAATCATACTGATACGTCCCGAGGAGATTATCACTACTCCCGATGAAGGCATCAGAAGAGAGATAAAACGCGGTTCGGTACTCTCCTGTCGCTGCACTTCCTGCATTTTCTCCGATAAATCCTACCTGGATCAGTTCACCGGGTTTGGCTTCACTCGTACTATTTAACGACGAGACAACAAGATCAGGAAGTTGTTCTTCAGTCTGTATATGTTGTTTAGATGATAGAGTGAGATCCGGGAGTAGCGATGTCTGTGTCTCTACCATCTCTGTGGCATCAAATACATTCCTCTCTCTTAAGGAATCAGAATTGGCACTGATAATCAAGGAGAAAAAAAACAGGACCACCAGTACGATATGGATCTTCATATCACAATCCCCCTGTTGTTTGATCCTAAAAATGGATCATGGTTGTTGAGAATAGGGACTACCCATATTTAAGACTTTTTCTCTAAAAATTCCCTGATCTCTCTGTTAATCTGCTACTTTCTCAAGAAGACTGATTTAATTGTAAAAAAAAGAGCAATCTGAATTACCAGAATATCATGAGGATAAAATACCATAGCCCTTTTTAAGACAATTTCTTCTTTGCACCTGCAAAACCCAAGGCTGTTGCAGAAGAGAAAAATTTTCAGAACAATTCAGGATCGTAATCTTCAGTGACCGGGATTACAATATCACTTTCCATAGCTATTCTCTCCCAATCGTGCTGATTGGGGCATAAAAAAACAGTTCCATCACAATATGCACAAAAAGAACTAAAATGCCGGGATGAATCTAAAAGCAGGGTATCCTCCCGGATTATGTATGTTTTATGGCTCTTGCCGAGATAAACCCCTGATTTATAAGGATTTTTCCTCCCAAAAATGGTATATTTCATGAGACCGTACCTTAAAATCAATTCAACGCTGACCAGGCATTACCATGATACCCGGAGACACTTCCCTCCTAACATCGGTAGAATTCCAGATGACGCTCTTACTGCTGGTTGCAATTGGTGGGTATCTCATCGCCTCCTGGATTCACCAGTCTGCCGTTGTCGGTGAGATATTCCTCGGGTTACTTGTCGGTCCGAGTGTTCTGGGTCTGATAACCTATACCGAGCTAGTCGGGATCTTTGCCCAGATAGGTGTCATCATCATGCTCTTTGTCATCGGATTTGATTTTCATCCGCAGGATCTCATAAACGGCAGGTATATTCTGATTGCCCTTGCCGGTGTTGCAATCCCCTGGATTGCAGGATATGTCTTTGCCGTTACTGTCGGTTTTGACAGTGCAAGTGCATTCTTTGTCGGTACTGCCCTTACCGCAACCAGTGTTGCAATAACGGCAAATGTCTTAAAAGAGATGGGAAAACTCCATACCGTCGCTGCAAATGCCATCATCGGGACTGCGGTAATAGACGATATCATCGGCCTTATTGCCCTTTCAATAACAACAGAAATTATTACTGACAGCATATCTCTGATCTCATTAGTCTGGACCATAATAAAACCCATCCTCTTTATCATTGCAGCAGTTCTGGTGGGAATCTATGGCATCCAGAAGATCCTGATAGCGGTTGACAAGACATCCTTTGCAGTCAGGTTCCCTGAATTTGTCTTCCTCTGTGGACTGATGACTGCCTTTGCCTATGCTCTTCTTGCAGAGATGGTAGGAGTTTCAGGGCTCATTGGAGCATTCATTGCCGGAGTGTCTTTAAGCAGATTAGGACTGATTCATTCAAAGAGCATTAAAAAAGGGTCTGAATATCTGTACGTCCCCATGGCAGCGATATTTTTTATCTCACTGGGAATATTAGTAGACCTGCATCAGATAACCGGAGAGATCCTTATTTTTTGCCTCCTGCTCACGATTGTTGGGGTTCTCTCCAAATTTTTCAGTTGCGGCATTACTGCCTGGGCAGTTGGCATGACCCCAAAGGATTCACTGGTCGTGGGTTCCGGGATGATTCCGCGGGGTGAGATGGCAATGATAGTTGCCCTGTATGCAGTAAGTTTTGGGATTGCACACCAGGAGATCTATATCGCGGTTCTTCTGATGAGTCTTCTCTCAACGGTAATTACCCCGATCCTCTTTCATGAATGGCTGTACCGGACAACCGGTCATGAACCTGCCCTGCAGGACCGGGAAGGACATTTTCTCAATAAGCACAAGGGGATGTGAGTTGAGATGATACAAAAACAACCGGGATAACTCAATCAGACAACTATTTGATAAAATGCATCAACATAGAGTACCCTTTTGAACCGGGTTCATTATCAACAAAAAATAACCACGAGACTCTAAAAAAAAGCAATGCCAGGAAAATTGACTCTATCTTTTATCGTCAACTATTCTCATACTCAATCATCACCGGTCTTGTGCTACCTCCCTGTCATCAGTATCATCCAGGCAGCAATATCAGTTTCCTGATAAAAATGAGTACGATTCAGGAGTTTTCCTGCTCTCCGACAGTAAAGGAAGCCCAGGGTTTTGTCGGGAACGATTTGATGTATCCGGTGAGATAACCCCATTGCTGATGTTTTGTCAGGAACGTTTCGGCATCAAATGGTTTTCCTGATGGCAGACCCCACCGTGCCTCTAAACTCATATTTCCTGCGAGTTTCGAGTCGGTTACCTTGGCGTCATAGGATCCCATCGGTTTGAACGGGGGGCGGTTAGGATAGGGATTGGAATCAAGCCAGTAACATCCCTCTACGGTTCTCGTCGACGGATTCTCTTTTCCAAGCCAGACATCAAAATGATCTGACAGGATATTCCTGGCAGTCCCAGGGGTTATCTCTCCTTTGTACTGCTCCATGAGTTGTGGCAGTCTGACCATCCGGGCACTCACCCCATTCCTGATATCAGTCGGGTCCAGCCCTGAACACTCCAGGTTTCTTATTCGTGGATCTTCTGCAGAATTAGCCCCGACAAAGTATCCATTATCGGTTTTGGTAACGTTGAAAAACTTCAATCCCTGCTCAAACCGCATTATCTCCCCGGTATTGCTATCCCCAACCAGCCAGCTGTTGGCAAATCCGCCACTCCGGTTGGTATTCATTATCGAGACGAATTCATCGGGATTGTGTGCATATTGTGCAGCTTTTCTCAGACGGTAAAAGGCAGGAGACATATTTGTCTGATACTGTGCAAACCCGTTAATCGTTGTCTCGGCAATTAAAAGACCAGCGCTGGTCACCAGGAAATCAGTCGAACTGTCAAGCAGACCAGGTGCACTCTGCATGATGATTCTGTTACCCTCATCTGGGTATACATCGGTAATCAGATCAAAAAAATGAGCCCGTTCAAAGGGAGTCCATGAAGTATGGGCTAGAACAATCGTGCCATCCTTTGTGTAATCACCGTTTGCAATAAATGCACTGCATGAGTCGGTCTCTACCTCCATCTTCTTGTATGCTTCAGACTTTACCGTAGGCCACCAGTACCCGGTCAGTTCCTTATACGTGTTCCATCCAAGAATATCTTTTAAACTGACATCGGTTCCTGCATCCATGGCTCCCTGTGCAATGCCCTCCATCTCAGTGATAAACTCCTCATCAATATGAGAGGGATACATCTCCATTGCAGCACTCCTGAAATAATCCCATTCCATCCCGGTATCATGGTACGTGACATACCTGATGGTATCCATGACTTCGGCAATCTCCGGAGCCATCAGGTACCCGTGCTGGTATCCCCGTTCATAAGGAGCTCCCTCGATATGCAGGTAGGTCCACCCGTCCTTCTCAAACCGGTATCCTTTTTCGTCAGGTGAAAACGTCATCTCTGCCGTGGTAACACCCACACTACACAAAAGGACGATTAGTATTCCAAAAAAAATCCATCTGGAAAAACTGTAGAGTTTTTTATAAAACATCATTGCACCACGGTATCAGGGCTGCTTTAATATCGGTATATCACTGGCAGTATAAGAGAACTGGTATCTCCGGATAGACCATGGATCACTCGCACTCAAGTCAGGTCTTATCACCCGGTTGCAGGAATAAAACCGGCATTCTCATCTGATAATCCGGAAGAATTTTCAAATCCTCTGTCTCTTTCCCAACTCAACCCGTAATAAAACCCAGGTGCCGTCATTTTATGCAGGACTGCACCCAATGATATACAGCTGGCATGAAGATTCTTCACACCTCTGACTGGCATATCGGAAACACCCTGCATGAACGGCGCCGGTATGACGAGTTCGCTGCGTTCTTTGATTGGTTACAGGGCTGCATCACAAAAAACCAGATAGATGTCCTGCTTGTTGCCGGGGATATCTTTGACTCAGGTACCCCGTCAAACCGTGCTCTCTCGATGTATTACAGTTTTTTGCGAAAAGTCGCTGACTCCTGCTGCCGCCATGTCATCATCACCGCAGGTAACCACGACTCTCCCTCGCTCCTGACCGCCCCCGGAGACCTCCTGCGTGCCCTTGATATCCACATCATTGGATCGGCAACTGAACAGAGAGACCGGGAAGTTATCGTGCTGGAGGATCCTGACGGCAGAGCAGGTCTTATCGTCTGTGCTGTTCCCTACCTCCGGGACCGGGATGTACGGACTGCCCTTCCAGGTGAGAGTACTGATGAGAAGCAGATAAAACTCATTGATGGTATCAGATCCCATTACCAGGAGGTTGCCTGCCAGGCAGAAGAGATAAAGCGCATGCTCAACCGGGAGGTCCCAATAATCGCAACCGGACACCTGTTTACCACCGGGGGAAAGACCGGTGACGGGGTCAGGGATCTCTATATCGGCAACCTTGGCCAGGTCCATGCTGATATCTTCCCGAGATCGATCCAGTACCTGGCACTGGGACATCTCCATGTTCCCCAGCAGGTCGGGGGATCCCCGTACCGGCGGTACTCAGGCTCTCCCCTCCCGATGGGATTTAACGAAGCAGGACAGCGCAAAGAGGTATGTATCATTGAGACTGATGCCTCAGGGGCTTTGTCGGTTACACCGACACCGGTCCCTGCCTTTGTCAGGATGGAACGAATATCCGGGGATAAAAGGAGTATTTCTAACCGGCTGGCAGAACTGAGCGGTACCTCTCAACCCGTCCTCCTTGAGATCACCATCACCGATTCTTCCCCTACCGGGAGTATCCATGAAGAGATACAGAGATGGTCATCTCCCAGGCTGGAAGTGCTCCTGATACGAACCACACACTCCTCTTTGGGAATTCACCAGCCACAAAAGCCTCTTGAATCCCTTCAGGATCTCAGTGAAACTGAGGTCTTCTGCCGGTGCCTGGATGCACATAGCATCCCGCAAAATGACCGGCAGGAACTCATAGATGCATATGCTGAGATCCTCTCTGCAATATACCACAAAGATACCAATGCCCGGTGAGAACAATGAAGATCAGAAGAATCCATTTCAGAAACCTAAACTCGCTTGCCGGGGTATGGACGATCGATCTCACCGGTCCGTCATATGAGACCGACGGTATCTTTGCAATAACCGGGGCAACCGGAGCAGGCAAGACCACTATCCTTGATGCCATATCACTGGCCTTATATGGCCGTACTCCCCGCCTTGACCGGATAAACCAGGGAACCAACGAGGTGATGTCCCGTCATACCGGTGAGTGTTATGCCGAGATTGAGTTTGAAACCGGGAAAGGAGTGTTTATATCCAGGTTTTCACAGAACCGGGCCCGGAAGAATCCTGGAGGGGAACTCCAACAGCCACGGGTTGAGATAAGTGAGAAGGATACCGGCCGAATACTTGCTGAAAAAAAGACTGAGTTCTCGGCAGTCATCGAAAGACTGACCGGGATGACCTTTGAACAGTTTACCCGTTCAGTCATGCTTGCCCAGGGAGAATTTGCGGCATTTTTAGATGCCAGTGATGATGACCGGGGTCAGATCCTTGAACAGATAACCGGAACCGGGATCTATGGCGAAATATCGATGCAGGTGCATGAGCGGGAGGCAGAAGAAAGGGACCAGGTAAAGAAGATTACAGAGGCCATTGCCCGGATCCCGATCCTGGAAACGGAAGAAAAAGAGTACCTTTTGTCACTCCTGCATACGAGCGAACAGGAGATGCTTGTCCTTGGGGATCAATCAGAGATATTACGTGCAGATATTGCCGCCCATGCCCACCTGGCGGAGTATCACCATAGGCAGCGACTTTTGCAGGAACAAAAAGAAGCTCTTGTGGAGAGAAAAAAGCAGGTTGCTCCTGATATTGACCTGCTTTTTCTAGCAGAGCGGGCACGGGGGGGAGAGCAGCTGTACCATGAGGTCAGAGAGAGACGCAGACAACATGATGCTGACTGCAGGGACAGAGAAGAGTGTAATAATAAGATCCCTATCCTGGCCCTGGCCCTGGAAAAGGCCATCGATTCTGAGAAAGAAGCTGCCAATAGGCAGATGCAGGCACGAAGAGTACAAGGCGAGATGGTGCCGCTTATCAGGCAGGTACGGGAATACGATACCAATATAAAAAATTCCCGGGAGCGGGTATCCTCACTCCGGTCAGAGTACACCGTAACTGATGAGACTGTGATTAAATACCAGCAGGAGATCGTCACCAAACGTCTGGAAAAAACAAGTCTACAAGAACGCTATACCAAAATACTCCAGTGCCTGGAGGAAAACCAGACTGATGCAGTGCTTGAGACAGAACTTGAGCCAATAAGCAGAATTGCTTCAGATCTCCAGAAGTACGCTGCACAGGCAGAAAAGACAGGACTGAAGATAAAGCAGGCACAGGATGCATGTTATACGGCAGAATCAGTATTGAAAACCAAAGAGAACCATTATGCTGATCTGACCGGAAGGGTAGAAAAAGCGAAAGAAGACTGTGAGCAGGAGAAAAAAAGGCTCATTTTAATCCTCGGTGATTCTGATCTGGCCTCTTTCAGAAGGAGCATTGAAGATGCCAGACAACGACATAATCATCTTCTTGACCTGAAAAAGACTGCAGAAGAGCAGAAAGTTGCACAGAGATCGCTCTCTTTAATCAGTGAAAATGAAGTCTTTGTTGTCATGCACCGGCAGGAACTGGATCTTCTCATCAGGGATAAGGAACGCGAGAAGGGGTTACTTGCCGATCTGATAGCAGAACGTGAGACAAAGGCCCGCCTGATTCAGAGGATAGCAGGTTATGAAGAGGAGCGAAAGCGCCTGGTACCAGGAGAGCCCTGTCCGCTCTGTGGATCATGCAGCCATCCCTACCGGGAGGGTGAGATTCCTGCCGACGAAACCATCGACACCAGGCTTGCAGATGACAAAGCAGAGATGGAACGTCTCTTAAAAGAGATTACCAGGCTTGAATCTGACCGTGCCGGAACGATTAAAGAAGAGGAGATCTTTAAGCAAAAGCGGGAAGAACTGCAGGGTATTATCAGCCATCTCCAACCAGTTCTTCTTCAGTTATCTGCTGCTCTCCTCCCGGGGACAGACCATTCAGATGATTCCCAGATTACCCTGGCCATTGAGGATTGCGAAAGAGAAGTTGCCAGGTGTTCTGCGACGATATCTGAAGCTGAAAAACAGGAGACGGTTCTTCGCACAGCACAGACTGTATATGCAGAGATCTGTAAAGACCAGGTATCTGCAGAGCATGCACAAAACACTGCCGCACTTGTCTGGGAGCAGAAAAAAAGTGATATTGCAAGAGAGGAATATGAACTGTCTGATATTTTGGAATCACTGGAGAAGGGAACCGAGGAATTTTCTCATCGTATCTGCATGTTCACTGACCTGGATACTGCTCAAAAACCCGATGTGATCGTAGCCCGGCTTGCCGGCAGGCGTGAGCAGTTCAGGAACTGGACCCGGGACCGCGATGAGACAAGACACGCACTAGACCTGGCAGAGTATAATATCTCCCAGTTATCCCTGCAACTGCACAATGCCCAGGAGGAACGAGACAAAAAAGAGATGCGATACCAGCAGGAGAAGACGATTTGCCTGGATCTCGTCTCAGCACGACAGGCACTCTTCGGGGATGCCGATCCTGACAGGGAAGAGGACCGGATCGCCCGGGAGGTTGCTGCAGCAGATGCTGATTACAGCGAGACGCAAAAAGTCAGGATTCAATCCGAGCAGGAAAAAAACGCCATGATGGACCGGATTCAGGATCTCACCAAGCGAGCTGCAGCACAGGCCGAAAAACGTAACCAAGCAGAGAGAGAATTCTCTGCCTGGTTGTCAAAGACCGGTTTTGGAGACGAGGAATCGTTTACTGCTGCTCTCCTCCCAGAGAGTGAATATCTCAGGATCCGGCAGGTAAGGGATGAGATTATCCATGAAGATACGATTATCGCAACAAAGATATCTGAACTCACCCAGGCATGTGAGAGTGAACAGGCAAAGATTCGTTCTAGAGAGCCGGTTGCAGTTCTCAAAGAGATGTTAACCAAAACTGAAGAAGAATACCAGTCCCATGCCAATAAATCCACTCTTGTACGGGACCAGCTCGATAAAAATTCCAGATTGTTATTAGAAAGACAAGAATTAGAAGAGAAACGTACCGCACAGCAGCGTGAATATGATCGCTGGTACCGGCTTGACCAGCTGATTGGATCACATGACGGTAAGGCATTTCGGATGTTTGCTCAGGGTTTGACCTTTGAGTTATTGATACACCATGCCAATACCCAGCTTGCCGGAATGACCGACCGGTATATCCTCTTTAGGGATCCTGACCCAAAAAATCCGCTCCTGATATCTGTTATCGATACCTACCAGGCAGGCATTGTGCGATCGGTAAAGAACCTCTCTGGTGGAGAACGGTTTATCATCAGCCTTGCTCTTGCATTAGGGCTCTCATCCATGGCATCTGCCACGGTATCAGTTGACTCACTCTTTTTAGATGAAGGATTTGGGAGTCTTGATGAGACAGCCCTCGAGATGGCCCTCTCCACCCTTGCCGGCCTGAAACAGAACGGAAAACTGATTGGTATCATATCCCATGTCCCGGCATTAAAAGAGCGAATCCCAACCCAGATAGTCGTAGAGAAGGGAACCGGAGGAAGAAGCAGTCTCTCCGGTCCGGGGGTTACAAGGGAATGATCTGCATTGATTGAAACGATTCACCAGGAGGGGATTTAGGTACCTCAAACAGGCAAAATAAGAATGAATATTACTCACAGGGATGATTGCACCTCTTTAATATCCACCAGGGAGTAAGACGACCTGCAGGTGTGGAATCATAATCAAAATTCGATTCGGTCCTCGATACCATCCGGGAGATAAACAGGGCATCCTTGATCCCGTTCACCTTTTCCCCATCTCCTACGGGGGAAGCTGACATTCCTAAAATAAGCGGGTTTAAGCGGGTATTCATATATTCCCCTGCGAGGAACGTTCTGCATATTTCCCGAAAGACCGGTGTGCCTCATCAATGATGAGGACTGATACGTTTTCAAAGGAATAGATACCAGATTTAAAGTCATTATCAGGTCCATCGGATTTATTCACCTCATCCTTTCGCCTCACCGGTCAGTACTGCTACCCCCATCCGAGTGAAGCAGAAGCGGTAAAAACCTCCGGGGCTAACCCTCCAACCAATCGTTCGAGTTCATGCTGGCATTCCTAAGGAAGAATCAACAAAAAGATCAGGCGATCAGGACGGAGTATCTGGGGAAGCATCTTTGATGCATATCGGGCAGCACGTTCTCATCCGTTTGCCGCCCATCATCAGCAACTCACTCTTCACATTCTTCAAGCGCTACAGCAATGGGACCATCCGGGTACCTGAGGAGATATTCTCTGCCAAAAGCGTTCAAAGAGCATTCGGTGCCAGTTTTCATAAGTTACTTCTTCGAGTACAGACGATTAATCTCACAAACCCCTTAATCAGACGATACATCCCCCAGTTACCGTCCTTGAATTCGAAATCATCTCCGAAGATCCCGCTCCTGGTCATAGAAAGAGGAGGAGGGGGAGAAGGATCACCTAGATTGTCTGCATCCTACCTTTGGCTTAATGAGGCTCAATTTCCACACAATGTAAGTAATCCAGAAAAAGCAGTATCCTATCTATATTATAGGGTAAATTATAAAACTCAGAAGATATAAATAATATATTGATACCTTGAACAGTGATGATATCGCCTACCTAAAGACCTTCACACCAGAACGGATCAATCAATTTTCGGAACCTGATGATATCCACCGATTACTAAGCATCATCGAATCCGCCTTCGCAGAGATTAACGAGCTCAAAAAGGAAGTTCAATCGCTTCGTGATGAAGTTAATCGCCTCAAAGGAGAACAGGGGAAACCCAATATCCGAACAAAACCCCGATGAGGCAGAGCCTCAAACCTGACGAATGAAAAACAAAT
>CAZSDZ010000038.1:0-29054 GCA_964605795.1 uncultured Methanoregulaceae archaeon
GCCTACAGTCACCCCAACTACCACGCCTACAGTCACCCCCACAGTGATACCTACACCAGACTACTCACAGCCAACCCTCCCTGAGACCTTCTACGGAACGGTCCATATCTACGGGCTGCCGGCATCGAAAGGGGGAACGATTGAGATCAGGGTTCCCTCTACTGACACAGTTCTCACTGCACCGATACAAAATGACGGATTGTTCGGTGCATGGTCCAAGTTCGATGACGCACTCTCTCTGCAGGGTGTAGAGGATGGGACCCCCATCGAGTTCTGGGTGAAGGATGCCCTCTTTAAGTACCCGGCAAAGGCATACGTGATGGTCTGGGGTACTGATACCTACACAGAGACACTACCGTTCCAGAGTGGTGTACTCTCGTTTATCGATCTCGCGGTCAGTGATTCACCGCCCCCGATCCCGACAACCCCTCCGACCCCGGAACCCACCCCTGCTCCCACCTCCCCACCCCATCCATCTGGTGTTCCCTCCATTCCCCATACCTTTTACGGGGATATCAGTGTGTATGGGAAGGATATCCAGGTTGGAGGAACTGTTGAGGCGAAGGTGACCGGATACGATGTTTCAGGCCCGAATAACCCGTACGAGATAACGCATGTCGGATCATTTGGCGGTAACTCGACATGGGAGAAGAAACTCACCGTCCAGGGAACCGGTGTTACCGATAATTCTCAGGTTACCTTCTGGGTCAAGGATCTCGGGTACCAGTACCCGGTCCAGGCATTTGTGAGGGATGACTCGAAATCGGTCGATAGTTGGGAGTTATCAATCCCGTACCAATCCGGAGCCATCAGCACGGTAAGTCTCTACGTCGGCACGAGTCCTCCGACCCCGACACCCACCCCGTACCCGACCCCGACCTCGGGAAGACAGAATTTACCCCAGTGGTTCTATGGTACCGTCTTTTTGGACGGAGTCGTGGTTCCCGCAGGGTCAGAGGTTAAGGCAACCGTTAAGGAAGAGCTCTATTACAATGAACAGAACCCGGTTATCGTTGCAGAGCCCGGGTATTATGGTGATGATTCAGCCTCAAAGGATGCCAAGTTAAAGATCTGGGATGCTGATATCAATCCAGGAGACTCGATAGAGTTCTACATAAAGACCGAAGCCTACCCCTGGTGGATACGGGCACTCTGTAAGCACCCCCTTGCAGGAAAGCAGTACCAGGAAGCATGGCGGTACCAGCCTGGCTCTGTTACCAATCTCGACTTAAAAGCCTCATCCAGCACACCGTTTGAGGAAGTATCAACCGATATCGGTCCGCAGACCGGGATCCTCTCCCCCTGATCCAAACCTTTTTTACCCAGATAATCCCAGCTTCATGATACTGTATGGTGGATACAGAACGAGTCGTGGTGATGGAAACTCATGATAGCATCCCTGTTCTGTCTTCATACCTGAAATAAACCGGGGATCTGGATGGATTGGTCAAATTACTCTGCACATGTTCTTTGTATCTCTCTTTGTATTGCTATCCTTATCCTGCCGGTATCAGGAGCATTGGGAGCATTCCCGGTTATCCCTGCTGAATGTTTCGGAAACGTTACCATCGACGGTATTCCTGCTCCTGCAGGTACCACGATAACGGCGATAGAGGCAGAGCATATCGTGGGAACGATAACAACGAGCACCCCCGGAACGTACGGAAGTAGCGGAGTATTTCATGATCGCCTCTATCTTATCCCCCCGCAACCACAAGGACAGGATGAACAGGCAGGTATCATCATCTCTTTTTTGATAGGAAGTATCCCTGCCACTGAGACCCTCTCCTTCCAGCCGGGAACCTGTACCCACCTCGACCTCTCTGCCTACAAAAAGCAGCTGGCACAACCACACGAGAGCCCAAAAAAGCTGCTTGATACTCATGTCGGTTCAGTTCTCACCCTTAATACCCAAAACAGCAATCTCGTAACCGAATCTGTTGCAATTGTTCCGGTATCACCCCTCTTTTTAGTATATCCCGTTTAGGATAACTCTCATCTCTCGTTTGAGAGAAGGATGAGCAGATAGCATCAGGTCCCGTCTATCTGATGATTCACATCATAAAGCCAAAAAAATTCACGTGAAAATTTCCGAGGGTATTGGTCTTCTGCCTGATAGCATGACACACTTCCCTCGTTTATCCTCAAGATTTATATAGGGTAACGATCAATTCTGGTAAGATACATAAAATATTGGCAATAAAAGTTCAAAGGGTCAGTTTCATGTATCGGTACTCTTAAGATGAATACCTGTATGCGATCTCTCCTCTGTATCCTCGTACTGGGATTCCTGATAAGCCCCATCTCGATAGCTGCTGGTATGAACCAGGATGAGGATATAATCCCAGAAAAAATTTTGAATCGTGGGATAGAACAGATCCGTATCGGTGAGTTCCAGAAAGCGGTTACCACTCTTGAGGAGGCATTGACCCTCTCTCCTTTATATGCAACCGCCTGGGCCTATAAAGGACTGGCACTCCAGAGAATGAACCGGTATGATGAGGCTATTGAGGCATATTCAATGGCTATCCTCTCTGATCCTGGGTATATCTTTGCATGGAAGAGCAGGGTTAGTGCGATTATGGACAAGGCAAGAATGGATATTACAAAAGTCCAACAGACAGAGTGATATTTTTATTCAGCTAGTGAGGATACGTATCTGATACCGAAGAGATCTCCTTTTCTTTCTTCTGTACCTGGTATTTGTGGGCTTTTAGGTAAAACTTACTCACATATTCTGTTACCATCCGTTTCATGGTAAAAGAACAGCCGACTGCTTTCATGGCCTCCTTCATAACCGCGATCCATCCATGGGGTATCCCCTGATCGTCGGTCGCATAGTACAGAGGAATAATCTCTTCTTCAAGCAGATCATAGAGAGCCAGAGCGTCACGCATATCATCCCTCTCCCCGTTCTCTTCTCCAAATACCCACCCGTTCTTTGTGTTGTATCCTTCCAGCCACCATCCATCCGGAATACTTACCTGCGGAACACCATTTAAAGCCGCTTTCATACCGCTGGTCCCGCAGGCCTCCATGGGAGGTACAGGATTATTCAGCCAGAGATCCACCCCGTGAACCAGGTACTGGGAGAGTTGCTCATCATAATTCTCAACAAATGCAATTCTACCCTGGAAAGCGGGATCCTTTGCTGCAAGAATGATTCTCTGCAGGATCTCTTTTCCCGGGTCATCATCAGGATGTGCTTTTCCGGCAAAGATTATCTGTACCGGTCTGGTAGGATGACAAAGCAGACTGAGTAGGCGTTTCTTATCTGAGAATATGAGATCTGCCCGTTTGTACGTGGCAAACCTGCGGGAGAATCCGATGGTCATGACCATGGGATCGAGAAGAGATCCCTCTGCCAGCACGAGAGAGGGAGATATGTTTCGTTCAAACCATGCAATCCGGGAGCGTTCGCAGATCCGGTTGATGAGTTTTAACTTCAGAAGCATGTGGTTCTTCCAGAGAAGATCATCAGGAATATCCTCGATTAATTCCCATATTATCCGGGAATCCTGTCTTGAAAGCCAGTTTTGACCCAGGTACTCATTGAATAAACGAAGCATCTTTGGATCGATCCAGGTTCGTGTGTGAATACCGTTTGTCACGTACAAAAAAGATGCGGGATCGTTACGTATTTCCGGGATACGATCCTTCCACATCCCATATGCCGTCTCTTTATGTTTTCTGCTCACGGCATTGTGGTAGGTTGATAACCGGAGAGCAAGGGCCGTCATGTTAAACCCTCCCTGCTCCGTTTCCGAATCTGCTCCAAGTCGGTAAAATGTGTCTCGTGATAATCCAAGAAGGGGGTAATACGAGGAGAAGTAGGTGTCCATGAGTTCGTAGGGGAAGATATCGTGTCCGGCAGGAACCGGAGTGTGGGTCGTAAATACCGAGGTGTTCATCACATCCTGTAAGGCCCGGGGATAGGACGATCCCTTCTCCATGAATCTCCGGATACGTTCAAGCAGGGCAAACGCAGCATGACCTTCATTGAGATGGATGATGGAATGGCTGATACCAAGAACATGCAGAAGATGCATGCCTCCTATCCCAAGGACGATCTCCTGCAGCAGTCTCAGGTTCTTGTCTCCACTATAGAGACGTGCAGAGATGGTCCTCATGGATGGTTCATTCAGACTGATATCGGTATCAAGGAGATAGAGAGGAACCCTGCCTACCATGACTTTCCAGACTGCGATATAAAGAGGGGGATTTATCATGGGTACCTGGATGATGAGTGGTTTTCCCTGCTGCAGACAGACCTGCATAATGGGAGCTGCCCTTCTATCAAGTTCTTCGTCTACGGTATGCTGCCATCCGTTATCATCGATGATCTGGCGCATGTACCCTTTTGGATACATAAACCCGATTGCGACAAGGGGCAGGCCGAGATCGCTGCATTCCTTGATATAATCCCCTGCTAAAAATCCAAGACCGCCTGCATACAGCGGCAGGGAATGATGCAGTCCGTATTCAGCTGAGAAATAAATAACCGGAGAGCACCGATCCATTGAAACGTTTTGGGAAAACCAGCAGTTTTCATCCTCTATTTCAGCATAAAAGGCAGATATAACGGCATCATAATGCCGTAAAAACAGTTTGCTCGAAGCGGCACGGTTGAGGCTCTCTGTCGGGAGAGATCGGAGCATCTTTATCGGATTATGACCGCTCGCCTTCCAGGCTGGACGGTCCAGGAGTTTAAACACCATCCTGGCCTCCGGGTGCCAGCTCCACCAGAGGTTATAGGCGAGATCAACAAGATGAAAGATCCGTTCCGGGACGTGAATGAATTCTTTCTGAAATGAGATGGTCTGATCCCGAAGGTTGGTTGATCTCATCTGTAGTACTGTGGTATGATGGGATTATAACCTGTGGGGAGTACCAACTCTCTTTAGGTTATACGAAAAAAGGCAGGGAAACATTGGTATGAGCGTACATCCTAATGATGATATATGGCACAATGGAGATGCACCAAATGCGGATACCTGTACGATGAGAGTGTCGGAGATCCTGCTCACAAAATCCCTGCAAACACGCTCTTTTCTGACCTTCCCGAGACCTGGGTATGTCCCCGCTGCGGTGTATCGAAGATTCGCTTTGTGAAAAAGGAATGAAACGAACGGGGCATCGGGTTTTATTCCCTGATAAACCTGCCCTCTTATCTGTAGGCATTTTTACCGATACCGTTTTGTAATCATAACCGATTCTTTCCTCCTCTGACGGTAAACTCCTTCTTCTTCCAGCATATTTAATACCCTGCAGATAAAAAAGGAATTATGCCTGATATCTGCATAGGCTTTGAAGTTCATCAGCCGTTTCGTCTCAACACACAGTTTCACCCGGATCCCGGGATCCCGAACACTGACTTAATGGAGCATTACTATAATGATAGTACCCATATCAACCAGAAAGTACTGGAACGGGTAGCAAATAAGTGTTACATCCCGGCAACAGAGACGATTCTAAAGAATCTCGATGAAGGGTTTCACTGTTCATTCTCCCTGTCAGGGACACTTATCGAGCAGTTACAGAGATGGAATACTGACGTTTTATCCCTTTTTGAGAACGTTGCGTCACATAAAAATACCGAGATCCTGTCACAGACCTATTACCACAGCATTGCCGGTTGTTTTACTGAAAAAGCTGAATTCGAAGAGCAGGTACGGATGCACCAGGATCTTATGCATGATCTCTTCGGGGTTGTTCCCCGGATCTTCGAGAACACAGAGTTTACCTTCAATAACGAGATAGCCCGCCATGTCCGTGATCTCGGGTTTAAAGGAATCTTTACCGAGGGCGTATCCCGGATTTTAGGATGGAGAAGCCCGCATTATCTCTATTCTTGCAATGAGCTCCCGGTATTTATGCGAAACGTCCAGTTGTCAGATGATATTGCATTCCGATTTGCAAACACATCATGGGATATGTATCCCCTTATGGCAGATACGTACGCAGACTGGCTTTGCGCATCCTCCGGAGAATTAATAACGATATTCATTGATTACGAGACATTCGGTGAGCATTTCTGGAAAGAGACCGGAATATTTAATTTCCTTCGGTCCCTCCCGGAAGAGATGAATAAACGCGGGGTACAGACGATCCTCCCCAGTGAAGCGGTTCAGAAGTATCATCTCATGGATAGTATTGATGTCCCACACACGATATCATGGGCTGATATCGAGAAGGATACCTCTGCATGGCTGGGCAATGACCGACAGCTGGCGGCATTCTTTGCTGTTGAATCAGCCCGGTTTTATCCGGCGAACAGGACGGTCTGGCGGTACTTAACGACAAGTGATCACTTTTATTACATGGCATCAAAGTACGGCACCTGTGGAGAGGTGCATACGTATTTCAGCCACCAGTGCATCGATGAAGCATTCAAGACCTACATGAGCATCCTTTCAGATTACGAGGAACGATCCCTCTCGTTTATGAAGAATGAGAAGGCAGCCCGGACATTGCGGGTATTACCTCCTGAAAAGGCATTTCATTTCTCTTCACCGGCAGGATATATCGGGTACTCAGCATATAATCTTGACCAGTTCTGTGAACTGCTTCCGATAATTCCCATGGACTCGTTAGAGTATCATCTCAAAGAAGGTCATATCTCCCGGTGGATACGGGAGGTTCTCGGGGATGATGCCCTCGCAGATGAGATAGGAGGATATCATGAACGTCACGAGATTGCATCCATCGTCTCTTCCTGGCGTGATTCCCTATGGACCCTCGTAGGATAGCCTTCTTCTGCTGGGAATCCCTGTACGGTGACCGGGTTGGTGGACTGGCGAGTGCAGCAACCCATCTGAGCACCACTCTTGCAGTCACTCATGATATTCATTACTTTACCCGGGGAACGAAAGATGATCAGGTAATAAACGGGGTACATTACCATTTCTGCTCTCCACAGGGCCCTGATATCATTGCATACTGTGACTCGATGAGTTACTTGTTAAAAGAGCAGTTTCTCATCGAGGATGCAAAGAAACCGTTTGACATCCTCCATTTTCATGACTGGCATGCAGTCGGAGCACTTCATGACCTGCGGGAGAGGAATACGGTCTTTTCGTATCATTCAACCGAGTATGGCAGGAACGGGAATCAGCACGGTGACTGGTGGGAATACCGGGAGGTGTCAGGGAAAGAATGGTACGGGGGACTGATTGCAAAACGGATAATCGTGGTCTCACAAACGTTACAGCACGAAGTGGAGTGGCTTTATCATGTACCTCCCTGGAAATGTGATATTATTCCAAATGGTATCATCCCCCGTCAGTTCCGTGCTGATATCGATCCCGGTGAAGTGAAACGATGGTACGGGATTCACCCGTATGCACCACTCATCCTCTTTATCGGACGGCTCGTGTACCAAAAAGGACCTGATATCCTGATAGAAGCATTCCGTGAGGTGCATCGGCACCGGTGGGATGCAAGACTGATACTCGCCGGTGACGGAGGAATGCGGCAGTACTTAGAAGAGCTCGCATCCGGTCTCCCGGTGCAGTGTATCGGGTATGTCAGTGACTCTGAGTACCTCCGTCTCTTAAATGCCTGTGACATGGTCGTCATTCCCAGCCGGAATGAACCGTTTGGTCTCGTACTCCTGGAAGCATGGAGTGCAGAAAAACCGGTCGTTGCTTCCTGTGTTGGTGGATTATCTGAAAATATCACCAGTTCTGTTGATGGTATCACCGTAAACCCAAATCCCGGTTCTTTGGCATCGGGAATCCTTGCATTGTTGCATGAACCGCATAATGCTATAGCATACGGAAGACGCGGTCGCAGAAAGGTGGAAGAACAGTTTTTATGGGAACCCATCGCAGAACGGGTGACGGATCTGTATTGCCGGCTTCTTTCCGATTTATAACCTGATAGCCTCTCTTTTTTTTAAAAATATCGTTCCTATTCAGTAAAAAAGAACTCTTGTCTCATAATTCAGAGGGTGTCCAAAAAACGGGTGATGAGATCGTTATTAGATTTCTACGATCCATCAAAATATTGAAGGAATTGACTGAAACACACTCATTCTCCGTAACAAAAACGATTGATTCAATGTGTAATCACAAAATCACCCGATTTTTAAACAGTGCCATATTTTTCCGTGATGAACCTCTTTCTTTCTATGAAGAACAGGTGTTGCGGCTCATATCTCCCAATGGGATAACAAAACTCGTGGGAGAGCATCTCTGCATGGTGTATTTCTACCACCGAGAGGTGAGAACGATTTAGGTATACCGGTTATATCTCTTATGGGCGACTTCTATGGGATAGATATCGGTGACTCTGACGATATCGGTATCAGGAAGTATCGTATATAATATCGTAAATGTTCGACCAACATGCATTCGGTAAACATCTGTGGCCAATCGTTCGATTCCCTGTATGTATGAAGGATTCTCTAATCTCCGTAGATGGGTCAGAATTATCCGTCGACTTTTTTTTGGAAGAGATCTGACGAAATCACATGCATTTTTCTCTATCTCAACCTTCATCATTTCCAGATCTCTAGAGCTTCATCCAGGGATATAAAGTCCCCCTGTTCGGCGACAGATCTGACATGCCTGATAAGTTCCTTTTTTTGCCGTTCTGAAATAAGATCTGAAATAAGATGATCAAAGGTTTCTCCAGGCTTTTTAAGCATTGATAACTCTTCCCATGTTGAAGGTGATACCGGTATTCTTTTATAAACGTGAGGACTGGACATATTATACATTTTAAACATGTGTGTAAATGAATGTTTTTGTCCCAATGGTTGTATCTCCCTTCCTGAGTTGAAAAAAAAGGCAGTAAAACAAAGTAATGGATAATCGTAGGGTATATCAAAGATATCTTTTACGAGAAAAAATCGTGTTTTCTATCAGAATTAGTATTAGAATGATGCAACAAAGATACCATCGGAAATGATGGTATCAATCTGATTGATCCTCAGGTTTTTTTGGTGTAAAATAATAGTGTGTCCCCGGTCGATAGACCCTTGGGGTATCTGTGTTACCTGCCATGAACGGAAACGGAGAATGCAGATGCGACTGATTTTTAGGTCACTCATTGCCTGCCGGTCCTGATGAACTGACTGGGATTATCCTGATCGGAATATTTTCGTTTTCGACTGAGGTAGAGGGGATTATTATGGTCCAAAAAATGGGTACGGGGAATGATAAAGTCATGGCCAGCGAGGAGAGGTGAATTGAAAACGGAAAAATTCTTTCTTTTTATCATGATGGGAACGGTTTCATTTTTACAAAATTGTTTTTCTCTCTGGTATGATTGATACCTTATTATGCTGTAATGAGCAAATACTTCATCATTGAGCAGTTGAAAAGAGAGCCGGATCCGGGATTGCATTTCCCGGTAGATCTCTTTTGAAAAATCCATGCATTCCGGAGTGTATCTCATGAATAAGAAAACACTGCATGATATTGATATCACAGAAAAAAGACTTCTTATCAGGGTCGACTTTAATGTTCCCCTCGATGATGCAGGGGATATCGCAGATGATACCCGTATTCGGGCGTCACTTCCAACAATCAGGTACGCGTTAGCGAAGAACAGTAAAATCATCCTCTGCACTCATTTAGGAAGACCAGAGGGCAGGGTGGTTTCTTCATTGCAAACAGCCCCTCTTGCAAATCGTCTCTCTGAACTCTTAAACCACCCGGTGACGGCCCTGTCAGAGGTAACCGGACCGTCAGTCCGTACTGCTGTCTCATCGATGCATCCCGGAGATATCATATTTCTTGAGAATCTCAGGTTTTATCCTGAAGAAGAGGCAAATGATCCTCGTTTCTCTGCAGAACTCGCAGAACTTGCAGATATCTATGTTGATGATGCATTTGGAGCGGCTCACCGGTCACATGCATCCATTGTCGGGGTAGCCCGGTTGATCCCTGCAGTTGCCGGGTTTGTCATGGAGAAGGAACTGGTCATGCTCGGTGCATTGCTTGAGGCTCCTCAAAAACCCTTTGTCACGATACTCGGTGGTGCGAAGGTAAAAGGGAAGGTACAACTGGTTGAGCATATCCTTGATACCGTTGATGCGGTCTGCATCGGGGGAGCCATGACCGCAACCTTTCTCTTCTCGCTCGGGTATTCTGTCGGCAGTTCAATTGTGGAAACAGAGAGCCTCGGATATGTTCAGAAGATACAGGAGGCTGCCCGAAAACAGGGGGTACGGATACTCGTCCCAGCTGATGTGATTATCACCCAAAATAACGGGCATTTTAACCAGGTAAAGACGGTTCTCTCAGACGAGATCCCTGACGGGTGGTCAATCGGTGATATTGGTCAGAAAACAGTTGATATGTTTAAGAACGAATTGTCAGGGGCAAAAACGGTCTTTTGGAACGGACCACTCGGAAAATTTGAGGAGTGTGCGTTCTCTGGGGGAACCAGAAGCATTGCGCTTTTCTTGGCAGATAGTTCTGCCACAACCATCCTTGGTGGTGGATCAACTGCCGAGGTGGCAGCAGAACTCGGACTTGCCGGTGAATATACGCATGTCTCGACCGGTGGGGGTGCATCGCTTACATTCCTGACCGGAAAACCGCTACCCGGGGTGGATGTTCTGAGCGACAGGGACGAACCATGAAAAAAATAGGAATACTTACGAGCGGGGGGGATGCACCGGGCATGAACGCCTGTATCAGGGCTTCTGTCAGAACCGCTCTTACTGACGGACTTGAGATCATAGGTATTCGTAGGGGATTTTCCGGCCTTATTGAAGGGGATTTTATAAAAATGGATCGGTCGGCGGTCCGTAATACCGTTCACTTAGGAGGTACCATCCTTGAGACGTCCCGCTCATCGGAATTTATGACCGTGGAAGGGAGGAGAAAGGCCATTGATTCTCTGAAGAAGGAAGGGATAGAGGGTCTTATCCTGATTGGAGGAAACGGTACGTTTCGCGGTGGTGTTGCATTGTCAGGGGAGTGTGATATCCCGGTCATCGGTATCCCTGGCACGATAGACAACGACATCTATGGAACTGACTATACCATCGGGTTTGACTCTGCGATTAACTGTGCAATCCAGGCCATCGACCGTATTCGTGATACGGCACAATCACATGAACGGCTCTTCTTTGTCGAGGTTATGGGCCATGAGACCGGTTTTATCGCTCTTAACTGCAGTATTGCCGGGGGTGCCGAAGAACTGCTCATACCGGAAGACCCCATGGATATCGATGAACTCTGCAGCAGGTTACAGACCAGCTTCTCCCGTGGCAAGAAGAGTGCCATTGTTGTTGTGGCAGAGACCGACCGGCCCGGCTGGAGTTTTCGTATCGCAAAAGAAGTCCAGGAGAAGATTGCGTACGATTCAAAGGTCTGCATCCTTGGCCATATCCAGCGGGGGGGATCACCGACCGCCCGTGACCGGATACTGGGCAGCCTCTTTGGTGCACGTGCAGTCCGGGCATTAGAGTCGGGAATGAACGGGGTTGTCGTTGGAGTAATCCACGGGCTTGTCTGTTACACTCCGATGCCTGAAACCTGGGAGAAGAAAAAACCGCTCCATGCCGATCTCATGGATTTAAACCTGCTCCTTTCTGAATAGAAAGGATTATTCAGCATCTATCATACATTGATTTCATCAATCTGACTTTTGAACTCGCATTTCCAAAAGACCGGTATCGTTTTAAATCCCTGAATTATTGTAACTGTGAGAACCTTGCGAACGGCAACCTCCAATCCCAGTGGGAAAGTATCAACTGGGAGAGGCAGAAGCCTGTATTAATGGGCTACAGATCAGAGTTGTACAAGCGACCAAAGATAGAAGATAGTTCCTATTTTTGAGCTACCCGATACTAAAAGGGTGTGAAACGCTCGAGTGTACTGCGGTGAAAGCCGCACGGTACGTTCCCTGAAGGCGGGGGGTGGGTGACCTCCCCTTGCTATTCGGCGTGGGAAGGGGAAATCCTTCCTTCTTATTCGACTTATACAAAAAGGCGATAATAGCACTAGCCAGAAAGATACTTACTATTGCCTGGAATGTGCTAATCCGAGATGAACCTTATAATGATGATAAAGCAAGAGGAATTCAGAAAAAACCCACTTCTAAATCACAAAGAACTAACAATAGCCAGATATTTTCTGTTCATGACGCATATCGAATTCTTGAGGAAGCTGGAGAAATAACAAAACCTGAAGGAGATGAAGGGTATTTTTGGCACGGCCCGGCAGCCAGTATATGACCCCGATTACATATTTTCATAGTAAGAAATTTATCTTTTGGATGGGACTAATTCTTCATGAAACCATCCTGGATCATTAGCATCCTTATTATTCTCTTACTATTCTCCAGTGTTTATGGTATAAGCATGAATACAAAGAAAACGTCTACTAACCAGAAATTTGAGGAACTCATGATTCCCACAACGACAGGTTCACCAACACCGGAAGAGGCACGACAGATTGCTGCGGCAGCCTACGTATACGGCTACCCCCTGGTCTTTATGGATGTCCTGAAGGAACGCCAGACCGCAGTCTCGGCACCTGAAATAGAACGGGGTTTAGCACCCTTCAATCAGATGGTGAGGGTGTATCAGATACCAATTGACAAATTCCAGAGCCGTGCCCCTTATCCGATCACGGATGCGAGTTACGTCGGAGCGTGGCTTGACCTGACAAAAGAGCCTGTGGTGTTAAGTGTTCCTGCATCTGACGGCAGGTATTACGTCATAATGCTTGAAGATACCTGGACAAATGATCTCCAATCAGTGGGGTCACGTACAACCGGGAATGGCTCTGGCAACTTCGTTATCACCGGACCCGGGTGGGATGGTGCTCTTCCGCCAGGTATGAAAAAGATCTCATCTCCGACAAGCTATGTTATGCTTGCTGGTCGGACACAACTGGACGGGCCTGCTGACCTTCCAGCGACTGCAGCCTTCCTGGACAATGTTACCCTGACCCCGCTGAGTGCTTGGGGCACAAATTACACGCCGCCGGCCAACGTGCCGGTCACTTCCCATGTGACCCCGGATTCCCGGGCTTCTGCGAGTGCTGCGTTTATTGCGAATATGAGCCATGATGCGTTTTACAACCGTCTGGCAACGGCAATGGGCAGCAGTCCTCCGTACAGCGTGGATATGCCTGTCATCAATCAGATCGCACGAATCGGCATCGTCCCTGGCACACCGTTTGACTGGAGCGGTATGAATGCCACGATGCAGAATGCAATCGCTCAGGGAGCTTTGGATGGTATTGCACAGGTACATGCCGCAGCAGTTGACTGGCCGGGCACTGTTGTCGTAAACGGTTGGAGAGTCGTGTATGATATGGGGGCCTACGGGACCAATTATCCACTCCGTGCCGGTCTGGTAGCAGGATACGGGGGCGGCAACCTTGCAGAGGACTCACTCTACTGGTGGTCGTTTGTCAATACAACGGGCGTCCCCTATTCAGGCTCGAATAACTATGTCCTCCATTTTAACAAGGACGATATCCCGCCTGTCGACGCGTTCTGGTCGGTTACTCTTTATGACAGACAAGGCCACTTTGTAAATAATTCACTGAACCAGTATGCAATAACATCGCACTCTGGTAACCTTATCTACAACCCGGATGGATCACTCGATATCTACATTCAGAAGGTATCTCCTGGCGCTGACAAAGAAGCCAACTGGCTCCCCGCTCCATTAGGAGAATTTATGTTTATCCTGCGCCAGTACTGGCCGCAGAAATCGGCCCTGGATGGCTCGTGGGTGCCGCCGGCAGTGGAGACGGCTGGTTCTGATGCAAAAGCAACACTATGACGAAATTAGAACTTACCTCTGCGTAAACCTTCGGACAGTATGATAGAACATTCACACATAGACACAAGAGCGAGGAAAGGCTGCTCGCATAGAAGGTAATGATACGGAGTATTATCAATAACCGTTTAACATCGCTATTTTTTAATAACGACCTGTTATCTCCTACCTCCTTGGAAAAGTGGGAGAGGAGTATCTATACCAATAGTTTGCTGACTCAATTTTAATGAAACATCCCGTTTATATTTCTTCACTGAATGGCCTCTCTGATAAAAGTCGATATTTCCAGCAAGTTGATTAGGTATTAAATTCCTAATCAAAAATTTTAGAGAATAAGATGAGAAATTTCTCTCTTATCTTTTTCTTAAGCGTATTACTGATAATACCTCTAATACCCTTATCAGCTAGAGGGTTCACCCCGTCTGATTACATCAGTTGTGAGTCAGATCTTGTATGGACATCCTTTACCGGGGATAGGGAAGATAGCACCCAATCCCAGATGTTGAGGACTCAATTGGCAGATGGAACTATCGTGAGAATTACTGGAGAATCAGATAATATTTCAAGCATAGAAATTACGAATCCTGATGGTAGTTCAAGTATAGCTGAAAATACCGAAGGGAACGTAAGAACCACAACATGGGACACTAATACTAATTATCTGGGCCAACAAGAAGAGAGGTCTTGGGAAAATATCCTAAACAGACTTTTTTGTCAGACTGATAAAAATTCAGGAACAACGGTAAAGGATGGGGAGCTCTCCTATATCAGCTCTGATATCTTCAGTTACTTAAGTAACAGCGAGCTCAGTTATCCATTTAAAAAAAATGTGTACTGATGCGTCCGCTTTGCGGATATTGATGCATACCGTGGAGTTAAGGTATATTATTTTTCAATAATATTCTGGATCGATGAGCCATTTCCATAAAGGAAGTTTTCGTATCGTTCCTGAATATTCATGCCAGGAGTGCTCTTCCTCTCCTGTTTCCGATTCAGTAAGGAGGATCAGGTTATCACACAGAAGTTCGCTTCTGGCTTTTTGTAATGCCCGTATCTCTCTGGAGAAAGTCTCCTGCCCGGTTATTGAGGTACACACCTGAATAAGAGCTGTTATCGTTCTCCCTTTTTTTATGACAAAATCAACCTCCTCCTGCTCCTGATTTTTCCAGAAGTAGAGGGATATCTCTCCTAAAATCTCTTTTTTACGGAGTGTTATAGCCACAAGATTCTCATATAGCCTTCCTTTATTCTCGCTAAAAAGAAAACCCCGGGAAGTTACAAACCCGTTGTCATACGTATAGATCTTTTTATTGTATGCAACCTGTTCCCTGTGTTTAAATGAAAAACGAGGGATACTAAAGACAAGGTAAGCCATTTCAAGGTATTTCAAATATTTCCTGACGGTGTTGACACTTTTTACCTGGGATACCCGGGTCAGGTTTTGCAGGGAGTACTCTAAACCGATGTTTGAGTAGAGATATGAGGTAAGATCTCCGATGCCAACAGGATTTCTGATCGAAAACCTCCTGATGATATCCTTATACAGGACTGCATCTATGAGGTCGTTTGTGTACTGAACACGGGATATTTCACAAAGGAGAGGCTCTGGGAATCCGCCGGTTTCATTGTAGATAAGAAGCTGCTCCTTTATCTCTTTATCTGTCCGTGTAATGGGATTTATTGTTAAAAATTCTCTAAATGAGAATGGAAGGATGCATGTCTGGGTATATCGGCCGGTCAAATGTGTTGCAAGTTCTGAACTCAGAAGGTGTGCATTGCTTCCTGAAAGGAGGAAGCGAAATCCCTGTCTTGACAGTCTGTTTACTATTAGTTCCCACTTTGGGACGTTTTGGATCTCGTCTATGAAGATATAGTGGGGGTAATGATAGATTGTCATAATTGCACTGATAATCTCATCAATGTCTTTTAGGAGTGCCAATAACCTTTCATCATCAAAATTCACATAACCCGCATTTAAATTTCTACACTGCCATAATCCAAACGATGATTTTCCAGAACGCCGTGGCCCGCTTATCAGGTGGATGAGGTTGCTTGAAAGTCCCTCAATCTTTTCTTCCCGCTCGATAAACTGACGGGAGAGTACCTGCTGTTGTTCACGCGACTGAGTGAGAAGGATGTCATGGACGGTCATGTATGATATAGTATATTATGCAATTTTAGATAAAATTGTGCATTACAATGTCTTCACTGCACAATATTTATGAGTTTGACCACCTTCTTCAGAAGAAAAGATACTACATTCGCGGGGCAAATCAGTTAAATCGTTATCTCCACTGGTTCATATGTCAGATGAGACACACACAAAGGGAATAATTGAGTTTATACCTCTCAATCATATGGAATAAAGGTTTATGAACACGAAACAAACCGGTCCTTATAGCACAGGATATTTCCCTATCCTTCATCTTTACAACACAGTTCAGTCTCCAGCCAGAATTTCCCGGCTATTTCCAACTTTTTATTGGTACGTCACATTGTCTCATCATGTGTACTCGACCATCGTGTAAGTCCAGCAACATCAGATACTGGGACTATATTCATAATGATAAAGGGAAGGGATTGCATCTCTTCCTTACCTGTCTCTGCATAATGATTGAGGTCGGGCCAAAGGCCCTCCAATATTTGGTTTATCGACAATTGTTGTATAATGAATGGTAAATAACCCCTCGTTTTCCTGATGAGCTGGGAATGATGAAGAAATAGTTTATACCGGGTAGAATAGCCGTTTAACACTCAATTTCCCGGGGTGTAAATTCACATGGCGGAATCTGTCAGCAGTAAGAATAATTCCTGATCGTTATGATTCGGATGAGTTTCTGAGTGAATCGAGAAGTTGGTAATAATATTCCTGTTTCCGGGTGGTATGAAGGTGGTACCAGGCTTCAGATGTAGTCACGTTCATAACTCCCAGCTTTATAAACACCTGGTATGCAAACTCTACCGGTGCGAGACCGCTTGCCGTTATCAGTGTGTCATCAGTGACAGCGGGCTTGTTACTATAATACTTCTCACCTGTATAATTCGGGCAGAACATCTTTAGAGCAGAAAGATCATTGCTGGTATGCGGGCGGTTATCAAGAAGACCTGCCTGTGCAAGGCCCATTGTGGCTCCACAGATGGCAGCAACCGTAATATCTGTCTGTAATAGATTTTTTAAGGTAGCAAAAACAGGTTCCTCCTTGGGATCAAGCCATGTATCGGCTCCCGGCAATATCAACAGCCTGTCAGAACCAGGTTGTACATCCTGTATGCAGATATCAGGTACGAGTCTGATTCCTCCCATGGTAGTGATTTGGTTCAGATTTTTGCCGCAAAGCACAAGAGAATATGGCGTTTTTGGATCACAGAAAAATCTGCCGGAACCGAGTTCTGCCAGGATATAACCCGGTTCCCAGTCTGACATGGTGTCAAGGACATAAAGATACATGATTCGTGACATACCTGTTAAGGTTGTATGCTGAATTTATATTAGTTCATATTCTCATGGGATTGGATCTTCCTGTGTGATACTCTTGAACAGAAATCAGATTTTTGGATATTACATGGCTTTCGGTCGTGATCTTATTATGTGGAATGAATAATAAGATCACGACCGAAAGTAAGAAAGAGACAATCTTTATCATCTCGTACAATATTTGTGGATTAATGTGTAAGGGAGTGTGTGAATATGGCAACGAATCTGGGACTCAATGATGATTTAATCAAGGAAGCACAACGAATTGGCGGAGTAAAAACAAAAAATGCAGTGGTTACCGAAGCCCTCAACGAATATAACCAAAGAAAGCAAAAAGAGATAATCTCCCTCTTTGGTTCGATTGAGTATGATTCTGACTATGATTACAGGAAAAATCGATCCAGAGATGAGAATTCTGGTTGATACGTCTGTCTGGTCTCTGGCTGTACGCTGATTAGGTTCTCTTTTAAACAGTGAATCTTCATTGGTTGTGGAACTCTCTCTCCTGATTGATGAAGTCCGGGTTGTTATTATCTGACCAATACGACAGGAACTGCTCTCTGGAATCTCATCTGACTCACAATTTGAGAAAGTGAGAGAAAACTCCGGGCTTTTACCGATATTGTTCTGCAGACCCGTCACAATGAGACAGCAGCAACGTATTACAATCGGTGTAGAAGAGTCTGGTGTACACGGTTCCTTTATTGATTTCATCATCTGTGCTGTTGCTGCAGAAGAGTATCTTGAGATCTTTACGACTGATAAAGACCTCTCTCTTGGAAGAAAAACACATCCCCATAAGACTCTATAGACACGGGATGCATGGACAATAATAAACGATCCTTCTCTTTCATTCCGAAAAGATGATTCTTACGGGATTTGGATCAGGTGAAAAGAAAAAAATTGAAGCGATTTGTCGAGACGATTATCTGATTCTCCTCCCTTGAGGATTTTGATTATCAGCAGAAGAAAGTACTGAAGATACCTCTCCCATTTGCATCCGTTCATCTCTCAAAGAAAGATCGAAAAAACGCTTTCTCTTTAGGAACAACCACTGCAAAAACAATATTGAATCGCTTTCCCGTCATATTATCCTCAAAAAAATGCGAACCTATCATGCGAGATAGCAGATAAACCGGTCAGAATGAAAAGAGCAAGATTGAAGAATGATGATTTAAAAATCAAATAAACCGAAACCGTTTGAAAAATCAGTCTTAAAATCTCTGCATCACCCAAATAAATAAGAGCAAAAATACACCAATCCCCCTCAGAAAGACAGCTATAACATTTCCCCAAACCCACACTCATTCATACGAGTGACCATCATGTTCCCGATTCATACGAAAATCGTTGTTCTTCTCCTGCTTTTGCTCTGTATTCCTGCACTTTCCGCTTTTGGATACGCAGACACACCAGACATCCCAGCAACCGATATAAACCGATACTTTGAGACGATTCGGGAAGACGAGACCGCCCTCTCTCTTTTTTTCGATGAGATGCCCAAAGGCGGAGACACCCACATCCATCTATCCGGTGCCCTTCCGCCACAGGATCTCATCGCGATAGCAGCCCGGCATAACCTCCTCGTTGATCCCGCGACCGCCCAGCTCGTTGATCCTGCAACCGGCCAGCCTGCCGGGTATGTACCGGAACAACCGCTTGTACCTGTCTCTTCGGCATACACAAACACCTCCCTCTTTGATATTCTGGTATCCCGCTGGTCAATGGCCGGATTTCCATATAAGGAGGAGAGCGGGCATGACTGGTTCTTTGCCACCTTCGATCTCATCGATCCGGTCACTTATTACGACGGGGAACTGATTGCCCGGGTCAGGGATACGGCAGCTGCCGGAAATATCAGGTACCTCGAGCTCATGACCTCGCAGACCAACTCAAAAGAAGTGGATGCAATACTGGATCGGGTTTTTTGGAACGATAACCTGACCATTCTCAGAAAAGAACTGCTCGATGCAGGTATCAGGGAAATCTGTCAGGATAAAGTACAGATACAGGAGGAGTATGACCAAATCTCCCGTGAACATGCAACTCCTGCCGGAAGAAACGTCACGGTCAGGTACATCTACGAAGCACTCCGGTTTCTTTCAGAAAAAGAGGTGTTTTGCGACCTGCTGCAGGCGTTTGAGATAGCTGACCAGTCCCCGCTCATCGTTGGCATCTCGCTTGTGGGAGAAGAGGCTGACCCAGACTCTCTCTCTGATTATCACCTGCACATGCAGATGATCGCATCCTTACAGCAGGAGTACCCAAACGTCAGCGTCTCTCTCCATGCCGGGGAACTGACTCCCGCTCTTGTCCCGGAAAATGACCTCGAATTTCATATCACCGATGCCATCATTACCGGCAATGCTTCACGCATATCACACGGGGTGAGTATCATGCATGAAACGAACCGGGAAGAGACACTGAAGAGGATGGCACAATCAGCTATCCCGATAGAGATCCTCCTCTCCAGTAACCTGCAGATCCTCGGGGTTAAAGCAGACGAACACCCGGTTTTTTGGTATCTGGCGTCCGGGGTTCCGGTGATTCTATCAACCGACGATCCCGGTGTCTTTGGAATCAGTCTTGCAGATGAGTACGTTACCCTGACCATCAGCCATCCCGAAATCACGTATGAACAGGTACGGGAGATTAACAGGAACAGCATCAGGTACAGTCTTTTGTCTGAAAAAGAGAAAGAAGAGATGCTTGCTGATTTAGAAGCGGACCTGGTACAGTTTGAACAGCGTTTTGCTGCAACAAGAATGGCAGGTTCACAAACGATGACTGCAGTGGCATGAGATGCGTTTTTAAGCTGGATTTCATCTCCATTGCTGCCCCGGCAGCAGGAGAGAAATTCGATATAGCAGTACAACCTCTTCTCTATATGCAACCTGCAATCGCCTTATCTCTCACATCCCGGGCAGAACCATCCTCGATCACCCGGTTTGCCCCCGATCTCATCGAGATACGTCTTGATCTCATACCGGGAGTAGAACCTGACTGGGTGTATGCCATACAGAAGGAATGCTCTGTCCCTCTCATCCTTACTCTCCGAAGCCGCGAGGAAGGCGGGCGGTTTATCGGATCTCTTGCAGAATGGTCTGACTGCATCGGGCAGTACCGGGGGATCAGTGAGTATATTGATATCGAGGAGCGGTTCTCTGCAGTGGTTCCCCGTATCAGGGCGACCGGCAGGGAATCGGTCATCGCCTCCTGTCACCTCTCTTCCATGCCTGATGATTCTGCCCTTGCAGATCTCTATTCCCGCCTCTCATCGTTTGGGGATATCCCCAAGATTGCCGTCGCACCGAAAGACGGGCAAGACCTCATCCGGTTCGCCGCCTTTACCGTCTCGGTAGAAAAACCAATAATAACAAGCATCATGGGTGAACGGTTCCGCTGGGCACGGGTATTCCTCGTACTCCTCGGATCCTCCTGGACCTACTGTCACGCCGGAGAAGAGGCTGCAGGAGGCCAGTACCATATCGATCAGATGAAAACACTTCTTTCAATCCTCTAAAAATTCCGGTATCTCTCTTGTGCAAGCATTACATCGATGATAACGAGTGCAAGCATCGCTTCTGCCACGGGAACGATACGAAGAGCGATGCAGGGATCATGACGTCCCGTAACCGAGAGAGAGACCTCCTCTCCGGCATCGGTGATGGTCTGCTGGGAAAAAGCGATAGAAGGGGTCGGTTTTACTGCAATCCGTGCGATGATATCCTGGCCGGTTGAGATACCTCCGAGAATACCCCCGGCATGGTTTGAAAGGTACGCATCTTCTCTCATCCCGTCATTATGCTCACTCCCAAAAAGCCTTGTTGCAGCAAACCCGTCACCAATCTCGACCCCTTTTACCGCACCGATACCCATGAGAGCCATCGCGATACAGGCGTCAAGCTTGGCAAAGACCGGGTCACCAAGACCGGCCGGGCATCCGCGAACCGCCACCTCAACAATCCCCCCGACCGAATCCCCCACTTCCTGTGCCTTTCTGATGATATCAGAAAAAAGGTCAGGGTTGCGTTCTCCGTGTATCTCGGTTATTCTTCCCTGTATCGTGATACCCTTCCGGGAGAGGATGAGTGCTGCGACCGCTCCCGCAGCTACCCGTGCTGCGGTCTCCCGCCCTGAACTCCGTCCCCCGCCCCGGTGATCCCGCCATCCGTACTTCTCGAAATACCCCCGGTCAGCATGACCCGGTCTGAAGGTATGGCGCAGGTATTCATAATCAGACGAATGCTGGCCGGTATTTTTGATAAGGAGCGCAATTGGTGTGCCGGTGGTGTATCCCTCATAGACCCCGGAGAGGATCTCGACCGTATCTGATTCCTGCCGTGGAGTGACGAGATCACTGGTTCCTGGCTTTCGCCGGTCAAGAAACGGCTGGATATCTGACTCGGAGATCTCGATACGGGGGGGACATCCGTCTATGATAACCCCGATTGCCTTCCCATGTGACTCACCAAATGTAGTGCAGCGAAAATGTCTTCCAAAGGTATTCATGCAAGTATCTCCCTCACCCGATCCACCGAAACCCGAAGACCGGTCAGGATCGTAAACTGTTCAGTCAGCTGGTAGATAAACATCGCGGTCCCCGGGATCGTAACACATCCTTTCTTCTCTCCTGCAATGATAAACGGTGTCCGTTCCGGTGTGTAGACGAGATCAAAGAGTGTCATGCCCGGATGCAGGGTATCCGGGTTTACCGGGATGGCGGTATCCGGGTGCATGCCGACTGGCGTAGTGTTGAGCACGAGATCATAGGAGCTGACATCCCTGTCACCCAGGGGTCCGGAAGAACACCCGAACCGTCGTGCCAGGTCTTCTGCCCTCTTCTCTGTCCGGTTCAGAATCGTGACCTCAAACCCCCGCATCATGAGTGCATATACCGCAGCCGATGCAGCTCCTCCTGCCCCGATAACACAGGCTGAACCACCGGTATATCCCTCTAGGGGCCGGTATATCCCAAGCCAGTCGGTATTAAAACCAAACGATCTTTCTTCTGAAAAGAGAATGGTGTTCACTGCCCCGATGGTTTTGGCATCATGCTTTATCTCATCAAGATAGGGCATCACCGTCTCCTTGTGAGGGATTGTCACCGAGAGACCCTTTATCCCCATGGCATATGCGGTCTGCATTATCAGATCCGGGGTTTTTTGTTCAAACCAGGTATACAGTGCATTATCCATTCCAAACTGTGAAAAGAGGCGGTTCCATACCAAAGGAGACCTGCTGTGCCCGCAGGGATACCCGAGGATTCCAAAGATCCGGACCCGGGGATTATCTATTGTTGCAATAAGGTTTCTCATCGCATCGGGATTGCAGGAAGCAGGGAGCGGATTTCCGAAGATCCAGTCTTCCCTCGTCTTCATAACCTCACCCCCAGATGCATAGAGAAACGCGATCTCACGAACGCAGGTATCGATCGATTTTGTATCTGTTTTGATTGTAAAATCAGCAAGACTCCGGTAGAGCGGAGTTCTGGCAAAAAGCGTCTCTTCTATCTCAGACAGAAGGGGTAGAGAAGAGAGAGCAGGGCGATCACTCCCCTGTATCCGCTCGTAGATTTTTTTAGGATCTGCGGTAAGCCAGAAGATGGTACTCTTTCTCCTGAGAAACTCCCGGTTTTCCGGATCAAGAACCGCTCCTCCCCCGGTGCTGACGATAGAGATGTTCGGAGGAATCGCTGTAATAATATCGTGTTCAATCTCGCGAAACGCCTCTTCCCCTGACTCTGCAAAGATACGAGGGATCGATACCCCTCGGGTGTTCTCGATCTCCTGGTCGGTATCACAGAAGAGAAGATCCAGGAGTTCTGCAAGCCTCTTTCCTATCGTGGTCTTTCCTGTCCCCCGGTAGCCTATCAGTACAATACGGTTTGATGACATACTGCTTCTAACTCCTCCCAGAATCGTGGATATGACTTTGATACGCACCCGGGATCACGAATCGTCATCTCCCCGGTCCCGCAACCAAGGATGCCGAAACTCATGGCGGTACGGTGATCCGCCTTGGGATCGATGATTGCCCCGTGCATGAATCCGGGAGTGATGACAAGAGCATCATCAGTTATCAGGACGCTCCCTCCACAGGCAGTGAGATTATCACAGATGGCAGCAATCCTGTCGCTCTCTTTATGGCGCAGATGTGCAATCCCGGTGATCGTCGTTCTCCCTTCTGACAGTGCAGAGACGACCGCGATGGTGAGAACAATATCCGGTACACTACTCATATCAACCCTTATTCCCTGTAGCCTGCCGGTACGCCTGACAATGCAGACCTCCTCATGTACCTCACACACGCATCCCATATCTTTTAGGATATCAAGAACAACCCGGTCCCCCTGGGCACTCGTGGGGTTAAGTCCCAAAACCCGCATCTCTCCCGTGCATATGGCAGCCAGACCAAACCAGTAGGATGCGGCAGAGAAGTCTCCCTCGACGGTATACCGAAACGAACGATACCGGGACGAGACAGGAACGATAAGTTCCGCAGTTCCTGATTCCCCTGACCGGGATGCAGACGTGGCAACACCAAACGATCCCATCACTGACCGGGTCACATCGATATAGGGAGCCGATACCGGATCGCGACGTAACGAAAGGATGAGATCCGATCTCCCACAGGGTGCTGCCATAAGCATCGATGAGACGAACTGGCTTGAGATACCGGGATCGATACTGACACGGCCTCCCAGAAACGAACCGGCAATACGAAGCGGCGGGTACCCATCCTCTCCAATATACGCTATATCTCCGCCTATCTGGTTTAGGGCATCAACGAGATCACCAATCGGTCGCTGCTGCATCCGGTGACTCCCGGTAAGAGTAACCTCCCCCTCACAGAGCAGGGCAAGGGATGCAAGCAGCCGCATCGAGGTCCCGGAGTCTTTGATATCAACCGGATTTTTCGGGGTGCAGAGCTTTCCCCCCGTTCCTCGTACATAAATCCCCTCCTCTCTCCAGTCTATCCCTGCCCCGAACGATGCAAGTGCAGTTGCCGTAACCCGTGTATCGTCAGAATCAAGCGGATTTTTAATGACACAATCCCCTTCTGCAAGTGCTGCTGCGATGAGTGCTCGATGGGTGTAACTCTTTGAGGGAGGGACCCGAACACTCCCCTGTACCGGGCCGGTGTGTGCAATCCGTGCAATCATGCTTTCTCCGTGTAATGGGGATAGCAACCAAGTTCCTTTACCTGGGTTACCTGTTGCAGATCCCGTATTGCTTCTCGCCACTCGCCGGTACATGCACAGTCAAGAAAGAAGATGTAACTACCAAGCCTGCGTTTCGAGGGACGTGATTCAATTCGTGTCAGGTTTACATTCCGGTTCCGGAACGGGAGCAGGATATCACATAAAAGCCCGGCATGGTCCTCTTTGGGATCGATAACAAGACTGCACCGGTACGGTTCCTTTGTGGTATCGGGCTTTGTCTCTAATACGATAAACCGGGTCTCATTTAAGGGATTGTTCTCAATGTTTGAGCGTGCGACTGGAAGACTGTACATCTCTGCTAAGAGGTCAGAGATAACCGCCCCGGTACCGGGATTATCTCTCATCGCCATGGCACTCGCCGCATTGCTTGCGGTATGAATGATAGGAACCGAGAGCTCGTCAAGAACGATACTGCACTGTTCATCGCTCTGGGGATGGGCATATATCGCAGTGCATGCGTCAGGCAAACCCCGGGCTGCAAGATGATGATGAATCGCCATGGTACAGTCTGCAGTAATATAGAGGTCATGCTGCATCAGGCCGTCCAGCGTTGCAGCAACACTGCCTGCCTCGCTGTTCTCGATAGGAAGGACTCCCGGAATCCCTTCCTGTATCACAGCAGTAAATACCTTCTGAATGGTAGGTACCAGCATAATATCGGTTTTGAATAAAGAGATGGCCATGGCATGGGAGAAGTTCCCTGCCGGTCCGAGCGTGACTGCTCTGCTCATGCATCCCCATCCCGTGTCATGGATCTGATAACCCGGTCCGACTCCTCCATGGCAGAGGCACAAAAAGGTCCGAACCACTCCTGATTCATATCGAAAAGAGAGAAAAACCCGTCTAAATCCGTATCGGTAATCGTTTTTCTGATATCAGACACCGCATGAAAACAGGTATCCAGAACATCAGGGATATAGGGATTCTGGGTGAGAATGTCGCCATACAGTGTTTTATCCTGGGCCAAAAGCCTCCCTGCAATGTTCATCTCGATCTGGTAGACCGGGCTTGTGAAGGATCGGGTCATCTCCGGCTTAATCTGTAGCCGCCTCAGTGTTTCTGCCATCACCAGTGATTTAAAATGGGTGAGCCCCTGGATAACGGCCATCAACCGGTCATGCTCGTCAGGTGTAGCATAGGTAATCCGTGCACCCTCTGCAAGAAAGACCCCCGTTAGGAGATCACAGGATGCCGGCTGGCATCGTGCCGGTGTCACGATGATGGTCTGGCCGGTCAGTCCTGATACAGACGGGCCGAACATGGGATGAAATCCGATAACCTCGGCTTTTGATGAGAGCATCGCCTCTACCGGAAGGACTTTTAATGACGTGAGATCACAAAGGATCTGCTTTTTTCCTAAAAGCGGGGCAACCTCTCTGATAACCGTGACCGTTGCATGAATCGGTACCGATATCATGACCACATCCGCTTTTTGTGCGATATCTAGAGAAGTGAGCGGGGTGTTCCTGCCCGATACCATGACACAAAAACCGGCATCTGCAAACACTCGTGCAAATAAACGACCCATCTTCCCGGTTCCGCCGATAATGCCGATACTGTGTGTCATCTTCCCGTTTTCCTGCTGGCCTTTCATCATTTCTCAATGATACTCTCTTCTATCGCCATCCCGAAATGCCGGCCGCCCCGGGTGATATGGCCCATGATTACATCCCCAGGACAGAGTGACACAACCGAGATGGCACCTCCACCGGGAGTGACCAGCCGGATCGTCTCGGCATTCTGCAGAACCAGACCTGCCCGGTTCCCTTCATACAAAACCTCAACGAGCAGAAGCGGCCGTCTCTCGATCTTGAGCCTGCCGATGGTCACCTCGCGTGCAGAACCATCAGATGAAGGAACCAAAACCCGGTCCCCGACAACGAGATCAGACAGGTACGCAGTCTTCCCATCAGGGAGGAGGATATAGGCACAGACCGCTCCGGCATTGACCCGGAACGGGCGGGGAGCAACGTACGGGTTATCAAGGGTCTCTGCATGCACAAGCAGAAATCCTGACGAGGTGTTCCCGATAAGCATCCCTTCTCCATCGAGAAGCATGGAACAGGTATCGATGCATACCCGGTCACCCATTCCTGCAGGCTGTATCGAGGTAACCGTCAGGGGAACCAGATCGACTGCCAGCGTCTTCTCTTGGACAAGGGCTGCTATCGCCCTGATAGTCGCAGGATCACGGCTCTGTATCATGATCCCCCCGGTTCCCTTCTCAAGGACGGTGAGTGCAAGCCTGGCTTCTTCAAGAGAATGGACCGCGGCAATAACCTGGTCTGATACCGCAACCAGGTTCTCGAGAGGGATGACGGTCCAGTCATCGGTATGAACAATGAGCTGCCCTTTTCGTGCCAGTGCCATTGCTTCTTCCTGCGATGCTTCATCAGCAATCCGTACCTCAAAGATATCCCTGCCAGGAACGAGATCCCCGTCAGGAGCAACAGTGGTAACCCTCGAGAGGACCGCTGCATCTGCAGCTCGATCGATAACAAGGGCATCGGCTCCTGATTCAAGGGCCGTTGTTGCACAATTTTTATCCCATGGCCTGATATCTACATAGAGTCGCTTCATCATCAGTCTCCGGGAGATTCGTTCTCATGGACTACCCGGCAGACCTTGGAGACAAACGCTGCGATATCGGTACGCTGAAACGCATTCCTGCCCATGCAGACCCCGCCACAGTGAGATTTCCAGACTGCATCATGGATCGTGTGCAGTGACTCTAAGTCCCCTGTCTTCTCACCACCGGCAATAAGAACCGGTATAGAACTTGCAGAGACAATTCGTGCAAAACTTGCAGGATCTCCGGTATAATTGGTCTTTACCATATCAGCTCCCAGTTCTTCAGCGACCCGCACCGCGAGACCGACATGAACCGGATCATACGGATTTGCCGATGCACCCCGCGGGTAGATCATCGCGAGAAGAGGCATCCCCCATCGGTTGCACTCATTTACAACCCGGCCGGCTGATGCAAGCATACGTGATTCGTTGGGTGCTCCGAGGTTAATGTGGATGGATACCCCGTCTGCCCCGAGCGCAACCGCTTCCTCGACCGTGCAGGTCAGAACCTTGTCGTTCGGGTCAGGGTTTAAGCTCGTACTGGCCGAGAGATGAACGATAAGCCCGATATCTCTTCCTTTTTTCCGATGTCCTCTTTTCACAAGACCTTTATGAAGAATGATTGCATTGGCTCCGCCCTTTGATATCTCAGATATGGTCTCATTCATATCGAGGAGACCTTCTATCTGTCCGAGTGTCATTCCGTGATCCATCGGGATTATGACCGTTTTTCTGGTGTTCCGGTCGATAATCCGCTCCATTCTGATCTCTTTTCCGATCATCTTATACACCTGCCTGTAAAATCTCTATTACTTCATCTGCTGCTCTTCCTTCATGAACAATGAGTGCACATGCCTTGACAAAGGCACAGGGAGACTGGTGCTGAAACGCATTTCTCCCGATAGAGATACCTCGTGCTCCTCCCTCCATCGCCCCTTCTATTAACTGGAGTGTAAGGAGATCATCAGTCTTTGAGCCTCCCGCTACCACTACCGGAACCGGGCATCCTGCAGTCACCTCATGGAAACTGTCAGGATCTCCTGTGTAAACAGTCTTGACGATATCTGCTCCTGTCTCTGCAGCAACCCGTGCAGCTAGTTTCACATTCTCAAGATCATTCTCACTCGTGATCTTCCTGCCCCTCGGGTACATCATCGCAAGTAGTGGAACACCCCATTCCATGCACTCAATTGATACCGCACCTAAATCTTTTAACATTCCCGCTTCTGAGTCGGCACCGATGTTTACATGGATAGAGACCGCATCAGCACCCATCTTGAGTGCATTCGTTACGGTATTGACCAGTACCTTCTCATTTGGATCTGGTGCAATCATTGTTGATGCTGACAGATGCAGGATAAGGCCGATATCATGGCCACGCTGACGATGTCCGTGAAGGGCGAGGCCGACATGGCCAAGAACAGCGTTAGCCCCTCCTTCAGCAACCGCATTCACCGTCTCGGTCATATCAACGAGTCCGGGAATTGGTCCGTTACTGACACCATGATCCATCGGTACAATGATGGTTTTCTTGGTATTCCGGTTGATTATTCTCTCAAGTCTGATATCTTTTCCTCTCATAATAGAAACCTCCATTATGGTCCGGCACGTGACGTGCTTAGAACCAAAAATAAAAATAAAAGAGATAAAAAAAGGAACCAAAGCAGAACAGAGCGATGATTCCTAAAAATTGGTATAATGGCGCCTGCATTGATGGTGGCTGCACAGTGATGCAGGATACGCCAGGAGAAAAAGCCGTCATCTGGTGACGGGATGCAGTGGCTCTGCAGAGTAAATCCTGTACCTGACCATTACTATGCAGACGGGGTTGCATAGGTATGCGTCTTTACTCTAATGGTTTATACGTTGTGGTAAAACCGGGGAGGGCCACAAACCATGACAATGATTAGCACGGTTATCCGGGGAGTTCTGATCCGGTTGCGCAGGGAAACGAAGAAAAAAAGGGGTCTTATCGTATCCTATCTATAATTAAAGAAAAGGGTACTTCCTCTCCAAAGACTTACCAA
>CAZSDZ010000039.1:0-747 GCA_964605795.1 uncultured Methanoregulaceae archaeon
GCCATTATTGTGGGGATAATCCTTACTCTGGTTGTGGTGATAGGTGCTACCTACCTGGTGGTAATGGGGAAGAAAAATAGTAAAGCATAAGTTTCCATTCCAATTTTTCGAGACGTTTCACTTTTTTTCACTATTTCATCAAACGAATTGATAATTCGTATTAATTTATCATGATAAAGAACAATAGATATTGATGAAGTATCAATACTGTCAATCAGGAGAGATGAATTATTGAATCATTCTGGTGGAATCCTAAAATAAAGTACAGTCATTTATAGAATTGCTGATAAAAAAGAATATACACGTATCATATTTCTGTACAATACCGGGAGATTACTGATGCACATTATCGAGACGATTGATCTCTGTCATACCTATAAGGGCAATATTTCCGCATTAAAAAATGTTTCCTTTATTGCACCGAGAAATACCCGTATCGCCATAATCGGTCCAAATGGTGCAGGAAAGAGTACTCTTTTTAAGCATTTAAATGGGGTGTTAAAACCAACGAGCGGATCGGTTTTAGTGCGAGGAGAACCAATAACGAAAGATAATATCAAAGAAGTCAGGAAGACAGTCGGCCTGGTATTCCAGAATCCGGACGATCAGATCTTCTCTCCAACCGTTGAGCAGGATGTGGCATTTGGCCCGATGAATCTCGGTCTAGCCGAGGATATTGTACAGCATCGGGTCTCTGAAGCCTTAAAATTTGTTGGATTAGAGGATTACCGAACACGAGTTCCCCAT
>CAZSDZ010000039.1:757-28934 GCA_964605795.1 uncultured Methanoregulaceae archaeon
TGTCAGGAGGGGAAAAGAAACGGGTTGCCATGGCAGGTATTATTGCCATGGAACCTCAGGTCCTTATCCTTGATGAACCTACCGCAGGACTCGATCCACAGGGAATCAGGGATGTAATTCGGTATATTAGAGATTTTTCAATAAAATACGGTATGACTGTCATCTTTTCAACCCATAGTATCTCTCTTGTTGCAGAACTCGCTGAATATATTTATATTATCAATAACGGTTCTTTCGTTGCACAAGGAACGGTTCCAGAAATTTTTTCCCAGGATGAGCTGTTACAGAGTGTCAGGCTGGATATCCCGGTTCTCCCAAAACTCATCAGATCATTGCAGGATCATGGTGTTGATATCGGGATGGCATATACCTATAAAGAATCAGAAGCTGCTTTTCTCGAGGCTTTTGGAAAAATAAATGATTGAAGAATTATTTGACCTCGAAGAGATAACAAGCCTGAATAGTTATCTCCATTCTCTGGATGCACGGGTCAAATTAATAGTTTTTTTAGCAGTTATCGTCGCAATGGTCGGAGTACCGTACTCAACGGTTGTGTATGAAGTTGCAGCAATATTTTTCCTTTTTTTTGTGATTTTCTGGATCAGTACATCAATTCCGGTAAAGGTATACATCCACCGTCTTATCCTTGCCCTGCCTTTTGGGTTTATGATATCCGGGTTTCAGATTTTTTTTACCAATAAATATTATTCCGAATACCATACTCTGGTTGCTCTTCCGTTTGGCATTACTATCTTTACCGAATCGGTTCAGTTTGCATCAATTCTTCTCCTAAAGTTCTTCATATGTTACTCATATATTGTTCTGCTCTCCTCAACAACATCGCTTCAGGATCTGCTGGAAGCTGCCGGGAGAATGAAAGTCCCTGCAGAACTGATCCTTTCACTCGGTATGATGATCCGGTACCTGTTTGTCTTCGGTGCAATGTATTGTAAAGTAATTGATTCCTTGCAAACCCGTCTTTTTAACCCGTTTGACAAGTCACTTCCGTACTCATATCGGATCTCAAACATGGGTTACATGATGGGTTCCATGTTTATCAGGGCTTTGGAACAGGGTGAACGGACGTATGTCAGTATGCAATGCAGGGGATATGGTAGGGATAGTTATATCTATATAAAGAAAAAAGCCCTGGTTTTTCATGAATGGCTATTTTTAGCGGTCTTTCTCTGTGTTATCGTGATTGTTCCACTAGTCTGCTGGTATTATCCTGATCTCTGGTAATAAGATTATTTGGTAACAATCCCTTTCAGACAAATTCGCCCTGATATTTTCCTTTTTGTAGGTGGGTTTTTCTTACAAAAGAAATGATTATTTCGGGGTATTGGAACCACAATCGATAATTTCCTGAACTTCTGCCTCAAAGGGCTTCTCTATTCCTCTGTGCAAACCGGAATTTAACGGAATAGTAAAAGTTTTTCCCGAATTTTTTCTGGTTTGAGGATATGCTGTACCGCTCCGGTATCAATCGCTGATTGTGGCATGGTTGCAATGGGAGCAGTTTGTGGATCCTGGACGATAGTTGTTCCTTTGAGTGCATGAATATGTTGCATTCCTTTTGTCCCGTCATGTCCCATACCGGTTAAAATGATACCAACGACCTGTTGGTACATATTCTCCCTGATAGAGAGCATTGTACAGTCAACAGCAGGACAGACCGCGTGAACACGGGTAGTAACCGAGAGATCGATAATTTTGTTCTCGTTTAATATGCATTGGGTACCCGTCGGTGCGACAAGGATCTGGGAATCCTGCGGAGATTCTCCTGCTTTAGCAACGGAGACAGTCATATCAGTACATGCCTGCAGGTGAGAGCAGAGAGAATGAGTAAAACTGGCCGGTATATGCTGGACAATTATGATAGATGCCCGTAATTTGGGCATTGAATTAAATATTGCTCTTAAAATCTGGGGTCCTCCGGTTGAAGAACCGATAATGATAAGGGTTTTAAATGTCTGCATATCTGGTCAGGGTTGAAGAAAATCAAGAGCAAATCTGACTTTTTCTGCGAGATGTTCCGGCTCAAATGGTTTTACCAGGTAATCAAATACGTACTCCTGTACCGGTATCATCTTCTGGTCAGGTACAAGGCGGGCTGTCAGCATCAGGATGAGGATATCATGAAAAAGGTCATTTTTTATGATCTCAGTGATGGTGTCCCATCCGTCCAGTTTTGGCATCATTAAATCGAGAAGGATTACTCCTCTAAATCCGGCTTTGAGGTGATTGATGCATTCATAACCGCTATCTGCAGTTATTACCGGAATATGTTCATCTGCCAATGTCTCCATGACGGCAATACGGATATGGGCATCATCATCAACGATCATGACTTGATATCCATCAGGAATTGTATCTTCCATAAAAACACCGAATTATTAAGAATTTTCTTCTTTATCTGCAAACATTGATCGTGGAATTGTCAGGGGAAGACGAACCGTAAGAACGGTCCCTAATCCAGATCCATCACTGGCAATATGAATTGAACCATGATAGATATGAATGATCCGTTTCGCAATAGACAGTCCGAGACCATACGAATCCCTGCTATGGCGTGATTTATCAGCCATGTAAAAATCATCAAAGATATGGGGAATATCCTCTGGCTGGATGCCAATACCGTGATCACGAACAGAGATCTCGATATTGTCATCATCAGGAAGCACTGTTGCAGTAATTTCTATCGTTCCACTGATATACGAATATTTAACAGCGTTATCAATGATACGTTCAAATATTGCCTCAAAATGCAGGGGAGATATCTCGATGGTGATATCTGTCAGTATCATGTTTTGTATCGTTAGACTCTTCTGATAGATGAGATAGGAATGATTGGTTATAATGTTCTCAATAGTATCATGTACCTCAAGCTGGATAATATCAGATTCTGAATACAGGGTATTATCCTGGGCAAGGGTGAGAATATGGTTGACAAACTGGTTTATTGACTGGACATCGGATATTGCGATATCAAGAAGATTCTGACAACGGGGATCACGAATACGTCTTCGTACCAGGGGAAGAATTGCATAGAGGGGGGTAAGGGGAGTTCTGATATCATGACCAATCTGGATGATGAACTCATCCTTTTGATTCAGTAATAACTCGATCTGTTTTGTTCGTGAATTGATGCGCTGCTCAAGATCCCGGTTCATATCAAGTAATTGTGTCCGAAGTGCTTCCAATTCCCTGTTCTTCTCTTCAAATTCATTTGTATACCTGACAAGAGACTGCTTGTAGATTTCACTTTGCGTGTTGTCATAAATGAATCCAAAGAAACGCGGATTTCTTGCATCATGATACCATCTCTTTCCGAAAATCTCAAAATATCGTGTATCCTGCGTATTCTTACCCTTCGAAACCCCTCGTATCAAAAAAGGGGTACAATCGTTTGTCGTATCATCAGGTACAAGAAGAGACATCTGGTCAGATACCGGGATAGATTGGATGAGATCCTGTAACGAGAGGCCTTCGTTTCGGGAATTCATTCTGGTAACCAAATAAAATGGTTCAGATCCAAACAATTTGTCAAGAACAGGATCATACACCCAGAACCCTGCTTTATCTGAAGTTTGGGTACATTCGATAGATTCATCCCCCAAATGAAGTAATGAATGAATCCATGATAGCGTGATATCGTGAATACAGCCTTCATAGGTAATACCTGTATTACCTGCAGTGTCCTCTTTTTTCCCTATTGCATGAAATGAGAGTAATCCAATAAAAAAGGAATTATTTTTCTTCTTAATACAGGCGGGAAATTCATGCACCTCTCTGTTTTGTATCATTAATCTTCTGAAAATATCCCATTCGTCCTGAAATAAGAAAAGAGTTTTTAGAAGATCTCCCTGAATCGAATGAGAAGAATCAATTGCCAAATCTCTGACAGCAGCAGGATTATGTACCGTGATAACAAGATCTTTATCAGTCTGCAGATAGATATCGTGCATGCAGGTTGCGGGAAAGGAAAGGAGATTCCTGTTATCTTTATCCCGGTCATTCTCACAGACAGTATGTTTTGACATGGTTTCCGGCTATCTGGAATAATAATTCAGGGGAATCGTATCACCTGACAAAATTTCATCATTTCGGATATTTTATTTATTTGAATGTATACCTGATGCAATTTATCGTGAATGGTAGATTCTAATTTTTATATCTCAAAAACGGATGCTGTGAATTATTCTGCAGTACAGAGAGAAAAATCCATCGCTCAATCAATCTCTCATCACAATTATGGTTATCTGATCTCAGAGTCGAATTACTGGGAAGAAAACCGGGAAAAAAATACGATAATATCTGATATAGCATTCTTTTCTGATGTTTTCCTAAATAATTATGTTAAATTTTTCTTCTGTGCACCAGTGCAAGACTAAACGCCAGTGCGATAAGAGGACAGAATACTAATATTCCTGATTTCGGAGTCTCTTCTGGAATCAAAGAAAGGGAAAGATGATCCCTTGCATGCTTCAGGTTTATCTGTGCATCCACTGAATCCGGAGAGAGGGAGAGTGCCATCTGTGATGCTTCTTCTTCTTCCTTGTATCTTCCTAATAAGCCGAAAGCAGACCCCCTGATTATCCAGGTCTCAAGTATCGTTGGATCTCTTTGTATCACCTCATCTGTTATCTGTAATGCCGCTTCACTATCTCCTGCGAGGAGGTACAGGTTTGCAATGACCGTAAGCAGCGAAGGATTCCCGGGATCTATATCTAAAGCTCTGTTTACAGCCCTGATGGCCTCCTCATAGTCTCCTGTCTCTGAATAGATACCGGCACGGGTGACATAAGCCAGGGTAAAATTCGGGGTGATGGTAAGCGCCTGGTCAATCATCTGGAGTGCACCGGTGTAATTTCCTTCATGAGCAAGATCGACACCTTTGTTATAGTATGCAATCGAATCAAATGTATCGTTCTTTTCATCCGAAACAACATGAGAAACGAGACCGGAGATAATGATGAGCAGAAGAAGGATTCTGAATGGAGTTTTCACGTTCCTCCAGGAAAAGGGTAGGTGATTAAGCCACATTGTGGCATATACTTCACCCTTTTTTGGTATTATCTTTATCCGTGAAAAAAATCCTAATCTTCGAGAGGTATTGTCGTCAGCTTAACTGATTCAACACCTTTCTGTGCCATAAGATGTTCTGATACTCTCTTTATCTTGATTGCATCGCCCCGGAGGAGGAGAACTTCAACACAACGGGTATGGGTAACGTGTGAATGGAGTGATGCCTGGATAATATCAAGATATTCATGCTGAATCTCGGTAATGGCGGACATGAGTCCACGCTGATGATGATCGTATACGATGGTGATGACTCCCTGCCTCTGACCTGACAGGTCAGACATCCATTTGTGATACCTGATGTATGATCTGATTGCATCCCGTATCCCTTCAGAACGTGAAGAGTATCCCCGGGAATGGAGTATCTCATCAAAACTTTCCAGGAGGTGGGATGGTAATGAGACACCAATTCTTGATAGTTCGTTCTCCTGTTCTTCTGATTCTGACAAGGAACTCTTATTGAGGAATGTCATATGTAATACTATTTACTCGTTATCGTATATTTATTATGATGCGATAATATCAGTATCATCCATATCAGATAGTCCCTGTTTTCAGAAATCGTACATTATCTCCTCGATTGGTTCTTATCTGTGAGGTATTGATACCTATTGCCGGGTATCACCGGAGGCAGATGCGATTAATTATCTCTCTTTTTTCATTATTCCCTGGTGCGAGAGGGATATGGAGAAAAAATCTGTACAGGATTATATCGAATCAAACGTATAAAATAATACTCGTTACAACTGGTATGTACATCGGCATCTGCCGATCACGATGGCAATCAGGATACAAACTCCTGAAAATACGTAAAAACTTACCGGTATTGAGTATTTATTCGCAATGATTCCCCCGAATGCCGGAAATATCATCATCCCGAGATAACTCATGGTCGTAAGCATCCCCATTGCAAGTCCTGTTCTTTGTCTGGTTCCCGCAAGATACCCCATCTGTGCTATGTATGCGATGCCGGCGATAAGGCCAATGACCGGGATCATGATGGCATGAAAGGGGATCAGAACAAGAGCAAAGGCGCAAAGTATTGCTGATACCCTGATCATGCGTAAGGGGTGTAAGGGGATTCGTGGGGCGATCAGGGAAGCAATAATGGTTGCAATATTCATCAGGGCAAGTTTTATACCAAGAATGAGCGGACTGTCATTGGTATATGCACCATATAATGACTGTACAACACCGGTAATTCCCAGTATACCAATTACTGAAGACCATAATGGCCACTCATCAAGAATTAAATGGAATATCTCAGAGTGTGAAGATTCCGGATCAGATTGAGCGATTACCGGTAACCTGTCATCATGAATCAACCGTGCAGGCAGATAGATGAGACTACAAAGAATAGCGAAAAATAAAAGACTGGGATAATCATCTCTCGTTAGTAAGGATAGTAACCCTGTTATGATAAGACCAGACAAAAGACCCGCATTGAGTAATGCCATGTAGGTTCCTGAAAGCCTGATATGATTCTCCTGCCGGTTTATGAGGGTCAGTGTGGTGGTAACAAAGATACCTGCAACAGCCCCCTCAATGAGGCGTGCAATAAAAAAGACTAATGGAGTGGGAACAAAGAACATACAGAATCCGGTCACTGCACTTACGAGAAGTGAAGCCCTGATAAGTTTCCAGATATCAAATCGTTCGGTCAGAAACCCGGCGGGAAGGGTTGCTATCATGGCACCAAGGAAGTACGCAGAAAAGATAAAAGACTGGATCTGCACATGCGGATCGATCTCTGTGAGAAGAGGAACCGGCGCATTTGAGAGCGCCATGATAAAAAAAACTCCAAGAAAAATTATCCAAAACCGCATATGGCATCATCTAAGCCATGCGGTATGTCTCAAGATTCATTGGTGACTGGGTTTGAATATGGTATTTTTTGTAAATTGAACTGGCGAGATCGATTGTCTTGTTCTCATCACCATGGATGGTAAAGATCTTTTCAGGCCTTGGTTGCATGTGTGAGACAAAATTCATCAGCTGCCGGCGGTCGGAATGACCTGAAAACCCGTCAATCGTCACGCATTCAAGATTGATAACGATACTCTCCCTGTTGCCGACCGGAACCTCCCGCCATCCTTTCTGAATTCTCCTCCCTAGGGTTCCTTCTGCCTGGTACCCGACAAATATGAGGGCATTGCGTTCATCAGGTGATAATGCCCGCAAGTATTCCATGACCGGTCCTCCATTGAGCATTCCACTCGTGGTAAGAACGACACATGGTTCTCCATTTATCACCTTTTCACGTTTTTCCTGCGAATCTACCTGCTCGAAACATTCCGAGAGAAATGGATTTAATCCCTCTTTAAAGATTAAATTTCGCAAATCAGAATTGAGATACTCAGGATACGTTGTATGAATGGCTGTTGCCTCTTTTATCATACCATCAAGATATACTTTCATCGGTGGAATCTTCTCTTTACGAATTCCTTCCTCTATTGCAAGCATCACTTCCTGGCTTCTCCCTACTGCAAATGTTGGGATGATAACCTTCCCGCCACGTCCCAGTACCGTTTTAAGCGTCTCATAGAGTTTTTCTTCTGCTTCCTGCCGGGAAGGCTGAAAATCCTTTGATCCGCCATATGTACTCTCCATAAAAACTGCCTCAAGCCTGGGAAAATGGTTGACAGCAGAATTAAAGAGTCGGCTCTTTCCGTAGAGCAGATCCCCGGTAAAAGCAATATTGTACTGTCCGTCCCCGATATGGAAATGAGCAATTGCAGAACCCAGAATATGGCCGGCATTATGGAATGTCAGTTTAATATCAGGGGCGATGTCAGTTACGCTGCTGTAATTAAGCGTAATCGCATGCTTGATGAACATCTTAACCTCCTGAGAAGAGTAGGGAATCTGATTCCCCTCTTTATTCATGACATCAAGGTAATCCAGTTGAAGCATCACCGCGAGATCCCGTGTCGGCGGAGTACAGTACACCGGCCCCTCATATCCGTATTTATAGAGGAGGGGAACCAGGGCACAATGATCAAGATGGGCATGAGTAATGACTACCGCATCCAGCTGGGAGAGAGGACTGACTTCCGGAACATACAGATATGGTGTTGCAGATGCGTTGTCTGGTTTTTCTCCACAATCGATAAGAACCCTGCTTTCAGGAGTAGATAAAAGGAATGAGGCACGGCCTACCTCACGGCAGCAACCAAGCGTGGTAACACGAATCCATTGATCTTTCGCGGTGACGTCCCGGTGAATTTTTCTTCCGATTGTGCGAAGGAGGTCTTTTCGTTCCTGTTGAAAAGCCCTTAAATATTGACGTATCTGTTTGACCGTTCCACTCTCGATGGGAGGTGTTCGGACTGCTTTCGGTGTCCATCCTATCTCTTTGGTAATATCCCGTAACGTAGATCCGTTTTTACCGATAACAACCCCTGGTTTCTCTGCTTCTATCAGAACCTCGCCGCTGTCTGCTTCAAAAAATATATCAGTAATCCCGGCATTTTCTCCAACAACCCGTCTGATTGCAGCCGAAGCCCGTTCCGGATCTTCAAGGATCGTCGGACGGACAACAATGCGTTTTCGCAAGTCACGCGCAAGTATACGGATTAAATCCGCCTCGTCAGCAAATGCCTTTGGATCATCTGTATAAAGAACCAACTCCGGTCCTTCAAATTCAACAGATGATACAGTAATTCCAGCCGGAATCTTTTTATTGATCTTGGCGTGGAGCTCTTTTAATCTCTCATCAATTAACATACAATCGTCCTAAAAAAGAAAAATAGTGAGATATAACGTGTTAGTTCAGTACAACAGCAGATATCTCTTCAGGTGAAAACTCCCGGTATTCTTCTTTGGTGATGGTCACCAGTGCAATCCCCTCCCCTGATCCTGCATCTCTTCGCATGGCTGCGTTTAATGCCCTGATAGCAAGTTGTATTGCCTCATCTCTCTTTATTCCTTCATAAAACCGGTCTTCCAGGACACCATATGCCATGGGAGAACCAGAACCAGTCGCAACAATATCTTCTTCCGGTGAGGCACCCCCGATAGCATCAACAGAATAGACCGATGGTCCGGTCTCATCACAACCCCCGACGAGAAGTTGCACATAATAAGGAGCCAGTCTGCTGCCGTGGAGGATGTTGGAGAGGAGGGTCGCACCAGAAGAGACGCTCATCGGGCGACCCCTTCTTATAGCAAAGAGATTTGCTTCTACCGTCATAATCCGTGTCAATTGCTGGGCATCTCCGACCCCTCCCGCTGTGGTCATACCCATCCAGTTGTTTATCTGGTAAATCTTCTTTGCACGTTTGCTGGCGATAAGGGATCCCATTGTGGCCCGTTTCTCGGTAGCCAGAACTATTCCGCCGTCAAATATGATGCCAACGGTTGTTGTTCCAGCCATTATTGAAGTATCACAGTCTTTCATGTACACACCTGAAGCGATAAGAAAAAGTTGTTGATAGGGTGTCTATATCTATGTATGAATAACCAATTTAAAATGGTTACTGGTATTTGGCATCTAGAAGCACCCGGATTAACTCCCGGTCAAAAAGCATGCTTTTAAGCCTGTTATCTCCGTTAATTACCGGTAACTGGTCTACCCTTGCACGTTTCATTTTCAGAGCACATTCACTCACTTCTGCATTTGCAGGTACCATTACCACGTTTTTAATCATTGCCGTCTTGACTGGACGGTTGGGAAGCTGAACCCGTGATATCCCGTAACTGATGGTATGGACATCCCTGATACTCTCCCATGTCCATTCGTCATCATCTGTTCCGGTTGTTGAAAAGTCTGAATGTTCCACCGAATCCTCGATCATTGCATGCCTGATAAGGTCACGTTCTGATATAATACCCTGCAACTTGCTTTCTTTATTCAGGATCGGTATGGCCTCAAATCCTGATATCTCCATGATCCGACCAACCAGGGGAAGCGGGGTTTCTTCCCAGATGGCAAATGTATGGGATGTATAGATCTCCTGTATCTCCTCTTCAATCCTCAGCCGTGCAATTGCGAGGATAAGATCTGCAATACTGATGAGACCAACCAGTTTTTCACACTCAAGAACCGGAAGTCTCCTGACCTGATTGGTATACATCATATCTGCAGCCTGTCCAATGGATGCATCTGAATGTATCGTGAGGGGATTCGGGGTCATCAAAAGCGCAAGCTGGTTCTCTTCAGGTTTCTGCAGGAGATCTTTTCTGGTAATAATTCCAACAAGAAATCCTTCTTTTAAGACCGGAACTCCACTGATCCCGGTCCTTTTTAACATTTTTAAGACTTCATCCCTGTTTCCAGGTATCTCACAGGTGACAACATCCGTTGTCATATAGTCAGATACTCGTGGGATATCGGTTATACTCTCACCACCAGAACCGACGTGGAGCAGTGTTCAATTACAAAAGAACTGACACTGCCGAGTAACAGGCGGTCGACATTACTCTTGCCCTGAGATCCCACCACTATCAGATCTGCAGATATCTTTTCAGCGGTATTAATAATGGCATTACCTGCATGTCCCTGCTCAAAATGAGTGGTGACCGTGACTCCTTTCTTCTCTGCGATATCTGTTACCTTCTCAAGAATGGTGTTCCCTTCCCGTTTCAGGATGCTGTACATCATCTCCAGATTACTATCAATCGGAACATCCACAAAGAGGCCGGTCTCAACAACATAGATAGCATGCAGATCCGCTTTGTACGCACGTGCATGTTCCACTGCTGCCTGAAAAGCATTCTCACTGATCTGTGATCCATCTATCGCAACTAGAATGGTATTATACATGTATTCCCCCAAAAATGCTTAGAACTGTTTGTTTACTCCATTAATAATTATTCTGCGAATTGTCTCTTTTCCCCCTCTCTTTACGACGGTTGAGCACATATCGCGGGAGTAGATGAGATTGGTACCGCCGACATCGTGCATCGTGAGATTTGCAGGTTTCCCTGTGTCGATAAAAAAATTATCAGAGAGAAGCCGGGATCCATTGACGGCAGCCTGTAACAGGTCACGTGCCTCAATGTGATATCGCGTATGGATATATGCTATCTCTGAAAACAGGTCAGGTTGCACAATCATGACGTTATCGGTGCCAAGCATGAGCGTTATTCCCTCGTCAAGAAGCGATTGAATTGGTGGATGTCTCTCATCTGCGACGCCAAGATATGCATTTGAGCGTGCACAGACCGCTACCGGGATCTTTGCATCAGCAATGCTCGAGATCTGGTCTCGTGTCAGAAAAGTGCCATGGATGAGAAGATCCGGGTCAGCAGCAACAGCATCATCCACATCAAACGGATCCTGTTCCCCGGCATGAAAGGCAAGAATTTTTCCTGATTCTTTTATGTAAGAGACTATCTCCTGGTAATTCTTACAATCCCGGGTACTGCTGATACCTGCCCCGTCACTTATCTGTTCTCCTCCATCGCGTCCCAGAATAAGAGAATGACAGGAAAGATGTGTCAGCGCTTCTTTAAGGAGAGATACACCCCTAACACCGCCTTCCCTGAAATCTGCAAACCCGACAGCAGCGCTTTTCTGCATCTCCTGTATAGACTTCCTCATGGCGCGAACCAGAGTTGTATCTGGGGTGTTTTTTAGGATCCGGTGTTTCAATCCGTTTGGAGGGGTGAATATCTCAGTTAGTGAACCGGTAAAAGGGAGATCCATCGCAACAGTATCAGCCAGATGGGTATGTGCATTAAAGAAAGCAGGCAGAATCCAGGTGTCAGGAACTTTCTTTTCGTCTTCGATGGCAGAGATAATGCCACGGGTTATGATGATAGATACACTTCTCTCCTCAAGCGCTTCTCCAAGGAGCGCATGGCCTGATATGATCTCTGTATCAGACATAATGATTCATACAACTTTGCTTTATATAGGCTGAAAGAGAATATAATGTATGGCAAAAAAGAAGAGTGGCAGGCTGATATCCTCAGCTGGTCTTGTTAATTATTATGACAGTGAGGACCGCAGGGCCATTCATATAAGCCCGTATACCGTTATCGGAGTTGCGGTCTGCATTGGTCTCATTGTCATTATAATGAATCTCCTGTTCTCGCATCCCGCGGTATAACCCGGTTTTCCGGGGCTTTCTCACGAAAGCAGAGATATATCTCACTTTTTTTGAAGTGCGTTCCTGATAAGATCTTCATCCTTACGAAAGAATATCGAGTCATGTCCCTGCCAATTCGGGCAATTCCGAAAGAGTACTGCTGGGATTCCCGCGTGGCTCTCACCCATAACAAAATTTGCGAATCCTGCAATCTCATCAACAACAGCCTCTTCTGTTATCTCCAGTCTCCTTCCAAAGAGGTCGATATCTCCCCGAAAATCACGGATAGCAACAACTCCGCTCCATCCGATTGCATTTCCCGTCTGACCCCTGCGAAAAGCCCGTCCACAGGTATCGGTGATGATAACGCTGCACCAGAAACCACTGTATGTGTGTACTGCGTTTCGTATCTCTGCAGCTTCCCCCATGGGATCCTTTGGCAGGAGGATAACCTTTCCTTCCTCGATATTACTCGCATCAATCCCTGCCCTGACTCCGATGTGACCGCTTGGGATCTCGGAAAGGATGAATGGATAGGTAAGGAGAAGATCAACAGAGTTATCAAGGACAACCTGGATGAAACAGGGATTCTCACCTGTTTTTTCTGCGATAAAAAGGGCCTGTTCTGAAGGTCTCACCTGATCCAACCTTATTGTATAGCCTTTTGCCTTTCCGATGATAGTCGTAGCGATTACAAGGATATCATCATCAAGGATCTCTATCCTGTCACAGATTAAGCGGGCGATATCGTCTCCTTCCTGAATCAGGGGAAGACCTCCAATACCGGTAACCTGGATAGTTTTTGCATTTTCTGTCATAAAATCGACTTTTATATGCCGTACTAGAACTGATAATAGCATTAATGTTTCGTTTTTCATCTATCTTTTATGGGAAAGATGATAACTGAGTAGTACGATGAGAACCGGGAAGTACTGTTCCCTTTCGTGCTGTTTGTATGGGGCTGTTTTTTTGACAAAAGAGATGCTCTGGCCCCCTGACAGGAAGGTATGGGTACGCTTCTTTATTCTGACCCTCTTTATCAGTGGTTCCCTGCTCTCCTCATTTGATCCGACCATTCTTCCCGGGCATGATCGGTTGAACGTGCCTGGTCTGTCAGATGCAATCACCGATCCCCTTATGATATCATCTCATGTTGAAGAGATGATGTTTGCCGGAACTCTGATTATCCTGGGAACTCTTATTCTGTTGTTTTTTAAGTCAATTCTTTCCTTTGTCTTTGTCGATATCATCCAGGACAGAAAAACCGGTATTATCTCCCGGTTTGGGTTTCACGTACGAAGTGGTCTGCAGTATTTTGGTATCTATTTTCTGATCCTCATTCTTGCAGGTATCATCATATTTCTGAATGCGTTTTTCATTCTCTTACCCGCCTTAATCGAAGATCAGGGTCATTTCCTTCCTATTCTGGATGCATTTGTCGTCTATTTCATCGTATCACTTCTCTGTCTGTTTCCGATCTGGGTTTTTCTCATAGGCATGTATGATTTTATCGTTCCTGTCATGATAACCGATAATAGTTCCATTCTTTTCGCATACAAAACGGTATTCTCCCTCCTGATAGTGAATAAAAAAAGATTTTTTCTCTATCTTCTCATTAGGGTAACCGGTGCCCTTGCGGTTACAGGATTCATCTTTCTATGCAGTCTTTTCCTGGTATCGCTCTTATCTTTTGTGTTCTCACTTTTTCCAATGCAGGGCCTTTTTTATGCACTCTGTGGCATAGGGAGTGTTCTTTTTCTAACGATCCTTATTCTGACACCGGCGACGACGTTTTTCCGTCTTTTCTCTCTTTTGTTTCTCTCTTCTCTTGATCCCCGGTATGGTGCCCTGGTTGTGAGGCATAATGGATCCCCGGGAATGAAGTGGGAATGATTAATCCTCTGATGTATGCGCGGTTATAACCGAAAACACTTCATACGTGTGATTACAGAAAGATTCACACGACCATCTGTGGCTTATATCCTGTATTTTAAGGTGTGATTGGAAATGAAACGTATTATAAAGACCGTAATTGTCGTCTCTCTTCTCATCTTCATGAGTGTACCGTGTATCCCGGCAGCGATGATCAAGAATACCGGTCTCCCTGATTATAGTGCTATCGGGTTTACCATGAAAGCAGAACCGGTGGGAAACTTCACGAGAGCTCTTGTTCCGTCAACTCATTTTACCAATGTCAGTTATCCCGAGTATTATGATGAGATTATTGCACGGGCACGAGCAGCATCAGGGGTAGATCCATCCTATGACGGGGAATATGCACAAGGCAGTGTCTTTGTTCGGTTTACTGCAACATTACAGGAAGGAAATGACAGAATTACTGATGATGCGAGATCAGTCTATTATAATCCAGGGGATGCAGGAAGATCGTTTCAGGATTACTGGGACGATCCTGCAAGGATTACCCGATTTGATGATGCCACATATCTCTCCGGTTATATCAGGAAGTTCTCAAAATCATTCCAGTACCAGTCAGGTATGATCCTGTAGGCAGTTTACGATAAAGAGGAATATAAGACCATTATCTCTTTACCTCTCTACGCACAGTATGGTACTATGGATAGTGATACCAATGAATCGGATTATTCAGAAAATATCGATGTATCAGAGTCACCAGATCTATCCGACCCGGCTCTTTTTATTAACCGGGAATTATCATGGATAGAATTTAACCGCCATGTTCTTAACGAGGCAAAAGATACCCGCCATCCTCTTCTTGAACGGGTTAAATTCCTCTCAATATTTGCCAATAATCTCGATGAATTTTTCATGGTCAGGGTATCCGGTCTTCACCGGCAGGTTAAGGAAGGTGTCCTAAAAGCTCCTGCTGATGGGTTAACCCCGAACCAGCAACTCGATGCGATATATTCTCTCCTCAATCCATTAATGGAAGAAATAGCCGAGGTATGGTTTTTTGACCTCGTTCCTGCGTTATCAGAAGCAGGAATTCAGATCCATCAATATGATGATCTTTCTAACGAGGATAAGAAACGATTACGTGAATTTTTTATTACCAATATATTTCCGGTACTTACTCCTCTCGCTTTTGATAAATCACATCCCTTTCCTTTTATATCAAACCTCTCGCTCAATCTTGCCATCATAGTGAAAGACCGCGAAGAGGATGAAGAGCATTTCGCACGGGTCAAGATTCCGACAAGCCTCTTCTCTCGTCTGATACGGATTCCCAAAAACAATGCCGGATTAGGCAATCTCTCACCAGGCCGAATGGATCTTGTCTTTGTCGAGGACGTTATATCGGCAAACATCGATCTTCTCTTCCCTGGAATGGAAGTCTTTGCATCGTATCCTTTTCGGATAACACGTGATGCAGATATCGAGATAGAAGAGGACGAAGCAGACGATCTCATTACTGCCATTGAAGAGTATGTCGGAAGACGACAGATGGGAACTCCGGTACGGATAGAGGTATCGGACCGTATGGACCATTCTGTCTGTCTTATGATGGGAGAGAAACTGGCAAAATCACCGCACATGTTCTATATGATGCGGGCACCGGTTGGAATGGCAGATGTAATGTGCCTGTATAATCTTGACAGGCCGGATCTCAAGGATACTCCCTTTGTTCCTTCATTACCTGCCCGGTTCGAGAATGAAAAGAAGTTGTTTACCATCATTAAGGCAAAAGATACGATTCTCTTTCATCCGTATGAGAGTTTTCAGCCGGTTGTCAGTTTTCTTCAGCAGGCTGCCCGTGATCCCGATGTTCTTGCGATAAAGATGACATTATACCGGACCGGTGTAGATTCTCCCATCGTTCGGGCACTTCTTGATGCCAGGGAACACAAAAAGGCAGTATCTGTTATTGTCGAATTAAAAGCCCGTTTTGATGAGGAGAATAATATCGGTTGGGCACGTGCTCTGGAACACGCCGGTGTTCATGTTGTGTACGGTCTGATGGGACTAAAGGTCCATGCGAAACTGTGCATGGTTGTTCGTCGCGAACGGGAAGGTATCGTCAGATATGTGCATATGAGTTCTGGAAATTATAACTCCATTACCAGTAGGATCTATACCGATATCGGACTTTTTACCGCAAATGACGAGATCGCTTCTGATGTTTCAAATCTTTTTAATCAATTGACCGGATACTCCCGTTTTACTGCCTACAACCACCTTATGGTTGCACCAAGAAAGATCAGAAGAGGTATCCTCGGACTAATCGGGAGGGAGATAACAAGGCAGAAAGAATATGGGGATGGAAAGATCATCATCAAGATTAATGCACTTCAGGATCGGGAAATTATCCAGGAACTGTATCGTGCTTCCCAGGCAGGAGTACAGATCCAGCTTCAGGTTCGGGGTATCTGTTGTCTTCGGCCTGGGATCTCAAAAATATCTGAAAATATAACTGTTAATACCATTGTTGGACGATTTCTTGAACATTCCCGGATCTATTACTTCCACAACGGCGGTGATCCTGTGCTTTTACTCGGGAGTGCAGATATGATGCCACGAAACCTAAACCGGCGTATCGAAGTCCTCTTTCCTGTTCTTGATCCGGCTATCAAGGATGTTATTATCAGACAATTGTTGCCTGTTCACCTGAATGATAACGTTAAGTCACGATATCTGTGCTCCGATGGTACATACAAACGGACGGTTGTGGGAAGAGAAGAAGAACAGATACATGCCCAGTTATGGATGCTTGAGAACCGCGGGATCTGGAACAATGCTGTGCCTGAGGAAGCAGTTGATTCATGACTTCCGTTCTGAAATGTCCGGATTATCTCAGAAGAGATATCCTTCCTCAGAGAATTCCAGAAAAATCTGCCATTTATTTTTAAGAAAAAACCAAAAGAATTTATACCTGTATGCATCGTATGAGATGCTGAAAAAACCATCATCTCATGCGATTGTATGTGGATATACGAAAAAATTGCAGACCCCGATCCCTGGCAGGGAGAACAGAGATGAAAAACAGACTATGGAGACAGATAGAAGAACTGGCAACCCGGTATGATACCTCCGGATATACGGTTATCCATGAAAAACAGGTCTGCCTGCTTGCTTCCATGCTGTTTGACGGTTTCAGGGCGGTTCACGGGCTTGGACACCATGACAGAGATCTCCTTTGTATTGCTGCCCTCCTTCATGATACCGGCCTCTCCCTCGGGCAGACCGGCCACCATAAATCAAGCAGGGATATTATCAGGAGTAAACTGGCAGGTGTGGTTTCTGATACTGATATCGGTATTATTGCAGCTGTTGCCCGGTATCATCGGAAAACACTTCCGAAAAGTGACCATGCAGAGATTGTTTGCCTACCGGAAAAAGACCGGTACAGGGTTAATGTTCTTTCATCACTGTTACGAATTGCAGATGGTCTGGATTATAGTCATTCCTCTTCTATTACGAGGATCAGATGTATCTACCAGAAAGAGCAGATCATGATACAATGCCTGAGCAGTGATACCGCTAATCTCTCTCTCGATCTGCAACGTGCCCACAAGAAGTCGGATCTGGCTCGAATCATCTTTGACCGGGAGATTATAATAACCGGTATCGATACCTTCAACCCAGATAACACGATTCCTGACACCGGCAGATGCCAGGATGAGCAGATGGTAACCGGGAGATGAGATGAGGATCATCGGTATCGATCCCGGTTATGCGATTGTCGGATATGGTATCGTGGATGCGTCTTTAAAAAAAGAGATGACATTATGCACCTATGGATGCATCAGGACAGGAAAAGAAGATCCGGCTCATATCAGACTCCAATCAATCTATCATGCCATGATGGAACTTATTACCCGATCAGAACCATATTGTATGGCAATTGAACAATTATTCTTCTCACGGAACACAACGACAGCTCTACAGGTAAGCGAAGCCAGGGGTGTGATTCTTCTCGCTGCCGCAGAATGCGGTCTTGGTGTCTATGAGTATCGTCCAAACCAGATAAAACAGGCAGTAACTGGATCAGGAAATGCAGATAAGAAGCAGGTACAGAAGATGATTACACGGCTGTTGGGACTGTCTGCAATTCCACGACCAGATGATGCTGCAGATGCTCTTGCCATAGCCGTATGCCATCTTAACTATATACCGCGGTGATCTTTTCAATGATAGCTCATATTCATGGTCCGGTAACCCATTGCGGTTCTGAATGGGTTGTAATTGATGTTAGCGGAGTCGGGTACCGGGTGTATGTTACCCCGACCGTCTTGCAATCGGTATCAACAGGCAATGATCTGTTCCTGCATACATCACTAATTGTCAGGGAGGATTCCATGACTTTGTATGGATTTCTCTCGTTTATTGAACTTGAGATGTTTTTACTCCTAATACGTGTCTCCCGTGTCGGACCTGCACTCGCAATGAGGATCATTGGGTTGATCCCCCCGGAAAAGATTGCTCTTGCGATAATTACCGGGGATGAGATGGAACTTGTCCGTGTTCCTGGAGTTGGATCAAAGAGTGCCAAACGACTGATACTGGAACTTGGTGATATCATGAAAGAGCGTTTCCGTGCCTTTAAGGCAGAGCGTACTCCGTCATCTAAAAACGATGCAATCCTTGGTCTGATTGCATTAGGATTTAGTGAAGATATCTCAAGAAATGCCGTCTCACAGGTTTTAATCTCTGAAACGGGGGGTACTACTGCAGAGATATTAAAGCAGGCACTTCATATTATCAGAAATCAGGAACAGAAATGAGATGAGTACCCGTGCATGAAGAACGATAGAGGAGAAGGAAAGGTTTTGGGAAACCCTGAACAATCCCGGCAGCTGACAATATCAGAAAGAGAGGATAACGATGAGTCTCTCGAGGTAATTCGGCCTGCATCATTGAAGGATTTTATCGGGCAGGAGAAGATAAAAGAACCTCTTCGCATCGCAATTGCCGCAGCAAAAAAACGAAACGAATCCCTTGACCATATTCTCCTCTCCGGACCTCCGGGTCTTGGAAAGACCACACTTGCCCATATTATCGCTGGGGAGATGCATGCCGGGATAGAATCAACAACCGGTCCCATCCTTGAACGGCCCGGTGATCTTGCAGCAATGCTTACGCCGTTATCTGATGCAGATATCCTTTTTATCGATGAGATACATCGAATTCCCGTGATTGTCGAGGAGATATTATATCCTGCTATGGAGGATTATGCGATTGATGTCATGATTGGAGAAGGCCCGTCTGCCCGGTCCGTCAGGCTGGATCTGAAACGGTTCACGCTTATCGGTGCCACCACAAAAACCGGTCTGTTAGGTGCACCATTCAGGGACAGGTTCGGTATTATCTTCAGGTTGGATCTCTATGATATCTCTGATCTGACACAAATCATACAGCGGAGTGCCCGAATTCTCAAGCTAGATGTCTCATTGGAAGCATCTCTTGAGATCGCAAAAAGAAGCAGGGGAACTCCGCGAATCGCAAACAGGTTGTTAAACCGTGTACGGGATTTTGGTCTTATCCGAGGTGACGGCAGTATCAGTTTACCGATTGCACAATGGGCATTAGATACCCTTGGAATTGATAAAATGGGCCTCGATGAGTTGGATAGGAAGATCTTATCCCTCATTGCGTTTGATTTTTCAGGGGGTCCGGTAGGGTTAAAGACCATCGCTATTGCGGTAGGCGAGGAGTCACGGACAATTGAGGATGTCTATGAACCACATCTTATCAGAATTGGGTTTATTAAGCGGACTCAGAAGGGAAGAATGACCACTCCTGCAGCCCGTGCCCACCTTATTGATACCGGGAAAAAATGACCCCTATCGGTTGAAAAATTTATCTCTTACCAGAGATACATACCATGCTGCCCTTTCTGGTATGGTTTTTTCGGGTTTGGGAATCTGCAGGGTAACTCGTCTAATCTGACTTTCCTGTTATAGCGATTCAAATAAAACGACAAGATCCGCAAGATCAAACCGCTTATTCCCGTTGTAATCATACAGGGTGCTGTTTGCACTGCTCTGAAAGGCTTCATATCCGGTAAAGAGCAGAACAATATCGTGGAGATCCAGCCTCTTGTTGTTGTTCAGATCTTCGTATATACCGTCTGCATTAATATCTCCAACAGTCCGGTTCAGAGCAGCTTCAAAGTGTTCCGGATATGCGAACGAACTGGTGTATGATAACTCTGCTGACCCGATATCCTCCGGGACAAATGATGATGTCTGGGCACTGATTCGGGATACGCCGATCATGTCCATGGAGCCGATTGCTTCTTCGTAGCCTCTTAAATCCCCGTCTGCAGCCGGATCGGCAAAGACACAGGATCCTGATCCCATCTCATCCGAATTCGCCGTTCCTCCTGCCACAACAACCTCTTTTGCGGTTACGGTTCCACTCTGCGATTCATTGGATGCAAAGGAGAATATCCAGTCTGTTTCAATGCCTCCGTCAAACCGAAGATTGCGGGTCTGATTCTGTTCTCCGCCGGTCGCTATCAGTTCTCCTTCATACACCTTCCATCCCTGTTGCTCTGCATGCCCGACCGTTTCTTCGATACAGGATTCCTGTTGATGGGATGTATCGATAATGGATGTTCCGATAACAGAACTCTGGTCTGTTATCTGTATCTGTCCGCCCCCTCCGGTCAGGATCTGATCAACAAAGGAGATAAGTCCGGAAGTGAGAGTATGCCCACTTCCACGGGTCTCGGTAACTCCGTCATACATCTGGTAGGTATATTCGGTTGTGACCGTTCCTTCTGCATATTCTTTTCCTGATGCTGTATTGGGTTTCACGTGAACCGAGTATTCCAGTCCGGGATCCCCTGTTCCTTCGAAACGGACTGCTCCATGGGATGAATATGCAATCGAGGTAACGCCTGCAAGAGCACTTCCGGCATGGATTGTTTCACCTCTATTACCGGTATCAGACCCATCTGATCCAAGAATACAGGATACACCCGTTTCTTCCGACTGGTTTCCTGCATGGGAAAGAGAGATTCCCTCTGATGCCATGAGTGTACCTCCGGTTCTGTTACTTTCGAAGGTGAGAATTTTATTTGAGATGAGATTATTATCAGATAATGGAACCATTCCTGACTGGTATGCAAGTGTTTTTGTCTCTACCAGATGACCGTTGTTTGTTTTTGTTGATTCCTGATAGGATCCGCTCCCTGCAGAAGATCCAGAAGATTGGTACATACCGACCAGATTTGTCTCTTCAATTACCGGACCGATGGTATCGATGTATGAATATGATGAGAATGAAGCTGCGGTAACCGGTAATTGAGATCCGGCTGCCAATGTCATGACTACCAGTATCACCCAAAAAAAATGCATTTTTTCTGATAATACCACATAATCTGACATTATAGGTAAGTATGTATTGAAAAACAAGTATAAAAGAGGTTGCATAATTCCATAGGGGGGATATTATGATTGTTAGCATTGAATTTTTTGAAATATTCACTAATTAGTATGTTTCCGGGAATATCTGAAAAAATGAATTAGATAAGCAAACAGTATTATTTGTGTCTCTCTCGGATTTTTGGTTGCATCGGGGAAAATAATGGTTTATTCCTCTGGTGACTACGTCTGCAGATAATACATCTCTGCCATGTGATGAGGATAATATCGTTTTTTGGCCTCTCTTAATCCCTCCATTCCCATGTCACTCTCCCTATTTACATACTGGTATCGTGGAGAGAGAATATCAGCAGTTTTCTGGTTTATCTCTTTATAAATCCCTTCACAATCAGGGAGACCTTTCTCGAAATGAACCACAGCAGTTGTCTCGTTTAATTCTTCATAAATTGCGATTCCCGTGATGATACCCCGCGTTCTGATAGCAATTCCCTGCAATCCGAGCGTGGTCCAATGTTGCATGGCACAGGTGATTGCTTCCTTTTCATGCGTAAGAATCTCGTATTTATCGCATTCCCGCCACTGGCACCAGGCAACAAGGAACTCTTTTATCTCATCTTGATTTTGGGAAGAGAGATACTCTACTTCGGGCTGGCATTTTTTTTCAAATCTGTTAATCTGTTTTCTGATTGTTACATATCGTTTTCCTGGTAATGTAGCGAGATCTAAAGAAAGATATACATACTCAAAAAAATTCCGATCTGGCAGAAAAAGGAGATCAGGGTAGAGCTCTTTCATCCATTCAAGCTGTCTGGTATCAAATATAAGCAGGGGTTTTGTCTCCCCAGACTGTATTGCGAGGGTTACTACTGCGTCGAGCAGTTCAGGATCCGGGGGCCCGATGGGAACCCGGTATGAGATGTAATCCTTTGTGCTACCCCTGATGATGATACTGTCCTTTACGTGTGCAAATGAATAATTTCCATAATTTCGCCAGCAAAAGAGGGTACAGAAGGTGTTTTCACTATGGGTAATCGGGTATTTCATATAAACCGAATCAAATAATGGTTTATCCTCGATGGTAATGTTTTTGAAGTCTTGTAAAGACAGGTGCATGGTATCTCCATAAAGATAGTTTTCAATGAATATAAGCCAGATATCTCCTTTCCTTACGGTTCATCCTCACTGATACCGGCAAGTTCTTTGCAGATTATAAGCATTAGACCTGTATGCATAAAAGGAGAGTATATCAGTTTCTCATTATCGGCGGTATCATGATTCTCTTCATCAATTCCGTTACAGGTTCGGGTCTGTTTCCTGCTGGTGAATCAACGCTACTCCCTCCCGGTGCAGGAAGTATGTATCATGGAGTATATGCTCCGAAAATCGATTCCCTGATTAAATCACGTGTCTCTTTACCGAGTATCAGTTCGTATGAAGAGGCAGTCAATAAACCGGTAGCGTGGACTCTTTTGTATCATTATTGGACTGATGAACCTCTCTTTGTATCAGATCAGGTAAATCTGATTCAGGATGAGGGGGTAGTACCGTATCTTAAGATTATAATTCCGAATGAAAACAAAAACAAAGAGGAATTGCGAATGACCTGGCAGGATATTGTCTCTGGTGTTCATGATGAGAGTATCCGGGAATGGGGCAGGGATGCTGCAGCAATTCAATATCCCCTGATTGTTGAATTGTCTCTATCTGAACCTGTTTTTGAGGCAATTCTATTGGAATATGATACACCGGAGAGGATTGATCCCATCCTGTACCGGGAAGCGTACAAACGATTCATTACTCTGACAGAAGAAGAAGGAGCTCATACCATTATCTGGGTATTTCCGGTGGATATCACGTATGAACCAGAATATCCTCAAAATCTGGAGCAATATTATCCCGGAGACGAATATATTGATTGGTTTGGTGTATCTGTGTATGGATCTCTCATCCCCGGGCAAACGAACACGTCATCATTTTCAGACACGTTTGATACGATATATCAGAAGATATCTGGGATTAATCAGAATAAACCGGTTATTGTATCAGAGTTTGGATCCATCGATGATACAACGGATATTAAACAGGCATCATGGGCGAGAGATGCACTCCAAAACCTGACCGGTTACCGGTGGCCGAGGGTTATCGGTTTTGGATGGATAAATGCAGAAGTAAGGATAGGTGAAAAAGACGAATATTCTGATCTGCGGATTGAGGATAATGATGAATTAAGGGAAGTTTTTGTTCAATATGTGGGATTAAACGAATTTGTTCTGGGAACTCCTGATATTCGTGGGGAGGGTTTGAATGTAAAAGAGAGTCTTGATTATTCTCCGGATATAATTCGCGGTCCTGTATAATCCATCTTTTTTTTTAAAAAAATTCCCCGGGGAGTTTTCTCTTCTGTTACTCGGTTAATCCGGAGTTTATGAAAGTTCTCTCTCAATTCAAATTACCGTGCATCAGCGATTTTTCGTCTTACCTACGAGGATGAAAATTGCAATACTGCACAATATCTGGCACGGGTATTTACGTTCATTTTTTTCTCATCCTGATAAATGTACCAATAAAAATTAGCGGCATTTTAAAAACTAAATATAAATTAAATTGAATTTTATTATTTTTAATAAGCAGCCTAATTACTTACACAATATATAAATAAAATAAAGACATATACGGTGATGACAGGGGAGAAAGAAATGATGAACCCGTATCATGATTCTATGCAAGGTCCGGTCTTAAACCGGACATGCACCGTTATGATACTGGTAAGTTTTTTACTGCTCTGTGTCCCGGCTGTTACCTCAGGGGCTTCCATTGTTGTTGAAGAAGCACTCCTACAGACAGATACCAACATGCTTTATATGCAGGATTTTATAACCGGATCGATTACCGTTACGAACCTCCTACCGGTAGAGACAACGGTACATATCACTCTTAATGCCTGTTCAACCTCCGGTGATCTCATCCCGGTCGGGACACAGATTGTATCATTGCCCATCGAGGGGAGAGAACAAACAAGCATCGTATTCTCTCCGCAAAACGCTGGATTCAAACCCGGGGAGTATATCTTTCTCGCAACTGCCCTGCCATCTGATGCCATCAATAAGAGTGACGAGGGTGATGTTGCCTTTGTGAACCAGAGAGAGATTTTTAATATCGTGTAAGTCCTCTCTCTAATTTCTCAATATAATTTTTGTGTTCCCTTTTTATCTCTCAAGTTCAGGTATTCTGATGGGTAATGACGGTGAATGCTTTTTTCAGTAACCTGGCCTGTTGGCTCCCTCAGAATGGGGGAAAAACAGGAGTCCTTCAGCATGAAGAAAGCATATAATAAATAATGATTCTTTATTCTTGGTTTTTTCATCAACCTGTTTTGCGAAATATAATCTTTAGGCATTAAATTTCAGAGACGATACTATGGTATTCTATTGAAAAATGTGTATTTTTAATTATAAATTACATTACGTATCAGGTAATTATTAGATACAACGTATCAAAAAATTATGGGGTTAATATTCCGGAAGAGTCAGAATACAGCCAGTACCCATGATATGGTGAGACAGATACACCGGGATCGAACATAAGACAGGTATTCTCGATAATGTCAGAGTACCGCTGGTTCACTGCATCGTATTCGATAAGGAACCGCCAGATGGTTTGAATTGATGAAAAAGCGGTACAACTTGTTTTTGTTGATGTCCCGTAATATCCAACTGCTTCCCAACCTGCATGAACCTGACGGGTTGGCAGCGTTAAGGGATTTGAATCAAAGAAGAGACGAATAATGCAAGGAGTCTCTGAAAATATCCAGTATCCCTGCAGGGGAACAATCTTCTCATCACTTTTCACCGCTCTCCATTCTCCATTAGTATAGGTGAGCATTGAATGTCCGTTTGTTGCAACTCCTGAAAAGATGAGAGCAGTATCCTGGCCAGGTTGTAATACTCTTGGAACAGAGATAAAGTTCCATCCACGATACAAGTTGAGATCTCCGGTATCAGGATTGACGGGATAAAGAGCCGTAACCGCCTTTGAGAGATTAAGCCGTCCCCTTGTCCGTGTATATCCGGTAAGTTCAGGGGAAGTATCTACGGTATTGCAGATGGCATCAGTGATCTTCTGGTTTGAACATTCCGGACAGATTGCTTTGAGGATTGCAACGCTTCCTGATACAAACGGGACCGCCATTGAGGTTCCTGACATGTAGGCATATCCTCGTCCTGTTGTCTGAAGAGTCGTACTGTAGATGTCCACACCCGGAGCGGCTAGATCTACTGAGATGATTCCGTAATTCGATGACGGGGCAAGTCTTCCCTGGTTATTGATGGATCCTACCGAGATGATATTGGGGCAGGTAAATGAGGCAGGATAATAGGGGGTTGCATCAATGTTAAGATGATTATTTCCTGCTGCACAGATGAATAACAGGGGTGATGCCGAGATGGTGTCATATAACGCCTGGCTGTAACTGTCTGTTACAAAGGAGCAACTGATGATGTCTGCATCGTTCTCCTGTGCCCAGGTTATCGCTGACAGGACCCCTGATATTGTGCCTGCTCCCCCTCCATTTAAAAACCGAACCGTCATTATCCTAGTCTCCCAGTTGATACCACTGATACCGAGCTGGTTATCCCCCACAGCACCGATGATCCCGGCACAATGAGTACCATGGCCATTCAAATCCATCGGGATATAATCACTATCGATAACATCGTACCCGTGCGTACCCCGTAAGGGGTCAGTCCAGAGATTTTGGATTAAATCCGGGTGTGTCAGATCAACTCCTGAATCAAGGAGGGCTATTACCACCTGTTCTTTCGAACCGGTAGATATATCCCAGGCATCCGGAGCACTGATATCACACCCCTTAACTCCAGCAATACCATTGATTATCTGACCGGTATTGGAGAGGCCCCATTGGAACGGGAAGTCAGGGTCATTGGGAAGGACTGCTGCATATACATAGTAATTTGGTTCTGCGTAAATTACCCCTGGTTGTTGCTCATAAAGCGAGACCGCTTGTGATACTGAAACATTATCCGGGATGGAGAGAAGATACAGCCCGGAAATGCCTGCCGGTGAATAATCAAGGAGTGTATCTGCTCCGGCAATAATGTTTTCCGGAGAGAATGTAATAATATCAGAAGATCCGGAATACATTCTCGTGTCATACTGAACAATGATCTCCCCTGGTACAAAGGATGCCGTATCATCCTTAATGATGTTATCTCTGGTAATTCCGGTGATAAAAGACTCATTTCCATCAGCAGACACCGTCATACATACGATAACAAAGATGCTTACCGCAATCATGATAGAAAAGATAGAATTGATAGGATTTTTCCTGGTAATTTGCGTGTGATTTTTTTGTTTCATGATTTCTGACCTGGTCTTACCGGTTACCAGAAAAGGCCTTGTGAAAGGGCCCGGTTACCGTATGGGCAATACTCTCTTCATCCCTATAGAGGAGCGTGACATATAATTGATTCATGATAAAGGTGCCCAGAATAAAGATAATAATCCCAATGGTAATAAATACAACACTGCCCAGGAGAAGAATGGTGACAAGACCTGAAGCAGATGATACTGCAAGAGCCGTTGTGGGATCCATCGATATCATGATATCACCATTCTTCCAGCTGTTAATAAAGATTAGATAGACGATTCCTGGAATTAAGAGAACTGCAAAGTAGATGATGCCTACAACACCGATTGCACGGGTCTTTTTAAAAACCTTATACGAGCGGATTATTGCATACAGGACGTTATTCTTCTCGCATATAAGGACGGTAACAACAAAATAGGTGAACAAAAAGAAGAAAGAACCGAGTATGGCACATATGAGAAGACCGATATCTTCAGCATATTCTGATGCGGTGACCATAACCAGAGCAAAAATCATCATGATACCGGCCCATAGTGCGATTGATACCGTGTAGGGACGAAGCGAAGATATTGTATCTGCAAGTGACTCTTTCTTTGCATGCATCGCTGTCCATCCTGCATGGATAATACCTGCCTTTAAAAAGTAATAGAACAGGTACGAGATATACAACAAGAGTAGTTCAACCAGACCAACCCCCTTATCTGAATGAATTAGATTATTCAGGTACCCGGTTGATAACAGGAATCCTGCATAAACGCCGAATAAAACAGAAAAGAAAAGTGGAATAAGGAACAAATGCTTGTTTTTTAAGAGTATTAGGAACGATTCCCAGATCTCCCTCCTGTTTGCCGAGATTGCACTGGCAAGATACATCGGTGTTGACCGGATCTCCCTGATACGGGTAATATCCTCAAGTGTTCCTGATATCTTTTCCGGTTCCCCGTCACAGGTATACCGGGTGATATCTCCCCGCATGAGAACCCAGATATATCCTCCTTCTTCTGATCTGAGACGAAACTCAATGAGCATCTCTTCTGCATCCTCCCTCTGGACCTGATGGAATGCTTCCCATATTCGCTCCTGCTCTTCCGGGTGGACATAGATTCCGATAAATTCGGTCAGGGAAAGAGACTCTTTCTCTAAATTTCCAAGAATAAAACTGAGATGATGATCCAGAACGAGTCTTTTATCTGAAACGTTCATCTCCCAGCACCCAAGCCCGGAACTCCAGAGTGCGGCACTGATATGAGATGAACCTTTTGATTCTGAAGCGTTCTCTGTATTTGTCAATACCCGTTTCGCAGACTCCTGCTCATCATCACTCATAGTATTACATACATCATGAACCTATACATAACAATTTC
>CAZSDZ010000040.1:0-26620 GCA_964605795.1 uncultured Methanoregulaceae archaeon
CCGTACAGTTCACTGACCTCTCAACCGGAAGCCCGACCATGTGGGCGTGGGACTTTGGAGACGGGGGAACAGACATGATTGCTGACCCGGCACACACCTATACGAGTCCCGGGATCTACACGGTCACCCTTACTGCATCAAGCCAGTCAGCCGGGTCTGATACCCTTGTAAAGGCAGGGTATATCACGGTGACTGACAGTTCACAGATCGTGGCTGACTTCTCGGGAACACCGACTTCGGGAACGGCTCCCCTTACCGTTCAGTTCACTGACCTCTCGACAGGGAGCCCGACCATGTGGGCATGGGACTTCGGCGACGGGGGAACAGACATGATTGCTGACCCGGCACATACCTACACGAGTCCCGGGATCTACACGGTCACCCTTACCGCGTCAAGCCAGTCAGCTGGGTCTGATACCCTTGTAAAGGCAGGGTATATCACGGTTGATGGCGGGGGAGGACCAACAGCTGCCTTTTCTGCAGAGCCGACCGGGGGTAAATCTCCCCTGACGGTCTCATTTACCGACCTCTCTACCGGAAACCCAACCAGCTGGACCTGGGATTTCGGTGATGAGACCGGGTCGTCTGAACAAAATCCTGTCCACACCTACGAGACTGCCAATCTGTATACCGTGACACTGACGGTTACCAACAGTCAGGGAACCGATACCCTTGAAATGGAGGATTACATCTCGGTCAGTGGTGACGTCCCTCCTCCTGCTGCGGTCTTTACTGCTGACCCCCGTACCGGAGATGCACCACTCACGGTCCAGTTTACCGATATGTCCCCGGGAACACCCAGATGGTGGTTATGGAAGTTTGGTGATGGAGATAGTTCAACAGAGAAGAACCCGGTCCACACCTACTCACAGACCGGATCCTATGACGTCTACTTAAAAGTCGGAAACAGCGGAGGTGCTGACAGCACACTGATGCCCGGGTTCATCACGGTTACCGGAACCACAACGATTGTCGCTGAATTCTCAGGAACACCCACCTATGGAGAGAAACCACTTACGGTTCAGTTTACCGACCTCTCAACAGGAACCCCGACCATGTGGGCATGGGACTTCGGGGATGGAGGAACGGCTATGGTCGCCAATCCATCCTACACCTACACTGAGGCTGGAACGTATACCGTTACCCTGACCGCGTCAAACCAGAACGGTTCCGATACCATCACAAAGACAGGATATATCACTGTGATTGAACAGGGAGGTATCGTGGCTGACTTCTCAGGAACACCTACCTATGGAGAAAAACCGCTTACGGTTCAGTTTACCGACCTCTCAACAGGAACCCCAACCATGTGGGCATGGGACTTCGGAGACGGAGGAACGGCTATGGTCGCCAATCCATCCTACACCTACACTGAGGCTGGAACGTATACCGTTACCCTGACCGCATCAAGCCAGATTACCGGGACCGATACGATCACCAAGGAAGGATACATCACCGTAACGGAACAGGGAGGTATTGTCGCTGACTTCTCGGGAAGCCCGACAACCGGAGAGGCACCACTTACGGTTCAGTTCACCGATACATCAACAGGAACCCCGACCATGTGGGCATGGAACTTTGGAGACGGGGGAACGGACATGATTGAAAACCCGGTCCATACCTACACAAGCGAGGGAGTTTATACGGTATCACTGACTGCGTCAAGCCAGATTACCGGGACAGATACCATTACAAAACCCGGCTACATCACGGTGACGAAACCAGGATCTGAAGGAATTATATCGGTCTCATCCACACCAAGCGGGGCAGAGGCATACATCGATGATGAGTATATCGGAATAACACCGGTAACAAAGACCGGACTTACCTACGGTGCACACCGGGTAAAGATCAGTCTTGAAGGGTATAAGCCCTGGGAAAAGACTGTTTATCCGCTCCCGGGAAAACCGGTTGAGATTGAGGCGACCCTTGAGCCATCAGGTCATGAGACCGGATCCATTAACATCCAACTGGCACCCCAGTGGTCAACCGTGTATCTGAACGGGGCAGAACAGGGTCAGACAAAACAATCAGTGCCATTTGTATTGAGCAACCTGCAGGAAGGAACCTATGAGATAAAGGTCATGCGACCAGGATTTGAGGACTACCAGAACCGTGTTCCGGTATACTCAGGACAGACAACAAAGCTCTATGTCAGAATGACCCAGAAACCTGGTTCTGAACCGGGGATCATGATCGACTCCATCCCCCGCGGTGGTGCGGTGACGGTTGATGGATCAGCTATCGGTACTACTCCGCTTGTCGTGCCAGGAATAAGTGGAGGAGAACATACGGTCAAGGTCACAATGGACGGGTACTTTGACTGGCAACAAGGGGTTACCGTTACCAGTGGAAAAACAAGTTATGTCACCGCAGTTCTGTATCCCGAGTTCTGGTCTCCCTCGGCCGGTTACATGATGGTAACATCACTTCCGGGTACAGCCACGCTCTATGTCGACGGCGTTTTAGCCGGACAGAGTCCCATGACACTCTCTGCAGTATCTCCCGGGGACCATCTGGTCAGGCTTGAGATCGAGGATTACGAGCCATGGGAACAGACGGTTACGGTCAGGGAAGGAAAGACCAGTTATGTCATCGCCAGGATGACCCAATAATCCATTTTTCTGGCCTGTTCTATCTTATTCTCACTTTTATCCTTCCAGTCCCTGTTTCGGCTATTTCAGGATATCTTTCCATTGCTATCATTATCCATACCCTGCCGGTTACATATCTGGGAATACAGAAAAGGAGGGCTGCATCATGACAGCCGGTTATTCATCAGGGAATAATTCCGAACAGTCAGGACAGGAAGGATCCCGGGCAACCGATATCTTCTCAAGCATACAGGAGAGCCCGTCCCAGATAAGCAACTGATTATCAGGGAGATTACCGATATCCAACACATACTTCAGTACTTCATGAGCCTGAATAACACCAATAAGGCCTGCAGTAACCCCTACAACAGGAAACATTTCTTTTGGGGGTGATGTGGGAAAAACACATCTGAGACAGGCAGTTTTTCCCGGAACTACCGTCATTGCCTGGCCGGAATGACCTGATATCGCTCCATGAAAAAAAGGGATGTGATATTTAATTGCTGCCCTGTTGAGCAGGTATCGTGCATCGAAGGTATCCAGAGCATCGACAATAGCATCTACTCCCTCTGCAAGGGATTCAATGCTCTTTTCATCAATCGTCTCATACCGGGCATCAATGAAAATATCAGGATTGAATGAAGAGAGCTTCTGATGGGCGGAATCGACCTTTTGTTTCCCGATATCGTCTTCATGATGAAGGATCTGACGGTTCAGGTTCGTCTTCTCGACAATATCGTTATCAACGATCCTGATATGACCGATCCCGGCTGCCGCAAGATAGTATGCAACCGGACTGCCAAGTCCGCCAGCTCCTGCAACAAGGACTGTTGCATTCTTTAATCTCTCCTGCCCCTCTTCTCCGAACAGCAATATCTGTCGCTCGTAACGCTCACGTTCAGAAGGGGTTAGCATGTTTTTTTATCTCCATTACTCGGAATACAGGAGGTATTACTGCTCATTCAGGATTGGGATCAAGTCCAGGATCATCGTGGTGCGGATGTTTTGTCTCCAGAAATGGTTCCCTATTATTCTTTGTCAGATAATCGTTAATTGCCATATGAATACCCTCCTCGGCGAGGAGTGAACAATGCACCTTAACCGGAGGAAGTCCATCCAGAGCGTCAACAACTTCCTTATTCGTGATAGCCCATGCATCTCGTAAGGTTTTTCCTTTTATCAGTTCCGTTGCCATGCTGCTTGAGGCGATAGCTGCACCACAACCGAATGTCTTAAATTTTGCATCAACTATTACATCATCCCGGATACAAAGATATATCTTCATGATATCGCCGCATACAGGGTTTCCAACCTCTCCGACACCATCGGGATCTTCTATCTCACCAACGTTTCTCGGGTTGGAAAAGTGATCCATAACCGTTTCATTATACATTCTTTACCTCCTTTCGGGGATACAGGGGAGAGATATTGCGTAACTTTCCTACAATTCTCGGAACCGCTTCAAGCACGGTATCAACATCCTCTTTTGTGTTCCCGTGCCCGAGTGTTAAGCGAAGGGAGCCATGGGCAAGCTCGTGGGGGAGACCAATGGCAAGAAGAACATGCGAGGGATCAAGTGAACCCGAAGAACAGGCACTTCCGGTTGAGGCACAGATTCCCTCCTGGTCGAGCAGGAGGAGGATCGATTCACCCTCAACAAACTCAAAACTGATGTTGACATTTCCTGGTAACCGTTCTGTTGGATGCCCGTTTAACCGGGAATAGGGAACAGTTTCAAGCAATCCGGCAATAAGACGGTCACGGAGTATCGTGATCTCTTCTCTTTCTTTCTCCTGGTCGCGGACTGCGATATCCAGAGCCGTCGCAAGACCGACAATTCCTGGCAAATTCTCTGTACCTGCCCTGCGTTTCTTCTCCTGTCCGCCACCAAATAGCAGGTTATCAATTTTTGTCCCGTTGCGGACATACAAAACCCCCATTCCCTTTGGCCCGTTGAATTTGTGGGCAGATAGGGAGAGGAGATCGATAGCATCATCGTGTACCGAGAGGGGAATGTGGCCTGCAGCCTGGACGGCATCGGTATGGAAGGGAATGCCATGATCATGTGCGATTGATCCGATCTTTTGAACCTGCTGGATGGTTCCGATCTCATTGTTTGCAGTCATTATGGATACAAGGGTGGTCGTATCGGTGACCGCATCTTCGACTTTCCCGGGATCCAGCCTTCCTTCATTGTCAACAGGGAGATAGGTGACCGAGAAACCCTGTTTTTCAAGATGGCGAGTGGTGTGAAGGATCGCATGATGCTCGATTGCCGAGGTGATGATATGGGATCCTTTCTTTGCATTTGCACGGGCAACGCCCTGCAATGCCCAGTTGTCTGACTCGGTCCCTCCTGAAGTGAAGAATATCTCGTCTGCATCAGCTCCGATTGCCTTCGCGACCGTTTCACGTGAGGTTTCAATTACATCCCTTGATTCACGTGCGATACGATATATAGATGAGGGATTTCCAAACCGGGACGAAAAATACGGTCTCATCGCTTCTACAACCTCCTCCCTGACCGGGGTGGTCGCAGCATTATCCATGTAAACTATCCTTCTTTCCGATGCCATGGTTCTCTCTTATTGCTATGAGTGGCAGGACTGTTCCGGGTCATTCTCCAATCCATCTTTTCCCTGGTTTTTTCCTGTGTACCGGGCTTCGTCTGCCTGTCCCCGATACCGATACAGTATCTCACATCCATTGCAGACGAAATGCCTTATAGATATTTCATGATGGAGTGGTGGTGTCATCGGTGATGAGTCAATTCCGGGTGTCCTTTCCATTGACTGACGGTATGATACAGCTGCTATAAATGAAATGGACTTTTAAAGACCACACTATTATCAGGTCTTCAGAAAATACGTGTACCTGATGCGGGAACCCCCGGTAAAAAAGACGCTCTACTGGTGTGACCAGTGCGATATCCCTCTTCTCGGGAAGCAGTGCGGTTGTGGTGCTATCGGGAGGTCTGTACCTCTACTCCAGCCATACGACCTCCGACCGGTGCTTACAGCAGACAGAGAATGTCTCACAACCCTTGTCAGGGAACGATTCGGGAATGTACCCCTGCCCAAAATTATGCTCCTCAATAAAACCGGGGGACTTGACCGGAATGACCTGGTCATCATCCACGGCGAGCGGTTTGGATGGCTCTCGTTTGATCCGGCAGACCGGCGGTATAGCTTTGATATCTCCCCTGATGCACTGCCGTTTGTCATTCCGTATGCAACCAGGGGCATTGTTGACCTTGAGACATCTGCCTTTTTCGGGGATAAAAAACCAGAGGGGAGGATCGGAGGAAAAAAGTTTCAGGTTACTACTGATGTGCCGGACGGGACCATTATCATCAGGTACAAAAACAGGTCTGGAACCGGGGTTGTAAAGGACGGGTATATCAGGATAAAGGAGTTGATGCCACTAAAAACCCGATCATACCCGGATCCCGACTGGGACTGTGTAATACATCAGAACCGGTATCACTTAAAAAATATTGAACGAAACGCGATACGGACAATCAGGCAGCATATGCGTGACAGGCCGCGGGTCAATGTCTCGTTTTCCGGGGGCAAGGACAGTACCGCGGTCCTTGCTCTGGCCAGGAAAGCAGGGGTGACCGATTCCTTTTTCCTTGATACCGGAATCGAGTTCCCTGAGACGATTGCATTCATCGAGGAACAGGGGGTGCCCATTATCAGGAGAGCCGGAGACTTCTGGAGAGCAGTTCAAAAAGCGGGACCTCCTGGAAAAGATAACCGGTGGTGTTGCAAACTGCTCAAATTAAATCCCCTGAAATTGTTCCTGGCAGAGACCGGACCCTGTGTGACTATCCAGGGGAATCGCTGGTACGAGTCCTGGAACAGGGCGGATCTTGCAGTCACAAGCCAGAATCCTGCTAATCCATTGCAATTAAATATATCACCTATCAGGAACTGGCGGGCACTTGAGGTCTATCTCTACCTCTGGTGGCGGGAAATTCCAATTAATCCCTTATACGAGAAGGGGCTTGAACGAATCGGGTGCTATCTCTGCCCGGCAGTCCTTGAGAGTGAGGCAGAACTGATCCGAAATCTTCATCCGGATATGGCTTTACGATGGGATGAATTCCTGGGACAATGGGCAGAAAAGGAGGGGCTGCCTCCTGAGTTTGTCTCATGGGGATTGTGGCGGTGGAAGGAACTGCCGGCAAAGATGCAGGAACTCTGCCGGTCCCGGAGGCTTGACCCCGCACAAAGGGAACATTCGCGATCTGGTTCCTCCAGCAAGGTATCCTCCTCTCTGATCACGGAACCAGGCCCGGCATCGTCACCGGCACCGGAGACTCCCCTGCCATCCTCTCATGAGGATACCGATATCGCGGCGATTACCAGGGATGATTTCTCTCTTCTCGCTGATATCATCTACCTTGACAGTGCTGCCACCAGTCTCTCTCCTGAACCGGTTCTCTCAGCAATGCTTGAGTTTGAGCGTAACTATCGTTCTAATGTCGGCCGGGGAATCCACCGGCTTTCACGAATAGCAACCCAGCGGTACTGGCATGCCCATGAGAAGGTTGCCGGATTTATCAGGGGTGAGAAGGGAACTACCGTATTTACCAAAAACGCGACTGAAGCTATCAATATGGTTGCCCGGGGCCTCGGATTCGGAGAGGGGGATCATATCATCACAACCATCCTTGAGCACCATTCCAACCTTCTCCCCTGGATGCAATTAAAGGAAGAGGGATCAGTCCTGTCTATACTTGGGATACATCCTGATTATTCACTGGATATCGGGATACTTGAGGATCTGATAACGAATAGAACAAGACTCGTTGCAGTAACCCATGCCTCAAATGCGCTCGGTGTTTTGACACCGGTACGGGAAATCGCAGAGATATGCCATGATAACGGAGTTCTCCTTCTTATTGACGGATCCCAGTCAGTCCCCCATATACCGGTGGACATTGAGGATATCGATGCAGACTTTCTCTGCTTTTCAGGACACAAGATGCTCGGGCCGACCGGGACCGGGGTACTTTGGATGAAAGAACCGATCATCAGACCGGGGTACCTGGGCGGGGGAATGATAGATACGGTTTCCACAGATGAGTACACCCTGGCTTCCGGGTACGAACGGTATGAAGCGGGCACACCACATATCAGTGGTGGAATCGGGCTTGGAGCAGCGGTTGATTATCTACAGTCTCTTGGGATGGATCAGATCCGGAAATGCGAAGAGGTACAGACTGAGAGACTCATTGCAGGACTCAGGGATATCGAAGGAGTTCAGGTGTATGCCCATGATGACCCCTCAAAAAGAATCGGGGTTGTATCATTTACGGTTGCAGGGTATCATCCCCATGAAGTAGCCCAGATTCTTGATGAAGAGGCAGATATCATGGTCAGGTCCGGTCACCACTGCTGCATGCCCTTAATGAACCACCTCGATCTGCCTGATGGCACCGTCAGGGCAAGTCTCTCCCTGTATTCTGATAAAAATGACATGGATAGCCTGATAGCATCAGTCCAGAATATCGCCAGGGGCAGGTAAGAAAGATTCCGATTCATCTCTGTGAGAGTATTAAAGAGACCTCATTGGAGCGGAACAGGTTCTTTATCACCATGAACCGGTAGAGATGCGTGAGAAACATAGAGAGGATTTGAGATAACACGCATACGGTTTAGGATCATCTCTTTGCCCCGGCGAGTCATGGCAAAGACAGGTACTGCAGATCCCGCCTGCAACAAGGCTTTCGGACCACAGATCTCCCTTACTGTTCTTGAAGAACACGAGGTAATGATATCAGCCACCTGTGCCAATCGTTCTGCTTCTTCCCTTGTTGTACCGGTTGTATGGACCACCACGATAACGGCACTGGGATCTCTGTTCCTTACATCTTCTGCTGATTTTACACCGGCTACGGTTACCGCAAGGCTACGGTAGCCTGCATCATGTGCAGCATCAATCCCGGAAACGGGATCCAGAGAGGCTTGATCGGGATCCGGGACGATAGCGCCCCCTTCCTGAATTCTCCTGATTACACCCATGATCGGAGTTGTTCTAACAAGCCCTGACATCCTCCCGCCAATACCCTGGACCATCAGGGGATCGCGAACTACCACGGTCCCGGCCCCGTCACAGGCAATGACAGCAGCATCAATGAGTCCTGTTTTAATTGCGGTTCCGAGTAATTCAGATGCACCGAATCCCACAAAAGAATCTTCATCATACAGATTCCTCGATGAAGTAAACATGCCAAACGATCGTATCCGGTTTTCAATGTTCTCTTTAACTGCTTCCGGGGTTATGGTATCGATTGGATACGCCATCCGCCGGGTCAGGGGGCATTTTACAATTACCGGTTCTGATACCGTAATCACCTGTCCATTCCTGATAACAACCCTGCATTTACCGATGGCTTCGATGACGTGTTCATCATGCATTCACATATGTTAAACCCGTAACTATAACAGTATTTTAGAAACGGGTCACGATTTGTCTGATTATTAAGGACCACAATAACTCCTCAAATAGAAAAAAGAGGAGCCTTTATCTTTTTTTAGATCCAGGAAAACCAGGATAACAACATAAACAAAGCTCATGAACAGATCAGATCCCGGGCAGCGACAGAAACGCGGATTCATTTCGTTGTACAGAAGAAGGAGGCAATCTTATAATTATCCTGATAGGATAATCCGATCCGGGTTCGTGTATATGTTCATTGTAAGATCCCGGGAAAAAACGACAATTGTCAGACCTCTTCTCCTTGCAACATCTATCGCAAGCGTTGTTGTTGCACCCTGGGAAACTATTAGCGGGATATTTGCATATAGGCATTTCCGTACCATCTCAGACGATATCCGACCGGAAACGATGGCAAAGGTAAGGGAGAGAGAAATTCCGTTTCTCATGCTGTACCCGATAACCCTGTCAAGGGCATTATACCTCCCGATATCCTCTGACACGGCAATAATCCCCTCGTGATCTGCCAGTGCAACGATATGGACTCCACCGGTAAGACGATAAAGTTCCGAGTCCATTGCCTCCCTGGCAATATCTGAAATTACCGAAATACTGACAGAGAGCGGTGAATCGATCATCGGGAGCTTTTCTGTATCGATATACGAGACACTTCCACCGCAACCCGAAAGGATCGTTTTTTTAGGTCCGATATGTTTAAACGGGTTTTTTGTTATCACACTGATGCGGTTCTCCTCGACCTTCATCGACTCTATCTCATCGGTACCTCTGATGACCTGTTCTGTAAAAAGGTACCCTGTCACATAGTCCCTGAGATCTACCGGACTTACCATTGCTGTCATAATATGCCGACCATTTACGAACAGTGCAAGGGGGATCTCATCGATTACTTCATGGAAAACCTCTTCATAAATATCACCGTTTACCCGTATGCACGGTTCTTTCCGGTACATCCCAACCATTATCCATCACCCGGGACGAGAAAATCCATGATACCTATCCCCCAGATGATACATAATACTTCACTTCTCCAAGTCTCTTTCAAAGGTTTCAGAGAATCGATTCCTTGGAACTTCTGCCATGAATCCTGTTTTTGGAAGGGACCTTGAAGATATGTTATTTCCAGGATCTTGCCTCATATGAGAGGGGGAGAAAATCATCCACGGGTGTACGATATCACGGGGAGGTCTGCTACCGGGGCTATGATTAAAAAATCCCTGTCAGCAGTCAGGATCCCTGATGCCTGGCGTGAGACGGCGGTCCCGGCAATCAGGATATCAAATCCGTTCACTGTTGAACCGGAAAGCAGGAGGCGGCTCGCAAGATCGCTGGAAAAGGCGGCTGCAGGTTCATCAAACGGGATAATCGTAATCTCTTCAAAGAACTGCCTGAAAAAATCCAGTTCCCGTTTTACTTTCAGTCTCTTTAATCCAGCCAAAATCTCGTGGTAACTGATGACCGAAACCACAGGCTCCTCCTCATCCGGGATATACGTAACCAGACTTGGATCACGCAAGTAGTCGATAAGAAATGAAGTATCCAGGAAGATCACAGGCGGGACCTCCCTGATTCACGAACCGTAGCAGTCAGGATTTTCAGGTCGTCGAGGTACGGAGAGTCTGCAAGCCCACCGGCGAACGGACGGATATCATGGGATCGTTCCGAGAGGATCCTCTCGATAACATCGCTGAAACTGTCATCTTTCTCTTTTAATGAAAGGAGATGAAGATAGATCTCCTCCCGGATAGTAATCGTTTTCATGTGTTTGTGCATGAGTCATTATTATATATAAAATAATGGTTCACCAGACATCGGTTCCATTAATACACATTAGTCTTCTGACCAGGAAGGGTTGAATATGAAATCCCCCGGGTACTGACAGAAGAGAAGCCATAATACCAATAATTATCTCTGTTCACCAGATAAACTGGAATACGTATATTCCTATCATTGTTCTGGTGGTTGTCTTCTCTCTTATCGCGGTCAGGCAGATCGGGCGGTTTAACTTAAAAATCTGGCAGATCATGACCGGCGGAGCCCTTGTAGTTCTCCTGACCGGGCAGATATCCATCCCTGATGCGGTTCATGCCATCAATTCTGATGTCATGCTCTTCCTGTTCGGTATGTTCATCATCGGTCAGGCCCTGATCCAGAGCGGGTACCTCTCCTCTCTCTCGTACCGGTTTTTTAAGCATGCCACCGATCCCGGAAGCCTTATTCTTCTCATCCTCATGGCAGCCGGAGTCCTTTCTGCGTTTCTCATGAACGACACCCTCGCAATCATCTTTACCCCCCTTGTCCTCTCTCTTGCACAAAGGTTCCGGATCAGGCCACAACTCGTGCTGCTTACCCTTGCAGTCGCCGTTACCACCGGGAGCGTGATGAGTCCCATCGGCAACCCCCAGAACCTGCTGGTTGCGGTAAACAGCGGCATTGCTACCCCTTTTCTAACCTTTGGGTACTACCTCGCTCTCCCGACGCTTCTGTGTATCGGGCTCTGCTGGCTCGTTCTCCGGTACTTCTACCCTACCGAATTTGCATACCGGACTCTTTGTCATACACCGCCTCCTCCACCCTGCAGGCAGTCTGCCCGTGCAGTAAAGGTAGCCCTTGCAGTCATTCTCCTTCTGGTTGCCGTTACCATCGCAACATCCCTGCTTTATGGAAAACTCTATCTTCCACTTCCTGCAATCGCCCTGGCAGCGGCAATTCCTGCCCTTATTGGATCAAGGGAGAGGATACGGCTGCTGCGGTCCCTTGACTGGCACACACTCATCTTCTTTGCTTCCATGTTCATCCTGATGGAGAGTGTCTGGCAGACCGGATTTTTCCAGTCCTTTCTGAATACCGGCCATACCGGATCTATCCCGATGATCCTTGTAACGAGTGTCTTCTTTAGCCAATTTATCTCAAACGTTCCCTTTGTCGCCTTGGTAGAGCCCATGATCCTAAACACAGGAGCATCTGTCCCCGAACTGATGGCACTTGCTGCAGGTAGCACGATTGCGGGAAACCTGACGATTCTCGGGGCTGCAAGCAACGTGATAATTATCGAGAATGCTGAAAAAAAAGGATATACCCTCTCATTCTGTGAGTTTGCAAAGGTAGGGATCCCACTTACCATCATCCAGGTGACAGTGTACGGGATATTCCTTATGATCTCTCTATAAATAGGCGAAAATGAAAGGATGAAAAAAAATGATGTAACCATCAGGCCTGACTTTGGAAGGAACAGAATGAGTTTTCAAGGGAAAGAGAGGCATATCATGATTCAATGAATAATCCTATATTCCGAAAATCAGAAATAGTGGGCCCGTCGAGATTCGAACTCGAGACCTCCGCCGTGTGAAGGCGACGTCATACCACTAGACCACGAGCCCTGCATTAATCAGGTTGGTTCTCGGTTCTAATAAACATGTCCGAGTTTTCTCCTGATTATTCCGGTGCGATTAAAGAAAATAGTAATTAAAGGGTTTACTGCAGGTAATGCGAGAGAAAACCGATATATTCCGACCCGGGACCCGTCCTCTGATCTGAATCAGAAATTCTATTGCAAACCCTGCAGGAAACCCAGAATAGCCAGAAAATCGGAAGGAAGATAAAAATTTATAGTTAAAAAAGAGACTATCAACCATGATTCATTATCTCTCACTGGGAATCACCTGTTCCCTTCTGCTGTTCTCTCTGGCAGGAGTATGTATGGCTGAAGAAGCACCAAGTTCAATTGTATACGTAGAGGGGGGGGAGAGTTTTATTGCTGAGGAGGCAGATGGACAGTATGTGATAACCATTCAGGATATAATCCCGTTTGTTCATATAAAAACCGGAGAGAGAAGTTCCCTGATGCCAGTTGAACTCCTGACCACGATGACTAAACCCTTACATGTGGCACTGGTTTACTCAGGGGCAGAAAACGAAAGTACATCGATGGTTGAGGTTTCAAACCTGTCACTGTCTGATGGGAACGCGGTTCTTACCATTGTGGTAAAACCACTTGAGTTTTACGATGGTGAGATGCTCAATTTTTTTGAGAGTGAGAAGAGTGCTGTAAATACGATTACCACAGGTCAATACGGCAAAATCGGAATATATATTGAGGATCTAATAAATCCCCTTGATAATGCTGGAAATTGTGGAGAATGCTTTGAGTTGTCAACTGGTGGCTGGTACCAGGCATGTTGTTACCAGATCGGCGAGTATGAGAGAACGTGCAATAGAGTACCTTGTACTCCTTGATCTGGATATTGTTAAGGAGGGAGAGTTGATTACTCAATTCACCCATTTATCCTAAACCATGCGAATCATTCGATATGAGAGAATGTCTTGAGTAACTGTGACCAGATAATAACCCGGCATTATCCTTTTTTTAAAAAAAATATCATGTTTTACACTGAAACCTCCTGTGCAACCGTAAGAAGAAGGTCAATTGTGCTCAAACTCGAAATACCCTGGTTATGATACAAACCCGGTTCCTTAAAACAGCATTCTATATCATATGTATCGTTAGCCTCACCATCACCTCCACATCAGGTGGGACTCCGGATAATGATGATGCTATATATATCGGTGTTCTTCTCCCTCTGACCGGATCGATGGGGACACCAATGGCTGATGCACTGGAACTTGCCGTGCAACAGATAAATGAAGCTGGAGGAATCGGAGGAAAACCGGTCAGTCTTGTCATGAGAAATACACAGACCGGTGATTGTATGACGTATGCCAAACAACTGGCAAAAGATCCCAGGATCCGGGTTGTTATCGGGCCCTACACCTCTGATGATCTCTTCGCAACAGCTGACATCTTTATGAGAAACCACAAGGTTCTTGTATCCCCTACCGCATCTTCAGATGAGATATTCCGTGCTTTTTCAGAGACCGGATCAGTATGGCGGACCATATCAGGAGATGGTGATATCACCTCGGTTATCATGCAGCATATTGCCGCCCATGATGCAGAATCAATCGCTCTTCTCACCCCGGACAGTTCCTATGGAAAGACATTCTATGACTGGATCCCCTTCTGGGCAATAGAGACCGGAATTTCCGTTACCGGTGCAGAAGAGTTTTCACAGCCTGAACAGATACCTGCAGCAATCAAAGAACTGGCTGCTGATGATCCGGATTACCTGATCTTTGTGAATTCAGATGATAATAGAGAGATAGTATCGGCACTCGATGCTTTAGAGAAACTGGATTATCAGGGGAATATCTACCTCATCTACCCAGGTGTGGATGAAAAAGGCAGGTTAACGGAGAGACTTGGTGCAAGCTCCCTCCTTTCAGGCATGATATCAGGAAACTGGAAGATGCAGAACGAGTCGGTCAGTACGACAACCCTTCCTGACAACACGCTGATCCTCATGTCAGGATCCCTGGAAGATGCATTTTCAGAAGAGTTCGAAGAGATCTCAGGAGAACAACCTTCAGGGTTTGTTCCGCAGGCCTATGATGCGGTTCTTGTGGCATCAGCCATCATGGCATGGTTTACCGCATACCCGGATAAATCACCGAAACATGCTGCAGAGTCCATTCTCCTGAAAGTGACGGGCGATCCACTTCCCAGGACTCCAGAGGGATTTCAGACCGCATTTGACCGGATTAAGCAGGGTGACGCTCCAATAATAACCGGTGCTACCGGACCGCTTGTATTCAAACAGGAAGGGACTGATCCAGAGATTCCCTGGTACGGGACATACACCATGGAAAGGGGAATGGTGATTGAAGATCCCATACTCTACCGGGATCTGACAAAAACTGCTGCGATAGAAGAACCCGAGGATTCGTCAGGCACACCACAACCGGATGATGCCTTGTATGGGGATTTCTGGGCAGTAATAGGTGCATTATCCCGTGACTGGGCGAATTACCGGCACCAGGCAGATGCCCTGACCATGTACCAGTACGTGAAAGAACAGGGAGTCCCGGATGACCACATTATCCTTCTCGTATATGATGATATCCCCTTTGACTCACGGAACAAACAACCTGGCAAAGTATTCCATACCCCTAACGAAATGGAAGTCAGGGCAGAAGCAGAACCTGATTACATCGGGGATGCGGTACATAAACAGATGATAGAGGACGTGCTCCTTGGAACCGGTGAATATACAAACAACCCGCTTCTGCAGTCTCAGGAGAATGCAACAGTACTGCTCTATCTGTCATCCCATGGTGCTGCAGGTGGAGATCTTCTGGTAGGAAAGGGTGCGGAACGGATATCACCAGAGGATCTTTCCTCCATTATTGAAAAAATGGCAGAAAAAAAGAAGTTCAAACGGATGCTGGTGGTTCTGGAATCCTGTTTTAGTGGAGCCACTGCAGGAAAGGTCAACACTGATAATGTCATTCTTCTCACTGCTGCATCCTCGAATGAAACATCAAAATCTGCAATCTATGATTCATATCTTGCCACCTGGTTGTCTGACGAGTTTACGGATCAGCTCATCTCCATTCTGCAGGCAGCAGATCCACGTATGCCATTGCATGACCTGTACCGGGAGCTGTACCGGAACGTCCGTTCATCCCATCCAAGCCTGGTTCGTGGTAACTCTTCACTCAATATCCCTGCAAAGGTCTTTTTCGGAGGAACCCATGAAGAATAATTCAACGAGAGATATGAAATCTGTCAAATCAGGAAAAGAAGACGGGACGGGAAGGAAATACTATTCTGTTCCATTCCCTGTTACCACGATCCCTATGAGTTATTACCTGGCTCTCGTTCTTGGGATAGTATTCCTCTGCATGATTGTCACCCCGGTCCTTGCCCAGAATAACACAACCATCCGATGTGGAGTGATTCTTCCCCTTTCAGGAGAATTAGAACATTCAGGACAGGAAATTCTTTCAGGAATCAGACTTGCGGCAGAGGAGATCAATGCCGATTACAAAAGGGGATATTATATCGATCTTGATGTGCGGGATGATGCCGGGGATGCCGGTACTGCCCTTTCCCATTTCAGGGAGATGCAGGCATCAGGTATTCCTGTTGTCATCGGATCGTTTACTACAGCAGTAACATTGAATATGGCAAAAGATACGAAACAATCACAGAGCACTGTGCTCATTGCTCCCCACGCGAACGGGATGGTATTATACGGGGTCTCCCCCTGGTTTTACCAGGTAAACACCCCGGTAATCAATCTTGGCAGGTTCGTCTCTGACTGGGTCTCTTATACTGCAGAACGAGTGGTAATATTGTATATAGACAACGACTACGGGAGATCCCTGGTAGATGGGATGGTATCTGACCTTGCGAAAGGGACCGTGCAGGTTACGGGGACAGAACCTATCCCAGATGATGCTGATATAGAGGATCTGATCAAAAAAACACTTGATGGCGGTCCCGATACGGTTATTGTGGCAGTCTATGATTCACGTACAGAAGAGATTCTCGCCACCCTGACAGATGCCGGGTACCGGGGCCAGGTGGTGCTCACAGAAGCCGGCGGGATGCGGAATCTCGAGAGTAATATAACAAACAGCCTCTCGAAATTCTCACTATGCACCATCTCGGCCAGTACCTCACGTGTCCCAGGGGCACATACAGACCGGTTTGTCACGGCCTACAGGGAAAAGTATGGCATGGAACCATCTGAAGGTTATGCAGGGTACGGGTATGATGCCATGATGATACTCTATAATGCAGTCCTGCTGGGACCAGACCGGGGAGATGTATCTGCACAGTCCATCAGGGAAGGTCTGAGCACGATACAGTACTACGGGGTGACCGGGCCGAAGGTGTTTGATGAGAAGAATGCCGTTGGTCCTGCGATGGACCGGTGGGTGTTCCGGGACGGAAGATTTGAACTGATGTCTACCTCGGTCTGATGCGTATCTCCCATGAACGGTCAGATACGTGAGATACCGCCGGGAATTAGTACCCATATAACCAAAAACCGAATGAGGGCAGCCCAATCACGGCATACATTTCACATTGTTCAGGCCTGGTATCCATACTATGATACCATTTATCTTCATTTCAGGCAATCATTCCTGAATGACTCTAATCCGGTTATTATTGCTTGATCCGGATTCTTTTTCTTCCACCGTTCAATGACATCATATGTCAATCCATCCTCGCTATCAACGGCCCAGTCTGCAAACTCCCCGGCATGCCCATACATGTATACGCATATGCCTTTCATGATCCCCCGGCAGAAGGCAAGAGCTTCATCTATCATCTCACGACCAAGATAGGACTCCATCTCATCAAGGACCGGTTCGATTATCTCCTCCATCATCTCATACGAATGTTCATGAGGATCTACATAACCATCATATTTTCTTCCTGATTCCTGCCAGAGCTGATGTACATCAAGACCGGTCAGGGAACTGCAGACCTCATCTGCAACCCCGTCCTCATCTACCCCAAAAACCTGGGTCCCGGGCGATAACAGCAGCCATCGAGACCAGGGAGGGTTTATTAGTAATCAGAGAATTCAGAACCGTCCGTGCCTGGCTATCAGACAGTGTCGAGATAAATTTGAGGTCATCAGGATTTGGTTTGTTACGAGCCATCAGATAAGAGTATGAGTATGATACTATTTGTGTATCAGTGTGGGAAAATATCTTAACGATATCTGAAATTTGGTGATTTTCGAAGGATTTCCCTCGGGTTCATCTCAGTGACAAAGAGGTTGATGAGCTTATTGATATTTCTAAGTTGCCATAGTCGTCCTTAACATGTTCGTGCATACGTTGAACCAAGGAACAACTAAATGATGATGAAAACTGCAATCAGCCTCTAATTCAGTGAATAGTTGTTTTTCGTTGGTTTTTCACCATGCTTTTTTGAGTGATTTTGTTTCTTTTCCACAGTTGACATGTAAATCCAAATATCCCCATCATTCGTGAGATATGAATGAGGAGATATTTGTCATATACAAAACCGTTACAAACCACAGACTCAAATTGTACAGAGAACGGGAAAATCTTTTTTGTAGATAGGCTACCCGTTCTCCCTAACTTATTTGGAAGTGAAATCGTCGGATTTAGTTTTTCTGAACCAGAAAGAAACCCCATGTAATCCAAATTTTTTTATCTCTTCTGGAATCTGATTATTTTGAATCATATAAGCGTTAGGCATCACAATTTCCATACCCATGTACCCTCCCAGAATATAAGCTCCAATAAGATATTGTTCTGAATAAAACCTGTTATTCCATTCTTCAGGGTAATCCTGCGGTAAACAAATATCATGCATTTCAATTAAGACACCCTCATGTAAATAGGGGAAAACATCAAAGAAAAGGGTAGTGACATCGGAATTTGTGAAAACCCGGTGTGAATTATCGATAAATAATATATCTCCGTTTTGAAGGGTGGAAAAAAAAGAAAGATCCATATCTTCAAGTCTTTCATGAACAAACAAATCACAATAAGGTTGAATGTTTGCCCGGGGATGTGGATCAATGCAGATTATTTGTGTATTAGGAGAATGATCCTTTTTAGCAGAGGCAGCGAATGCGGTAGAGAAACCGCTGCCTATCTCAACATATTTTTCTGGTTTAACAGTTGAGATAAAACCATACAATACCACTGCATCCAACCCTCCAAAATAGTGATTTTTTGGGATTTTCCAAGCGGGAGAGTGACTCAAATCATCACATAAAGGAATAAAGGATTGGAGAAGTGAGAGATAAGCATCTTTGTTAAATGAAATAATCCTATCAAGGATCGGGTGACATTTTCCCCAATGTGGTTTTGGATATACCGGGTAATCAATAAGGATGTATCGCCCTCCATATACAATTCGTTTACAAAAAAAGTATGCATGTATTTTGAGTATCTGAAATATATTCATAAGAATTTCTCCCTAAAAAACGCTTATACCTAATAATAATTAGTTCCAAGTCGGCTCATTAGATTGTCCAACACTTATGTATCTCTATTAAGAACCTGATGAAGCTGTTTATAATCCTTAATTCTTATCAATATACGGTTAAATCGGAAATAAATCTTCATCCCAAACTATGCCATCAATTAGGGAATAAATTGAGTTTGAGTTTCTTCTCGAGCTCACGAACCTTCTTCGGCACTTCTGTAACTTGGTCAAACCCATCATAAGTGATCCTCATTACTTTAGAAAACGCCAACAGAACGTCCTTTGGAGAATATTGAACTGTTAATCCCTCTCTTTTTATGAGGATCATAAGCCTGCAGTAGAGATACAAGCAGAGAAAACCAATGAATAAATGCCCGAATATCGCGCTCCTATCTCCAAGATACAGCACATCTGCTTGAATTTCATTCTTCAGAGTATCAAAGTGCCGTTCAACCAGGTCCCGTGTTTTGTACAACTCATAAATCTCCTGCGGAGATTTATCCACATTTGATACGAAGAGAATTCGTCCTGCCTTTTTCTCTCGTAATTTCGCTTCTTCTGGTGTGATATTCCCCTTTTCAACCAGCTCAAAAAGTGTCTTGTTCTCTTCAAGTTCCAGATCTTTATCTTCAAACAGATAGATTATCTTACCATCAACCTCTCTTTTTCCACCCCGAATCAGGCGTTTGTGGTAAATAAACCGATCAGTGAGATGAATCCGGGTATTATACCAGTTACTGTTTCGTCGCTGAGGTACCACAGCTGAACAATTACGATCAAAGATCCCCTCCAAGACCTCATCAGACACAAAACCACAATCTCCGATGAGAATTCCATTCGTTAACTTAATCTCATCCATTGAGGGAAGAAGTGTTTTAACATCTTTAACTGATCCTGGAATCACTCTAATCATGACAGGGAGACCTGTTTCAAGACCACTAAATAGAGCCACATTTACCTGCGGTAATGCAATTTCATTATGATTTCGGCCCCATTCTGCAAATGTCATGTTATCTGAAAGGGAGAACACAAAAGATAGGTCATAGATGAGATGATGGTTATCCTGCCACAAGTGTTTAAACACCATATCTTGGCCTATTTTATCATCACCAATGGATTTCAGGATCCTTGAGAGATTTTTGGGAGAGCAGTCTGGAGAAATCTTCAAAACGTTGTCTAGTTTTTCCCATGTTAATTTAACTCGTTTAAGGGGAAGATATCCAGATACACGAGTAAATACAAGAGCAACTATCTCTTCCCAATGTTCAGGAAATGCCTCTTTGAGTACGGGGACCATCTCCAAGAATTCATCGCCTAGAAGTCTTGCATTTCCATATTCAAAGACGGATTTGGGTCGTGGTAGGGTTGTAGAATGAGGATGAGTGTCTTGGGATGGGCGAGTGGAGCCTTTTACTAAAAGACCACAATCAGAGGTCAACCGCCCAATATATCTGGATATCTTCTTTGTTTTTTTCGTTTCCCTGTCGTAGGTACTGGTTGAATAATAGACATAGGGTTTACCTTGGATGTACTTGATCTCAAGACACTTTTTTCCCTTCCTCCGCTCTTCTGCAAGCCACTCTTCAGCCCACTGCTCCATACTATAATATTAGGGATTAATAGTATTAAGCTTTTTCGGCGATATGAAGAGCAATTTTGAAGAAACGAACTAATGGCGAAGATTAATCCCTATGAGTGGAATAGTTAGGGCTTCACATGTGAGGCTGTTGCATAAATGATTTTCATTGTTACAATAAGGCTAATTCACAGCGTAATTTCCATTATTCACGCCAAAAATTTGCCGTATTGTATCGACGAATTGTATTCATGCAACAGCCCCATGTGTTATTATCAAAACATCAGTAATTCGGGACTCCGCACTAAACCCTCAAAATCGTAATAACAGGCCCGGTTATTCCCAAGAAATGGAAAAAAGAGGAAATTTACGTAATCACAGGGTGCCGTAATTCTGGATTTTTTCCTGCATGTCAGGACTTAATTGCTTGACTAGTTCTGCATTATACGAAGCACTCGGCAGGTACGGGAGCGAATTGTTGAATATCTGCATTGCTGCTACTCCATACGATCGTGATTGTGCTGCAATCGTTCCCTCTTTTACTGCCGGATCAACGTCGGTTGCAAATATCGAGATCGTATTGTCGCTGTTTCTGAAAATGTCGAACGTCCTAAACTGCTGGGGGAAGTCACGTAATGATGAGGTTTCAACCACCCAGAACCCGAGCTCGGGATGGTCGGGATCAGGTGATACCTGGGGAGTAATGGCATTGACGTGACGATGCCCAGCTACCCACAGGATAAGATTCGGGTAATCATGGAGTGTATCAAGGAGCTGCTGCTCTGATACCTCGGCTACCTGGCTCCATGCAATATACTCATTAAGAGAAGAGCCACTACCTCCGACTCCAATCGGTATGTGTGCAGCGATGATCATCAGTTTCCCTTCAACCTGACCCCGGTCAAGTTCACTGACCAGCCAGTCAAACTGTTTTTGATCAAGGGAACCATGCCCGTAGCCGCCGGCATCAGCGTCGGTCGACGCTTGGGTATCATCGAGAACAATGACCTTAATCGGCACATCTGGCTTCGGTTCGAAGGAATAATAGGCGATCCCTGCTTCTGCATCAGACCGGCTGAATCCATGGCCCTTTGGACTCGAAGTGGTATTGAAAAATTCACCCATCCATTCCGGTACCGTGAGAGCCCGGCGGTTCGGATCTGCGGCCAGTACTTTTGGAGGGGTCTTGAAGTCAGAGACATTTCCTACACCGATGATCTCTCCATTCACCGTACGACCATCGATTGCGCCCATGTAGAGCCCACGGCTCTTTATCCCACTGGGATCCGTGAATATATTCCCCATGTTTAGGATATATTCCTCGGTATAGTTCGCTCTCAGGTAGTCATCTGGCGGATTCGTCCCTATCCAGTTATGATCGTGGTTTCCAAGGGCCTGGTACCATTTTATTGACGTATCCAATCCTGCTGCTTTGTATTCATCCTGGTAATCATTGAGAGGGCCGGGAACTGGATCATCCTTCACACCGGAGTCAGGGTTGATCATCTTCCCGTCAAGAACATCGATGTACCACCGGATTTCATTGTATTGTTCGTTGTTTGCTGCATCACCGAGACTGATGCCAAAATCAAAGGGATCTTCTTTGTGAAGAGCGTTTATCGTCTGAACGGCAGCATCGAGAACCTGGGTGGTTGAGAGCATAACCGGTGAATACCCAGAAGACAGACCTCCCATATAGCCATAATAAATAGCCTGGGTAGGGGTTTCCTTGTCTGATATATGAATGTCTGTCAAGTCAAAGAAACGCAGCAGTCTCCCGGAATTAGTTACCAACGTGTTGTTATGTGCCGGTGACAAGAGATCCAGTCTTTTTTCATACCCGAGCCCCTCACCATACTCCCAGTTCCCATACCCATGTTGTGAATATAAAGAAACCTCGTATGGAAAAATCGCAGGTGAAGAAAAAGGAACGGCAACAGGAATGACCGTACGGTCAAGGGTAGTTACTACCCTGGAATCTATAGGATAGGCTCCTGCTACCCCCATTAAGAGGAATACTGCAAGGAGAATTCCAACTATTAACTCTGGTTTCACCCATCTACATGGCTGATTCATAACTTAAACCTATGGTTTATTTTTGTGATTTGTCCGATATCGGGGTCAGAATACAAAACCGGGACTATCCCCGGTGGTTGCACCGGTACTCTCAAAAACCGGTGAAAATGGTTCTCCGGTCATCATTGAGTAACAACGAAAACTCAAAAAAACGTAATTATCATATAATGCCATACGTTCTCAAATAATCCACAACGTTTACGGATACTATGTATTGGGATAGGCGTGACGCCTTCTAAATAACCTCCATTCATTTCGATTTTTCAAAGGCAGTATGCAGTGCACTATAATAAGGGATTGTTATCTAGACCTGCACCTGGATCACAATATGATCAACACGCCTCATAGCAGCGGCAGAGAAAACCATGAATAGACCAATGATGACGGATAAAAAAGAAGACAGATAGAGGGTTGTTTTTTTCAAAAAAAATGGGAAAATCCCACCAATTCGCCGCACTCACGTACCTGTTATTCTTCCCGAGCAGGGCATCAGATCCTTAAATCTCAATTCAGATCCTTTGGAACCACTCCTGCTTATACTACAAGATCGAACCGGTCAAGATTCATCACCTTATTCCAGGCAGCCACGAAGTCCTGTACAAACTTCTCCTCAGCGTCAGAGCATGCGTACACCTCGGCCAGGGCCCGGAGCTGGGAATTCGAACCAAAGATAAGATCGACACGAGTGCCGGTCCACCTCACTTCACCGGTCCTGCGATCCCGCCCTTCAAACATATCCTTCTCGCCTGATACTGGTTTCCACTCCGTTCCCATATCGAGAAGGTTTTTGAAGAAGTCATTAGTCAGAACTTCCGGCTTCTTCGTGAAAACACCGTATTGTGTCCCTCCAAAGTTGGTACCAAGCACCCGCATGCCGCCGATGAGCACCGTCATCTCAGGTGCGGTAAGCGTCAGTAACTGTGCCTTATCAACCAGTGATGCCTCTGCTACCATGGGGAGGCGGGCTTTCTGGTAGTTACGAAACCCGTCTGCCAGCGGTTCGAGAACCGCAAAGGATACCACATCGGTCTGCTCCTGCAGGGCATCCATGCGTCCGGGCGTAAAGGGAACCTCGATCTCGTAACCCGCTTTTTTTGCAGCCTGCTCGATGCCTGCACAACCGGCGAGGACTACCAGGTCGGCACACGAGACTTTCTTACCGCCTGATGCCTTTTTGTTGAACTCGTCCCTGATCCCTTCGAGAACCAGGAGAACTTGTGCCAGTTTTGCAGGCTCATTGACTTCCCAGTCCTTTTGTGGTGCAAGACAGATTCGTGCACCATTCGCACCACCACGCTTATCAGAGCCACGGAACGTGGAAGCAGAAGCCCAAGCGGTTGAGACCACCTGGGATAAGGACAGGCCGGATGCCAGGATCCTGCTCTTGAGCTGAGCTATGTCCTGCTCATCTATCAGCGGATGGTTGACCGCAGGGATGGGATCCTGCCAGATGAGCTCCTCGGCAGGAACTTCCGGCCCAAGATAGCGGGTTCGTGGGCCCATGTCACGGTGTGTCAGCTTAAACCATGCCCGTGCGAATGCATCTGCAAGCAGATCCGGGTTCTCGTAATAACGTCTTGAAATCTTTTCATACACAGGATCGAACCGGAGAGCAAGGTCAGTGGTCAGCATCCCGGGAGCATGGCGCTTCTTCTGGTCGTGAGAATCCGGCACCGTACCTTCACCTGCGCCACCCTTTGGTTTCCACTGGTACGCACCGGCAGGACTTTTGGTTAATTCCCATTCGTAACTGAAGAGATTTTTAAAGAAGTTGTTGCTCCACCTCGTCGGTGTGGTAGTCCACGTGACCTCAATACCGCTGGTGATGGTATCATTCCCCTTCCCGGTGCCGAAACTGCTCTTCCAGCCAAGACCCTGCTCTTCTATTCCGGCTGCTTCCGGTTCGGGCCCGACGTGGGAAGCAGGACCGGCACCGTGGGTCTTACCAAAGGCGTGACCCCCGGCGATGAGTGCAACCGTCTCCTCATCATTCATGGCCATCCGTGCAAAAACCTCGCGGATATCCCTGGCCGCTGCGACCGGGTCCGGGTTACCGTCCGGTCCTTCCGGGTTGACATAAATCAAACCCATCTGTACCGCAGCAAGAGGTTTTTCCAGCTCCCGGTCACCGGCATACCGTTTATCTCCAAGCCACGTCTCCTCGGAACCCCAGTATGTGTCTTCCTGCGGTTCCCAGACATCCTCACGACCCCCTCCAAAACCAAAAGTCTTAAAGCCCATCGACTCCAGGGCAACGTTACCGGTAAGAATCAGGAGATCAGCCCAGGAGATCTTATGACCATACTTCTGCTTAACAGGCCAGAGCAGCCGGCGTGCCTTGTCAAGGTTGACATTGTCAGGCCAGCTGTTCAGCGGGGGGAACCGCTGCTGTCCGCCACTGGCACCTCCCCGACCATCAAAGGTGCGGTACGTTCCTGCACTGTGCCATGCCATGCGAATGAACAAAGGCCCGTAATGTCCAAAATCAGCCGGCCACCAGTCCTGTGAATGAATCATCAGATCTTTCAGATCTTTCTTCACTGCCGCAAGGTCAAGTTTTTTAAACTCTTCCCGGTAACTCGTGCCACTCAACGGATTTGAGAGAGGGGAGTTCTGGTGAAGGATTCTCAGATTTAACTGATCCGGCCACCAGTCCCGGTTGGATCTGCCTTTGCCGGTGATCTGCATAATACCCCTGCCCGTTACCGGGTTTTTGTTGTTGTCAGTCATCAGTCACTTCCTCCTTTTGTTTGACTTGTCTTTTTAGGTATTATACATATCCTTCACTGTCAAAACGCCCGATGAAACGGTTTTTCAAAAGAGCATTACAATAATCAGGAATCACAAACACCAGTGACGTGACATATGCCCAATCTTCTGGTTCGTTCATCAGGGATTGAATAGAACATACCGGTAACCGGAGCGCCTCCGTTCAAGAGATAAAACAATTTCTTCCCGCCCGAATCATGGTTATCTTTCTCATCCCGGGCAGCACACAAACCCAGTCAACCCGGTTGTTACCGGAGTCAGTCCTATGGCAGATTCTGCCCGGTTTCTTACCGCATTGCAGGAGATGAAATGAGGCAGGATAGCACCACTTAAAAAGAGACTGTTTCCTTTCGCTGTTTCTTTTCCTTCTGGATCAATAAAGCCCCGCTAAACCGGTGTCTTCTCTGTCTCATTCGCATGATCCGGATCTGGAATCTTTCCCCTGACAATAGGAACACGAAATTGTGCGAAAATAACACCTGACACGTCTTTCCCGGATGAATCCATAACGATTGAATACTTTTTTATACCGCCATATCCATATCCTGAAAAAACCAAATAGCTGGATTGGGAAAATGTCGGAAGATATCCGTTACCTGCAACGCTTATCTCATTATCATAACGCATTATTACTTGTACTGGAAGGAGCAGATCTCTATCATTCACGCAAACTCTCAAACATAAAGAAACAGGGACTGATCAAATCATTTGAATTCACCTTTGAACTTGCATGGAACCTCATGAGAGATTACGCTCTGTACCAGGGTTATCAGGAGATCAGGGGATCGCGTGATGCGATTCGTCAGGCATTTGCAATGGAACTCATATCAGAGGGGGAAACATGGACGGAGATGCTTGCAAGCAGAAATATCACATCCCATACCTATGATGAAAAGACTGCTGATGAGATCATTAAAAAAATAATAGAGAGTTATATTCCTCTTTTCCAGGCATTGGAACGAAAAACGGATGAGATATCCCATGCAGGCTACCCCTGAGATAACCGGCATTTCAGGGAGACAACTGGAACGAATCAGGGACGTTATCGCTTCATTCCCCGGTATCAGAACTGCAGTGATATTTGGTTCCCGTGCATCCGGTTTACACCGGAGAGGGTCAGACATAGACATCGCCATAGATGGAGATGACCTGACGATTGATGATATCCTGCATCTTTCTGTAAGATTAGATACCCTTGATCTGCCCTACCATATTGACCTGGTTCATATGCAGAGGCTGGAAAATACTCATCTCCGTGATCATATCACACGTGTCGGAAAATGCATTTACTCCCGGTATCCAGACTACTAATCCTTA
>CAZSDZ010000041.1:0-25712 GCA_964605795.1 uncultured Methanoregulaceae archaeon
ACTCGCTTACGTCAGAATCAAAAACCCATTCAGAGTCGTGATTGATTCTCCATCTCGGAAGCATAATGTTGCATTAGAAGCTATTTATACCTGTTTGTTTTTTTCTTTATGCAGTGCAAGAGTGAATGATCAGAGGCATCTTTATTCTTCTTTATTTTATTTGATTCTTAAAAAAAGCACCATTAGAAGTGCTTTTTCAAAGAATACAGGCAAATGCGTAATAGTGAGATAAAATAAAGAAGAATTACCCGTTTTGCTATCGATTGGATCTGACGTCCAATAATGGCGCAGATTAAGAGTGATATTTAGGTCTCAAAAGATCCGGGAACCTGCTCAACATACAGATCAGAATAACACTCTTCCTGTCTGAGGTCCACCATCCCTTCATGCATCAGGAAGAGCAGGGAGATATACACCTGCGACCTCGGCCATCCGATGGTTTCTGCAAGCGTATCAAGCAAAATTGCATCCATTCCGGCGAACAGGTCATGGCACTGTTCCAATACGGTATCAGTCTGATGAAAGAAACCCTCTTCATGGGCAATAGCAACAATATCATCGGCATAGATCTCATCATAAAAATGGGATCCTGACTGGCGCTGACGCCGACGGTCTTCTTTTTCAGCATTACGCAGGATTGTGATGAGATCATAGAGAGTAATTGGTTGCTTCCTCATCCCTTTCCGGTCAAGTCTCCGCTTGATCTCGTGTTCCAGGATATCCATCGGATTTTTTGAACGCAATCCATACGAAGCAAAGAGGATCTCCCCGTCCAGCGGTTCATCCTCTTCTTCGATGATTGCGAGAGGGATCTGCGGATTGGAAAGATACTCAGACTTTATCCTGAGGAGAGTTGCAGCATAAAATAGTGCACGACCAGATATTCGCAGATCAAGAGCCCTCTGTGCCTCAAGTTCTGCAAAAAATTTATCGCAGACCTCTAAAATATCGATATTCCAGGGATCTATTTCACCCCTTTCTGCAAGCCCTACGAGAATTTTTAAGGGATCATCAAGGAACTGCGTTGTCATCTGAAGTAATTCCGGTTACAAGCGTACTCTTATCAGGACGGATCGTAACACCGATGATACGATCTGCAGCATCTATCATTGGTTTTCGCAGAGATATGTTAATAAACTGGGATGAAGAGGCAAGTTCCCGTATCATCTCTGCTATCCGTTCGACATTGGATCCATCAAGATTCATATCCACCTCATCAAAGGCATAAAAGGGAGCTGGAAGATGTTTTTGAATAGAAAATATAAACGCAAGCGTAGTTAAGGATTTTTCTCCTCCGGAAAGTGCTGAGAGGAGATGAACATTTTTATCACGCGGTTTAACCGCAAATGAAAGACCTCCGGTAAAGGGATCCTCCTCATTTTCAAGTCTCAGTTCTCCGCTTCCACTGGTAAGCCTGGCAAAAATATCCTGAAAGTTATGATTTATCGCTCGGTATGCGGAAATAAACGCCTCATATTTCATCCTGGTAAAACCCTCGATCCGATCCCTTATTGATTCCAGTTCATTGGCAAGTACGGTTAACTTCTCTTCCCGATCAACAGTCAGGCTATGGATAAGATCATACTCCTCAATAGCACAGAGATTCACCGGACCGAGTAATGTAAGATTCTCATCCGCTTCACGGATCCCTTGTATTATCTCCTCCCGTGAGAGGGACACAAGAACCTCCTTTTCTCCGACTTCCATCTCTTCTAATTCCTTTTTCAGTTCATTTATTCGTTCGGAATGTGTCTCTATGGCAATTGATGTCCGATCAATCATCCGGGAGTGTTCGGTAATCTTTCTCTCAAATTCATCGGTCTGGGCAACGAGTGAATCACGCCTCTCCTGGAGATCGGCAATCTCCCGGGACTGTTGTTCCTTCTCTTTCTCGACTGACTCGATCTCATGGACCATCTCGGCAATTTCCTTCTCCGAACTCTGGATATCTGTTTTTAACTGTTCAATCTGCTGTTTAATCTCCTCCATCCGTGATTGTTTACTATCACAATTCCGTTCAGAGAACTGTTTCTCCATCTGTGCATCTGAGATCTCCTGGTCTTTGTTCTTCAGACGCCGCTCACTTTCTGTTGCCATCACCCGCTTCTCATCGATCATATCTAGCAGACGGGGGATTCCGGTATCTTCTAAACGACGGTGAATATCTTTTATCTCCTGGTTGCACGCCTCTATCTCATGGTTGAGGGTATTTACTTCCTCCTCTATCAGGGTTAATTGCGACTCTGCATCACTTGTTATCGCTTTGTAGCCTTCAAGTTCGATCTGGACCGAAGAGACCTCATGCCTGATCGTCTCCAACTGTCGTGATTCCTCTTCAAACATCGCCTGATTCCTGATTATCTCCTGTTCAAGTCGTATTCTTTCCTGGCTTTTTTCCTCACGGATCCGCGATATTTCATTAATCTGGGTTTGAATCTGGTCTTCCTCACTCTGCAGGTTGGTAAGTCTGATGGTTACCTGGGTCAGGTCATCTCCGGTAACTGCTCCAAAGCCTTTTGTCTCCTTTTTGGTACTTCCACCGGTCATCGAACCGCTTTTTTCCAGTAGCGACCCGTCAAGAGTAACCAGGCGGTACTGACCCATCTTTTTTCTTGCCTTCTCCAGCGTCTCGATAACAACGGTATTTCCAAAAACTACCCGGAAGGCATCGCGGTATTGCGGGTCAAAATCAAGCAGATCAATAGCATATCCAATAACGTCAGGATCAGATAATGAAGAAGTCTGTTGAGGACGTAATTTATTTAATGGGAGAAACGTCACCCTTCCCAAGTGATTTTCCTGGAGAAATCTGATAGCATCAGATGCGACACCATCATCCCTGACAACAACATAGTACAGCCTGCCACCGGCTGCTGTATTTAATGCAGTGGCAAATTGAGGCTTGCACCGTCCCAAATCAGCAATAGTACCATATACACCATCTCTCTGTAACACGGCCTCAAGTGCTTTGCCATACCTGCCCTGAGCCTGATGTTGCGCTTCAATCTTTTGAATCTCAAACTGTACGGTTCGGATTTGGCGGTGTAATGACTCAGCAGTCTCACGCTTTGCATAGAGATCAGTATCACATGAGAAGATCGTCTTATCCAGATTCTGTTTAGTAGCCTGAACTTCATTAAGGGTTATTTGATAGCTATTGCATCTCTCTTCCAGATCCGCTATCGTCTCCCTCCTGCTCGCGAGTCTTGACTCGAGACGATCCCTCTCTGCAGAGCGGGTACGGCTCTGCTCAATGAGGAGATTCTGCCTACTTAAAAGCTCTGAACGGGATTCCTTTTTCCCTGCTATATCCTGACGTATCATTGAGAGTAGTTTTTCATCCTCCTCACAATCCTGCCGTTCTTTGATAATCTCCTTCTCAAGAATATCCCGTTCCTTGAGAACTGCTGACAATCCCATCGCAAGATTCGTACGGTCAATTGAGAGTTCCCTAATCTTTCCGGTAAACTCTCTGATCTTCTCTTCATAGCGTTTTATCGCGGTAAAAGTCTCATTGAATTGTCTTTCCTGGTTCTCTTTCTCTTCAGTAAAGCGGGAGATGGATCGCTCTGCCTGCGTTATTTTCGCCTTTGCTTCTGCAATCCTGCTCAAAAGAGTCATGTAATCGCTTCCGCTCTTCTCCTGAATCTCCTTATCAATGACGGCAATATCTGAAAACAGGAAATCACGTTCATGTTCTGCCCAGGCAAGATCCTCTTTTTGTTTTAAGAGTTCTTCATTTTCCTTTTGTATGGTCTCCTCAAGGGCTCGTATTGCATGGATCTTCTCCATGAGCTCTGATGCATGAAGACAGCGAAGAAGGTATTCCCGTTTCTCCTGCCAGGATGTGTATGTAAGGGCTGTTTCTTTCTCTATCTGCAGTTTCCCGAGCCTCTGCTTCTGTTCCAGGAGCAAGGCCATCTCAAGATCGATCTTACCCCTGACAACGGTAAGTTCCTGGTGAGCAAGATCTTTCTTTGCGTCAAATTCTGCCACTCCCGCAATCTCATCGATCACTTTCCTGCGATCAGGATCACTCATCTCGATAATACGGTTAATATCTCCCTGCATCACCACGTTGTATCCATGCGGAACAATCCCGTGGGCCGCAAGAAATTCAAGCAGATCTGATTGTCTGCAGGCTTTTCCATTCAGGAAAAGATAATTATAATACCCGTTCCGGGTCTGTTTAATCCTGCGTTTTATCGTTGTGCCGTCAGAGAACGTTATCGTGACCTCGGCAGAATTCCTGCCTGAATTAAGATTGATCAGATCGGTCAGCTTCTCTGCCCGTAAGTTCCGCGATGTTGAGAGGGCCAGCACGAAAAGGATACTGTCAATAATATTACTTTTACCTGATCCATTTGGACCGGAAATGATGGTAAAACCTTCAAAAAAGGGTATTATCGTCCTCCTTGCAAAGGACTTAAAATTATCTATCTCCAGCTTCTGAATGGATAACACTGATTTGGCACCCGAAAATCGTTACACGGATTATTCATCATCTGCGATGATGAGGTTTGAGTCATCACCCTGCTGTGCCCCGTTCTTCTTCTTTGCATTTTTCCGGGCATCATATGCAGATGCGATGATAATCTCTTCCCTATGATCCTCTTCCGGCTTAAGGGTACCGTCAGGCTGCATCTTTAAGTAGACCTTGTCACGTACAACAGGCAAAGGAGGAGTTTGTGAACTTTGCGAAGCCTTCTCTTTCCCCTTCTCAATGATATCCGGAGTTCGTGGGGGTTGAACAGGTTCTGGTTTTTCTGAGATATGTCTGATGATCGGCGTGTTCTGCTGATCTTTAAGAAGTTTCATAACGATTGCTTTGAGATCCAGCATCTCACCGGTAATACCTCTGACGAGTGCATCTATCTCATTGATCCTGATAGTTAACTCGCGAACTTTTGCCATCATCTCCTGTATGTCAGTATCTCTCTCATCTCCCATACATCTGTCTCCTTCCTCTTCTCCTCTCCCGGTGGTAAAAAATGATATCTGTACACATAGTATACAGGCGACATACATATACATTACTGTTAAAAAGCTGAAAAATCTGTACATGTAACTCTGATTTTGCCATTCCAGACATGAATCATATCTCTCTATGAAAACGAAAATATTATCAGGATAACTGCCATGGAACAGAAAAAGAACAGAAATAAACCTTCTTGAAGAGAACGGGAGATATTAACTCATACAAAAACTGATAATACCGGTTATCCATTCACTTCCCATCACCGGAACAGGGAAACAGCGATACGAAAATCAAAAGCCCAAGCTCGAAACTATATTACCAGACCAGACGTAATCTGTATGAACATGTCACATCTCAAAACCGTCGATCCTGAGATAGCATCTCTTATCAGCCAGGAAGAGAACCGTCAGAAAATGGGGCTTGAACTGATCGCATCAGAAAACCTTGTCAGCAAGGCAATTCTTGATGCCAACGCCTCCATCTTGACCAATAAATATGCTGAAGGATATCCGGGCAAGCGGTACTATGGCGGATGTGAGTTCCACGATCGTGCTGAGAACCTTGCCCGGGACCGTGCCTGCAGCCTTTTTGGTGCACAGCATGCCAACGTCCAGCCACATTCGGGATCCCAGGCCAATATGGCAGTTTATTTTGCTACCCTCAAACCAGGAGATACCATCCTCTCAATGAATCTCTCCCAGGGAGGTCATCTCTCCCATGGATCTCCGGTAAACTTTTCCGGGATAATATACCATGCACATCAGTACGGTGTTGATTTAAAGACTGAAGTGATGGATTACGGTCAGATAGGTGAGATGGCCAGGCAGATAAAACCAAAGATCATTGTATGTGGGGCCAGTGCATACCCGCGGGAGATCGATTTCAAGGCATTTGGTGAGATTGCTCTGGAAGTGGGAGCCTATTGTATGGCCGATATTGCACACATCGCGGGACTTGTCTCATCAGGTCTTCATCCGACCTCGGTCGGGGTAACCACCTTTACCACCTCCACAACTCATAAGACTCTGAGAGGACCACGGGGTGGTTTTATCCTCTGCGACGATGAATGGGCGGCACCGATTGACAAGGCAGTCTTTCCCGGTATGCAGGGAGGACCGCTGATGCAGACGATCGCTGCGAAGGCCGTCTGCTTTGCAGAGGCTGCAACCCCGCAATTTAAAACCTATGCAAAGCAGGTCATCGCAAATGCACGCGCCCTTGCCACGAACCTTACCGAGAACGGTTTCCGGCTGGTATCAGGAGGAACAGACAACCATCTTTGCCTGCTCGATCTGACAAATATCGGGATCACCGGCCTTGAGGCTGAGACAGCCCTTGGGAAAGCCGGTATTACGGTGAATAAAAATACCATACCAAACGAACAGAAGAGTCCCTTTGTTACCAGCGGACTTCGGGTCGGAACTCCGGCAGTTACTTCACGAGGGATGAAGGAAGACGAGATGAGGCGTATCGGGGACTGGATTGCCAGGGTCCTTAAGGATAGTACAAATACGCGGATCCAGGAAGAGGTCAGGAAGGAGGTTGAGGCGATGGCAGGGCAGTATACCATCTATCCGGAAATACACCCATGATCCTGGATGGCAGGGCACTTTCACAGCAGCGATTAGAGATCCTCAAAGAGAAGATCCAGGAAGCGGGTATCTCTCCCCATCTTGCCACCATCATCGTCGGATCTGATCCTGGATCGCGGATGTATGTCCGCATGAAGCATAAAGCCTGTGAACAGGTTGGCATTCATTCTGTCGGACTGGAGCTTTTGGAATCCTCCCCGACTGACGAACTGATCAGGCGTGTCAGAATGCTCAATGAGGACCCGGATATTGATGGCATTCTTATCCAGCTCCCGCTCCCGGTACACATTGACACCCACCAGGTACTTGAGGCGGTTTCTCCTGCAAAGGATGTTGACGGGTTTCATACGCACAACATCGGGAGTCTCGTTGCAGGGATGCCTGGCCTTACTCCCTGTACCCCGACAGGAATCATGACAATACTCTCCGAGTATCATATTCCGGTAGCGGGAGCCCATGCGGTTGTAATTGGGAGGAGTATTGATGTAGGAAAACCCATGGCATCGCTCCTTATCAATGCCGATGCAACGGTTACCGTCTGTCACAGTAAAACATCCGATCTCTCCTTCTACACTCGTCATGCAGATATCGTCATTAGTGCGGCCGGTCGACCGAAACTGATAACAGCCAATATGATTAAGCCCGGTGCTACGGTCATTGATGTTGGAATCAACCATGTTGACGGGGTATTGTGTGGTGACGTGGACTTTGAAGGTGTATTAGAGGTAGCGGGAGCGGTCACCCCGGTTCCCGGTGGTGTCGGGCCGATGACCATCGCAACGCTTATGGAAAATACCTACCGTGCCGCAATGGATGCATGCAGATCTGTACAATAGACACGGTTATGGTAGGAACCGGTCTTCCGGTTCTGATGGGGATCATCAATACGAGCCCTGACTCTTTTTATGCAGGATCGTACATTCCATCTGATGAGATATTCCCTGCTGTAGAAGAGATGATTGAGAACGGTGCAGATATCATCGATATCGGGGGCAGGAGCACCGCTCCCGGGAGTGTACCTCTTCCCGATAGCGAGGAGAAGAGACGTATGACAACAGCGCTCTCAGAGGTGGCAGGAACAGGTATTCCCATCAGTGTCGACACCATGATTCCTTCAGTCTTTGAGGCCTGCCTCTCATACGATATCCATGTATTGAATGATATCAGCGGCCTTATGAATCCAAAACTCGCCTCCCTCGCTGCTGATGCAGATCTTCCGGTCATCGCCATGGCATGCAGGAACCGTCCGGGGGACAGTACCTCGTTTTCTGATACCGTGCGATCCCTCCGGGAAATTACCATTCGCTGCGAGAAATCACATATCAGGGAGTATATCCTCGATCCCGGTATTGGGAGATGGATTCCGGAAAGGACTCCCCAAAATGACTGGGAACTATGCAGAAAATTTCGGGAACTGCGAGAGTTCAACCGTCCTCTCCTTGCGGCGGTCTCACGAAAATCCTTTATCGGAGATCTTATACAAAAGACTCCGGATAACCGTCTTGCCGGGTCCCTCGCAGTAACCATGAGCCTGCTGTATTCCGGTGCACAGATGGTTCGAACCCATGATGTTGCACAGACACGGGATCTTATCAGAGTATTTACCGAGATGGAAGGATTATCGTGAGCTCACCGGTCATTCTTCATCCGGTAAAGACACGGATAATCGTTCCCGGGGACGATATTGTTGCGCTTGCCATATCAGCAGGAGATAATGATTCTGACCTTAAACTGTCAGACGATGATATCCTTGTCATTGCAGAGTCTGCCATCGCATCTGCAGAAGGAAGGATCTGTCTGCTTTCTGATATCAGCCCATCACCGGCTGCATACCGGTACGCTGAAGAGTTCAAGATGGATCCGGCTTTAGCTGAGGTAGTCATGAGAGAATCAGACTCAATAGTCGGGGGGATAGATGGGTTCCTTCTTTGTATGAAAGATGGGACCCTTCTCCCGAATGCAGGTGTTGATGAATCAAATGCGCCGGAAGGGTCTGTTATCCTGTTGCCAGAAGATCCTGATTCTAGTGCCTCTTTTATCAGGGAGTCAGTACGGGCCAGGTGCGGAGTCGTGATCGGCGTCATCATTGCAGACAGCAGAACACACCCGATGCGGTACGGCTGCAGTTCGGTTGCTATCGGATGTTCCGGGATCCAGGCAGTCTGTGACGAACGGGGACGGACCGATCTCTTTGGACGCCGGCTCCAGGTTACCAGGCGTGCGGTTGCCGACAACATCTCTTCAGCTGCTGTTTTATTAATGGGAGAGGCAGATGAATCGGTCCCGATGGTTATTGTCAGGGGACTCGACGTAGAACGGGGAGATTATATCGGGATTGAACAGATATCCCCGGAAGAATGTCTCTTTATGGGAATCTACGCAAAAAAGTAAGATGTTTTCTACCGGTACCATTGCAGAAGATGCCCAGAATGAGAAGAACGGTTCCACAATCGAATGATTTCTTGAAAACCCATGATTTCCAGGCCTTTATCATCACAGGGGGGTCATTTCTTTTTTGAGATAATGATAGCATTCCCGGTCAGTCCATCAATCGATCCCCACCCTTCGATAGTTTTGGTAAATAAACCAGGATCCTGTTGATATGCGACGATAAAGGCACCCTGTGACTGGGTGTACATGCCAGTATCACGAAGCGCCGATCCCAGTAAGAACCATCCCCAGAAGTCATCAGGATCAAGAGAAGTGACCTTCTGGTACGATGCTATTGCCGGGCCATACTGCCTGAGTTCATCATGGTACTGACCCTTCTTCTTCCATGCCACCGGGTTTTTGGGATCTGCCTGTACCGCTGATTCATATGCCCGTCCTGCCGACGGGTACTGTCCTTTTTCAAATGCAATGTCACCAAGCCCAATCCATGCCCAGGAGTTGGCAGGTTCAGCTGAAACTGCGTTCCTGTAGGCATCTTCTGCACTTTTTTGATCGCCAAGGAGTACAGAGGCCTTCCCGATCCCGTACCATGCCCATGTGTTCTTCTCATCAATACCGGCAGCCTTCTGATAGGAGACAAGAGCGGCTGCAGGACTCTGTAGTGCCCAGTATGTCTCACCGATCTGGTAATGGACCCAGGTATCGTTTGGATTTTGTTCCAATGACATATTCAGGTACTCTAATGCCTCTGAATATGAGCCGTTCTCATAGGCAAAAAGGCCCCGGTTGTACCAGTCCTCCTCTGCACTGCTGATGAATACAAAAGAGAACCCGGCAATAACAAGGATAAGAACGATTGTTAATCGGTATGATTTCATATGCTCACTGATCCATTTTACTCGTTGGTATTCTGGTTTCTCTGTATACCTACCCTGCCATTGGTGGTCATGAGATCAAACCCGAGATACCGTAACAATCTCTTTGCTTCACCGGAATTATGAAGAAACACCTCGACAAGATCCTCTTCTTCATCAATGTCGATATGCAGGCGAAATGAGTCGATTACTTCATAGGAAATACCTGATTCTTCTGCATAGGCACAGTGTTTCCTAAAACTCTGGCCATAATAATGGGCTTTAAACCTGTTCCCGGCCTGCATGAAGATTGCATTCGTTCCTCCTCCCTTTCCCGGCACAATCCCCATCATTGCTTCTGTCTGACAGAGACGGGTAACCGATGAAGGGGTGACCAGGGCACAGTCTGCCATGATAATCGCTGCAGGACCAAAAAATCCAGACATCGCCGTATCAATCGCCTCGTTCAGTCCGTCTGTCGAGACTCTGACCTGAACCGAATTGTATGCAAATATTTCAGTAGAGAGGAGAATCGGTTCGAAGCCTCCCTGTTCTACTGCTTTTATCACATCAGAAAGCATCGCTTCTGCAAAGAGTTCCCGTTCGTCCCGCGTCATTACATGGGAAAGACGGGTCTTTGGATTACCGGGTTTAAAAGGGATGAGTACCGGAATTCGCATGGTACATACCTATTCTTCCCTGGATATTATAATCTGCAGGTTCCATGCAACCGGGAATTCAGGGAAGTTTTGATACGTTCCCTCTCTTTTGCGGTCATGGAAAGAGTCGGGATTTAGGTAATCAGTTCGATTCAGGTACCTCTATCATATCTATATCAGGAAAGATCAAAACCGTATACTGTTATGGATCGCCGTGTCATCACCTACTCGCGAAACATCTTTCTCCCGTTAACGCATGTCTGCCATAACCGGTGCGGATATTGTACATTTCGCCAGGAGGTATCACAGGATGCTTTGCTTACCCCTACAGAAGTAAGCAGAATCCTTTTTCTCGGAAGAGAGGCCGGGTGTACTGAAGCACTGCTGACCTTTGGAGAGCGGCCTGAGAAAGAGGCTGGCTTTTTAACCCTTCTTGCAGGGATTGGGTACGAATCAATTCTTGATTACTGCTATGATGTCTGCCTGCAGGCGATTGAAACAGGCATCCTTCCGCATACCAATGCAGGAATTCTTTATCCTGATGAGATGAAGCGGCTCGCTCCCGTAAACGCAAGCATGGGACTCATGCTTGAGACGACCGCGGATATTCCTGCCCATACATTATCCCCGGGAAAACGACCGGAGGTGCGAATCGAGATGATTGCAGAGGCCGGGCGCCAGAAGATACCGTTTACAACCGGTCTTTTACTTGGTATCGGAGAATTAAAAGAGGATCGTGAGGATTCACTGCAGATTATTGCCGACCTTCATTCCCGGTATCATCATATCCAGGAGGTTATCATCCAGAACTTCTGTCCGCACGAAGGTACCGGCATGGAGCAGATGCCACCCGCAGATGCACAATCCATCATCGATACAGTTGAACTGGCAGGGACAATACTTCCACCAGACATCGCGATCCAGATCCCGCCAAACCTGATTGATGCAGAGCGGGTTGTCCCTCACGGGGTCTCTGATCTCGGGGGAATCTCACCGGTCACGATTGATTATGTAAACCCTACCCATCCATGGCCCCGGCTGGATGAACTGCGATCCCGTATCGGCGATGCAGATTTAAAAGAGAGATTATGTATCTATCCCCAGTATATTGAGAAGGGCTGGTACAGTGAGCAACTCGGTGATCTTATCTGGAAGTATGCACGAGAGATCTATAACATGGAGAGAAATAATGTTTGAGGAACCCCTCTACCAGGGTAAAGCAAAGACCCTGTACAGTACATCTGATCCTGACGAACTGGTTGTTGTGTTTCGGGACGATATAACCGCATTTAATGGTGAGAAACATGATATTCTCAAGGATAAAGGGAGATTTAACGCCGCTGCATCTGCTTTTTTCATGGAGCTGCTTGCCAAACATTCGATAGCGACCCACTTTATCAGGATGGATGATTCGATAACGATGCGAATCAGACATCTTGCCATGATTCCGCTTGAGGTTATCATCAGGAACCGGGCAGCCGGGTCTATGGTGAAACGATACCCGGTAGCAGAAGGTACGGTATTGGATCCTCCGATCATTACCATTGATTACAAGGATGATGCACGGGGGGATCCCATGATGAATGATGAGATCATCTGTGGACTGGGTATCCTTACTCCAATTGAACTGGAGGAGATAAAGGAGAAGACACGCAGGATTAATACCATCTTACGCGATTTTTTTGCAGGATACGGGATTGCACTCATCGATTTCAAACTGGAATTCGGACGCTATAAAGGTGAGATCCTGCTTGGGGATGAGATCAGCATGGACTCGATGCGATTGTGGGATGAAAAGACCGGTGAGTCGCTCGATAAGGATGTGTACCGTGAGAGTAAGGGGGATGTTATCAAGACCTATCACGCCCTACTCAGCCGAATCCTCCCTGAAATCGATGAGGAATCCGATTAAGAGGGATTCGGAGTTCTCATTTTTCCTGATACCCGGTTCATTGGGACTGCTCCCATATATTCTGCTGATGTTTCTTTCTTCTTTTCGAGCATTGATCCTGCAAGGCATATCGATACAATCTACCATCCGGATTCCTGAAGGATTCATGCAGTTATTCGAGAACAAAGGATAGGTGCTTTTTCTCTGACCGGATCGGATCCTGCAATCTGAACCGATATACCTATGGCAGGTTACGAACAGATAGATACACAGAAATACAGAAGAGTTACCATGAACATGATCGATATCAATGCAATGAGAGAGAAAACCAGGGAATATGCTGATAACAATAATTTTTTCTTAAATCATGATCCAAAAACCCTGGAGACTGTTCTCAAAGGTCTTGTCAGAAATCTTGAGAAGTACGGGGAGCCATACTGTCCCTGCCGAATCAGGACAGGGGATCTTGAAAAGGATAAGGACATCATCTGCCCGTGCGTGTTTCACAAGGATGAGATCCGTGACCAGGGACGGTGCCATTGCAACCTGTACTTCTCAACTGAATAAAATACAATCTCTCCTGTAATCCATTTTTGAGGGTATTGATGGGTTCTGGTGAACAGGATGCTATCATGACCAATTCTTTTTCATGAGATCTATGAGTTTTTTTTCTTTACGTTCTTTTGGCAGCAGCAGTTTTTGAGCGTGTTAATGTGGGCACATATACCATATTATTTGTTTAAAATAAGAAAATTTAAACCGATTGCTTCTCCTACTATACTCATTACCAGGAGTGAGCGTATTAATTATATTAAATAATTTAATCCTTTTTTATGATAGCTATATATATTTAACTTATCAAATGTCGTATCGAACCCGGTACGTCCTGCAGTAATTCTTCAGGATAGACCCGGTATAATCGTGATAATATCAATCGTGCTGATGATGGCGGGAAGTAATTTTTTAGTATCTATAACCCATATAAGTTGTTACAGATTGAAAATATTGAATATTTTGTATGAAAAATTCCTGAATGATAAGAATTTGCCCAGGATATTTCCCTCCTTTTTTCCTGCGTTACCGGGAGGGACCCCTGATGAAAAAATATCTTCTTCCCTTGGTTTTCTCCCGAAAATTATTACAAACATACCTGTTTTAACGGAGGAGAAGAGATGATGGAGAGTACAATAACCGAAGAACCATATCAGATACTTCCATCTGCACAATCAAAAGAGACCAAAGAACAGAATACCTACCCGCTCCTTCACGAATCAGTCAGGGTTGTGATTGATACCAATCCCGAGGGGGATCGTGTCTATCGTATCTCTCTTGCTGACCTCTCCCCCGGGGAGCGGGAGATACTTGCATCCATTCAGAACGAACTAGATGAACAGAGAGAGAGGCATTCACCTTCCGCTTCCCCGACAAAACGGAAAGAGTATGCAAAACTGGTTGCTTCCTTCTCTCCCAACCTCTCCCAAAAAGAGCAGAGTCTCATTACGTCCTGGCTTTTTTTACAATCTGACCCGGTCAGATGGATGCAGGCGGTTTTGAGCGATTCGCGGGTATCTGCCCTGATATTTCCGGATGAAGGGGGATCTGTCAGTATCATACATTCCGGCGTGGCATCTCTCTTAAAAACCAGCCTTAATCCCGGAAAGGAGGACATATCACGGTTAAGCAGGTCACTCCTTCAGCTACCGGGTTTTCCTGATCCGATTCACGAACCCCTGCCTGTCGCTATCAATGACCGGATGACATTTCTTATCACACGCGAACCTTCCCGGGAACATGGATCATGCATCAGGATCACTAAGGTTCAGAAAACGGTTACAAGAGAAGAGAATAAATCCGCCGATCCTGCAATACCTGACCAAGATAAGAAAGTATCACCTTCTACACCGGCATTGCGGTATAGCCTCCTGTCTGATATCGTACAGGTAGAACTGGTTCCCGATGCATATTACACGATATCACTCATCCCCCTTTCAGAAGATGAGAAGACAATTTTTGCATTTATTAATGGCAAAAAAAACACACAGGCTGTGAGTCACGGGACCTGGAGGGAACGAGAAGCTGCCGCGAGACAGTTCTACCAGGAGGCACTTCTCAAGCATGCCCCCGGGATCGACCGCAGGCAGAAGAATCGTATCTGTTCATGGCTTATCATCAACACCGATCCGGTTCAGTGGATCCGGACAATCCTTGCTGATCAGGCAGTTACCGGGATTAAATGCATTTCACCTGGAGTTCCGGTGACAATTCTTCATACCCGCTGCAGTCGTTTTATCCAGACCAACATCATCCCTGACCTACAAGGGTTTCACCAGATCGCAGCTTATTTTCTCGAGTCCTCAGGAGCGTCTACCAATAAAAAAAGCCCGGTTCTTATCAGGTATTCAAACAGTGAATCGATCTCGATATCATGGGTTACCAGAGAGAAGACACAGTTCCCACAGATATCCATCACGAGAGGAGAGAAAAGAGAAACCGAGGCAAAAAAGACACCAAATGACAGGGCCGGTACAAATAAATCTGGGGGAAGAACTGCTCACCCAACCCGACAACCTGTTCTGAACGAAATAAAAAACAGAATTCAATCGGTCATTCCTGATATCAGCAAAAACCTGACCAGTGTTATCACAGCCACAAAAAATGCCATACCCGGGGATACCGGTACTGCAGGGAAGAAACGGGAACCTTCCTCTTTATCTTTTCCGTCACTGCATAAGACAGATCTGGCTGGTTTTCTGAGGAGAGATAATAGTATCCGGTCTGACGAGAAAAATCCTGCACAAGATTTAATGCAACAAAGCCCGCCTGTCTCCGGAAAGCAGGAGAAAAAAAAACCTGATTTACCCGAACTAAAGAACTCGGGAGTAGAATACGAGGACTCATCAGCGGACCGGATCAGTACCGGGGATCCGGATCTTCTGCATCCTGTCACCCGTCGGGATAAAGAACGTATCAATGCCATCCTTTCAGGTATATTTGCAAGTCGGTCGCGGGAAACTGCATTTCAGGAGTACCAGAGACCAAAGGTACGGGAGCAGGATGATGATGTTCTTCCCAAAAAAAGAGGGTTATCGTTCTCTTTCTCGCTCCATGCAAAAGACAGGACTGGTTTTAGAAAGAAAAAGAGAGTATCCCACCCCGATGCAGGAGACCAGCCGATCTATGATCCAATGGCATCCCCGCCGGTTGATTCGGTCCTGTCTCTGCAACAGCATGAAGGGGTGGTAGCCGAGGAAGCGTACTGGCTGGTTCAGCCGTATGCCTATGTTGCAATCCTCCAAAACCGGGAGAAGGAGAGGACATACCTGGTCGTGGAGCCGGAACTCTCGACCCGGGAGCGGATCATCCTAGAAGAGACTCACGAGACCTTACGTGATGTACTCATCTATGACAAACCGGTCGGGAAAGGGGATCTCGTGCTCGAGTTCGGGGAGGTCGCGAAGGTTGTTACCTCCTATGATCCGAAGATCCCAAAAGAACGACTGCATGTTCTTTTTTACTACCTGCAGCGGAACTTAAGCGGGTACGGGAAGATTGATCCCCTGATGCATGACGAACTACTCGAGGATATCTCCTGTAACGGGCATGATATCCCGGTCTTTGTGCATCACCGGCTCTATGGCAGTATGCCGACAACGATTCAGTTCGGGGGAGAGGAACTCAACCGGTACGTTCTCAAACTCTCGCAGAAGGCTGATAAGCAGGTCTCACTCACCTCACCCCTTCTTGATGCTGCACTCCCGAACGGATCACGTGCCCAGATAACCTACTCTGATATCATCTCGACAAAGGGTAGTTCATTTACTATCCGTAAATTCCGGACTGACCCGATGACCCCGGCCACCCTTCTCTCGTTTAACACGTATAATTCTGAACTGATGGCTTTTCTCTGGCTGGCCCTTGAGAACCGGAAGAGCCTTATCGTTGTCGGAGGAACGGCAAGCGGGAAGACCTCTGCAATGAACGCTTTCTCGTTCTTTATCCCGCATAACTCAAAGATCGTATCCCTCGAGGATACCCGGGAGATCCAGATCCCGCACAAGAACTGGCTCCCGGTCCAAACCCGCCAGGCCTCCTCCATGACCGACCGGGGAACTATTGATCTCTTTGATCTCTTAAAGGCATCTCTTCGGCAGCGGCCCGAGTATATCATCGTTGGTGAAGTCAGGGGGAGCGAGGCCCAGACCCTGTTCCAGGCGATGAACAGCGGACATACCACGCTCTCGACACTTCATGCCGGAACCATTGAAGAGGCACTCAACCGATTGACCAACGAGCCTATCAACGTCCCTGCGGCCATGTTTGGTGCACTGGATCTCATCATTGTCCAGACCTTTCACTACCGGGAAGGGAGGATGATTCGGCGGTGTGATGCCATCCACGAGATCCTCCTCTCTGAAGGGGGCCATCTGCGGTGGAACACGTTATACGAGTACAACCCTGTCGAAGACGGATTTTTACGGAAATATACCCATTCTGAAACACTTCGGGCGATCCAATACATGCATAACTGGGATGATGCCGAACTGCAGTACCAGCTGGATCTCAGAAAAGAATTCCTGACCCGGTTTAAGTTCAAGTCAAGCTCAGATCCCCGTATCCTGATGAGGATGATAACAGATTTACGGAGGCTTTCATGAACCTTTTTCACCCTCGGAGCGTGGAGCGGTGGCTTTCCGGCACGTCGCTTCGCCGATCGATACGGGCAGCACATCTGCCGTACTCGCAGTACTCGTTTTTTATCCTTCTTGTGCAGTGCATGCTTCTTTCCGTTGCTTCATTTGTCGGGCTGACCGCGTTTATGCTTATCACCGGGATCTCGGTCATCCCCGGTATCGGGATGCAGTATACCATCCTCATCCTCTTTATCCTCTTCATCCCCGGGGTCTTTATCGTCATCTATACCTATCCGTCAACCACTGCTGCGGGCAGGAAGTCTTCTATTGATCTCGATCTCCCGTATGCTATCACTTACATGCAGGCACTCTCAACAACGATGACGCTCTATAACGTAATCAGGCGTATCTACGAGGCTGATGATCTCTTTGGTGAGATATCAAAGGAGTTCGGCCTGATTGTCAGGGATGTCGAGATATTCGGTGATGATCTCTACACTGCTATCCGAAGCCTGCAGAAGGTGACCCCGTCAAAGAACCTTGAGGATTTCCTAAACGATCTTCTTCTTCTCTCGAGCAGTGGGGGCGATATCAGCAACTTCCTCTCATCCCGATCGGCATATTTCCGTGAGTCTGCGATTCGTGAGCAGGACTCGCTCTTAAAGACAATAGAGATCATGGCAGAGGTGTACGTGACTGCGTTTGTTGCAGGTCCGATAACGATGATCATCATCATCGTCGCCCAGAACCTCGGTGGGAAGTCAGATCTTGCAGGATATATGCCGTTTATCATCCTCGGGCTTATTGCAGGATCACTCGGGATGATCTATATCCTCTACCTGATGCTTCCTGCCATCAGGATGGATATCGTGAAAAAACCGGTGGGGTCTTCAGAATTTGCCGACGTCACGACGGCACAGGAGGATTACTCCTCTGTTGACAGCCACTTTTTAAAGAGCCTTGAGGCAAAGAGAAAACGCTACCGGCTTGAGAACCTCCTCAAAAATCCGCTCCGTGCATATATCTCCAATTACCAGATCGGTATCGGGGTTGGGGGAGCGGTCTTTGCTATCCTCTTCCTGCTGTATTATCTCGGGATTCTCGGACAATGGCTCCCGTTCCTCTCGTTTGAGTCGTTTCTCTGTATCCTTATCATCGCAACGATAGCCCCGGTATCGGCGGCCTACGAGGGGAGGAACTGGTTTGTGAATAATGTTGAGAAGCATACCCCTGAATTTCTCCGTCAGCTGGTGGATATGAAGGATGTCGGGGTTACCCTGCAGACTGCCATATCGCTTATCTCAAACTCGAAGTTAGGGGTTTTATCGCAGGAACTGGTGATTACTTCAGAAGATATCAGGAGGGGGTCGACGACCATTAACGCCCTGGTTCGAATGGAAGAGCGGATCGGTCTTGTCTCGGTCAAGCGGGCGATGTCACTCCTTGTCAAGGCAAGTGAGGTAACCGATTATATCAAGGATGTGCTTATCATCGCTATCAACGACTTCGAGCACTACCTGAAGTTAAAGCAGGACCGGTTCAACATCGCGATAACCTACGTGATGATCGTCTATCTTGCGGTCGGCATCTACCTGTACACGGCATACGCCCTCAACGTCTCGTTTATCGCCTCGTTCACCTCGTTTAACGTGACATTTGATACCTCAGGCAACCTGACCGATATGTACCGGATTGGGATCGTGCTCTCCCTCTTCTCAGGGCTTATGGCAGGGCAGCTTGCATCCAATTCCATCCTCTCAGGATTAAAACATGCCATCGTCCTGCTTGTTGCGACCTTTCTCCTCTTTGTGGTGATCATCCCGGGACAGATTGCAGGAGTTACCGCAGTATGAAAGACAAAACACGGCAGGAAGCCGTATCACCGGTCATCGGGGAGGCGCTCATGATCGGCCTTATCCTTCTTATCATCCCGTTTGTCTCAATCGCTATCATGAGCGAGCTCCCCGGGAACCGGGTGCCGACGACAACGATACTCCTCAATTACGATGATCCGAACCTGATACTCTATCACAAAGGCGGTGATTACCTGGTTCGGGATGATATCACGGTTATCGTGCGGCATTTGAGGGGAGAGGAGGTTTACCGGGACGATGATATGACCTTTGTATCAGACGTCTCACCAGACTCACTGACCTTTGATCTCGGGGATCGGTACATGATTGATACTTCTTCTCTCTCCTCGCCCAACGAGGTCAGGGTTGTTGCCAGAAATGCCGTCGTCTTTACCGGGGTGATCCCATGAAGCAGGAGGGGGCGATTGCACCGGTCATCGGGGTGTTGTTAATCCTCACAATTATCGTCTCTGCAATTGCACTGCTCAATGCGACATATATCCCGAACCTGAAACAGCAGTCAGAGATTGAGCATCTTGCATCGGTTGAGAAGGCGTTTTTGGATCTCTCGTCTGACATCGAGAGGATGATAGCATTTGGTGATTGTGCCACCGTCAGGAGACATATCCAGCTTGGCGGGGGAGAAGCTCCGTTCTCAGGGTTGCGATCTTCAGGGACGCTCAGGATAAACGAATCAGTTGCGTGGCTGATAAAGGTTGATGGTACCTGGATCTCCTATCCGACGCTGGTAACAATCTCATATCAACCCATAGGCAATTTCTGGCAGAACCAGGGATATGTATGGGAAGCCGGGGTTGTCAATATAACCAAAGGGAGTCGAACAACCTGGCTGACCTACGAAAAAGAGACAGACGCACAACAGAGGATGAACGAATTTCTCAACGCAACGACAGGAATTCCGGTACCAACAGGATCAGGTGACACCCTCAATTATATCAATATCTCCCGGATACACAGTATGAATACCGGTACCAACACCTTTTCCAGCAGTAACGGAATCGGAACCATTACCCTTTCGGGTGATATCCCCATTCCCAGAACATATTCCCAGGTAGAGATACTGGGTTTGCATATACCACCTGAATCTCATATAAACCGGACCGTGCGGGAGAAGTATGAGTCTATACTGAATCCCATCGGATCACTGTATTCGAATTGTGTGTATTCAGATGGACCGGTTGAAGGAAGAGAGGGGTTATTCTTAAATTTTACCTACCCCATACCGGTTACGATTACCGAAAAACCCCTGGCTATCAGCGTATTATAACCTCCCCTAAACCTAATCGTCTCACAAACCCATTCATATTTTATGCTAATAAACCGATATTTTAAAAAATTAACTGATCCCTGCACGTTTTTTCTCTCTCCAGTTCCTGCAGACAAACAAGGAGTTCAGGAACTGAATGCACGACAAGGGCCCCCTGTGAACATAATGTCTGAATGATTGAGTCAGCCCTGCCGCTGGTAAAATCATAGCCGGAAAATGAGAAGGATCCCGGATCCGGATCAAAGAATATCACCTGTGCAGAATGGTTTTCCAGAAGGACTGATATGTTTGCAAGGTTCCCGTTCCCTATCGGCATCTTGGTCACGATTACCGCTTCTGACCCGGTGACCGAATGGCGTAATTGTTCTATGCAGTCATCTGATGCCTGGCTGAATGGCTCTGCCCTGACTGACGGAAGGAAAAACTGGTCTGCAGATCGGAGATCCTGATCTCCCTGACACAGAATTCCACAGGAGAGAGGATAGCCCTCACTCTTCAGGAGATGCATCAGGAGCGAACCGGTCCCTCCCCCGCATATCAGGAGCAATGAGAGTGTATGAATTACATACTCTTTTTTCTGGTGTACCGGAAGAACAACCGGTGTTCCGCTTACCGGATGGAAAGAAGTGAGTACTGATAATCCAAAAACATCGTGAATTGTCTTTGCATTGAGAACCTGGGTTGGCGTACCGCTGCAGACAATATTCCCGTCTTTTAACAATATAAGGCTGTCACAGAAGAGCGAGGCACTGTTGAGGTTATGAAAAACACCAAGAACCGTCATCTTTTCATGAGCCACCTTCTCTTTAATGACTGAGAGGATCTCTATCTCATGGCAGATGTCCAGGTGGGAAGTAGCTTCATCAAGGAGGAGCAGATCCGGTTCCTGTGCTAATGCCCGAGCGATAAAGACCCGCTGTCGTTCCCCTCCACTGATCTCTGTTATCGCCCGGTCAGCTAGATCGATAATTCCCACGGTCTCTAGTGCCTTTGTACTGATATGATAATCATCATGACCGGGAGCGTGCAGTCGTTTCATATACGGGTTTCGTCCCATGAGAACGACATCGCGGGCAGAAAAATCAAATGAGGTGCTGATATCCTGGGAGATGTAGGCAACATGCTGCGCAAAAACCCGGTTTTTATACGAATGCAGGTCTTTTCCGTTAAGATGAACCGTCCCGGTCCGTGGAGGTAATGCCCGTGAGATTCCTTTCAGCAGGGTGGTTTTTCCCGAACCGTTCGGCCCAAGAATTCCAACAAAGGTTCCTTTTGGGACGGAAAACGAGATGTGATGGATGATATCAACCGGTCCGAATCCCAGGCTCAGGTTATCTGCTGACAGGATTGGGCTCATACTGCATTCCTCCTTCGAATGAGATAAATAAAGAAGGGTGCCCCGAAAAATGCCGTGATTATTCCTACCGGCATGTCATGTGCGAGTGTCCGGGCACAGGTATCTGCCCATATTAACAGGAGACCCCCTGCCAAAGCAGATGCAGGGATGAGAATACGGTGATCCGGACCGACTAAAAGACGCATGATATGCGGGGTGATAAGACCGATAAATCCGATTGATCCGGCAATGGATACTGCAAATGCAACGATTAACGAGGTGCATCCCACCAGAATGTGCTTTACCTGTTCGGTCTCGACTCCCAGTCCTGCTGCCTGTTCATCTCCCAGAGAGATGATATTTAAATCACGGGAGAAGAACAGGATTCCGAGACTGATACAGATGATGGCACATGCGACCCAGGTATCAGCCCAGGAAGCTGTCCAGAAGCCACCCATGAGCCAGAACATGATCTGATGAAGATTTTTACCTGCAATATACATTAAATATGAAAGGATTGAAGAGAAGAACATGGATAAGGCAATCCCGGTGAGGAGCAGGGTTTCTACCCGTATATTTCCATTCTTCCGGGCAATGCTGAAAATCAATACTGTTGCGAGAAGTGCTCCGAAAAAGGAGGTAATAAAGAGAAACGAACCCCCGAGGAAGATAATCGAACATGAGGCTCCAAGAGCTGCACCTGATGATGTGCCAAGGATATACGGATCTGCCATCGGGTTTCGAAAGAGGCCCTGCAGGCAGGCACCGGCAACGGCAAGACCGAATCCGGTTGAGAATGCCACTAAAACACGGGGAAGCCTGATATCGTAAATGATAAGATCCTGGTGTTTTATACTCTCATCCATGAACCAGAACAGCCCTGCTGAACCGATTCCGGTCGCAAGAATGATGCTGCACAGGCTTAAACCGAGAAGAAGACCAAGGACACCCAGATGTGTGTATTTCACAGACAAGAACCGACCAATCCAAGTACATTTTATTTGTATAGATGTAAATATTATTGCATGAAATGTTCTTTCAATTGTTTGCTGTTCCGTTCTCTCTGTAGAGACAGTATTCTTCTTCTCATGAGTCTTCTTGTCATCTTCTGCCTGATGCATGGAGTTGTTGCAGATTCATCGTCTTTTCCGGTTACCGTTATCGATGACACCGATAATTCTGTCACCATCTTAGAGCAACCGACCCGAATTATCTCTCTGGCACCTTCAAATACCGAGATAACATATGCTGTCGGTGCCGGATCCACGATCGTCGGAGTGACTGAATACTGTGATTATCCTGCAGGGGCTGCTGGTTTACCAACCGTAGGCGGTTTTTCTACGGTTGATATCGAGAAGATTGTGTCTCTTGACCCGGATCTTATACTGGCATCAGATTTAACCGGAGAAGAGGTTCTAAAGAAACTTGCCCAGTATGCTATCCCCTGCATTGTTCTAAAACCTGATTCGTTAGAGGGTATCTACCATACCATTGATTGTATCGGAAAGACCACCGGACATGAAACAGAAGCAAAGGATCTTGTTTTTCATCTGAAAAAACGGGTTTTCCAGATTGAAGAACAGACAGGGAATATTTCAGAGCCGTTAAAGATTGTGCACGTAGTGTGGAAAGATCCTTTAACCATCAGCGGAAAGGGTACCTTCCAGGATACACTCATGCATCTTGCCGGTGGGACACAGGCATTTCCCGGGGTTTCCGGGTGGGGTACTGTCTCGCTGGAGGAGTTTATTACCGCAGATCCTGATATCATCCTTGTTAACTCCGGTGACGGGATGGCCGGGACAGGGGACTCGTTATACCAGTATTTTATTACTGAAACCCGGATGAGCGGACTGTCTGCAGTAAAGAATAACCGGGTCATTGAGATACAGAGTGATCTCATCGACCGGGCAGGACCCAGGAGTATTGATGCACTTGAGATGATTGCACAGGAATTACATCGTATCTCTGTGCCTGAACCGTAATTGTCATACCGAATCATGTCTGCATTTCTGAATCTTTTTTCATTTTTGCCATAATAAGAGGGTAGTTGTACCCAAAAATGTAGTATCAGAATTCCTGGCATCCCCTATCTGAACATGATGAAAAACCTGTCAGGCAGCGCTTCGGGTATTAAGTATGAATAATTTAGAATAAATAATAATAATTCGATTAATATTTCAGATCTTCATACTCACGGTTATTAATAGATCCAATAATACACACTATTCTGTGGTGGTTGAGCCACAACCGGATGGTACTACATCAAGAACAACAGGATTCAAGTCTTCTGGACCATCACGAGCAGACCATTGTGAAAAGATTCCACAGTAGTACAAACATAGCACAGTTTCAACCGATACACAAAGCAATAATCATTATTTTGTCCATATGGTAGTTGTACCAATCCTGTTCAACCATCGCCTCTTATTTTTATCACCTGGTTCCAAGGGGAGGACCAGGATACTACCTTTCCTGAGACAGACAAGAGATGGAAAAAGCATCTCAAAAAAAGATATCGTGAATTATGCTTCTATCAGGACTTCACTGCGGGATATCATCGTATTCTTGTGATACATCTCAAGGAAGAATGTTTTTCCGAGGTTTTCCATGTCGTCAATCCGGTATAAGGCATCGATATCGTAATCATCAAGAATGGTATCGATATCATCAGGGTCTGTCCCTGATACATGAGCAACATCTCCCGGTCGCATCGCGGTTATCCCACTGCTCCAGGTACCGCCGTTATCGTTTCTGATATACTCTTTATCTACCACCACGAAGTTCTGGGGCCCTGTTCGTCCCATCGTCTCGGTGGGCCTTAGCATGACGGTCACTGAGGAGACCGGGATGGGATCCCCGCTGATATGGCGTATGGTGATATTTCCTCCCTGGTGATACTCTGCCTGTACTGTTGCTGACGGAGCCTTTGATTCGGTCTCAATGAGTCCACCTGCATAACTGTTCACGATTGCAGCAACGATGAGCGTGAGCGTGAGCATGAGGAGAACGCCTACAACCGGGGAGACGGCTGAATCCTTCTTTTTCATCTGCTCATTCCTCCACCGTTATCTCTTTGTCAACGATTATCGCACCACCGGGGATATGGACAACCTGGATCCTGACCGTGTCTCCGGTCTGCAACGACTTCCAGTTATTCCCGAGCATAACGTCCATACCGTCGTCATTGTGGGTTGCATTCACATTCATCCGGGTTCCGGCGATAAGCGTATAATTACCGAAATCCCTCATTGAACCATCAAAGACACCCGGACCCGATCCAAGCGGATAGGTCCGCTCACCGGCATTCGGGATCCCGCCGGTTACCATTGTCCGGTTTGATGCCCCCGAGCCGCTCTCCCACTCGGTGAGGATCTTCAGGTCACCTGTTTTTATCCCCTCGCTCACCGAGAGGACACTCATCTCAAGAAAGCTTTGAGATCCGCCGGTTCCCCTGTCATTCACACACTTCGCCTCAATCACGAGCTGGGGCGGTTTCTTCTGGGTCTGTGCCATGTTCCCGGTCATCCCGCCGATGATTGCAGCAAGGATAAGCGTTACGACGAGCATCAGCATGATCCCGACGACCGGGGAGACGGCAGATTCCCGGGTATTTTTCGACCTCATTCTCTTCCACCTAATTTCTATCCGGTCACCTGAAGGCTGACCGGGAGTGGTATGATATGGATCAGGATATGATTTCTAATTTTGTATTATCAATATCTGATTCATGTTACTTTGTTTAGAGATAATCAGGTTTTTTTTAAAATTACGGGATCTGGAAGGTACCATACAATCAGGATCTCTCATGGGAGTAGTTTTTTCCAGGAGGAGGAGATACCATGATATATAAACAGCCTATGATCTCATTTCACGGTTCAGGCATGTAACCGTGTTGCATTAAAAAATTCCTATCAAACAGGATAAACGAGAATATCAGGAGAATCTGACAGTGATCTGTAGGATACAGAGAAGATTAGTTTCCTTAAACAGAGAATTTAGCCTATGAATCTGAGAGAAGAGAATGGAATGCTCTGTCTTGAAAACCGATTGCTTATAAATTATGGCTTGGCAGCGAGAAGGACATAAAAGATGCGATTTTTCTGCGGGAGGTATCCAGGGATATCATTGATGAAGGATTATTACGAGCATTCTGCTCATCGTTTGGAGTTGCCGATGAGATCGCCTGACGAATCATTCCGGGAAAAAAACAGGTTGGAACGGATCCGGTTTGTGAAA
>CAZSDZ010000042.1:0-11542 GCA_964605795.1 uncultured Methanoregulaceae archaeon
TGTCCTGATAGTATTTCTACCCGGATTCTGCCACAGATATCCCGATGGTAATGGTTATTCCTTCAATATCCCAGTCCCGGTCCATCTGCCAGAGCAGATCGATCGGCCGTTTTTCATGGGATTCATGGAGTGCCATGCAAGAAGCCCGGACTTCCTGACCAATCATATCCTGCCATCCCTGGTCAATGAGTGCGTAAACCCGTGCATCAGGAATGACAAAATCAACCTGGATATAATCCTCGACATTGAGATCGAGTTGCTTTCGCATGTCCTGTATCCTTCTGATGATCTCTCTGGCATATCCTTCTGCTTCGATATCTTGAGTGAGATCTACATCGACATACACCGTGGCATCGCTCATACTGGCAGCATAAAACCCGGGAGGTAACTGATCGACAAATTGGACATGTTCGCCGGTAATGGAAAAGGATCTCTTTCCGTCTGAGAGGCTGGCTTCTCCTTTAACTCTGATAGTATCCCGTAAAAGCGGCCCGTCTGCTGATTCAATCAGTCTCTTGAGAACCGGTCCGTCCCGTCCAAAGCCAGGACCGATGGCCTTCATGACCGGGACCGCAGAACAACCGAGTTTGTCCCAGTTTCCCCTGATAACGGTGACTTTTTGTGCATTTGCCCGCGAAGAACAGAGTTCATTCATCTCGGTTACTGCCTGCTCGACACGATCGGTCTGGCAGGATACAACGACCTCCCTGACCGGCCACCGGAGCTTTCTCTTCCCTGCCTGTCGTGCATTGAGTACCGCTTCATCAAAAGCCTGAACAACAGCCATCTTCTCTTCAAGTTCGGTATCAATAAGCCGGGCAGTTCCCTCGATCCAGGGTTGCATGTGGACAGATACCGGATCGTGGGAAAGCCGGACATTCTGGTACATCGCTTCAGACAGATGAGGTGCATAGGGTGCGAGAAGGCGGTTTAACATCCGTTGACAGTAGTACATCGTCTCGTAAGCATACTTCTTCTCTGGCGCATCCTCTTCCTCCCACATCCGGGGACGGACCAGCTGGACGTACCAGCGGGAGAGGTCTTCTAAGATAAAGGTAAGGATGTTTCGGGTTACCTTGTGAATCTGGTACTCCTGCATGTCGGCAGTGACCTCTCGGGCGAGTGAATTGATGCGGGATAAAATCCAGCGATCTTCTTTTGGCATCTCCCTGACCGAGGCATGGATGTATGACTCATCCCATACCCCGTCTTCTCCCCCCGCAGGAACAAACCCGTCAAGAATCATGTACGGGATCGGGAACCGGTATACATTCCAGAGAATATTTACCGATCGTGCAACGGTCTGGACGCTCTCCCAGTTAAACTTGAGATCCTCCCAGGGTGCATTGGCTGAGAGAATATAGAGACGAAGAACATCAACACCGTAACTACCGATGACCTCTTCGGGAGTAACCACGTTGCCGAAGCTCTTGCTCATCTTCTTTCCTTCATGGTCAAGAGCAAACCCGTGCATCAGGACCTGGCGGTAGGGTGAACGATTAAAGGCGATAATCGATGCACCGAGCTGGGAATAAAACCACCCTCTCGTCTGATCCTGGCCTTCCGTGATAAAATCAGCAGGCCACAACTTCTCAAAAGCCTCGCGTTCGCGGGGAAATCCAAGCGTTGCCCAGGAGGCCATGGCAGAATCAAACCAGACGTCAAAGATATCAGGAACCCGCTGCATCATTTTGCCACAGGAGCAGGGGATGGTTATCTCATCCACGTACGGACGGTGGGGATCAGTAAGATTCGCCTTTGCAGCTTCATTGAGCTCGGCTATGGTTCCAAAAACTCTCATCTCCTGACAAAAGGAGCACTGCCAGACCGGGATGGGGATGCCCCAGTACCGCTGCCGGGAGATACACCAGTCACGGGATCCCTCGACAAAATCAAAGAATCGTGCACTGCCTGCCCATTCAGGATACCAGGTCGTATCCTTAATCCCTGCCAGCATCTCGTTCTTAATCTTAGGGACGGTGAGGAACCACTGCTCGGTAGCCCGGTAAATGATAGGGTTTTTACAGCGCCAGCAATGGCCGTACCGGTGCACAATCGTCTGTTTCGCAAGGAGGTGATCGCCAAGAGCAGACAATACGGCATCATTTGCATCCCGTACAAAGAGACCGGCAAACGTTCCTGCCATCTCATTAAAGAGTCCGTCTCCCTCGACCGGGCAGAAGACAGGGAGTCCTTCTTTCTGACCAAGTAAAAAGTCATCCCACCCGTGACCGGGAGCGATATGTACCATCCCGGTATTATCCATCTCGACAAAATCTGCTGTGACTACCCGGTGGGATACCTGTGCCTGGTATGGAACCGAAAAAGAGAGCGGGGATTCATAGGTGGTGCCGGCAAGATCCTTGCCCTGGCATTTCTCAAGAATGGTAAAATCAGTGTATCTGCCTTTCTTTAAGACTTCCTCTACCAATTCCTCTGCGATCCAGAGGATCTCTTCCGTCTCTCCTTTTACTGCACGAACCCGGGCATAGGTAAAGGCAGCATCAACCGCAACGCTCATATTTGCCGGAAGGGTCCAGGGAGTCGTCGTCCAGATAACGAGGTACTCGTTCTTTTTCCCGGTTATCGGAAACTTGACATAGATTGACGGATCCTGTTCATCCCAGTACTCAACCTCAGAATCTGCAATGGCAGTCTCACAACGGGGACACCAGTTTACAACCCGAAAACCCTTCTCAAGGAGTGACTTCTCATGGGCTTTTTTTAAGATCCACCAGGCAGACTCGATATATTGGGGAGCAACCGTCTGGTATGGATCGGTAAAATCCATCCAGACCCCGAGATTCCTGAACTGGTCACTCATGATCTCCTTGTGGGTCAGGGCAAACTCCTTGCACCGCTCGATAAATGCCGCAATCCCAAAGGTCTCAATATCCTTCTTGTTTTTAAACCCGAGTTCGTTCTCTACACGGACCTCAATGGGAAGACCATGCATATCATATCCTGCACGGTCAATAACATTACAGCCCCGCATACGATGATATCGCAATATACAGTCCTTTAAGATCTTGTTCCATGCGGTCCCGAGATGAATATGACCGGTTGTATACGGAGGGCCATCAACAAAAAAGAAGGTTTTACCGTTCTTTTTCTGCTCCTTTACCTCCCGATATATCTCTTCCTGGCTCCAAAATGTCCTGACTGACGCCTCGACATCATGGGCAACAAAACTACTGGTGACTTCTTTCACCTTAAATCCCTCAAAATGTGGTATACTATTCCATCTGTATACAGATAGTAGTAACTGCAGAAGAGGGATTTTTTCTATCTTAAAAAAAGATATTGCCCGGGATACGGATCTCCCATTCCCTGATGATGAGATTGCCGATTGGATTATAGATGATACGATGAGGAGAGATATCTTTAAAAAAAATGAATCCCTGATTTTTTGCAGGTAAATGCCGGTATTATCAGGCTATCTCTTCCCGACCGTTGCCATGTAGATGACAAAATCATCCTTCTCTTTGATACCAATAACTGCTTTTGCCTCCTCATCAAAGAAGGATCCGACGGCACAGACCCCGCAGTCAATCGCTTCGGCAGCCAGATAGAGGTTCTGACAGATATGTCCGGCATCTAAAAAGAGGTACCGCCAGCCCCGACTGCCGAACAACCAGAGTATCCGTTCCGGGCATGCCACCCAGATAAAGGTAACCGCAGACTGCAGGATCATATCAGGTTTTTTTATGCACCTGGCAACATCGTCAGGTTCTCCTTCTGTACAGTCTTCGAGCACGATGGCATGGTCCATGGGAAGATACCGGTATATGCCCTTCTCTAACCCGGAAACACGGTTAATCAAAAGATAAGTCTCTATTGCATGGGTGGCTCCCGCTGAAGGAACAAACCGGAACTCAGTCTTTCCGGTTATCTTTCGTACCCCTTGAGTATAGGTGAGGAGCAGGGAGAGTTCGGGAAGAGATAACCGGGTATCCTTATAGGTGCGGAGAGTCTCTCTCTTCTCAAAAACCCGCTTTATATCTGCCTGATGAAATGTCTTTGCGGTCACATCAGGGAGGATTATCATATTTCTGACGGGTTTACAGGATTTTGTATCCGCAGGTTCAGGCAACCCTGATTCCCTTCCCGGGCCTGTTTTCCTCGTAGCAGTCTCTTTTAAAAAAGTGACTCCTGGTGTATGTATGGTATCCATATCCATGGTACTGACTCTTTCATCCTGCTATATATGTGTTGGGATAAAAATCTCCATCCAACAGGAAATCCTGACTGAATACCTGATTATACCGATAAAAAATTGATTTCAAGAACAAAATTTTCATGAACAATAGTCAGGATAATAAAACCCTGTACGGAAACAACAGAATAGATGGATAGAGATCATCTGATCTTGATGTATACCGACTACTACCTGAATACGAAGAAAACGTTTGATACTGTACACATCAATCCCGGGAGAATGACTGACCCGGAAAAATGCAATGAGTGGGAGGAGTAAGCCCCCTTCTGTTCATTGCAGCATTCGGCTAACGCGCCGTACCCGGACAGGCATCGGGCTGCCTTTTATGCCCTGTTTCGGCTTGCACCCGCAGGGATTCACCGTTCCATCGAATCCTGTTCGTCATGGTTCAGCGGGTTAACTCATGTATACACACTTCTCGCCAAAAGGCTCAGCCGCATCATTACTCTGAACAGGGCGTGTCGTTTCTGTGCCATTGCCGTGACTCTCGCCACCCGGGATTGCCCCCGGCTGCGTACCCGATCGGTGGGGGGACTTTCCTCAGCCACCGGACTTGCATCCGGCTACCGTCAGCTGCACTCTCCCTCTCACAGGAGTACAATAGCAACGCAGGAGAGATAAAGGTACGGAGAATTTCTGTTACGACATAAAAGAGTGGGATAATGGAAAGGAGTGAAGGTTCCCTCTATGCATTACCAGTTATCCTTCCATACTCTGGAGGATAAGAACCGTTCCCAGGTCATCTCCGCTAAAAGAGCGGATAGGTCTGGCCCAGGCAACAAACGGTTTTTTATGGCCATTTGTGGGAGTCGAGAGATACAGGTATCTCTCTTCCCCGGTATCTGCGATGGATTGAATCATGGCAGAAAAATCAGATAAAGTGATAGTATTTCCCGTCTGGTACTCGTGTGGCCGGAAGCATTCTGTGAATTCCCGGTATTGCAGGAAAGAGTCGTCGATATCAAGAAAGGTTTCTGCATATCCGTTCATGTACAGAATTCGGGTCTTGGTATCAACGATTATCATACCATATCCCAGTTCACTGATACTCCCGAGCGTATCAACCGGCTCTGGGATCTTTGCTCTCGTGCAGGTGTAGGTATTTATCGCAATCTGGATAGCATAATGAAGCGAGGTACTGGTTACCGGTTTTAAAAGAAACCCGAAGGGTTCTGCAATCTTTGAACGGAGCATAATCTCCTCGTCCATATTTCCGGTAACGAATACGACCGGGACATGCACAAGGTTGTAACAATACCGCGCCGTATCGATCCCATCCAGTTCTCCTTCAAGCATGATATCCATAAGAATGAGATCAACCGGTTTTGTGAGAACTTCGCGAATTGCTTCTGTTCCTGACTTTGCATGACCGACAACCTGATATTTGAGACGCTGTAAGAGTTTCGTCGTAACTTCAGCGGTAATGGGATTATCCTCTACAAGAATAATACGCTCACGGAAATGTCCTGAATCCTCCATTACCGCTCCAGAGATAATATTTTAGAGGATCTCTCCCTGATATGATATATTGCACTCATTACCTGCATAGATCTTGCTCCCTTCTCGTTTATATTACGTATCTTTCAAGTGTATCCTGATTTTAGAGAACAATCTAAATGAAACCGTTTTACCGCATCGATACATGACGTCTCATTACCATTCTCATAAGATGTAAACCTCATGAAACAGGGCTCCCTTCCTTTTTCCTCTCTAAAAAAGATGGGTCAATCCTTGCATCTGCCATTATTATAATACCATGCAGTCCTGTAGGTACTGCATGCAGGTTCTGAATGAAAAAGAGGGTTCTCTTGCAGTTACGTATGCACGACAGGTATTAAACGAACATATCTGCCGGGAACCACAAGAAACAATCAGTTTTCCGCCGGTATTTTCAGAAAAACGGGGTGTTTTTGTTACCCTGACCAAATCCGGGGATCTCAGGGGGTGTATCGGATTTCCCCTCCCGGTCATGCCGCTTGGAGCAGCCATAAAAGATGCTGCGATATCCGCAGCAGAGGCTGACCCCCGTTTTCCACCGGTCAGATGTCCTGAACTCCCCTCTATCCATATCGATATCACGATTCTGTCAGTCCCGGTACTATGTGATGTATCACCCATAAAACGTCCGACGGCACTAAAAATCGGAACCCACGGGCTGATTGTGAGAGGATATAACCGTTCAGGTCTCTTACTTCCCCAGGTGGCGGTTGAGTGGGGATTTGATGAACTGACATTTCTCAACCAGGTCTGTATAAAAGCTGGCCTCCCTCCTGAGAGCTGGAAGGATCCGGGAGTGGAGCTCTTAACCTTTGAAGGACAGATTTTTACAGAATAAATACATGTCACTGCATTTTGAAGTTTTAAAAGAGGATGTTGCAGGCAGAATTGGTCGGCTTACCGATGGGAAAAAGACGCTGCATACCCCTGCCATCCTTCCGGTGATAAATCCGCATGTGCCACTGATAACTCCCCGTAAGCTCTGGGATATGGGTTTTACCGCGCTCATCACCAATGCATATATCCTCTCGAAAAGCCGGGAATTTCGTGAACCAGCACTCAGTCAGGGTCTCCATGAACTCTATGATTTTCCCGGGATCATCATGACAGATTCGGGCTCATTCCAGTTATCGGTCTATGGAGAGGTAAAGATATCAAATACTGAGACACTCCGGTTTCAGCAGGAGATCGGGAGTGATATCATCGTTCCCCTTGATATCCCTACCTCTCCGGACAGTCCGAGAGAACAGGTACAAGAAGAGCTTGCCTGTACACTTTCGCGCCTTTTAGAGGCAAAGGAGTGTGTAGATGAGAACCTGTACACTCTTGCCGGACCGGTCCAGGGAGGTTCCTTCCTTGATCTCAGAAAAGAAGCTGCGGAAAATGTCTCCCGTATGGGTTTCTCATTCTGTCCGATTGGAGCCGTGGTTCCGCTCATGGAGAATTACCGGTACAAGGAACTCGTTGATGTCGTCATAACCTGCAAACAATACCTGCCTTCGTCTGCATGTATCCATCTCTTTGGCGCAGGCCATCCGTCCATGTTTGCCCTGGCTGTTGCGATGGGGTGCGATATCTTTGATTCTGCTGCATATGCACTCTATGCAAAGGATAACCGGTATATGACACCATATGGAAGTTATAAGATCCATGAACTTTCATATCTCCCCTGTGCCTGCGAGGTATGCCAGAACCATACTGCACGGGAGTTACGAGAGTCAGAAGAGAAGGAACGTCTGTTAGCACTTCACAACCTGTATGTCACAAAAGCAGAGATCGAGCGGGTAAAGCAGGCGATAACAGATGGAACGTTATGGGAATTAGTCGATGAACGGTGCAGAAGTCATCCGGCTCTCCTTTCAGGCTACCGGCATCTGCTTACCTCAGCAGAGAAACTGGCAGAAAAGGATCGGGTATCTAAAAGGCGTTTTTTTTACCGGGGAGCAGAGAGCTGCAGAAGAACAGAAGTTATCAGGTATCATGAGATGATCCCCCGGTTCTCTGCAGGGGCAACCATCCTTGTCTCGTTTGATCGTGAGCAGAGTAAGGACTATGATACCGTATTCTTTTTCAAACCTCCGTTCGGTCCGTATCCCCCCGAATTAAAAGAGACGTTTCCCATAGGACAGAGTGAGATCCCGTCATGGGATGAAGAAATGGTTCGAACCGGATGTGCCGGTATTGCAAAACTCGTGCAGACATACCCTGAAAGTTCGGTAACGGTTCAGTGTCATAAACGTTGGGCATCTCTTGTACAGGAGATGCTACCTTCAGTCGGAGTAGTGAATGAAACGGTTTAGTGTGATTGCACGGGATGGTCTGGCACGAGTCGGACGACTAGAGACAATAAACGGAGAGAACCTCTATCTCCCTGATGCATGCGATACTGAAAAAATATTTCCTTCCCTTGCCCAGCAGAAGGAAACAAATATCCCTCCCATCGAGGATGCCTCTTTTATCGCCCGGTTTCCCTGGCCTTCGGATTGTGAACCAGAGATGCTTCATCCCTGCCTCTCCCCTGATACCTTTCTGGCAGGGACGGTAATGACCCCGAACTGGCATATCCTTCTGCAAAACCCCCGCAGGTTCCTCCAGTACCTGATTCCCCAGAAAACGCAGGTACCACCTGATATCGCATGGTACCTGCCGGCAGCCGCCCTCCCTTCCAATGTTGCCATCCTTGTCTGTGCCGGCTATGATCTCTTTGATGTTACCGGTGTTGACCTGATGAGTGCACAGGGACTGTTCTGTCTTCCGGAAGGTCTGTACCCTGCAAAAGAGGCATTCTCCCGGGAACTCTGCTGTTGTCCCGGGTGCACAAAAGAAGATCTTCTCACCCACAATCGTCAGGCGCTGCGAAAAGAACTCGCTCTTATCAGGTATCGGATCATGGATGGCACCTTTCCTGAGATGCTTGAGATGCGATGCAGGACCGATCCCACCTTTGTTAGTATTATCCGCCTCCTTGCAAAAGAGCCTTGCACAGAGAAGGCGACCCCGGTAAACCGGTCAAAACCGCTTCTTGCAACCAGTACCGATACGCTCCGCAGGATTGAGATTGTGCGGTGGAGAGACAGGGTTATTCACCGGTATAAACCACCTGCTGCAGACGTAGCCGTATTTCTTCCCTGTTCTGCAAAAAAGCCCTATTCCCTCTCAAACAGCCACCAGAAGTTCTCGTCTTCAATCCGGCAACGGGCCCACGAACTCATCGTGACCTCACCGCTCGGCCTTGTCCCGAGGGAGATAGAGATCATGTACCCTGCAGCACACTATGATGTTCCGGTGACCGGGTACTGGGATCACGAAGAACGACACCTGATACAGGACACGATCTCACAATACCTTACCCTGCATCCCTACAAGCGGGTTATATCCCATCTTGCCGGAGATGCACATACCATCGTATCAGACGCGGCAGAGGCAGCAGGACTGACAATTGAGCGTACCTGCTCCCGCCATCCGACTGATCCCGCAGATCTTGCATGCCTCCATGAGACCCTTTCCGGAGAGCGGAAAGTAAAGAATGCCTCCTTAAAAGGGATGCTCTCGTATCAGTTCGGGTATGTCCCGGATACACGTGGTCTTGTACTGAAAGGAAGATACAAAAAACAGGTAGTTCTTGAGAGCCGGCGTCAGATCTTTAGTGTAGATCCAGACACCGGATTCCTTCGCCCGACATTTGACGGATGGAGGATACTGCCGACCGGGTACCGGGTCTATATCGATAATTTCCTGCCCCAGGGTGACATCCTTGCACCTGGCATCACTGAATCCGATCCTGCGATACGACCCGGAGATGAAGTTTTTGTGATTGGTGAAGCTGCCATGGCAACAGGCCGGGCAGTCATGGGTGGTGACGAGATGGTTCGGTCCAGACGGGGATTGGCGGTGAAGGTACGGAAAGTTAAGAAGCTATAACACCCATGGGTATAGAGAATCGTCCTCCTCTTCTGGAAGTGAATCCGTGTATACTATTACAGCAAGTCAAGAGATAGCAGAGAAAATATATGAGATCTGGGTAGAAGCACCCCATGTAACCGCCCATGCACAGGCCGGGCAGTTTGTTATCATCCGTGTTGACGAGACAGGGGAGAGGATACCACTCACCATCTCTGCCATCACTGGTGACCGGGTACGAATCATCTTCATGGCCGTAGGAAAGACCACCCACGCCCTCGCAGGGATCCCGGTAGGAGGAGATATTGCCGATATTGCAGGTCCTCTTGGGAAAATGAGTGAAATAAAGAAGTATGGGACCTGCGTTCTTGTTGGGGGCGGAGTAGGAATTGCGTCACTGCCCTTTATTGCACAATCTCTGAAAAAAGTCGGGAACAGGGTCATCGGAGTTATTGGTGCAAGAAGTGCAAACTTTCTCATCCTTGAGGATGAGATGCAATCGATCTGCGATGAACTCTTTGTCACGACCGATGACGGGTCAAAGGGATTTCATGGATTTGCTGCAGATATCTTAAAAGAACTGAATAGTGCCAGGAAACTCGATGCAGTATGGATAATCGGGCCCACTATCATGATGAAAGTAACCGCAGAGGTAACCCGTGAGAAGAAAATAAAGACCTTTGTCTCGCTCAATCCCATCATGGTGGACGGGACCGGAATGTGCGGGTCATGCCGGTGCAGGGTTGGGAATGAGACGAAATTTGCATGCGTGGACGGTCCTGAATTTGACGCCCATGCAGTTGATTTCAATCTCCTCATGCAGCGTCAGAGGACGTATACCGAGATGGAAAGAATCTCTCTACAGCGGTTTCATGAGCATACCTGCACGTGCCGGGAGGAGCAATAATGGCAGTACGACCTGCCGATGAACGAGTCCGGGATTTTTTAGAGGTGGATGCCGGTTTTAGCAGGGAAGAAGCGATAGCTGAAGTAGAGCGCTGCCTTCAGTGCAAAAAACCATTATGTGTTGAGGGATGTCCGGTTGGGATCGACATCCCGGCTTTTATTGCTTTGATTGCAGAAGGGGATATCTGTGCTGCCGCAGGTCTTATCCAGCAGTCAAATATGCTTCCGGCAATATGTGGTCGTGTTTGTCCCCAGGAGACCCAGTGTGAAGAGCGTTGTATTCTTGGAATAAAAGAATCACCCGTTCGAATCGGACAGCTGGAACGTTATGTCGCAGATTACGCACGAAAAGAAGGGCTTTTACCGCCACAGAGAGGGAAAAGCACCGGAAAGCGGGTCGCCGTTGTGGGATCCGGTCCTGCAGGCATTACTGCTGCCGCAGAACTGGCAACAGCCGGGCATGATGTTATTATCTTTGAGTCACTTCATAAACCAGGCGGTGTTCTGACCTATGGTATTCCGGCGTTTCGTCTCCCGAAAGATATTGTTGATTACGAGATAAACCGGGTGTTATCACTCGGAGTCAGACTGCTCTGTAATCACATAGTCGGGCGGAGCATATCGATACAAGAACTGCTTGGCTATGATGCCGTGCTTCTCGGAACCGGAGCCGGGCTTCCGTATTTTATGAACCTGCCCGGAGAACATCTCAATGGTGTTTATTCAGCAAACGAGTTTTTAACACGGATAAACCTGATGCACGCAGATCAGTTCCCTCTTTATGATACTCCGGTTATCAGGGGAAGCCGGGTTGTCGTTGCAGGAGCAGGGAATGTTGCCATGGATGCCGCACGGGCAGCACGGAGACTCGGAGGACGGGTTACCCTCGTGTATCGTCGCCGCGAGGAGGATATGCCAGCGCGTGCAGCAGAGATAGCGCATGCGAGGGAGGAAGGTATCACATTTGTGACCTGTGCAAACCCGGTTGAGATACAGGGGGAAACGGTTGTGACCGGTGTC
>CAZSDZ010000042.1:11642-25587 GCA_964605795.1 uncultured Methanoregulaceae archaeon
ACCGGGTCTGCAACCGTTATTGAGGCGATGGGAGCCGCAAAGAAGGCTGCCAAAGCGATATGCAGGATGCTGCAGGATTAAGAAAACGGCATGCAGGAACTCGATATTCAATCGGATGAAGCGATAGAGAAGAAAATGTTCCAGTTGGAGATGGATCTTAACCACCATTTTTCCAAAAGAGATCTGCTGATACGGGCCCTTACCCGGTATGCCTATGCTCTTGAACATGAGATGCCTTCTTCTGCGCACATGGATGCATTGGCAACTCTCGGTGATGCTGTCATCGATCTTGTCGTTCTTGCCCATCTCCTGCAGTCCGGAGAGACTGAGAAAGGAGTCCTCTCGACGAAAAAGAGGGACCTGGTCAATATGTCGGCATTACGTGATATCGGTGCTGCACTCCGGCTTGAAGAATACGTGTTCTGGGGCAGGGGCGAGATCATCCAGCATGTCTGGACCAGTGGGAGAGTTCTTGCAGAATGTCTCGAGGCAGTTATCGGGGCAATATATCTTGACAGTGATCTGCATGCATGCCGCGATGTACTCGTCGGTCTGGATCTGATCCCTGAATAATCACCATTTTTTCCTATTGTAATAACTCTGGTTGCGATAATAACGGTCTTATCAAGAAATATCCGTGCAACACAGAACATGACATGTTTAACCGGATCGGTATCACGGGTTTATGCGAACTCGTTCCTGACAGGAAGGGGCACTATAAATAACATCATCACCAATTCGTGTTTAGGCAATCTGACCCTCCATCACAGGTGATACCATTAATACGTCGCAGAAACGGTGGATCTGGATCTCGCTGGCATTCAGTGCTGTTGTACTGTTCATCGTCCTTTTCTCGACTGTTGATGAGAATACCCTCACCTACCTGGGAAAGATTAATCTCTCTTTTCTTGTTCTTGCAATCATCATGCGGTTCTTCTCGTGTGGTATCTGGGCTCTCCGGATAAAAGAGATGGCTTTGTCACTCGGATACCGGGTACCCTACCCTCATTGCCTCAATATGGTCTTTGCAAACCTTCTGATGGGAGCAATTACCCCTGGTCAGGCAGGAGGTGAACCGGTCAGGATACATGAGCTGTACCGGGCTCAGGTTCCGGTTGGTGATGCAACAGCAGTCGTCATCACCGAACGTGTTTTTGATGCTTTTGTGCTTGTTCTATTTGGGATAATCAGTATTATTGTGATGCGGGAGATGGTATACGATCTTTCAATTGAGATCCTCATCGCTATGGGACTCGCTCTCACGCTCATGATCTTTTTTGTTATCTTTATCATCTTTACCGCGATGAAACCGGAGCCGACAAAGCGGATAGTAACACGATTTTTACACTGGCTGTATCAGAAAACAAAGATGCATTCAGTTCATCAGCTTATCAGTAAAAGTGACCAGGAGATTGAAAATTTTTGTAACGGGGTCTGTATGTACGCAGGTCACGGGAAGAAAGGATTATTTACCGGACTTTTTTGTACGGCAGGGTTCTGGATATCCGAGTTCATGGTTGCATCGGTGATCATGATGGGTCTTGGTCTTCCACCTAGTATTCCTGAATCTTTTCTCTTTCAGCTCATTATCGCAACGGTAAGCATGATCCCCTTAACACCCGGAGCATCAGGAATTGCAGAACTTTCCGCTACGACCCTTTATGCACTCATCATTCCCTCCTCGATACTAGGTATCTTTATCCTGCTCTGGCGGGTTATCATGTTTTATGTAAACATCGTCCTTGGAATCGTAAGCAGTCTCATCATCTTTAAGAGAGAGATTAATCCGGTCGAGGACAACAAAGCAGATAATTTCGTACACGAGATAATTGATTAGAGAAAGGGGGAATTATTTCAACTAATTCGGATCTCTTAAAAAAGCAGGAACGCGAGGAAGGGCAGAGCGGATAAATCCCGATTTTCTATAACGAGATAGCCCCGGTCAAAAGAAGCATTAACGCCTTTTGCACGTGAAGCCGGTTCTCTGCTTCATCCCAGACAACACTCCTCTCTCCGTCAATTACTTCGTTTGTTATCTCACGTCCCCGGTGGGCAGGAAGACAATGCATGACGATTGCCTCTAAAGAAGCATATTTCATCAGTTCAGGGGTGAGAGAGAAAGATGAGAAGGCTGCCATTCGTTTCTCGGTCTCATTCTCATCACCCATCGATACCCAGGTATCGGTAATCACGACCTCTGCTCCTGATACTGCCTCGCGTGGATCATGGGTTATTTTGACATTACCCCCAATATCCCGTGCTTTTTTGAGAATGTCTGCACGAGGACAGTAATCAGGGGGGGATGCAACGGTTATCTCCATACCGGTCATGGAAGATGACAATAGAAGGGAGTTGCAGACATTATTCCCGTCACCGATAAATGCCACTTTCTTACCCTGTGTCGTTCCGCAGTACTCAGTGATAGTAAGGATATCAGCAAGAATCTGGCAGGGATGCTCCTGGTCTGACAGTCCGTTGATGACCGGTATTGATGCATGGAATGCAAAATCCTGTACTGTCTGGTGGGAGAATACCCGCATCATCACGATAGAGAGAAAGCGTGATAGTACACGGGCAGTATCAGGTATCTCTTCGCCCCTCCCAAGCTGCATATCATCAGGATTCAGAAAGAGGGCAAACCCACCGAGTTCCTGGATTCCAACCTCAAATGAGATCCTGGTTCTCGTCGAGGACTTCTCAAATATCATACCAAGTGCCTTATTGGCAAGGTCTCTCCTGAAGAGATCGTTTTTCCGCTCTTTTTTCAAACACGCTGCAGTTTGAATCAGAAGGTGTAACTCATCAGGTGAGATATCGAGAATTGAGATAAAGTCCCGTTTCATCGAATCTCCTGCATGTGAGCGATACGCTTCTGCAATACCGTTTCGGTACCGATATCATGCCGGTACCAAACCTCTCCGTTCACGGAACGAGCGGCGTTTTCTGCCTGTATTTCAGCCTCTGCAAGGGTATTTCCGGTCCCTACAAAGGCAAGGGTGCGTGAAGATGCTGTTACAATCTCCCCTTCTCTCCATCCGACATTGGCATAATACAGAGAGGCAGGGTGATAGTGACCAATGGAGACCGGCATACCCGGTTGTGGATTATCAGGATATCCCTGTGGTACGAGATATTTACAGACCGTAGCCAGTTTTTTAAATCGGACCTCAAAAGAATCAAGAGTTCCTTCGGTAATTGCCGTTACCAGATCGAATGGATCAGAGTCAAGCAGGGTAAGAACGTTCATTGCTTCAGGATCGCCAAACCGGGCATTACATTCGATAACCATCGGGCCCCTGCTGGTATTCATGAACTGGCCGTATAATATTCCACAGAATGGAGTTTCTTCTTCTGCAAGAGCATCGATAATTTTCTGCATGATACCGAGTGCCTGTTTGTAATCGGTTTGTGTTACAAAGGGAAGGCTATGGGTTTGTAGGCTGTATGAACCCATACCGCCGGTATTTGGCCCTTTATCTCCTTCATACGCACGTTTATGATCCTGCACAAGAGGCATTGGTACAAGAGTCTTTCCATCAGAGAATGCCTGAAGGGTAAATTCTTCACCGATGAGACGTTCTTCAATGACGATGCCATCCTGAAGTGACCTGATGTACTCAATCAATGCATTACGATCACCATGTTCACCCATGATCCTGACCCCTTTCCCTCCGGTCAGTCCGATGGGTTTAATGGCATAATCTCTCTCGTGGGCTATGAGAAATTCTTCTGCAGATGCGGTATCATGAAAAACGCAGTAATCAGGGCATCCGGGAATGGTATGTCGTTTCATTAAATCCCGGCAGAATGCCTTGTCAGTCTCGATTCTTGCTGCAGCACGGGTGGGACCGATGCACCTGATTCCCATCTCGCAGAGTGCGTCCACGACACCTGCCTCCAGGGGGGCTTCAGGTCCGATAATTGCATGGGTTATCGTATTATTGCCTGCAAAGGAGAGGATTTGTGGGATATGGGTCTCGTTCCCGATATGTATCTCTTTGGTATATTCTGCAATTCCGGGATTTATCCTGCTCATTACTGCAAAAAGAGTTATTCTTTTACTCCTGCCGAGTGCAGATGCAATGGCATGCTCCCGTCCTCCGCCTCCCACAATGAGAATTCTCATATCCATGATTGTTGGTAATCCGAAAGAGATTATACTTGCTATTTTACGAGTTCGTTCAGTTTCGACAGGGAGATAAGAGTCACTCCAATATTTTTTAGAGCTTCTTCTGCTCCCTGCTCCCTGTCAACAACACAGACAACTTCAGAAACGGTAGCGCCTGCGCCTCTTAATTCGGTTATTCCATAGATTGCTGACCCACCGGAGGTGGTGACATCCTCAACCAGAAGTACCCGCTTTCCTGCAACATCCCCGATAATAGTCCCCCCTGTTCCATGATCCTTTGAACTGCTCCTGATAATGGCATAGGGGAGTGTCATTGCCAGTGATGTAGCTACGGCGAGAGGGACACCTCCGACAGCAACCCCCGCAATACAGTCACAGGTTGCATTCTCTGCAATCTCTGCGGCTATTGCTTGTAATAATTCAGGATGTGTCATTGCAGTCTTGACATCGATATACGTACTGCTGCTGGTACCTGATGCCAGAACAAAATTACCGGTAAGAACCGCCTGATACTTTCGTAACAGAAGAATTACCCTGCTTTCTACCATGGAACCTCCTTTACTCCGATAAAATACCCGATGATGTTCACGATGCGATGCAGAAGTGGTGTGATGATAAGGATAGCAACCAGAATCGGAATAGTCACCACTGATACAAACCACGGAAAGTCAAAGAGAAGAAGGAGAAAGAACGCGCCGGCTACAAGGTCGTACTGGTCTGCATAGAGCCACTCTTCGCCCTGTTTCTTGTTTAATCTTCGTTTGAAAAAACTTTTTCCGAGATCACCGAAAAGAGATCCTGTTGCAAGTAATAGAACAGAGAGGATTGTCAGGCGCGGAAGCGGCACGAGAAATCCTGACTCCTGAATAGATATCTGAACAAACCCGATAAATATCCCTGAAAAAACTCCTCCAAACAGCCCACGCCATGTCTTTCCGTTACCAAAGACTCGCCTGCCGTCCCGCCAGTTTTTCCCCATATCAATCGGGATCTTCCCACCGATTGCCGCTGCTGCTGAATTCGGCAGATACGCCGGCATCATAATCCAGACTGCAGATGCAACAACTACCGCAATTGTCTCTAAATAAATACGCTTCCAACCCCTTTCTCAGTACTAACTCTATTACTTGAAAAATAACTGATATAAATATTCGGAAACCACATACAATAGTACTAGTACATCGCATGGAGGAATTTTCATTTTAATTAAAAATACGAAAAGTATCTGTCCTGAGTGTAAAGTTATCCTTGATGCCTCAATAATCGAGGAGGACGGACAGGTATATATTGAGAGGAGATGCCCGGACCATGGGGTGATACGACATCTCTACTGGAGTGATGCCGATATGTACCATCGGTTTGACTCGTTTGAATCGATCGGGAGGGGCATTGTAAATCCACAAAAAGTAGTTAAAGAGGACACCTGTCCTGCAAATTGTGGTATCTGTAATTTTCATCAGTCACAGACGTTACTAGCAAACATCGACCTCACAAACCGGTGCAACCTTTCATGCGAATTCTGTTTTGCAAATGCCAAAGCATGCGGGTATGTGTATGAACCTTCTTTTGACCAGATTATAGAGATGCTCTCAATGCTCCGTAATCAGAAGCCAAACCCGGTTCCTGCAGTTCAGTTTGCCGGTGGTGAACCAACACTCCGGACAGATCTCGATGCCATTGTCAAAAAAGCCAGGGAACTCGGGTTTCTTCAGGTTCAGCTCGCAACAAATGGAATCGTTCTTGCACAGAAACCCGAAAGGGCGCAGGAATTAAAGGATGCCGGTGTAACTACCATCTATCTTCATTTTGACGGGACCACGAAAGAGACGAACTTTAAACTGGTTCATGATAAGAAAGCCATCGAGCATTGCCGGAGTGCCGGGCTTGGTATTGTCCTTGTTCCAACAATTATCGGAACAAAAAATGATCATATTCTCGGGGATATTATCAGGTTTGCTGCAGATAATGTAGATATTATCAGGGGTATAAACTTCCAACCGGTCTCTTTTACCGGTGCCTGTTCCCCAGAAGCACTGGAGAGGGAGCGGATTACTATCCCGGACCTTATTGACGGGATCAGTAAACAGACCGATAATATCATTAAAAAAGGAGACTTCTACCCGGTGCCTTGTGTTATTCCGATATCTGACTTTGTTGAGGAGTATACCGGGTCATCCCAGGTTCGTTTTACTGCCCATCAGCACTGTGGTGCAGCTACCTATGTTTTCGTCACCGGGGACGGGCTGGTCCCGGTTACAAATCTCATCGATGTGGACAAATTTTTTGAAACCATTCATCAGATGGCTCATAAAATTGAGAATAAAGGAAATATCAGAAAGAAACTGATTATTTTAAGAACCCTGCGGGAGATGAAACGCTCCATGAAGGGTTCAGGAATTGAGACAAATACCCGGTTCTGGAAGATCCTCGGAAAGACTCTTATCTCCCATAATTTCAAGGCACTCTCTGCCTTCCATTGGAATGCCATCTTTGTCGGGATGATGCATTTTATGGATAGTTATAATTATGATGTCAACCGCGTGAAACGTTGTTGCATTCATTATGCTACCCCGGAAGGATCGCTTATTCCTTTTTGCACCTATAACAGCGGCCCGGTATACCGCGAAGAGATCTGGAGCAGAAACCGTCAGATGGCTGCAGTGATTAATCCTGTAAAAGAAGCACAAATTGATACGGTAAGTCAGGTTTCATAATATTTTTTTACACTAGTAAATGGATATTTTGAGAGATTCTGTCTGATATTCATGCAGTTCAATTAAACTATGATCCATATTATTCCAAAACCAACAGATACAACAACCGATAACTCTACCGGGATGGTCATACAGGAACTCTCCCTGATGAATGAACCATACCGGTTACTTGATCTCCAGTTATTAAACCCGCTTCATTCGGGCCTTTCCAACCAGGTTATCTGGGTATGCGGAATCAGGCAGGATGGTTTTGAATTTGAATGTATCAAGTCTCTCTCTCTTTATAATCGTGTTATCAACAGCCCGGAAGCGATAGTTACCTGTGCAAGCAAGGTGAGCACATCTGCCCTTCTTATGAAGAACAGGATTCCCACTCCTGATACACTCTTTTGTAATGACTATGATACCGCAGCTTCTTTTATCAGTGACTATCAGAAAGTGGTATACAAACCCACATATGGGTTTGATGGGAACGGGATCGTCCTTATTACGTCTGTCGATGAACTCCCGGATCCCCCCTGGTATCTCCAGGAGTATATCCCGAATGACCGCGATTACCGTATCTTTGTTCTCGATAATACAGCAGTCGGTGCAATCGTCAGGCAATCTGATACACTGACACATAATATCCATCAGGGAGGAACAGGCAGGTCAGTTCCTGTCGATTCGGAGATGGCAGAGATCGCCCGTACAGCGGCCATGTGCATCGGGGTTGATTACGGAGGGGTGGATCTTATCCGTGATGGGGATTCCTATACGGTGCTTGAGGTGAACGGAACCCCGAACTGGCACTGTATGACTGCTCCGATTCCTAGGTACATGGCTGAGTACCTGCAAAAACAGAATAGAGTGATGCAATCACTCTGAGAGTTCTTTTAGGGTTTTATCAGCCAGTTCCCGCATTCGTGCTGAGATCCCGACTGAAGAAGAATAGTCTATCTCCTGCATTGCATGTGCAATCTCGTTACCGAGTATAAAAATTGCATATTTATGTTCGAGTTTACTCCGATGCGTCTGCGTAGGCATGATCTTTAGGGCAGTATAATCAGAGAATTCTGCCGTTGGATCCCGCTCCTGGATATATTCCTTGACCTCAAAAAGCATCTTGTGGAGTGAAATCAGTTCATCCTTATGCACACATACACTTCCATGCTGTACAGATAGAATAAAAAAATATAAAGTAATATGGTCTCTTAGTGATTCTGGAATCTGATGAGTCGTATACCTGCAGGTCGTTTGACAATACTCGTAAAGGATGGAGCAGCGATGTATGCAAGGTCATACGGGGTTACCAGATCAATAAGTTTCTGAGTTACCACAGCATCGATGACCAGTCCTTTAACCGGGAGAGTGAGCGGGGGAGTAACCACGGCTTTTGGATCATCGGCATCAGTCTCCCTGATACAGGTATGGTCTGCATCTAAAAATCGTGCCTTGTGTGTACCGACAACCTCGGCAATATGATCAAAGAGTGAATGACAGGCAGCGTTTGGAGGCACGACTGTATCCGTATGTACCTTTTCTTCCTGCATCCCGGTTGTATCGCTCGGTTGATCCGCTGTATCAGGAGAATTTTTAAAGAGAGGTCGTAAACCCGTCTCATCATCTCTCTCCTCACCTTTCTCTTCATCTTCTCTCTTTCCTGACCCTGTGAGAGATGGGTAAAGATTGATTGATTTTCCCGAGATCTCGGTCTCAAGGATGTAGTCTACCGGAACCTTGTTCTGGAGCGATTTAAAGATCTCTTTCCTTGAGAGATGCTCAACTGAGCTCCCTCGTGGTGGAAAAGCGACAAAATCAATATCCGTGACCTGGAGAAGTTCCTTTAAGATAAGATCTCCACCCCGGTCTCCGTCAAGAAACGCAGTTGCTGTCTTTCTCCGGCAGAGATCGATAATAGAAGCAGGAACATTCGTCCCTTCAACCGCAATGGCATTTTTAATCCCGTACCTGAGCAGGTTAATGACATCAGCCCGTCCTTCAACGACAATGACCGCATCTGATATTCGTACATTCGGACCGCACGGGAGACTTTCATCCCCGTAAATCTCCATCTTCTCAATCCGCTGACTTTCCCTGACTTCATTGATCAGGCTTTCAGCATCAATCGATGTATCGTCAAACCGGTCCAGTAAGAGTTCCTTGGCACGGTCAAGTATCTCTCGACGTTTGGTTATCCTGATATCCTCAATAATATTTACGACGATCTCAGATGAACATGGTCCGATACGGTCAATAGTCTCGATGGATGCCGCGATAATAGCAGTCTCTGCCCTGTCCAGTGAGGATGATATGACGATGGTTCCTGCGCTTTTTCCCCCGAGACTGCCGATCTTAACGTCAATACGACCCAGGCGTCCGGTCCGTTGCAGATCCTTGATATCCAGTTCTTCACCAAGCAGTCCCTCGGTCTGACCAAAGATGGCACCGACTACATCATGGCGCTCAACCACCCCCTCGGTAAAGACATCAAGAACAATACGGTATTTTGAGGTATCCTCTGGTAACAATAATAGTCCCTCCTTTTTATCATGGCCTTTTGTATCAGAATGATAGGGATCATGACATAATCACTCTGTCATAAGAAAAGATATAACCTGTCACTACGGTGCCAGACTGAACATTTCAGAATTGTTACAAAAGAGACAGGATAATTTTTTCGAGTTCTTCTTTCCCGATTCCACTGATAAAAATCCTTTTTTTTGAGGAGGTCTGACCACTGATGAGCGAGATTTTCGTCTCATTGATATGTAAACTATCAGCAATCAGAGAAATGATTGCTTTATTTGCTTTCCCCGATATAGCCGGAGCTTTTGTTTTACAGGTTACCGCCTGTCTCCAGGGGTTGTATCCGGCAGGAAAGAGATCAGTACTACTTGCAGGGGTGAGATCGATGGTAATAATGGTGCCATCTTTCGATTTGGTTATGGCCCTGCTGATATCGGTGATATCGGAAGTCATACAAAAGATTGCGTAATTGTCGCCCGGCACTAACAAACATGGATCACGAGTGGCTTTTGCCGTTCTTCACCTGTTAAACGCCCTCAGCCGGGCGGTGCCTTGCATGTCGCATCTCCGGGTTGTCCCATGGATCACATCATGACGCCCGTCATATAATCACCCGGGGACCTATTGAAGATGCATTTCTGGCACGGTTATTCAATTTGTGTTTCTGGTATATATCCTCTTCCGCACATCCAGTGGGGGGTATGACGATATATTGAACCATCCTGATATGCAATCCTCCCATTCATGATAACGATCTCTGGAAATACCGCTTTCATCCCTTCAAAAGGCGTCCATTTTGCCTTGCTGTGGAGAAGGTCGGGATCTACAATGCTCTGGGAATGAGGATACAGGGCAAAATCTGCACGATATCCCGGTTCGAAACCGGCAGGCAGGATCCCTGCGATCTGGGAGGGATTATATGATGTCTTTGCCACCAGGTCAGAAAGAGAAATTCGTTTATCTAATACCTGTGCAAGAAGTAGAGGGACCATCGTCTCAAGCCCGGGTAGACCTGAGGGTGCAGAAGAAAAATCACCTGATTTTTCAATGATAGTATGGGGTGCATGATCAGATGCAATGACATCAATTCTGTTCCACCGTTTCCAGAGTTCTTTTCGGTCATGTTCCGGCCGGATGGGAGGATTTACCAAAAACCGGGTATCGGTTGGTTCCTTTCCCTCTAAAGAGAGGAGGAGGTGATGGGGTGTTACTTCTATGATGGCATCACCAATGGCATCCATTCCTGTCCCTGAACTGACATGACAGAAGTATAATCTGCAGTGCTGCCTGTTGCAGCGCTGAACCGTTCTGACTGCAGCTGCCTCTCCATCCGGGCACCGAAGGGTATGATGAAGGAAAAGATCGGTATCATTTCCGGAAGAAACGGTTTCTGCATGAATTGATGCAAGTCCCCCGAGACCTGCTATCTCTGATAGTGCGCGGTCAAGAACCTCTTCTGATACTGCCTCCCCATAACTGGAAGGACCGGCAAACGTCTCGCCAAAATGTAGGGCACCTGCTCTCCATAACCCTCTGAGATCAGATTCAGCAGTGACACCGGCATTTATCGCAAAATTACACCATGCATCGGTTTTAGCCTCTAAAAGACGTGCATGAAATGATGCAACGTCAGTCAGGGGTGGGATCGTATTCGGCTGGTCAACAACAACGGTAACACCACCGGCGAGTGCTGACTGTGTACCGGTAGTCCAGTCTTCTTTCGGTTTCTGTTTCTTTCCGCCCCGCATATGGACATGAAGGTCAACTGCTGCTGGCAAGGCAAGATACCTGCTACAGGAAATTGTTGTATCTGCTGATTGTGAACTGCCGACATGAGATACGATACCATTTGTAATCGTTATATCAGCAACGCGACCTCCGGGAAGATGAAGATCGGCAAGAACAAGCGTCTCCGTATCCATCAGTAGTAGTGGTACTGCTGCATGAGAAGATAAAAGAAGGGAATGATACGGATTATTATATCAGAACCAGACCGGTAGGTTGTAGGCCCCGCCGGTTCTGTTTTCCCTTTCAGATGGTCAATATCACTCTTCTTTTCAGGTCTTTTCTTTCTTAAACCGTGTAATAATTCCGGTTCTCAAAGCCAAGCGGTATAGAATATAGATAATGATAAGGAGCGGTATGATCGTTACAAAGAATACAAAGAGAAATGAGATCATCCCAATAAAACCAGCGGTTGCCTCCTGAATGACCTGAGTAAAGGCATCTACTCCCTGTGAGGTAAGAACCGGCGGTGTCTGCAGTGATATTCTGAGTGTTCCAAATGCGATCTGGCTCTGCAGGTACTTCATCTTTCCGGTTATCCTGTCCAGATCAAGTTGAACACGGTCGATCTCCCGCTGCACATGAAGGATATCTTCCACGGTCTCTGCTTTATCGAGGATACGGTAATACTGGTCACGTTGCAGTGTCAGTGAGGTTATCTGCGCCTGTTTATCGATATAATCCTCTGTTACATCGGTAGTCTCGATATCCTGCCTCTTTATGGTTCCAAGCGTCCCCATGGTCTTGAGGAAGGAATCAAACGATTCGCCTGGCATGCGGACTGTCATAGAGCCCGTTACCTCGTTACTGACTCCGTAAGCCATGGTTGAGCTCTCAACAAACCCTTTGTAATCGGTTGTTACCGCTGTTATCCGGTCAATTGATTCTGATACATTGGTTACCTCAAGAGTGAGAGAACCGGTCCTGATTAATTTCTGAACCTCTTCTCCCGATTGATCAGTTGCCCTAACATGAGCCGGTGTGGGCGTCGGAGCATACGCAGGGGCATATCCTGCCTCACTCATGTATGGTGATGCAACGTCTTCATAGGCCATTGCCTTCTCATATGAATCAGGGACAGGTATGCCAGAATTATACTCTCCGATGCATCCTGCTAGCAGGATGGGAAGAAAGAAGATTACAATGAGCATTATTTTTGTATTCATCATTATCACATCAACGGTTGGTGCGAGGAACTCTCTATCATAGTTCCATTATGGTTGTATTTGAATTACTGGTTAAAAAAGGAGTATGTATGCCTGATAATTTCGGCTAAGAATGCAGGAGGAGCGTGCAGCATGGATGAATGAACATGGGTACGGATGCCTGATCTTTGTCACCATGAAAGATTGAAGGGAAGACAGAAAAGCTGTGTCTCATCCTGCTTCCCGGACTGCCAGCCAGCCCACATGCAGTCAGTCAGTATGGAACAATCAATTCATGGGTGATATTTTTGCACGTACTCATTATATTAAGTGGTGTGCTATTCCGGTGACAGACGTAACGTCATCTCTGACATTACTCATGTGTACAGTCCGGATGAAACCCCCTTTCCATCTCTGTCCAGGATAATCCATGGCCCAGGTGAACAATCCATTCTTATATCCTGGCAGGTGCTGTATCACCGCTGTCACCACATACAGGTATTTGCATCATAAGCGTATAAAAAAACCTGTAACTGCGAAAAAAGTTGAAGCAATTCGGAAGGCATATCAAAAATAAACGAATTTCCTGACAATTTTAGATCAATAGTTGCCTGATGGGAAGATCTTGAATTCATACCGATAGAATTGTATTTCCATCAAGTTCTCGATATGGTAATTGGGACCGGTTTATCCTCTCAAAAACCGGTATACATAAGAAAAAATCAATCCTATCTGTTCCTGGTAATGAATAAACAAAAAGACATCTCTCTCTTTCTCATCTATCTGCTGGTAATCGGTTTGTTATTTTCCCTTGGAATTTCCCTTGCTTTTTTTTCAGATGCACAAAAAAATCCTGATCTTGAATATCATAACCAGACAGAACTCCATCAGTTTCATTCCCTGCATGTGCATGGTATCATCCCGAAGTTATCCGGGGCATTTCCAATCCTCCTATTCCTCAATGGTGGGGTAGTGTTGTTTATTCTTCTCGTACCACTCTACTGGATTGGAATCTGGTGGATTCGCAGAGATCTCCTCGTCCCTGTCACAAAAGTCATGCAAGGAACGGTATGTCTTCTGGTTTTTGCCCTCGGACATAATACCTTTGCGATGTTGTATGAATTATACAGAACAATGCCCTTCTTGGTCTTTATTACGATGTACTTTCCTCACGGGATCCTTGAGATCCCGGCCTTTATACTGGCAGGAACATGCTCTCTCGTAACGGTTGCAAAGGTCAGGCAATACCTGGAGGAGAGGAACAATGTCACGGGGGTGTATCTCGAAGATATCGTGTTCTTTATCGTGAAAACGGTATGGAAACCCCTTATCATCTGTATTAGCGATCTCGCAGTGGCAGCTGCAATAGAGTGTTGGATAACTCCCCATCTGGTTAAAGAAGCGCTTGAGTCTTTTATCCTGTGAGCGTTACGAACCCTGGTATCACTCAGTTATTAGCAAATCATAAAAAATGCATTTGAGCCGGCATGCCTGAATTAGATACGTTACAGGATTTTGGTGGCTGACTACAAAAGAGGAAGGATAATCCCCCTGATTCTTACCGATTTTTATCAGAATCAAATGACAGTATCGCTATCAGAATAATACCAAAAAAACCTCATGTGACTTAAAGTCACACATCAAAAACATGAAAATCTGTATCT
>CAZSDZ010000043.1:0-25464 GCA_964605795.1 uncultured Methanoregulaceae archaeon
TATCCGGGGACTGGACCGTTGAACTGACGACAGGCGGTCAGACAGCGACGATGCCAAACGGATTCCAGGTTGTTACTCCTCCTCCTCCCCTCCTTACCTCCCTCTCCCAGACAAGCGGAGTAAACACCGGTTCGGTATCGGTCACTCTCACCGGATCGAACTTTGCTGTATCTCCTAATACTGTCCGTCTCACCCGTACCGGCCAGAGCCCTATCATTGCAACAAACCTTGTCCGCGACTCATCCACCCAGATTAGGTGCACCCTTCCCATTACCGGTGCGGTATCCGGGGACTGGACCGTTGAACTGACTACAGGCGGTCAGACGGTATCGATGCCAAACGGATTTCGTGTTGTTACTCCCTCTGCTCCCCCGCTCACTTCCATCTCCCCGTCAATCGGAGTAAACACCGGTCCTGTATCTGTCATTCTCACCGGTTCAAACTTTGCTGTCTCTCCTAATACTGTCCGTCTCACCCGTTCCGGCCAGAGCCCTATCATTGCAACGAACCTTGTCCGTGTCTCTTCCACCCAGATTAGGTGCACTCTTCCCATCACCGGTGCAGTATCCGGGGACTGGACCGTTGAACTGACGACAGGCGGTCAGACAGCGACGATGCCGAATGGGTTTCGGGTCGTTACTACAACAGTTCCTAACATTACCTTCATCTCTCCGTCAAGCGGAGTAAACACTGCACCGGTTTTTTTCACTCTCAACGGGGCAAACTTTGCTGTCTCCCCCAATACCGTCCGTCTCACCTGTTCCGGCCAGAGTCCGATAATCGCAACGAACCTGGTTCGTGCCTCTTCAACCCGGATAACCTGTACCCTGCCGATTACCGGTGCGGTACCAGGAGAATGGAACGTTGAACTGACAACAGGTGGTCAGACGGTATCAATGCCAAAAGGGTGGGGCTTTATGGTTGTTACTACCCCCTTACCCACTCTCACTTCCCTCTCCCCTTCAAGTGGAGTAAATACCGGTCCTGTATCTGTCATTCTCACCGGTTCAAACTTTGCTGTATCTCCTAATACTGTCCGTCTCACCCGTTCCGGTCAGAGCCCGATCACTGCAACGAACCTGGTCCGTGTCTCATCCACCCAGATTAGGTGCACCCTTCCGATCACCGGTTCTGTATCTGGGGACTGGACCGTTGAACTGACGACAGGCGGTCAGACGGTACGGATGCTGAACGGGTTCCGGATTGTAACCCCTTCTGCTCCCAACCTCGAATCCATCTTTCCGTCAAACGGAGTAAACACCGGTTATGTTTCTGTCATTCTCACCGGCTCGAACTTTGCTGTCTCCCCCAATACCGTCCGTCTCACCCGTACCGGCCAGAGCCCTATCATTGCAACGAACCTTGTCCGAGACTCGCCAACCCAGATATGGTGCACCCTTCCTATCGCCGGTGCGGTATCCGGAGACTGGAATGTTGAACTGACAACAGGTGGTCAGACAGTATCGATACCAAACGGGTTTAGGGTTGTTACTACCCCATCATCCGCCCTCACCTCCATCTCTCCGTCAATCGGAGTAAACACCGGTCCGGTTTTTGTTACCCTCACCGGCTCGAACTTTGCTACCTCCTCCAATACCGTCCGTCTCACCCGTTCCGGCCAGAGCCCTATCATTGCAACGAGCCTGGTTCGTGCCTCTTCAACCCGGATAACCTGCACCCTGCCGATCACCGGTGCGATGTCAGGAGACTGGAATGTTGAACTGACAAGCGGAGGTCAGACGGTGACGATGCGAAACGGATTCAGGGTGGTCACTGCCCCAGCACCCACACTCTCCTCCATCTCTCCGTCCACTGCTGTCAACACCGGTCCGGTATCAGTCATCATCACCGGCTCGAACTTTGCTACCTCCTCCAATACCGTCCGTCTCACCCGTACCGGCCAGAGCCCGATTACTACAACGAGCCTGGTTCGTGACTCTTCCACCCAGATTAGGTGCACCCTTCCGATCACCGGTTCGGTATCCGGAGACTGGAATGTTGAACTGACAAGCGGAGGTCAGACGGTATCGATACCAAACGGGTTCCGGGTTGTTACTACCCCAGCTCCCACACTCACTTCCATCACCCCGTCAAGAGGTTTTAACACCGGTCCGAAATCGGTTACCCTCACCGGTACAAACTTTGCTGTCTCCCCCAATATCGTCCGTCTCACCCGTACCGGCCAGAGCCCGATAACCGCAACGAACCTGGTCCGTGACTCTTCAAATCAGATTCGCTGTACCCTTCCTATCACCGGTGCATTGATAGGGTACTGGAACGTTGAACTGACAACCGGAGGTCAGACGATTGCAAAACAAAACGGGTTTAGGGTTGATATATATCCTATATGGCATTAGATTAACTTTGAGCGCTATAATGCAGGTTTAAACCCATATTTTTTTGTTACGAATCCGATTGTTTGTCATCATCATTGACACAAACTCCGGGTCTAAGTCAGAAATGCCCTTGGAAGAGTAAAAGACGTGATTATCTTTTTTTAATAGAACCCAGATGTACCTCATCCCTGAAGTCCTCTCCGGTATGGCCTGCATCTGATGTATTGCGTAACCCTCACAATTCCGATCTTCATCCCCCGCGTTTCTTGAGGCGGGTTTTCCATACGGTGACTCAATTGGGCAATAAATGTGCGCTTTTCGTTGCAATGAAAGTTTTTGGATGACAAAAGGAGCATAAAGACCGGTTTACCATATGAATACCGAACTGTTTTTGGCCTGCCAATAGCGTCACATTTCTGTGATATTTCCATATCTATATATACCATAACTAATATAACGCTGAATAACTCCCATTAGCAAGACTCGACATGATAGGTATGCGTCAGTGAATCTGACGGCTTATCACCATTAAAAATGAGGGGGATGTCAAGGACATGAAAAGGATACAGCTGGTAACAATAATCGCAGCGATACTACTGGTAACGCTGCTTGTTCCCGGGGTGGTGTATGCCCAGCAGGGAACCATTTACGTGGACACGATTCCCACGGGTGCAGAGATCTACGCAACAACCGAGCCCGGAGAGGCAAACCTGACGGTTGATGAACTTATCGGGGTTACTCCGAAGCAGTTCTTCCTCGATCCCGGAACCTATACTATTTACCTCAAGAAGTACGGGTACGGAACCAATTGGACCAATTTAGAGGTTACACAAAATACCAATGTTGTTCTTGGGGGAGGTCCGATAGAACTGTTGCCCATAGACCCGATATACGGGGCACTTCATATCTCGACCGATCCTCCAAATGCAACGATAAAACTCTCCATCAGGTCAAAAGCTGGTGAAAAGGTTACATACCCAAGTGAGGTAAACGGGAAGACCCCGCTTTCGCTTGAGTCATTAACGCCTGGTATGTATAGTTTTTCAATAGAAAAAGAAGGATATGAGGATTATCCTGGAACCGTTAATGTGACTGCTGGTGAGGTCACACAACTTGATGTTCCACTCGATGCGGTAAAACGCTTTAAAACAACACAGTTCAAGTCAATGCCTGCCGGAGCGGATGTCCTGCTCATTGGTGGTCTGCCACTTGATGTTCTGACATCAGATAATGTGGCATCTATTTCCGGAATAATTACACGATCAGAGACGGTAGAAGAAGCACAGAATCAAATCTCTGCAATTCTGCCTGATATCAATATAATTATCTCCAAGATCGGACAAACCCCCTGTGAGATGGAATTGGTTAATGGGACCTACTATTATCTGATGGAAAAGGACGGGTACAATGTGGTTGGTCTCAATATTGACAAAGACTTTACAATAACGGTAGGAACACCTCCGGATCCCTATGTCATCAACGAGACTCTTGAGAAGAGCACGGAATACATTGATGTGTACTTTGAGACCGTGGAAAATTCAACCGAAGAAAATCCTCCCGAGATTCGCGACATTGTAATGTATGTGGATGACAAGCAGGTGGGAGAAACTTATGGCTGGGCATCGTTGCCAAACCCTGCATTGGTGGATGTGCTTTTCAGAGATCTCTCAGGAGAGGCAAAGGAGCCAAAAGTAGGACCAATATGGGAGAACCAGACCGTCCCGGTGGATACGAGCATGTTCACCGGTCGGCCGTCAAAATGGGGTGTTCCGATACGAATGGACCGGAAAGAGTATGAGATTATAGTCGAAGCCGGCCCACATATTATCATTACCCCTGTTCCCCCTTACCGTGTCATTGGTCCCTCTACTTATGGATATGAATCTGAGTCCTATCCGGAGTTTACCATCTCGACCGACGACAACGCTTACCAGATTAGTGTGATATCCGTTGACGGACAACCCGATGTTTATCCTCCTCCTTATTCAAGTGTAGAAAACTATAAATTTCAGAATATCCGCATGGATCACACCCTCTCGGCACTTGCCGGGTTAAAAGAATGGTATATATCTGTCATTGCCGGAAAGGGTGGCAACATAACTCCCTCCTCCTGTACGATTAAAAACGGAGATGATAGCCCTCTATTCAATGTTACTCCCTGGGATGGATATTCCATCAAAACATTCTGGGTAGATGGTGTTTCCAAGAAAACAGATGGATGGCAATTCTTCGATGTCACAGGGAATCACACGCTCAAGGCAGAATTCAGATCTGATTACCTGACCATTACACCCCTGGCAGGTCCGGGTGGTAACATCACCCCCAATACCCCTGTCACGGTACCGTATAATGGTTCTTCCGGTTGTTTCTACACAACTCCGGATCCTGGTTATACTCTGAAGAATGCAACCTGGATTCCAGAGGAAGAAGTCAGTGAATCGGGTGATATCGGTACTTCAGGTATCAATGATCCCTGCAATCAAATGGCGAAGGTTACTCAGAATTGGACATTTTATGCAGAATTTAAGAAATTACAATATCTGCTCACTGCAGAAGCATCAGAAGGCGGCACCATCGAGCCGGAGGAGGCCATCGTTGATTATGGAGACTCCCAGACATTCACGATGACTCCCGATACCGGTCAGTCCTTAGTTGACCTCACTGACAACAGCGTATCAGTGATTGACCAGGTGGTGGATAATACCTATACCATCGATCCGGTAACCGAAGACCACACGATCTATGCCACCTTTAGTGGTGAAGAGTTCACCATCACTGCCACTGCAGGACCCGGGGGATCGATAGACCCTCAGGGTGAGGTGAAGGTTCCCTATGGGGGAGATCAGGCCTTCACCGTGACCGCAGATACCGCGTATGTCATCTCTGATATCATCATAGATGGCACCGACCATCACGGCCCGCAGGCAAGCCCCTACACCCACACCTTCACCAGTGTCACAGCAGACCACACGATAGAGGCAGTCTTCTCACAGGTTGTCTATACCATCACCCCGACAGCGGGAGTTGGCGGAACGATAGATCCGGCAACCATCCAGCAGGTTGATGCCGGAGAGGACTGCAGTTTTGTCATCACTGCAGACGGCTGCCACACCATTGGGGATATCATTGTCGATGGCATATCCCGGGGTCCACAGATAAGTCCGAACACAACGGTCTTTGAGAACGTCATGGCAGACCACACGATAGAGGCGGTCTTTCATACCAAGACCTTTACCATCACCTCGAGTGTCCGGGCTCCCGGCGGTGGAACCATCTCACCCCTTGGTGTAACAGAAGTATACTGCAACGAGAACCAGACCTACACGATGACCCCAAACCCGGGTAACGCGGTCCTTGATGTCATCGTGGACGGACAGTCAGTCGGTCCGGTAAATGAGTACACTTTCTATTACGTCAATGCGAATGGTCACACGATAGAAGCTGTGTTTATTCTCCCCCCGGATCCTGATTTTTCGGCAAACATAACGAGGGTTCCACCGAACTATCCTGTCCAGTTCTATGACCTGACCAAGAACAACCCGGTTGCCTGGTACTGGCAGTTTGGTGACCTTCAGTTCTCAAACCTCCAGGAACCGATTCATTACTACACCGAGACCGGATTTTATAACGTAACCTTGACGGCATTTAACGAGGCAGCTCCCGTATCTTCCGGTGGTGTCTCGGTCACCAAGAACAACTTCATCGAGGTGACCAACGATCCGATCGCCCGATTTACCGCCGAACCCGTCGGTGGATACACGCCTCCGGGATTTGCCGTGAACTTTACTGATATGTCTCTCGGCGGCCCGCTCATCTACAGCTGGAACTTTGGTGACAATTCACCCTTCTCGTATGCAAAGAATCCAATCCATGTCTACACGACCCCTGGTGTTTACCAGGTGACCCTCCAGGTTCAGAAACCAAACGTAGGGTATGATTATGCATACGAGACGATTACGGTCCTCCAGGAACCGGTTGCAGACTTCACCGCACACCCGGTATCAGGACGGTACCCGTTGCAGGTTTACTTTGTCGATGAATCAGATGGATTCCCCTCATCATGGTTGTGGGACTTTGGAGACGGACAGGGTTCATTTGAAGCAAACCCCTCGCATGTATACCATACTCCCGGCCTGTATAACATCACTCTAGCCATTAAGAACTATGAGGGTGAGGATATGATTACCAAGAAGGAGTACATCGAGGTACGCTGAAGTTTTTTGGGATATCCCGAAAAACATTCTCTTTTTAATATCCTCATGTCGGCAGATGATGAATGGTCCGGGAAACTTCGGTCGGACATCGGTATCCTGGTAATCCATCTCATCCTTCTTTTTAGTGTTGTCTGTGTGTCCGGAGCAGTGAACCCGGAAGTCTCCATCCCCCAAAATCTTTTCCCTGATACCCCGATTGGGATTGATTTTCAAGCAGAAGATCCTGTTAATACCTCTCTCTCTACCGGGAACGTGACCGGAACCGATCTCCTGATAACTCCGCTCTCAACCATCTGGATACGGCAGGGGGATGATATCTTCCTTGGTGAACAGGATCTGGACGTAGCCAACGCCCTCGGACCAAGCCGCCAGATTGCCTGGTGGCCCGGGGGAGGGGACCCGGATGGTACAGATCCGGACACCGTCATCAGGGTAACCAGTATGCAGACCTTTGACGTGGATCCCATAGTTTTTGGTAACAGAACCGGAGCATGGTACCGGTGGGAAGAAGAGAACCAGGGCATTGCATTCTATATCAGGGATCCTGCAATCGATCTGCGGATCACGGATACCACTTCCGGATCTGATATTACCGATGGCCAGGCTATTGCAGGAGATATCCTCAATTTCTGTATTGATACCAATCTCTACCCGATAGCAGGCAGGGTGAATTATAACCCCAATTATGACGGTCCCTTCCGTATCGACCTCCGTTACGAGGACGGCGAGTCGTTTGAGAGCCTCTGGGGGAAGGATGGCATCCTCTATTCCCTGCATGACCTTACCGTGCAGTCACAGCCGTGGTACTTCATCGGAACGCGGGACGGTCATACCGTTCCTCCATCTGATAACGGCTGGGACACGGGAGCCACCTATGGTGTCCCGCTCTACAAAACCGGCAGGTACGCTGCTAGAGCTGAGTGTAATAATAATGACATGCTGGAAGAGTACCGGACACCAGACGGTTCTGTTTATGTGGGAAAGACCGTATCCCCGATGCGGTTCTTCTCGATGGCTGCTGATCCGTTGACCGTCAATGTATCGCCATCGTCTGTTATACCAGGAGAGAAGGTGCTGGTGCGGCTCTCCGGGGTTCCTGATACCACATATTATCTCTGGATGAAAAAGACACGGCCCATGTCAGGTCTCGAAGGGGACCAGCCACCGTTTATCATCATGCCCCAGGCCGGCCTTTTGCAGGATCCGATACAAGGTCCGTACTCAATTGGCTCGTACCGGTACGACGGGGGATTAGGTCTCACCATCAGGGATGATGTTCCCTTCAGGCCTGATAACGGGATTGGGTATTATGCCACGGTAACGACAGACAGTATCGGTGAGCGGACATTCTCTCTCTCTACTTCGCGTGCAACGGCACAGCGTAACTACCAGGTGCATGCAGAACGGCTGACCGGTGTCGGGTACACGACAGCTGATGCTGACCTGTCGGTTGCGAAAGGTACGGTCACGATTCATGCTGATGGTGATGGTAGTTACTATCTTGGGGAGAAGGTTCGTTTATCAGGGATGAATGCCGCATCTCCTGTAACGTATCTCTTTATTGCCGGTGGTAATCTTCCTGTCTCGGGCGGCAGACTCCCGGATCCCTATATCCCGGTCAGAAACGGCGTTCCTGAATCATTTATTACGGTAACAGTACTGTCGGATAAAACGTGGGAATATTTATGGAATACTGCCTACACCAAACTCCCCAAAGGCCGGTATACGCTCTATGCTGTATCAGATCCTGCTGACCGGATGAACCTTGCTGATACCTCCTACGGTCAGATTCTGGTTGTAATTGAGGGAGGTGAGATGACCGCACGGGCAGACAGGGACGTGATAGCCCTGGGAGAAGAGCTCATCCTTACTGGGACGAACATGGAATCAGGTACGACGTACCTGTATCTGAAGGGAGAGAATCTCGTTGGAAACGGGGTGATGCTTTCGGATCCGTCCATCCCGGCAATCAGCGGTGATCCTGCCACCTTCACGACGGTTCCTGTAGATATCGATGAGACCTGGCAGTATACCTGGAAGACCGGTTCTCTCTTCCTTGCCCCCGGTCTGTATTCTATCTATGCAGCATCGGGTCCGTATGCATATGATATGCTGGATGCCGGTGCATATGCAACCGTTCCTGTTGCACTATCCGAGCGGGAAGGTGTCAGGCTGACAACCGGCACTAACGAAGTTCCTGTCGGTTCTCCCTTCTCTGTTACCGTTCATGCAGAACCCTACGAGGAGTTCTACCTCTGGCTTTGGAGAACCGGTTCTATGAGCGGAGCTTCTGGTGATCAGCCCCCGCTCATGCAGTACGGCCAGAGTAATGTCTTCCAGGATCCGGAAGGCGGCCCGTATCTCATCGGTGAGTACCAGTACAATGGCGGGGGATATGGGACCATCAGGAGCGATGTACCCCCGGGTCCGTACGAAGGCGTCCGGTACTATGCACGGGTGGTGACTGACAACGAAGGTCTCTGTGAGTTACGGTTCCAGACAAGTGAGGCGACAAAGGAGGAAACGTACGAGATATATGCCGAGAAAATGAAAGAAGGAGCGGTGGTATCAGATACCCTCCCGGTTACGGTAAAACGGGAAGGAGACTTCCTTTCCCTGTATCCCGGCTGGAACCTCGTATCAATCCCTGCTATTCTTGCAGAGGGGCATAACACTGCCTCGATATTCTCGGAAGTTCCGACTGCAGGTCACTCTCTCTGGCGATATGACCCGGATGATCCCTATGGGTTTATTCCGGTTAAGAATTCGGATCCCATTGTCTTGCTTGATGGGTACTGGATATACACATCGTATGAGACCACTGTTCCTCTTATTTATGAGCAGGATACCGGTGCAACGGGTTCAAAATACCTGTTATCAGGTTGGAATCTCATCGGGTCCGGTTCTATCGAGCCGGTACCGGCATCTACTGCCCTTTCATCGGTACAGGATGCATGGAGTACCTGTATCGGATTTTCGGGCAGTGGCCAGCGGTATGATACGGCCATCCTCAAAGGGGGAACCGGGGAGTTTTCAGACTCACGCCTGCTCTCTCCCGGACAAGGATACTGGCTTTTTATGAGTCATCCCGGTACATTACAGGCAGTTGGATGAAACTCTCCCCGTGGTTTTACTCTTACAAGCTGGTATGGGAGATTCAACCTTTTTTAGCAGAAAGAAAAGATTTGGCAGTTTTTAAATGATCCGGAATGGTCTGATCCCGGTACATTACATTTCTCATCAATCACTCCCCATTCAGTCTCTCCGAAAGCCGTTTTATCCGGTCACGGAGCTGGATTGCTTCCTCGAAATCAAGTCGGAATGCAGCTGCTTTCATCTCTGCCTCAAGATCAATGAGCATCTCGGGAATCGAAGATTTCGGCACCGCCCTCTCATCGGTAAGTTCAACCTGCTGGTCCTGTACTGGTTTTTTAATCGTTGCCGGGATGATGCCATGTTCTGCATTATAGGCAACCTGGGCGTTTCTCCTCCGTTCAGTCTCGCGTAATGCATCCTGCATGGAACCGGTCACCGAATCTGCATATAAAACCACGTGGGCCCGGACGTTTCGTGCTGCACGACCGATAATCTGGATAAGGCTGCGGGCATCCCGTAAAAACCCCTCTTTGTCAGCATCAAGAATACCGATAAACCCTACCTCCGGGATATCAAGCCCTTCCCGAAGAAGGTTAATCCCGACAAGCACGTCAAACGTCCCGAGACGCAACTGCCTGATTATCTCGGTCCGCTGGAGCGTATCAATATCTGAGTGAAGGTACCGTGTTGCTACCCCCTGTCCTGCAAGGTACTCGGTCAGTTCCTCGGCAAGACGCTTGGTAAGAGTCGTTACAAGAACACGATCTCCAAGCGCAATCGTCTCTTGTATCTCCATCCTGAGATCATCGATCTGGCCTTCTATTGGTCGTACCGTGACGTGGGGGTCAACGAGCCCGGTCGGCCTGATGATCTGCTCAACCGTCTGCATTGAATGCTCTGCTTCGTATGGTCCCGGTGTGGCAGATACAAAGATAACGTGTGAGAGGTACTGTTCAAACTCGAAGAACTGGAGTGGCCGGTTGTCAAACGCCGACGGGAGACGGAACCCGTATTCAACCAGCGGAACCTTCCGGGAATGGTCCCCCCGGTACATCCCGTGCACCTGCGGGATGGTCTGGTGAGACTCATCGATAAATACCAAAAAATCCTTTGGGAAATAATCAAGCAGGCAATACGGTTTCTGGCCTGGTTTTCTCCCATCAAGATGGCGGGAATAGTTCTCTATTCCCTTGCAGCTCCCGGTCTCCCGGATCATCTCGATATCAAAAAGGGTACGTTGTTTTAAGCGGTGGGATTCCATCATCCCAAGATCAGGAAGACGGTGATCCAGTTCCTCGAGGATCCCCTTAATTGCCCGCTCCTTCTCGTCTTCCGGGATGATATAATGGCGTGCCGGGTACAGGTAGATGTGGCGCAACTTTTCTGTTGCGGTACCGGTTGTGCGGGCAACCTCGGTTATCCGTTCGATCTCGTTCCCAAAAAGTTCAATTCTGATAATATTCTGGTAATAACTGGGTACGATATCGATGGTATCTCCCTTGACCCGAAATCTGCCCGGTGCAAGTTCGATATCATTCCTCTCATACAGATTATCCACCAGACGCCTGATTATCTCATCACGCCGGATCTGCTGTCCTACACCCATATCAAATCCCATATTCTTGTAGGTATCAGGACTCCCGAGACCGTAGATGCACGATACTGATGCAATAACAATGACATCGCGGCGTGAGAGGAGCGAAGCGGTAGCCGAGAGTCTCATCATCTCGATCTTGGGATTTATCTGGGCATCCTTCTCGATATACTGGTCCCGTGCAGGGATGTAACTCTCAGGCTGGTAGTAATCGTAATACGAGACAAAGTATTCAACACGGTTTTTCGGGAAGAACTCTGAGAACTCGTGGTACAACTGGGCTGCGAGGGTTTTGTTGTGTGCAATAACAAGCGTGGGCATCCTGACAGCCTCGATTACATTGGCCATTGTAAAGGTCTTGCCTGACCCGGTAACCCCGAGCAGGGTCTGCATCGCCATGCCACCCTTCACTCCGGTAACGAGTTGTGCAATAGCCTCCGGCTGCGAACCGGCCGGAGCAAAACCTGCCTGTAATGAGAACTCTGTCATGATTTCACCTGTACAAACGTGATCAAATGCTTGGGATATTTACAAGATGAAGAATCGAATCATGGCATGAAAGATAGTAAAAGATCTTCCGATATCTTTTTCTGTGTTATTCTGTACGTTTTTTATCGTACTGTTCATCCTGAACTATGAGCCGTACCGGTTCACCCAGTATTCTCCCGGTATATAGATCTCGTGCTTGATCCCTATCTTTGCATCGATGCATGAACTGACCGGCCAGCAATCAGGGGGAATTCAATTTCTCTATCTGGTATGACCATGGCAAACCAGAAAAGCCGGAATTTTTCAGTTCCAAACAATCATCAGTGGATCATCTTCTTTCTCGTCTGCCGTTGGTAGGTGACTGCAAACCGGTGTGCTTCATCCCGTATCTCCTGAACGAGGAGTGACGCAGGTGCATCTCTGGGAATCGGCAGTGGAAGCCGCCTGTCCGGGCGGTAAATATCCTCGTTTCGTTTCGCAATGGAGATGAGCGGGATGGTAACCCCTAACTTTCCGAGTTCCGATTCTGCAGCCCTGAGCTGTCCGGTTCCGCCATCGACAATGATAAGATCCGGAAGCGTCTCTTCCTCGCGGATGAGCCGGCGGTACCGGCGTCTGACAAGTTCAGCAATACCTGCAGGATCATCGATACCGGTTGTCTCCCGTAACGAGAAACGCCGGTAATTCCTCTTGTCAGGCTTTCCTCCTGCAAACCTGACCATGGATCCCACCATCCCTGTCCCGGAAAGATGGGACACATCAAAACACTCGATAATGGCAGGGATATCCGGTAGATCCAGTGCTTCTTTGAGTTCTATAAGCCGGTTGTATTTCGAGAGAAGTAACGACTCGATATTTCTGGTTACCAGCCGCAGCAGATGCATCTTCTCACCCTGTTTTGGAACCGTGACCTGTACCTTTGTTCCCCGTAAGTACGAGAGATAGGATGACATCGATTCATCGAGAGGCTCATGGGGGATGATAACTTCCCGTGGTGGTATGGTATCCCCGTAATATTGAACGAAAAACTCGTCAAAGAAATTTGGAGTTTCAGGAAAAACAAACTCTTCTTTTCCACAAAGTGTTCCCTTCTCAATCCGGAAAAGAAGGAGATAGACAATCCCGTTTACCACGAGATAATTGATGATATGTTCATCCTCATCATGCTGCCGCAGGATATGCTGGCGGTCGGTCAGCCGGGTGATAGCGGTTATCTGGTTGCGAATCTCCATAGCCCGTTCGTAATCAAGGGCTGCGGATGCCGTTTCCATCTCATTGTGCAGGTCCCGCAAAAGTTCCTTGTTCTTTCCGGAAAGGAGCATCTCAGCAGCTCTGACTCTGCTCCGATATTCTTCAGGGGTGATAAGCCCCTGGCACGGGGCTGCACATCGGCCGATGTGATACCGGAGACATGGACGTTTCTTCATCCGGCGGCATGACCTGAGCAAAAAAGTCTTTTTTATCACCTGAAGGATATAATCCCGCTCCGCTGCAGAGACAAACGGGCCATAGAGAGTTCCTTTCCTTTTTCCACCCCGGTAGCGTGCAATGCCGATAGACGGGTACTCATCATCAGATATTGAGATGAACGCATAACTCTTGGCATCCTTGAGATCGATGTTAAACCGGGGCTGGTGTTTCTTAATAAGGGTATTCTCGAGGATTAGTGCCTCAACCTCGGTATTGGTTACAATAACATCAATGTCGTTTATTGCGGCGATCAGTGCGGTGGTCTTGGCATCATGGCTATGCTTTCCAAAGTAGGATTTCACCCGTTTTTTCAGGTTTTTTGCTTTCCCGATGTAGATAATGGTCCCTTCCGTATCCAGAAATTGGTAACAACCGGGATCATCCGGGATACGTGAGATATCTATCATAGCATTATCAGAGTTATTGCATCAAAGAGCAGTAATTTGTCTCAAAAAGAAGGATAATCGGTTAATTTTTATCCTGTCATGAGACGGCATTTTCCTCATGCCTGGTCTGTTTCAGTATCTTTTTCAGGAATGTTCCGGTATGGCTGAGAGAGCAGCCGGCAACCATCTCAGGAGTCCCGGAAACAATCACCTCGCCACCTTTGTCACCCCCCTCAGGACCCAGATCGATGATATAATCAGCTGATTTGATGACATCAAGGTTATGCTCGATAACAATAACGGTGTTCCCCTTATCTACAAGATCTGATAATACTACGATGAGTTTTGCGACATCATGGAAATGAAGACCGGTGGTGGGTTCATCAAGCAGATACACGGTCCTGCCTGTTGCCCGTTTTGAGAGTTCCCGACTGAGTTTTATCCGTTGTGCTTCCCCTCCTGAAAGAGTTGTTGCACTCTGTCCGAGTTTGATGTAACCAAGCCCGACAGCAGAGAGCGTCTGTAGTTTACGCTCTACTGATGGGATATGAGAAAAAAGTTCCTCTGCCTCATCAACACTCATTTTAAGGACATCAGAGATACTCTTTCCTTTATACAGCACCTCCCGGGTTTCGTTATTATATCGTGTTCCTTTGCACTCTTCACACTCAATATAGACGTCAGGCAGGAAGTTCATCTCTATTTTTATCACACCGTCCCCCTGACAGGCTTCACATCTCCCTCCTTTTACGTTAAACGAGAAACGACCGGCCTTGTATCCACGCATTTTTGCATCCCTGGTCCCGGCAAAGAGCTGACGAATCTCGTCAAATACCTTGGTATAGGTTGCCGGGTTGGACCGCGGTGTTCGCCCGATTGGTGACTGGTCAATGACAATCACCTTGTCGATGATATCATCAAGTCCGAGAGTTTCGAATTTTCCCGGGGTAACCCGGGTGTTGTGAATCTGCCGCAAAAGCGCCGGGTACAGGGTGTCATAGATAAGGGTTGACTTTCCAGACCCTGAAACACCGGTAACAAGCGTCAGGGTTCCGAGAGGGATCTGCACTGTGATGTCTTTTAAATTGTTCTCTGAGCATCCGGTTATGGTGATAAACCGATCGAAAGTCCGCCTCTTCTCAGGAATCCTGATCGCCATCTTCCCGGCAAGGTACTGTCCGGTAAGTGATCTGCTGTCTGCCATGATCTCTGCCGGTGTTCCCTGTGCAACGATCTCTCCCCCGGCAAGACCGGCTCCGGGCCCCATATCAATGACATAATCGGCACTCCGTATCGTGTCCTCGTCATGCTCAACAACGATTAACGTATTGCCCAGATCCCGCAACTGCTGCAGTGTCGTTATGAGCTTGTTATTATCACGCTGATGCAGCCCGATTGACGGTTCATCAAGGACATACAAAACCCCCATCAGGTTGGATCCTATCTGGGTTGCAAGCCTGATACGCTGTGCCTCTCCCCCTGAGAGGGTTCCTGCAGTCCGCGAGAGGGTCAGGTAGGATAGTCCCACCCTCTCTAAAAAACTCAGGCGGGATTGGATCTCTTTTAAGACCTGTTCTGCAATCTCCTGCTCCTTCCGGGTAAGGGACAGATCTGAGAAAAAAGAGATGCACTGGGCTATGGAGAGATCGGTAACATCTATGATGGACTTCTCCGCGATCCGGACGGCGAGCACTTTCTCTTTCAGACGTTTTCCGTGACAGGAAGGGCATTCAGAGATACGCATGAACTTCTCGAGTTCACGTGTACGGTACTCTGATTCGGTCTGCTTGTAGAGACGTTCTGCCTGGGGGAGAAGTCCTTCCCAGGTTCCTTTATGGGAAAAATGGGCTGTTCCCTGCCTCATCTTCATCTCAAAACTGATAACGTCGGATGATCCGTACATGAGAATCTGGTACTGGGACTGTGTAAGGTCCTGTATCGGGGTTAAGACGTCAAACCCATAATGACGGGCGACAGCACCGACATACTGGGACCGGTATCCGTCAAGGAAGTTCCGGTATGTCATGATAGCACCGTCTGCTATCGAGAGACTCTTATCAGGAATAATGAGATCAGGATCGAACTCCATCTTGAATCCAAGACCGTTGCATTCCTCGCAGGCACCAAAAGGACTGTTAAACGAGAACATCCGTGGCTGCAGTTCCTCAAAGGTAAGACCGCAGACCGGGCAGGCCATATTCGCAGAGAAGAGGTGATCCACCCCGTCCTCTCCGGTTGCTATCACGAGCCCGTCACCCTTGATAAGAGCGTTCTCAACCGCTTCAGCAAGCCGTGAGTGTTCCCCTGATTCAAGGCGATCTATCACGAGATCGATATAGTGCCATTTCTGTCGGTCAAGAACAATCTCGTCATCGGTCCGGAAGTATGTCCCGTTAACCCTGACCCTGGTAAACCCTTCCTTGTGCAGGTCACGGAAGAGCTGCTGGTAGGTACCTTTCTTCTTTCTCACAATCGGAGCAAGGACGGTTATCATCCCGTCAGCCTTCTCCTCGATAAGCCGGGTTATCTTTTCCGGTGACTGTGCCAGAATCGGTTCGTTATGTTCCGGGCAGTACGGGATACCGATACGGGCATACAAAAGCCGCAGGTAATCATAGATCTCAGTCACGGTTCCCACCGTGGATCTCGGGTTTTTCGAGGTGGATTTCTGTTCAATCGAGATCGCAGGTGAGAGTCCGTCTATGCTGTCAAGGTCAGGTTTATTCATCAGGCCAAGAAACTGCCGGGCGTATGCTGAGAGAGATTCAACATACCTTCGCTGTCCTTCTGCATAGATGGTATCAAAGGCAAGGGTGGATTTCCCTGATCCTGAAAGGCCGGTGATTACAATAAACCGGTCCCGGGGGAGCTCTACCGTGATATTTTTGAGATTGTGTTCCCGTGCTCCCTTTATGGTAATTACATTCATGACAGTTGCTACAGGAGTGTGAAACCTGCACCGTTATCAGGCTTATCAGGATAGTGACCGGCCGGGTAGCGGAGAGATACCGGTTTGACAGATGCGTGAACCGTAAAAACTGAAAAATTTCCCCTGAGTACTTATCCCTTGTCTGCCCAATGGTAACGAGGATGCACAAGACGTATGTAATGGGTCACCGCAACCCTGATACCGACAGTATTGCCAGTGCAATAGCATATGCCAGTCTCTTGTCACAGACCCGGGACGGGGAATATATTGCGGCCCGGTGCGGAGATATCAACGCAGAGACCGGATTTGTATTAGATACCCTGCATATTGATCCTCCTGTCCTTCTTGAGAACGTTGAACCACAGGTGGCAGATATCCCTTTTCTGTATTCACAAAAAGCCCCTTCTGATATGCCTGCCATTGATGTCGCGGCATTAATGGAAGAACATGACGTGAGAAACATACCTATCGTACGAGAAAACGGGAAACTCTGTGGTCTTGTCAGTGAACACGGGCTTGCGCGTGCCTATGTAACCCCGCATCTCGGCCCGGGCCTGCGGGTCGGTCCCATCAGTCTGCAATCACTCGCACGGATCCTGCAGGCAGAGCTGGCATCAGAAGCAGGGCCAAAGAGACTTGATGGAAACGTTACCATCGTTATCGATGCTCTCCATGTCTCTCTCTCCCTCTTAAAACCCGGCGATATTGCTGTCGTCGGAGATGATGAACCGGCACAGCTGGCACTCATATCTGCAGGCATTGCCGCACTCATCATCGCGCAGGATGCACCTCTAGGTAGTCGTGTCATCAGCGCTGCAGATGCCAAAGAGGTCTCACTCTTAAAAACACCGTTTGATGCATTTTCTGTCGGAAGAATGATACACCTCTCACACCCTGCAGAACACATCATGGCAACCGATGTCCAGACAGTGCAATGCGATGAGTATATCGGGGCTGCTACCCGGATTGTTACCAACTCACCGTACCGGACTGCCTGTGTTATCGACGAGGATGGCAGACTGCTTGGGATGATATCACGAAACACCTTCCTTACCGAGATTCACAAATCAGTCATTCTTGTTGATCATAACGAGTATGCCCAGGCCGTGGATGGTATCGAGACTGCCGAGATCCTCGAGATTATTGACCACCACCGGCTGGGAGCGATCACAACCCTTCGTCCCATCCGGTTTCGCAATGAGCCGGTCGGATCTACATCCACTATTATTACAAACCTGTACCAGGAAGCAGGTATTGATCCGAAAGAAGAGATTGCAGGATTGCTACTGGCTGGGATACTCTCTGATACCCTTGTATTGAGGATGTCTACGACAACCGGAAGGGACAGGGATGCAGTCACATATCTCGCATCGCTTTCAGGGATAGAACCACAGGAGTTTGGCACATCCCTCATAGAGAGCGGGATGGATACGACATCCATTCCCCTGTCAGAACTACTCACCCGTGACACGAAATCCTATACTCTCTTTGATACCTCAGTCATCATTGCACAGGTAATGATCGCTTCTGATGAATTTCCTTATAAAAACCGGCAGGCCCTCATCAGGGAAGTCGGAGAGGTACGAATGCAGCATTCTGTTGATCTCTACCTCGTTTTATGTACCGATGTCATTGACCAGGTCAGTTATCTCTTCGCTGCAGGAAACCAGTCCCTGCTGGATGGATTAGGGTATCACGATCAACCGGTCCGGCTTCCCGGGGTGATGTCCCGTAAAAATGATTTTATCCCGTCATTTGGACAAAAACTGCGGTTATTATCATAAACCCGTGAAAAAGGATGAAAACTCTTAAAACCTACTGTTTCCGGTAGGCATGTGCTGCAGAGACGATACCCTCTGCAAAGGTTTCCGAGAAATACGAGTGGGTGTAACAGCCCATGGTGTTATGGATGTACATTCCGTCCCGGTTATCAGTTATTCCCTCTCCCCGGGATAATTCGATGGCAAATGTTGCGTCCCGGTCAGCTCGGAGGGAAGAGTAATGAAATTCGTGTCCCAAAATCCCGATCCCGTCCGGTGCAAGATCTGGTCCGCCGATTCCAGCCCTGCAGATCCCTTTGGTATATCCGAGTGCACAGAACCGTGCATGCATCGTCGCATCAGCGCCCAGTACACCTGCCCATTTATATTTCTCTCCCCCTAGCAATTCTATTCCGCGGGTAAGAAACAAAAGACCGCCACATTCAGCATAAACCGGCATACCATCATCTACTACCCCGGGTATCTGCCGGCACGACCGGGAGGATGAAAGGGCTTTTGCATACAGTTCCGGGTACCCTCCTCCGAGATACAATGCATCCACATCAGGGAGGGGATCGGTAATCGGGCTGAAGAAAACAAGATCTGCTCCCGCCTGTTCAAGCAGATCCAGGTTATGGCGATAATAAAAGCAGAATGCCGAATCAGATGCGATGCCGACTTTCACCTCGTTACCTGAATGATTCCTCTCCCGGTGAGATAAAGTATGGGAAAGTACCGGAGCACTCTGTGCAATTTTCTTAATTTTCCCGAGATCGCAGGATCTGCCGATAATATCCCCTACCCGCCCGGCATCCGGGATCTCGGTTCCCATGAACAGCCCGAGATGGCGGCTCTGCATCGAGAGGAGATCATCTTTCTGAATAAATCCCAGGTGTTCTGATTCACGGGTCTGATTTATCATCGTCGCATGACGCTCGCTTCCCACCCGGTTAAAGATAACGCCACCCAGATTAAGGTGAGTGTTATAGTCCCGAAAACCGCGAACGATTGCATGGGCACTTGCAGACATACCTGATACATCGATGACAAGGATAACCGGTGCAGAGAGGATTGCAGCAACATCTGCCGTGCTGGCTGCAGTCGTCCCGTCAAGCCCGTCATAGAGTCCCATAACCCCTTCAATTACTGCAATATCTGCTCCACGGGAAGCTTCTGCCACCGTGTTTCTGATGGCCTGCTCTCCCATAATAAAGAGATCGAGATTAAACGAAGGTCTCCCGCAGAGTGCGGTATGGTGGCTCGGATCAATAAAATCAGGTCCTATCTTAAAGGGCTGAACAACAAGACCCTGCCTGACCAGGGCCTGCATAATACCCTTGGCGACCGTGGTCTTGCCACAACCGGAACTGACTCCGCCAATCACGATTCTTGGTATGGTTACCTTCCCTGAATGACTGGTACCCCTTTTTTTCAGAGATGCAACCTCTTCCGGCTGGTCTTTTTCTCTTCTAAAAGTCATGGTTTTTAAAAAAAGTCAGAGAGAGTAGTCCGTGAAGGATCGAGATCACTCCATGACCACCCGATCGGTTCGATGATACGTTCGATTGGCTGCCGTATCGTCTTCTCAAGCATAAGTTCCCGGTCAACAATAAAATTGTCAGGAACCTGGTCGCCATACTCAAAACAGACAACATCGGTATTGGGATACGTGCCTTTTACCTGCTTTATGTATATCCGTTTTGGTTTACTCCCTTTCCCAAAGGTTGTTCCGAGGTGGGTATTTGCATAGTGAGCTCCCCTGATATGAGCGTCATCGGTTTCGTACTCCTTTAGTTCCTTGCCGATTCCCCCGGGAATACCGATCTCGTCAAGAGGAAACGCTCCGGCACGATATCTCTTTATGACCTCTCCAACGTAACTCTTCAGTTCGGCAAGCCCGGCTCCGGCAAGTATCAGTTCCATCACCTTCTTCTGAACCTCCCTGGTTAACAGGGGTGAATCACTGCGTTTTGTCTCAAATCCGACCATGTCGGTCTCACAAACCTCTTTGCCTTCTTTCCAGATGAGGTTCCCTGCGTATCGTTTCTTTTTTCCTGCCTGAAAGAACCGCTTGTATACCTTCTCAAATTTTATCGAGAAGTAATGAACCTCTGCGTTGAGTTGTTCCCGAGCGAAAGCGTCATAACTCTCATTTAAGACCTTTTCAATCTCGCGGGCCCGCGTAATGGTAGCCGGGAGATCTCCTTTGGGGAGTTGTATCATGCACGAATCGGTGTCCCCATACACGACCGGATATCCCATTCCTTCAATAATGTTCCGTGTGTGCATGATGATAGCCCGGCCGACCGAGGTAACCGCCGATCCTATCTCCCGGTCATAGAGTCGGAACCGGGCATATCCGCTTACCCCGTAATACGTGTTCATGATGACTTTGATGACTCCCTGCTGCATATCATACCGGTGATATTCTTCTGATCCAAAGGGATAGGTGTCTCTGATACGTTTCTTTTCATCACGTTCCTGCATCAGTTCCCCAATGATACTCCGGGTAAGACCATCGGGTGCACTGGCAAAGCGAATCCCGTTTGGTGCAACAAGATCCCCGTCCGGTCTTTTGGTCTCTGGTGAAGCATTGATGGTCATCATTGCCATCGGGTAGAGTGATTTGAGATCCAGTACAACCACATTCTCAAGCAGTCCTTTGCTTGGTTCAAACACGGTTGCCCCTTCAAACTCTTCTGCATCGGTATATCCCTTGGAAGGCAGAACAAACCTGCCGAACGCTTTTCGCAGGATATAGATATCAATAACCTGGGACGAGTTTAATGTCCGATCGAGGGGACAACCGACATACCTGGCTATCTCCTGATAAAATTCGATTATACTGTTCTTTTTATTGATAAGGACACACAGTTCAACATCTTTCCGGTTATATACAACCAGTTCCCGTGGATTCTCCCGCCATAATCTCGAGGTCATCCCGGCCTGATAATGAAAAGCCTTCACTTCCCCGACTTCCCGTTTCCCGATTGCATCAAGCCGGTATGACTCGAGTTTACTCGACTGCATCCGTTTATACGCAGCCAGAAGATCGAAATCAATCCGTCCCCTGATGGGGGTCCGGTCAGATCCCCCGGGGAGTCGGGCGAGAAGGGAAGGAGCAAGGTTCTGGACTGTCATTCGTCTGGTGATGAATGGCAGATCAAAGTTTGTGAAGTTCCAGCCTGACAGGATATCAGGATCTGTTCTTCTGATATGTTCACTAAAGGCTAAAAGCAGGGCTTTTTCGTCTGTAAATGTATATATTGTCGTATCAGGGATATGAATGTCCTTGGGATTATCCGATTCCGCAAAAGCCGTAACTCCCGGTCCTTTATCTGCCAGGTTCTGGGGATGGGAGAGGAGGAACGTGGTGTATGTTGCCTCGTATGAATCGTAACAGGTGATGCAGATAATGGCATCCCGATCAGGAATTGGCAGACCTCCTTTATCGTCTTCGCACTCAATATCACACAGGCAGTACCGGACCGGAGCAAAAACCGGTGCCGGTTTGATAGTTCGGAAATCTACCATATCATCAGGGTGGGAGGCAGACAATGGAATCAGGGCACCGGCGGTTATGCCGGTATCGATCATGTACCGGGTCGCAAACGGGATATCTGCCTCAAAATGGGTAAAATTGGCACGCGCCTCCCGGACATCCATGGGCCGGTGGGTATACAGTCTTTTTACCTGATCTCCTTTAATAGACCGGTATGTTGCCGGATCGCGTTCCGCAATAAGAGAGGGAAGAGTTCCTTCTGCCTGTTTTGCCAGAACATAAAAGTAAGGGCGAAATCCGCTCACCTGAATATGCTTTGCTGTACCATCGCCTGTTCTTCCAAAGATATGGATGATGGTTCCGTCACTGGAACCTGAATACTCAACCTGGCTGATAGCAAGAGCAAGCTCGTCACTCATATAATATTCCTGCACACGTTTTTTATGTACTGGGAAGCGGTTTTCATCCCTTCCTGTTCATCAGCATCAAGAGGCCATTCCTCGATAGAAATTATACCCTCTGCGCCGATAATCGCCGGAACGCCAAGAGAACATCCTTCTATTCCATATTCTCCGTCTAATACACAGGAGCATATCAGGCGTTCCTTTGTATCTTCTGCAACAGCGTTAATGAGACGGGTGATATGCCAGCAGGGACCATACTCTGTCGCTCCTTTTCCCTTAATTACTTCCATGCTGGCATTTTTTAGTTCCTCATGAATAGTCTGTCGCATCTCTGCGGAGAGGTTTGCCTCAAGATGTGAAAAGACGGGAACCTGGTACTCTCCGTGCTGACCAAGTACAATGCCTTTCCCGGATATTCCCTTTTCATGGAGATTGCAGGTAAACCGGGCACTATCCAGCTGTCCGCCAAAACCGATAACACGCTCCCTGGGAAGTCCGGTCTTTTTTTGGAAGTAATTGTTGAGACAGTCTACCGGATTGGTAACGGTGATAAGAATCCCGGTAAACCCGGCCAGATGATTGATAAAATCCTTTGCGACCGAAATATTGCTATCGAGCAGTGCAGTTCTGGTCTCCACGGTCGGATCGCGTGGCAGACCTGCGGTAAACAGGCAGATATCACATCCGGGCATGAGGCTGAGATCAGTACTGACCGGAATGCCCCGATCCGCATGAAGGAGATCAAGCTTCTGGGCATGCAGGAAAGGGGTATTGATATCGAAAATGACAAGACTATCGATGATGCCCAGTGATGCAGCAAGGTTTGCAACGCATCCGCCGATTCTGCCGGAACCATATACACAGAGGGTAACCATGCATACAGGTTGTGCCGGAGAATACATAACTATCTTGACTGCAATTTTCTTTTCATGATACAATTGCAGAATGGCCCGTTTGAAATTGGCAGGGTCAGTATGCACAATCACCTGATTCTTGCTGCAGGCGTGCTCGGAACAACGGGATCGTCTCTGGCCCGTATGCTGCGACTGGGCGCCGGTGCAGTCGTTACAAAATCAATCGGACCAGAGCCCCGGGATGGCCACCCCGGCCCCTGTCTTGTCAGGCTAAAGGATGGATACCTCAATGCGATGGGTCTGTGCAACCCCTCAAATGCTTTCGTTTCAGAATTGGAGCCCCTCAAAGGGGAACCGGTGATCGTGAGTATATTTGGTGGAAATCCCGGTGAATTTGCCGAGGTTGCATCATGGTTTGTAGGTTACGCGAAAGCGTTTGAGTTAAATGTCAGTTGTCCCCATGCCACCGGATATGGTGCATCCATTGGAACAAATCCCGATCTGGTCAGAGCGTGTACTGAAGCGGTGAGTTCCCTGCATATTCCAACCTGGGTTAAGCTTACTCCAAATGTGACTGATATCACGACGATTGGTCGTGCCGCTGAGGAAGGAGGAGCAGATGCCCTGGTTGCAATAAATACGGTAAAAGCGATGCGTATATCAGTCCCGGCTAAAAGACCGGTTCTGGGAAACCGGTATGGGGGTCTTTCAGGAAGAGCAGTCTTTCCTATCGCGATACGCGCTGTATATGATCTGTACAAGGCCTGTGATATTCCTGTCATTGGATGTGGTGGTATCGGAACAGCTGAAGATGTGATTGAGATGATGATGGCAGGAGCCTGCGCAGTAGAGATTGGGAGTGCGGTCGGAGAAGACCTATCAGTATTTGAACATATATCCCGGGAACTCTATAACGAGGATGGGGTATCATGTATGGAGATCGTGGGGTGTGCCCATGAGTGATTCATTACCAGATATGGTTCGTATCACCCGGATTGTGGATGAAACACCGACAGTCCGGACGATCTATTTTGACACTCCCTTCCCGCATACATCCGGCCAGTTTGTGATGGTCTGGGTAGTCGGTATTGATGAGATCCCAATGGCTCTTTCTCATCCCGATGCAATAACCATTCAGAAAGTGGGAGATGCTACATCTGCCCTTTTTTTGATGAAACCAGATGATATGATAGGGATTCGTGGTCCTTTTGGGAATGGATTCTCTCTTTTCGGCAGGGTTCTTGCGATTGCGGGGGGGGTCGGTGCCGCTCCCCTGCTTTCGGTTGCGCGAGGATGGGATACGGTCACGTTCCTGCTGGGAGCACGAACCGAATCAGAACTTCTCTTTGTAAAGGAGATCCAGGAATTCTGCGACCTTATCCTGGCAACGGATGATGGATCCCGGGGTCATCACGGATATGTGGTGGATCTTCTCAAAACCATTCAGACTGACAGGTATGATACGATTCTTGTATGCGGACCTGAGATGATGATGGTATCTGTTCTTGATTACCTGGTTTCTATAAATCTCGCTCGTATCGCCCAGTTTAGTCTGCATCGGTACATGAAATGTGGTATTGGTATCTGCGGATCCTGTTGCATGGATCCCCTGGGACTGCGGGTTTGTACTGACGGACCTGTTTTTCTTGGTACACAACTTATCTCTTCTGAATTTGGAAAATATTCAAGGGATGCGTCAGGGAGTAAAACCAAAAAGTAAGATAAAAAATTAAAGGGAATATATCCCTCTATTATTCAAATAAAAAGAATATTAATTACAGTTCTCTAAATAAATCGCAAAAAATCGGGGTTTCCCATATTCTTCGAATTATTGTAAAGAAATCAACGATTCTTAACCAATTTGCAATTTCCTTCAATTAGAAACCTTATTACCAAAAAGGATCATACGAGATATTGTACACCTGATGGAATGGTATGATATTCAACACCCAAGCTGATACTCAAATGTCATGCTTGGTACTCTCTCTTGCATCAACACCGTCATACCTTCCATCGGGCTTCTGATTTTTGAGAAATCCTATCCTGAACCGGTAATTTCTGATACAGAAATCCAGGGATTGTCGGTATAAAAGGGAAAGATTGTCTGTGATGTCTCTTTTGGTTCTAAAACGAACATCATACATTTTGCTATTACAGGATGCCTGACTGGGTGCGTGTCTTTTTTGGATCGAATATCCATAAAGAGAAAAAAAATCGAAATTTGATTCGACCAAGACACATCCAACGATATTATTCTCAATTCTCAAACGAAAATCGGAATGACAAAAATTTGAGAATTGAGGATTGCATTGGCTATATTGAGGACGAACACATAATCTTTATATCTGTCACCTGCGACGTATATGAGCCGAGTTAGATGGAGAATCAATCACGACTCTGAATGGGTTTTTGATTCTGACGTAAGCGAGT
>CAZSDZ010000044.1:0-22428 GCA_964605795.1 uncultured Methanoregulaceae archaeon
TCGTGATAATCTCTGCCGTTATCCCTCCCGGAGCAACCGCCGGAGGTACAACCACGCTCACCCTCACGTTTGAACAGGAAGGAACACCGCCGGTGTCACCGGATGCATCCTTCCTGTTTGTCCCGTTAAACGAGGCTGCACGGGCTATCGGCGAATTTTCCGCAACTGCCTCAGACGGGGAGTTCGGCGAGGTCACCCTTCCTCTTTCCATCCCCCTTCTCCCCGGGGTATACATATACGAGTTCCAGCCCTACGAGATCCAGATAAACCCGCTTACCGGTGAGGAGATACCGGTCCCCTATGGCAGCCCGGTCAGTTTCACCGTGACGGTCGCAGAGGATGGGAGCGTGACAGTCAGTATGAATTCCTGACTCTATTCTAACCTGTTTTTTCCCAGGTCGTATCTTCTTTTTGTCCATTATTGTTCTGAATTCACACAGTGCCACAATTATTAGCGATTAAGAACAGAGAAATTAATCCCTCCCCTCGCATTTTTAGATATTGTCCTGTACATTCCTTTATCATTCCTGACCCAGGTTTTGGATTCTGTGATCATTCTGCCAACCTGGTATCGGTTACGTGGACAATGGATCAGGCGGATTGTTGTTGTATCGTTAATTTTCCCGCTCTATTTCCCCGGATTACCCGTTGTAATAATGCTGGTCAAAGGTCTGGCGGAGAAATGTATCCTTCCGGTACCTGCCTGCTTTCACCGGCGGTTTCAAGTATCCAGGTTCTGGAGTCTGAAGAGCCGGGCAGAAGGGGCACAGCGCTGCATCGACATCATGAGCTTTCTCCCTGACCGGGCAGTAATAGTTCCCGTCGATGAAGGTAACCTTCTCCCCCCCGGGAAACGGCATCCCAACCGGGTGACCGGGTAATTCCTGTACGAACATGCAGAACCCGGAAAGAAGGTATTTTAAGAATCGTAACCTGACCTTTTCCTCCGGGCCGGTAGAACACTGTTCTTTTACCATTATCCAGTACGAGCCTGCAACCTTTGTTAGATCAGTACCCATATGGATAAAGGCCCCCTGCTGGTGCATAAGCCTGATGGCCTGGTAGGTTCCGTGAAGATGAGCCGTGATCGCTTCGTCCAGTTTTTCCCGAAGTTCCGGGTTAATATCCCTGATTGCTCCACGAAAATTCCAGCGCATCTGCCGGATATCCTGCGGGGAGAACGACAAAACGATCTCTGCAATAGCCTGCCCAAGATCGCCACGCGTTTGTATCATTCCCAATTCAGAGCATTTCCGTGCAATTTCTTCGTTATTCATAAGTGGGTTTTAGAGAATGTCATCATCGTGACAATTTTTGGTGGATTATTGACTTCAACATTAGCCATGTCGGCGATATCCTTATGTTACTTACCAGATTACTCTGTTTGGTACTGTCCAAAAATCTTGTGAATTTGTAAGTAAACATTGAATCAATCGTTTTTGTTACGTAGGATTAGAGTGTTTCAGTCAATTCCTCCAATATTTTAATGGATCGAAAAATACAATGAAGATCTCATCACCTGATTTTTGGAGATCCTCGACGGGGGGATTGGTTCATTATGCTTCTTCAGGCTTTCCAGGTACCCTTTTGCAGCGTCTTTATATTTTCAAGTGCTTCATCTCTGGTTTTTCCCTGAGATATGCAGCCCGGAAGAGACGGGCATTCGGCTCCAAAGATACCATCTTCGTCTATTTCTATTATGACTCTGAATTTCATATGGCCTGATATCACCCGATTTGAGGTTTCAGTTTAATATACGTTTACGCTTTTTCCGGGGATGTATTATTGCAATTCCTGAAATAAAAAACGGTTATGCCGTCATTAAGGGTCTGTGTTATGTATCTGCCTGCTCTCAGAATATCAGCCCGGGATCGAGATGCTTGTTATCAAAAATCAGGTGGCTGACTTCCTTTTTTTCACCCCAAGACTGTGTTTAGGATATCTCATAATGAGTCATATTTTTAAAAAACCTCATAGATATGCCTTTAGTCTCCAGATAAGGTACAGGGGAATTTCAAGAACCTCACCATATTCATCAGAATGTCTGGCAATAGTATCAAGACTGGTCCTGACAGCAATACGCGGGTGGTATTTTTTCCGGTACTCTGCAAGGCTTCTTGAACGAGTCCTTCTTGCTGATGTAACCTCGATAGCAACGACATCTACGCCTTCCTGTATCGTATAATCAACCTCGGCAATACCGCCGGATTTCCAGAAAAAGGGTCTTTGAAAACTGTTTGCAATCAGCTCTGTCAAAACAAAATTTTCCGTTAGAATTCCCCGCATGTCAGCAGTCAGTGAAGAGGAGTCAAAAACGACATCTGCCGGAAATTTGCTCATCCTGCGTAAAAGTCCTACATCTGAGAAATAAATTTTGAAGTTTGTCGTGTCCGCATATGTTGTAACCGGAATAAAGGGGCGCTCGATCTTTTCGACCTTGTAGATGAGACCTGCTGATATCAGCCATTGAAGGGAATCTTCCAGATCACGTGCACGCATTCCATGCTTTACATGGGAGAAAATAAATTTCTGATTGTCCTTTGCAAGCTGTGCAGGGATTGCATTCCAGATAAGGGTAAGTTTTGGAAATTCAGAAACAGACGCATATTTTACTAAATCTTTTTCATAATTGCCGAGAATCTCGCTTTGTATCGTTTCTATAAACCCGATGTCGTAGGTTTTTATCCATGAGCTGACAACCTCCGGCATACCTCCCGTTATCAGGTATTCACGATATGCCTCTTCCAGTTTGCCGGTAAATGCAGGGGATATCTCTTCATCAGGGGATATATTGCTCAGGTACTCGTAAAGGAGTTCTTCATCCTTTGCCAGGAGAAATTCCGAAAAATTGAGAGGATACATCTTAAGCATCTGCACCTTGCCAACCGGAAATGAAACATTTTTTCCCATCTGTGCAACAGCCACTCCGAGCAGGGAACCAGCGGCAGCAACGTGGAGTTCGGACAGGTTTTCGCAGAAATATTTGAGAGATGTTATCGCACGGGGGCAGATCTGAATTTCATCTAATATGAGGATGGTTATTCTGGGCCTGATGGATTTATTTCTGAGAATGCCAAGGTCTTTGATAATTCGTGTAGCATTCAGATCCCCTTCGAATATCCTTTGCAGCCGGTCATCATATTCGAAGTTGAAATATGCGATATCCCTGAATTCAGCCTCACCAAAATGTTTTAATACCCAGGTTTTCCCGCACTGCCGGATTCCTTGGATAATCACCGGTTTACGATCCCTGGCGTCTTTCCATTTACGTAACGTATCGTACATGAACCGCTTCATACCATGACATTAGCACCTTTAAGTATATATAATGTGCTTAAAAAACACATTTTTACAACTTATTTTGTGGAATATATACACATTTTTTTAACCTAAAAATGTTCAGCAGTATGGTGAATATAGCAAAGTGGAGTTGTTCCGGACCATTGCAGAGAATTCCTTTGTTTTTGGTGCATCAAGATTGTTATCAAAGGTAAACCAAGGATATTTAGTTCCATGGGGAGAACTATCACACTGATGGATGTGGCTTTTAACAAATTTAGTCAGCATTCTTTTCAGATTATCAGATTATCGCTTCTTATCGCACTCGTACAACTGCCTCTTTATTGAGTCATTTAATTGTATTGAAGCATCATGTCATAATCCGTTCATATCCTAAAAAAGGGGCCGAATTCATGAGAACTGATTTCGGTAACCAATCCGGTTGAATCAGTTTTGAAATTCAGGTATCCAACCAAGTCATCAGGATTAGGAAATGAAGCATACCACGTGTTATTTGTCCAATGGGTGAGATTTGCCGCGTATCTGTTTGGACCAAATCCAATTACCATGTTCTCTGCATCCGATCCCTGGGTAATCTGTATGCTTCCATAGAGATCGCTTGAATACTCCCCTTCAATTGCATAGGGGCTGATTGTTGCCGGAGTTGCATCAGATGGTTTTTCCGGATTCTGGATGAGGGAATTCCATCCGGCCTGTGATGCTTTTTCCCTTGCCTGAAGGTCCTCTCCGGTCCTACCAATGTATCGTTCCAGGAATTCATCCCTGACTGCTTCAGGAAATGCTGTTAATTGCTTATTTGCAATAACTACTATCCCACTATTCTTTTCCGGAATAAGGACAACAATAGATCTTACACCATCGAGCGCTCCATTCTTTTCGATAATCCTATCTCCCAGGAAATAATAGGAATCACATCCAAGACCTACAGCTCCATTCGGATCCCTCAATGGACCTGAAGGTCCTGCAACCAGGCTTGCTGCATGAATATCATCTATTGTTTTTGGGGTGAGGATCTCTTTTCCATCTATTAAACCCTGATTCAGCATCATCCGGATCCAATTTGTCATATCTCTTCCGGTAGAAACAACCTGTCCAGCCGCCGGGAGTGATGCTTCTTCAAGAGGAATTACCCCAACCTCTCCATTTATCACTCCGTGACCGGAGAAATGATTGTTGTCAAGATATAATGTTTCCATCCGGGTTCCGGACCTCGTCATTCCCAGAGGTTTAATTATCCGTTCATTGGTTAAATCCTCCCAGCTTTGGTTATCTGCCTTTGCTGCCACTTCTCCTGCAATGAAATATCCGGCATTCGAATAGAGATATCGTTCCCGAAATCCGGTTCCAAATTCAAGATATCTCATCCGGTGTAATATCTCATCATTGGAATATCCCACCCTGCCAAGGAGTTCACCATCACGACGAAGCCCGGTCCGGTGAGCAAGAAGATCACGAAGAGTCGTGTGGTTACTGATATAGGTATCTTTTAATTTAAAGCCAGGAAGATATTCAATTACCGGGGTATCCCAGTCCAATTTTCCTTCATCAACAAGAGAACCTATTGCTCCTCCGGTAATATACTTGGTTACAGATGCAATCTGAAACCGGGTATCAGGGTTTACCATTCCTGGTTTTCCAAGCTCCCGGACTCCATAACCTTCCAGGTAAACAACGGTGTCATTTTCTACGATACCGACCACAGCTCCGGGAACTTCATATTCAGACATTTTTTCGATGAAAAATTCTTCAAATCCATCACGTTTATCTGAATATTCAGTCGGTTCAGGTTCTGCATTGACAAAAAAAATTAATCCTCCTAAAAGAAAAATCACAAAAAGAACAGCAGAATAGAGTATGGGATTATTTTTCATTAATCCCAATTGTATTTTTCAGGATAATAATTCATCTAATCAGGACTCCGCATTTGACCTATCCCGCGGTATTATTTTCAGGATTTCATGAAATCAACTGCGATACCAGTCCACATTGAATGTATTGGAGGTAAAAATAATCTTACACAATTTCCTCACATGCGGAGTTCTAACGTAATATTTAACCTTTTACCGTTACCTTTAAGTAAGGAATATTACCATAACTTGAAAACTCATGCTATCAGGGCCATATTATTATCAGTTGTTATCCAGGGCACAATCTATTTCTTCACGGCGCTTCCCGGGCAGATAAACCGCATCCTGCACTGTTCGCAATCTTTCTTATGCACAACGCCTTCTGCGATCAGCAGAACGACAAAGGCAACGAAGAACAACAGTTCCTGCATGAGTGGCGCCATTCCGAGAATAATCACAAGGATCATTCCGATAAAGGGCAGGAAGAGGATAATACTCCAGGTCGGTACAACCATTTTTTCACCCAGGTGTTTGTTACCGGATTTGTCCTGGAACAAGGCAGACGATATTTTTCCCCATCCGCAATGGCACCATCTGCCATAGTAATAACAATGGGTACACAGGTGTTTACGGAGCACCGCCGCGAGCATGATTACTATAAAGAGCACGTACAGAATCGAGATGAGGGGAATCCCAGCTATGACGAGAGGGTACATTCCCAGAAATCCTACTGCGACCAGGGCAATCAGCAGGATATTCTCAAGGATAATTCCTTTTTTGCCGGCCTCTTCTATTCCCATCGGATCAAGGTTCTGCAGGTCCATGCGTACCTTTTTCATTACTTCGGGTATTAACCTTGGGCTCTGCGGAGAAAAACCGTTTTTACCGGCAACATCTCTGGAATTTTGTAGAGTTCTCTTTTTAATCTGCATAACTGCTGCAACTGATTTTGATCAATGACGAGACGACTGCAGTATCTGATTATTTGTTAGCAATTATTCAGGAATCAGAATAAAGAGATCAATTACTCCCTCGTTTCGGTAAAAAGAGACACTCTATCATGTTTTCCTCGTATATTTTATATTCTTCAATCCAACGCCCATTCACAATTGTTATATATATTGTATCAGTACCATTAAGGAGCATCTACAAATCAGGCAGTAAAAACTGGTTAGGAAATATGGAGGAACAAGATAATACCAGGCCTTTACTAATCCTGGGTTGCCCCGAGATCCCGGTGCAACAGGCACTAGCGTTATACTGTGCCCGCCAGTTTAAAGAACGGGGAGAGGAACTTCGTATCGCCGGCAACAAGGCTGTGTTGCAACTCATCAGGATATCTGACTTAGATAAATCGTATGTGACAAAGATGATCGATCTTGAGCGGTGTATCGAGGATCTTACAACCAGGAAACTCAAACCCCCTATCTGCATGATTTTTATTCATAACGATGCGGGAATCTCCTACGCTGCCACCATAAGGTTCCTTTTTGATGGGAGACTGATCGCAGTTGTCTTTGGAAGGGAGGCTGATAACCTGGGTGCACAACTGGACTTTTCCTGTGAAACAATCATTGAAAAAGCGGTGCATAACCCGGGTAAGATACGCAGGAAAATAGATGAGGTAATGGGATGGGCTGTGTAGAAGAGATGGGATACGAGGTACTCCAATCAGGTGTTTCCTTTGCAGAATCCAGGGTATTTATCGAGAAGAATTATAAAGAGGTCTTTTATGTGGATCCAGGTTTTCGGATATTTAAGAAATGCCTTATCGGCATACCGCCAATTGCAATTGGGCTTGAAGGTCCGATTATTATCCTTCCCTATACAAAACCCTGTTATGGGACCTTTATCCTTCGGGTTGAGTCTAAAGAAGACGCAGATATGATACGGGCAAAAGGTAGAAAGAAAAAATAAATATCACTCATCCCTTTCACTGTTTAACAACCGGTCTGCTCAATGGCAGACACATGAAACCCACAGGAGTCTTCCTTGATACATCCATCCCATCAGTAAGATAATTGTTATTTCTTCCTCCCGTACGGACAGACATACAGACATAACCCGCAGACCCCAACACCTCCGTCCTTCTCCATCTCCCGGAAGTACCGCTCGCAGGCAGCTGCATCGAACCTGGCCTCCCGGGGCTCGTATGGATAAAACGGCTCTCCTGTAATCGCCTGCTTCGGACAGATATCAACACATGCCGTGCATTCCCCGCAACGCTGCTGCATCGGCTCTCCAGTCGGAGAGAGCGGAGCATCGGTAAGGACAGTGACCCACCTGACCCGGGGCCCGTGATCAGGGGTCACAAAAAGGCAGCTCTTTCCTATCCAGCCCATTCCCGCCAGGTGGGCAGCGAGTTTCTGGGAGAAGATGCTGCAGATACGGGCATCATCGGTCCGCTTCGATGCCGGGACAGGGAGGGCTCTAAATCCGGCCCTTTGAATGGTATTTGCCAGCCGGAGTGCAATCTGGTCAAGTGCAGTGTTTACCACGTCGTATGCATTGTGCCGGTACAGGATAGCAGCTGCCGGATCCCTTGCCGGCAGGGGGTCGATAAGACTGTCGGCGAGCCGTATCCCGGCCACGATCGCTACCGGGTACCGGGCAACCCGATCTCCGCCCTGTTCCCTGATATAATCCCGGGCAGGAGTGAGATCCGCTATCCCAAAATAATCTGCGTTTTTTGAGACTGCACGGAACTCTGCATCAAGATCCTGGATCATTGGATAGGATTTGTAAACCGGGATATTTGAGTATCCCGGTATTTGATCTCTCATCAGTGGATTTTGCCTGCCGGTACCTCACCAATGGACCCGAATTCCTGCCCCATCCGTCTTACCCGGTGACTGATACACCAACTGCACAGATACCGAAAAATGGGAGATTATTTAGCGAATTCCTTGTAGTGGTATGTACGGAGCAAAGGCTAGAACATCTCTTTTTATGGTATCCAGTCCCACCCGTTCAATAAACCGTGCTGTTCTCTCCTGTGGTTTTCCGTGGTCACGATAATACTCAAGAAGACGCCTGACGAGATCTTTCGCATCATCGGATGAGAGATCCCGTGCAACAACATCACCGATCCGGGGTCTTCCACCTGAATTACCACCAAAGATTACCGTCCATCCCTTTGGATTTCCTACAACCCCGATATCACGAACGTAACTTTCTCCACAACATCGGGGACAGCCGGAGATTCCCATCTTTAGTTTTGCAGGAAGATTCATCCCAAGGTACATCTCCTCTATTTCAACCCCAAACGTCAGAGAATCCTGTTTTCCATACCTGCATACTGCGGTTCCGGGACAGGCCTGAACATAATGGAGGCAGGGAGCGGTAGCCTGACCTACGGTCATCCCAAGGTCATTCCAGATAGCAGTGACATCCTTTTCTTTTATCCCGACCAGGACTATCCGCTGGCCTGATGTCATCTTGATGATAGGGATATGGTACTTTCGTACCACTGCTACAATCTTTTCCAGATTATCAGGACTAACGATACCGGCGGGAGTTCTGGGTACGATTGCAAATGTCTCTCCATCACGCTGCAGAATGGCACCTGGTGGTTTATCTGTCATGGTTTTACTCCTTATCATAGCGACACGTATGCCGCAATATCATACAACTATCACTATCTCACAAGAAATAGCTATCCACCTCTTATCACAGCAATTCAGGAATTTTCGTTTCTCCTGACAAAAGAAAGCAGATTGTGAGTAAGTCTGACTTGACTCCTGCCCCTTTTTAATATGATAGTTCCAGACTATGAAAACTCAAGGAGTTTTGCCTGCCTGTACCTGGCGTACAGCCCGGACCTCTTCCCGTCCGTCACCCCCGAGAGCCGATAGAATGGACTGGACATACGGTTCCTGTCGTGTCAGGCTCGGAGACACGGTCCGTTCCTGCCGGTCTCCTCTCCGGCCCATCCCGGCATAGCCCGTCGCAATAAAGTACAGGAAATCCTCCCGACTTAAGTACCACCGGCAGTTTATCTCGAGGCGGACACTGTTTTTGGTTTGCCGGTTTGGAAACATCACCGCCCGTGTCCCGGGCAGCGGTACGGCGTCACCGCCCTTTGAGCGTGACAGGTCAATGACCAGCTGCCAGAGGGCGTCACACGCGATGTGAGAATGCGGGCAGTTCCGGCAGAACCGGTTCGTCGGGGGATATCCATCCCCCTCGTAATGCACGCAGAAATGCACATCCATGCGGGATGTTTATCGCTGAGAGAAGAAGAGAGTACCGGTTATGGTCTGGTGATACAGTCAGGGGCGCTGCACGTGAACAAAAATGTGGATATTTTCGAGATAGTATCGAGTCAGCTACCAAACCCCCTGCTCATTATGGAAAGAGTGTAAAAATCACTTTACTCAATTGTGTGGTGTGCGGAGTCCTGAATATAACAACTACTTCGTAATATTTCTGACCATACATTCTGTCTTCCCCTCTCTGAGCGTTGCTTTACAGAACATGTAACTGTCTGGTTTCATAACGACCTCTGTACGCGATAGTGAATCCATTTCTTTTATTCAGGATACGAACAGGTGATACCACCTCATGTATCTGCACACATTGCCTGATATTCCCGGATATCTACCTGAAAACCTGCACAGACATCTCTTTTAGCGATTGCAAAGATCTCTTCGATGTCTGTTCATCCAGGTATTCTTCTCCACAATGAGAACAGATCTCTGCAAGTACATATCTGATGACAAACGTTGTTTCACCCCGCTCAAGGGTTGGGGTCATCGTGCCGGGTCTGGGTTTTTCCATGTTTACAGATAAAGCAATTCATGTTCTTCTCCAAGACTGATATGTTTCACCCCGTTTTCCGGATTCATTCCTCCACTCCATAACACAGGTGATGATCTCATCAGGATCATCAGATAACCAGGCATGTCTATCTTTGGTGTAATCTCCGGATCCCTGGTCATAAATCTGGATACATCGTGATGCATCGATAGGTCCGAGTTTTTCCACGAGGGCATTCTATCCTTCATGCTGTATTGATCCTCCTGGTTTTTTTCTCATTGAAGATTCCATTCATCCAGCCTGCAATTAGCATGTACCAGGTTATTGCACCTCATGGCGGTTTCGATCCGGCTTTTTTTTATTCCATGCACACTTCGATTGCAGCAAGAGGCCGTCCACAGACCGGACCAGCCCGTAGTTTTTCAAGTATCTCATCAATCTTCCGGGATGATTCAGGGGGAAAATATGCTTCATTGCATTGATCACAAATAAAAGCCGGAATGTCTTTGATCACAACTATTTCGTGATTTATTCTGACCATAAATTCTGTTTTCCCCTCTTTAAGTGTTCCTTTACAGAACGTGCAACTATCTGGTATCATATCGGCCTCCGTATGCGATTGTTCACTCATTCTTTTTCATCAGGATGATAGCAGGTGATTATCCTGATATGGTCTGTGCATAGTCCAATCACTATGTGAATTGGGTTGTTGTTTATCATTGCGAGTACAAGAACTGATGGACATGGTTCATCATCCAGGTATTCTTCAATGATATCTCCATTCATTACCCCTTGTTCGAGAGAGATGCTGGTTATCCCCCGTTCAATCATCCGTTGTTTGGCATGAGATGTAATCAGGTATCTGTCTGATTGTATATAATCGGAAATTGGGTGTCTGGTATTCATCTCACCACCACCCGCACTTTGGCAACTTCCCTTCCCGGCACCATCTCCGTTCATCAGTCAGCCACTCTACCCGGTCTGCGATCACTTTCTCCAGATCCTTCTTTGCGATCACGTCCGCTGTTAGTACCCCCGCCTTCCGGACCGGGGTAATATTCACCCTGACCCCGTCATTGATGTCAGGGATATATGCCTGTTCCTGGGCCAGGAACCCTGCAGCATCAGAGGGGGCGGGTCTCACCCCGTCAATCGAACACCAGGAATCAAGAGGTTCTGCTTTTCCAATCTCCTCAAGTCTCTTACAGGCAAAAGCCTGCTTTGCCAGATCTTCCAGTTTCTGATCAAATACTTTCTGTCGAATATGAGAAAGAGAATAGCCATGAACGAGAGAAGAAAAAACCAGACTACAATCATAAACAAGAGCACCAATCTGATTTCGGGCACAATATGGCGACTCATCATAATATTGGGAGAAAGTGTTGATCTGAATAATACAATTACCCTGATGTTTGTATGTTATGTTTCCCTTAAATGAGGATCGCTCTAGGTAGAGATGAAACTGACTCAACTTCTGGATCTGGGTATAGTCCTATCTGTAAATGACATATTCTCAAGATGAATATCATGGTAGCCTCTGGCTTATCGAAGAGATGAACAATGAAAGAATCATCGATCCACATTGCTGTCCGTGGATTACAAACTTTTTTCGGCTGATAATTCCGGCAGCCCCGTGTAGAATCTGAACGCCAAATAATGGTGAATCCATTTGATTAGCAACTTTTCTTTAGGAGGACATCATATCTCCATCATCATGCCCCATTTATTCCGAATATTTTAAGCACTCTACCAACAATATCAGGATAACCTGCAACACGAAAATACAAAAAAAGAAACAAGAGGAAAATTATGCCAACCTGCAAAGACTGCATAAACTACATCGCGAAAACCCCTGACACCGGAGAATGCAAGGTTCTTGGGGACGTACCCCCTTACCGGGACAGCGGGCGGTGCCCGGCACGCCTGTTCCGGCCACGGACAAATTAACCAAAAAGCCCGGGGTGGGGAAGGAACCACGAGACCTGAATTTCTTCCCATCATTACCCCTTATAATACAAAGGGAGCCGTCACCGGGACAATTCAATTCTTAAGCTCCGGCAGATACTATCCGGTCCGTTACCCATTTCCGGTAATCCTAACCGGAAACCCTTGCTCACGAAAAACCCGGTACCTTCTCCGTAGAAGAAATACAACATGACCAATCACCTCCCGGACAAAAACGCAATCCTGCCCCCCGGCGGGGTAGCCTTCACCTCGTTTCTCACGCTTTACTGCCATGCAATCGACGCGGAATCAAAACACCCAATCCTGCATGATACAAAATCCACAGAGATTGCAGCCGCACTCGATCAGGTGCTTGCCGGATCCGAAGGTACCCTGGCCAAAAACCTCTGCTCCCGGCGGGTCAGGTCCGATCTCGTGACCCATATCGCGATGAGGGCCAGGAAATACGACGAGTACGTGCAGAAATTCCTCGATAGGTTCCCGGAAGGGGTAGTCGTTAACATCGGTTGTGGTCTTGACTCCCGGTTTTTCCGGATCGAGAACGGGTCGGTACAGTATTACGACCTTGACCTTCCCGTGATCATGGCGATCAGGAGCCGGTTTTTTACCGACACAGATCGCTACCATTCGATTGCTTCTTCGGTCCTTGATTTTTCATGGATGAATATCATTGAAGAACACAAAGGACCGTTCCTCTTTCTCGCAGTGGGGGTATTTATGTACCTGCCGGAGGATGATGTTAAAAAACTCGTCAGGGAGCTTGCGAAACGCTTTCCCGGGTCAGAACTGGTCTGCGAGGTGGTGAACAAGAAGTGGCTGTCCGGGATCTACCGCCGGATCCTCGAGTTCAAGCTGAGGAGGGAACTCCACCTCGGAGATGATATCACCTACCAATCCGGTCTTGCCCACTCCCGGGAGATGGAAGAGTGGGGACCCGGTATCCGGTTCCTTGACGACTGGTCATACCTTGACTCGTACGAAGGGAGTTTCTTCTGGCCCAGATTATTCCGGCACGTGCGGTTTATCCGCTATACCCAGTGGAGCATCCATTACCGGCTGGGATAGGATTTAAACTGGATCCCAAAGTGTTTGTACTCGGGACTCCGCACTTCCCAAACACGGCCACGGATTTTCCGGCCGAAACCCCTTCCAGGTGATTACAGAAAAAGAGCTCCCGCTATACCTGACATTTGACACTCATTTGAATTTTTTTGTAATTTAGGGGTTATTCAACAATTATTACAAGAACTCAGGATGAATATGCCTGCATGGTATAAGGCCGGGGATATCTTTCAAAAAGCCGTTTCTTCATTGAGAGATAAGACTGTAACTTTTCAGATAGATCTCTCTTTGCTTGAGGTGTACGGGGATCCCTTGCTCGAGAAAGTTATATACAACCTTTGTGATAATGCATTGAGATACGGAGAAAACTCCTATGAGGTAAAGCCTCAAAACCTGACTCATGAAAAACGATAATTCACAGATATTGTTTTTTTGGGATCGAGTTTTTCATGCAAAAAATAACCTGTATTAAGACATTTTTCAGAAAGGAAGGTGATACCTGCACCTGGATCGTTGAAGATGATGGTGTCGGTATCAGAACAGAACAGAAAGAGAAGATCTTTCAGAGAGGATATGGAACCTCAAGCGGACTTGGGCTATATATTATCCGTGAGATCCTCTCGGTTACCGGCATCACCATACAGGAAACCGGGGAAGAAGGTAAAGGAGCACGCTTTGAGATCCGAATTCCAAGAGGATTCTGGCGTGAGACCCATGATACAGAAGAAGCAATAATAAACCCGTAACTGGTACCAATCCCAAAAATTCCTGATACGATCTGAAACATTTTCCCGCCCGGGAAGAGAATGCAATCCGGTACAAAGACCGATCGAAAGGATCACTTTTCTTTCATCCGGTAAGACATGACATAAAAGAGAGAACTGCCAGATAGAGAGACTCTCTTTTCATGGGTGTTTCCTGCAATGAAAATCCGGATGAATGAGAATTTTAAAATTTAGATTCCGGATTTATCGGCTAAATAAACAGGAGATATCATTTGAGATATCAAATCAGGTAATCAGAGGCCGCTGCCCTGATATCATGTACCTGACCATCTCTGCAATATTACAGGCCTGATCACCACACCGCTCGAGCAGCCGTGCAATAATAAGATACGATGCACCCACCGGGATCATCTCCCGTTCTTTTACCATCCACCTGATAGTCTCTTCAACGACGATCTCATAGAGTGAATCCACGATATCATCTCGTTTGTACATCTCAAGGATGAGATCGCACTCCTCCATCCGGTATGCAGTAATACAGTCAGCGATCATGAAGGTAACCGCTTCTCCCATATTAGGGATGCTCTTTTCGAATGACCGGTGATCAACATCAGGGAAATTGATTATCATCTTGGCGATATCCTTTCCCATCCTGCCAATCCGTTCAAAATTATAGATTAAGCGGATAGAGCAGACCATTTTTCGCATATCCTTTGCCACCGGCTGGTAAAGGGCAATAAACCGGAACATATCCTCCTCGAGTGCCTGGTACTGTTCCGTTAATGAAGGATTCTTCTGGATAACAGAAAGAGCCTGCTGTTTGTCATTCTCTTCCAGGGCTGTCAGTGACTCAGTCAGCATCACCAGTGCATACTCGCCCATCTCTGAAACAGACGAGTGAATCGCTGCCATCTCAGTCCGCATTTTGTCATGCATATATATTCCCCCTTATCCAAATCGTCCCGTGATATAGTTTTCAGTCAGTTCCATGGTGGGATTCTCAAATATCTGACTGGTATCTCCGTACTCAATCAGCTCGCCAAGATACATAAAGGCAGTATAATCACTCACCCGTGATGCCTGTGACATGCTGTGGGTTACGATAATGACGCAGTAATCCCGTTTTAAAACGTCTATTAAGTCTTCTATCTTTGCGGTTGCTATCGGATCAAGTGCACTGCATGGTTCATCCATCAGGATTATCTCAGGGTTGACTGCAAGGGTCCGGGCGATACAGAGCCTCTGCTGCTGACCACCTGACAATCCGAGGGCAGAATCAGAAAGCCTGTCACAGACCTCGTCCCAGAGGGCTGCTTTTGTGAGGGAGTCTTTGACGATCTCATCAAGCGTACACGTATCCCTGATGCCATGGACACGCGGTCCGAAGGCAACATTCTCATAGATAGATTTGGGAAACGGGTTTGGTTTCTGAAAAACCATCCCGATCTTCATCCTGATATCGACCGGATCACAGTCAGGCCCATAGAGTTCCCGGCCGTGGTATGAGATGGAGCCGGTAATAGTGCAGGGATCCACGAGATCGTTCATCCGGTTAAAGCAGCGGATAAGGGTTGATTTTCCGCATCCTGAAGGACCGATAAATGCAGTGGTCTTTTTATCAGGTAATTCCATCGAGATATCCTTTAATGCATGGTTTGGCCCGTACCAGAGGTTGAGGTTTTTTGTGACGAGAATTGGATCAGATAACATGTTACCACCGTATGGTTGATGTGAAACGATTCCTGATTACTATCGCGACTGCATAGATGAGGATAACAAGGAGAAGCAGCACGACTGCCGTTGCATACTGATTATGGGTTGCTCCCGGAACATTGGTAGCCAGAACAAAGAGATGGTAGGGAAGAGCCATTACCGGATCAAAAACAGAATCCGGCAGATACCGCCTGCTGAATACAACTGCGGTAAACATGATGGGAGCAGTCTCACCTGCCGCTCTCCCGATCGAGAGGATGGAGCCAGTGATGATCCCGGGAACTGAGAGGGGAAGCACAACCCGGTAGATGGTCTGCCATTTCGTGGCCCCGAGGGCTAAGGATCCTTCACGGAGAGCAGACGGAACAGAACGCAGTGCCTCCTCGGTTGTCCTGATAAGGGTGGGTAGGATCATCAGTGCAAGGGTTACCTGGCCTGCGAGCATGCATACTCCCCAGTTGAGATAGAGTACAAGAAACGTAAACCCGAAAAGACCAAAAACAATCGAGGGTGTTCCGTTTAACAGATCGGTTGCCGTTCGGATTAATCTGGAGAGTGCATTCTCCTTCGTGTACTCGGTAAGGTATATCGCGGATCCGACACCGAGAGCAAGGGCAATGAGGATCGCTCCCGCAACGAGGTAGATGGTTCCGATGATGGCAGGATATATCCCGCCCCCCCTGCCAAGTGAGACCGGATATTCTGTCAGAAACGGGATGGTGACATAAGGAAGGCCGTTTGAGAAGATATCATAGAGAATGACCCCTAGTATCCCGATAACGGTCACCATGACAAGCAGCAGCAGGGAAAAAACGATTCGCTGAATCCACTGCGGGGAAAGGATACGGATACTGTTGAAGTACAGGAGCAGGAGGACCGAACTGTAAAAGAGGCCCACCCATCCAAAAACAGCGTAACAGAATACAATGAACAGAAGAACCGGAATCAGCCAGAGATAGGGTCGGATTCGCTCGATAGAACTGTTCAGTACGACATGCATCGATCCCCTTTTCCGTGCAGAACCAGCTCCCATCTGCTTCTCCTTGATCCGTGCAAGGATAATTGTTGCAGTGATATTGATGAGAAGGGTTATCGCAAGTAAGATCACCGCAACGGCAAAGAGTGCATGATAATGCAGTGATCCGATTGCCACCTCCCCCATCTCAATTCCTAAGGTTCCGGTGAGAGTTCGTACCGGTGAGAGAATGTTCCAGATGGGATCAGGAATTACTGCTGCGTTACCGGTAACCATCATCACTGCCATCGTCTCTCCGACCGCCCGGCCTATCCCGAGGATTATTGCGGCGGTAATCCCTGATAATGCAGAAGGGACAAGGATGCGCGATATCGTCTGCCAGTGAGTGGCACCAAGGGCTAAAGAACCCTCCTTGTAAAACCGGGGAACTGAACTGATTGCATCCTCTGAAACGCTGATAATAGTCGGGAGGGCCATGATACCCAGAAGGATAGACCCGGCAATGACCGTCTCTCCGCTTACCACGTCAAAACTGACCTGGATCCATTGGACTAATACAACAAGACCAAAAAAACCATAGACGACAGAAGGAACCCCGGCAAGAAGCTCAACCGCCGGTTTTAAGATATTCTTTAACCGGGGTGATGCCAGTTCAGATATATACACCGCACTGCCGATTCCGAGGGGGATGGCAATGACCATGGATCCCACAGTTACGAGTAATGTACCGATAATGAGAGGAAAGGCACCATACATCGGGATAAAGGCGGTCGGATCCCATCTCATTCCGGTGAGAATTGCCAAAAGACCGATCTCGATAAAGGCCGGAGCGGCGTCATATAATAGGAATCCAAGAATAAAAAAGATTGCAACAACAGAGAATAAGGCACACAAAAACCAGATCTTTGTAATACCCGCGTCCTTTACCCGCAAAAATCTCTGATGTATCATAAAAACGTTCCCATAGTATACGTGGATCGAAGATCAGAATCATTCATTCCGATTATACCTAAAACATCTATCATCGTATATACAGGTATGCAATAGTACTTCGATCTGCAAATCATTCCGCTCCAGAGGTATTTACTATGGAATGGTATACTGTTTTTCAATAGAAAAAGAAGAGATACTATATTATACAGATTAAACTATTCTATCTATAGTATAGGCCTATTACTATAGAGAATGGAGTGATAACATGGATATCAGACGGATACAGATGACAGGTGGATCATCATATGTTCTGACCCTTCCCAAATCATGGATAGAATCTCTTGGTATCAGGAAGAATGATCCCCTGGGTATTGTTGAAGAACAGAACGGGACCCTTATCATCACAAAAAACATCTCTGAAGAGAAAATAGAGCGGATAAAAACGATAAAAGTAGAGGAGACGACTGATCCTACCTATTTTCTGCGGATGTTAATCGGGACATATATCGCAGGATATAGTTCCATAACCATACGGGGAGAGGGTGGTATTCCCTTAAAACTCAAGATAAAGATCAGGGAATTCACCGCGATGGTAATCGGTCCTGAGGTGATTGAAGAGACTGAGACGATGATTCTCTTAAAGGACCTTCTTAATCCCCTCGAGTTGCCGTTTAAGAACTCACTCAAACGCATGTTTGTTCTCGTAAAAGAGATGCATAAGGATTCCCTAAAAGGACTCATTACCGAAAATCATGACATGGCAGATGATGTAATTGCCCGCGATAATGACGTAGACCGGTTGTTCTGGCTCATCAGCAGGCAGAATAACATGATTATGAACAATATCTATCTTGCACGAAAGATGGATACCACCATATCACATGTGATGCCTCATTACCTGATAAGCCGGATACTGGAGCGTGTCGGGGATCATGCGGTCAGGATTGCCTGGAATAGTAAACAGGTCTCGAGAAAGGAAGCAGGAGACGACCTGTTGAAGATGATAGAGAATGCAGGGATATCATCACTGAAGTTATTTGAGAAAAGCCTGGAGTCATTCTTTGTGAATGATGCACAGATGGCGAACAGAACCATCGAGTCGATACATAACCTGGAAGAACAGTACTCAGATATCAATCATGAGATACGGCATCTGCCCACCGAAGTTGCTCTCCCAATTCGTAAAATATCAGATAGTATCAGGCGATTCGGGGAGTATTCAACAGATATTGCAGAGATCGTGATCAACTACGCTATCATGTTCTCTGATGATTCACCATAAACACCAAAAAAATGCGGAACTGTGCCTGATATGCACAAAAAGGAAAAAGATTGGTATCAGGCTGGAACAAAACCTTCTTCAGATACCAGTTCCTGCCCTTCCTGACTCATGATATAGGCAAGGAATTCAGCAGCAAGTCCGGTCGGCTCCCCTTTGGTTATCATGTAAAGAGATCGGGAAACCGGGTACTCTCCTGATATGACATTCTCTACCGTGGGCTCTATCGCGGTTGTTCCGTTATCAATGGAGACCGGTTTTACCGTCTCATCAATGTACCCGAGTCCGACATACCCGATACTCCCCGGTGTCTGGGCTATCGTTGATTGAATTGCTCCGTTTGAGTTCTTCTCGAGCTGTGTCTGTACAAAGTCCTCTTTATTCATCACAAACTCGTGGAAGAATTCCCTGGTTCCTGATGCACTGTCCCGTCCGATGACCACGATCTGAGTATCTGAACCGCCAAGATCCTTCCAGTTAGTAACCTCGCCCTTGTATATCGCTTTAACCTGATCAATGGTCAAACTATCAACACCGTTGGACGGATGAACGATAACGGCTATCCCGTCACGTGCAATTATACGGGGAACGAGATCTGGGTATTTCTCAATCTCGACATCTTTCAGATCCCGTGAAGCCATCCCGATATCAGCAGTCCCTTCTCCTACCGCCTGGACACCCACACTGGATCCCCCGGCACTGACCTGGATATCAGCATCAGGATGCATATCCATGAAGACTTCCGCAGCATTCGCGGCTACCGGAAGCACGGTCGTAGAACCTGAAATCTTCAGACTCTCGATGGTCCCTGTCTTCTGAACAGATGAAGCATCTCCCTCTCCAGGAGTGCCTGTACATCCACAGAACAATACCGTACAAAGAACCAGAACCAGCAATCCGACAGTACCGGATATCATCATCTCTCGTTTCATATACTGGATTTTCACCGGTATAATATCAGGGAGAGAGAAATATACGTATTGCTGATAGAATCCCTATTGATATATATTTTATCATAGAACTATAGAGATGATCTCCTTTTTATTCCCGGCTGTACCCCCTCCTTTCACTCAATCCAGCATTCCCCGAAACTTCCAATCTCTCTCTTCCATATCGGAACATACTTCTTGATCTTATCAAGGATATACCGCGATCCCTCGTATGCCTCGTCCCGGTGGGGAGCTGTCACGATGATGAGAACAATCGGCTCGGTTATGGCAAGCTTTCCAATCCGGTGCACGATGTCGACCGAACAGAGAGAAAATCGTTCCTGTGCCTCTGCGGCAAGGGAATTAAGATCAGCAAGGGCAACCTCGTCAAATGACTCGCAGTCAAGAAACTCGATACCGTCATCCCTGACGGTCCCGAGAAATATAACCATCCCGCCGGCCTCGGGACGGATGGCAGCAGCAATCATCTCTGCAATATTAATGGTATCAGGGGTTATCGCAATCATCTTATCCTCCTGATACCGGGGGATAGATAACAACCTCATCACCGTCTGACAAAATCTTCGATGAGATATCCTTCTGTACAACCCGGATCCGGTTAACCATGACAAAAATGTAAGGATGAACCACTCCGTCCTCTGAGAAGAGGGCTCCTGATCCATCGGGAAACCCTGCAGCAAAGGTTTTTAGTGTATCAGAGAGTAATGCTGACTCCGGAAGTGCAATCTCGTTTGTCTCCCCGAAAATATCCTTAAAACGTGCGAATGCACGAATCGTAACTTTCATCTATCCTCTCTCTCTTTTTTCGTTTTTCCTGATAAAGAACTAATTCCTGTCTGGCATCGGATATCAGTAATATCAAGTATATCAGGTACCACTGAAGAACTGATCCCTGATATAGGTAAGGGCTTTTATTGCATCTGCTCTCTTCTGGTCTATCCGGTTATGCTGCAGCCATACGAGGGCATCATCCACCGATATCGACCGAAGCTCTCCCCGGCACCGGGAAAGGATCGTCTCATAGGTCCTCTCGGGATAATAGACCTGCCCTGCGATCTTTAAGATGATACCTGCATCATCAGGGGAAAAAATCCTTTTTTCTACAGCTTCGTCAAGTGTCACCCTGATATTTACAAGGGCCTCTGAAAGAGGTACATACGAGATCGGGTCACAGATGAGAGCCACCTCGTCATCAGAAATCACAATCCCATCCCGGTACATGCAAAAGACCTTCCCTATCCCGATCATCCCAAAGGGCAGGAGTTCAACTGCCCGGAGTGCTCCCATGCTGGACGCACCGATAACCTGCACTCCTGATTTGAGCAGAGCAAGGATCTCACGGTGACCCACCGCAGCATCCTGGAAGAAGACACCGTCTATAATCCCAATGATATCATCTGGTTTAAGAGATAACCCTCCAAGATCTCCCCGTTTTATCGGGGGGAGATACTCTGCAGAGGGAAGTATCTCTACTGCCTCATGAACCGGCAGACTTGGCCCCAGATAGACTACGACGGCTGGCATATCTGCATCGGTCTCCCATTCGTGCAGGATCTACGGCATACATCTCAAGTCCCGGTACAATGACCCGTACCACGGGAACACCAATCTCCGGTAGGGTTAAATCAGAGATGATAATCCGCTTACACCCGACAGCGGCAAGCCTTTCAGTGACATACACGATATCCTGAAGAAAATCATCACTCTCGTACCGGGAGATATCACGGTACTGAACCGTCTCGGTTTCAGAGAACCATTTCCGGTTGATCCGTTTTGTCCGCTCATATCCAATCTTTGCCTTTAATAATCCCTCTGTGGTATCCTCCCGTGCCCCGTGAATCTGCGTTGCCCTGCTCTGGGCGACCTCGGTCAGGGCACGAAATATCGCCACTTCAGGACAACTGTGCGTCCCCATCCCGATAGTGAGCAGCGCTGGATCCCGTAATTGCAGATCATCGGCTACTGCGGCAACCGTCGGGATACCGATATCACTGGTAATATCACGAAGAAGGACACGAACTCCTGCATCCTCGAACCGTGAGAGCAGATCAAGAGCAGTCGGATCTTCGATATCTGTAATAACCGGACCGGCATTATGGGATGCTTCAACAAGTGACCAGGCATCACGTTCTATTATCTCACACAGGGCATGGTATACTGCCTCCTCGATGGTATTTCCCGAGGCAAGACCGTTTGTATTGGTTTTAAACAGGGGTGTGTAATCCTCTGAAACCGGGTGACTGACCGCATGAGCAGGAACCCAGATCGGTTCATTGTTCATGATATCATACCCTCTCATCCAGGGGTAGAGATCATTATGATTCGTACCTCTCGGAATGATAAGGTCCCGGGGAGTGAGGGCATTCTCGCTTTTGGAGAGAGAAGAAAATGAATCAAGCAGGATCTCATGACCATCCGGTTCTGCAGAGAACCGCTCGATTCCTTCCATGATAGCAGATACCCGGGCGGTAATCTCGGTAACCCCTTTTCCATTATAGACAGAAATAGCTCCCCTGGCCGCCGATGGCCTGATACAGGAGAAGACAGGAATACCTATCCTGTCAAGATCAGTGATATCTGCGACACGGGTAATTCCACAGACCGGGGCAAATGATTCTACACGATTAAGTGTCTCTTCCGGTGGTACTGCCCGGTGAGTCTCTTTTTTGTATAATTTCCTGCAGGGGGAGAGTAACATCGCTGGTATAAGGTGTGACCTGCTACCTAAACTGGTTGTCGCATCAAAAAATCCGAACCTGTTTAAAGAACGATCCTGATGGTGTCATCTGATATGATAATAAAACAGAACGTTCAGAGGTTCAGGAATAGACGACCATTCTTTCCATGGAAAGTATGGGTGTCTTATGTATATTCCGATCAGATCTGAACAGTAAGTCCGGCAAAATTGAACACTGCTTCC
>CAZSDZ010000045.1:0-22245 GCA_964605795.1 uncultured Methanoregulaceae archaeon
TCTCCTGGATCTCCATGGAGATGAGCATCTCATCCTCGACAACCAATATCCTGCTTTTTCTCTTCATAGTCACCTCTTTTTTTGGGGTATCGGAAATTCCAGTGAATATCGCGTCCCATTGCCATCTGACAGGGTACTATACGTTCCTTGTAACTGAAAGACCAGATTCTCAATAAGCTGCATCCCGAGGGTTTTTGACCGATCAGGCTCATATCCAGGAGGAAGACCTACACCATCATCAGAGAATCTGACAGAGATAACAGGTTCATTCTGCTCTACGACAATAGTAATAGTGCCGCTCTCTCTCCCCGGGAAAGCATATTTCATCGAGTTTGTGATGAGTTCGTTACTAATCAGTCCTAACGGAATCGCTCGCTCAATATCGACACAGAGGTCGGGATCGCAGATGATGATACAGGTAATTACATCACTAACCGGGTAAAATTCATGGACAATCCGATTTGCAAGTTCTTTTAAGTAATCACCAAGCAGTATCTCTGAAAAGGTTTCTGTCATATACAATTTCTCATGGATAATCGCCATCGATGAGATACGGTTACGACAGTCCCGAATTATCTCATGAATCTTCTCATCGTTTACCCGGTAATCCTGCAGTGTGAGAATACTGGTGATAATCTGCATATTATTCTTGACACGATGATGAATTTCACGAAGGAGGGTGTCTTTCTCATACAGGGATGTAAGGATATTCTGTTTCAGCGTCTCCTCACTCTGACGAAGCCGCGCTTCTGCTACTTTCCGTTCCGTAATATTCCGTGCAACGGAAAGCATGACCGGGTTTCCCTGGAATGTAAACCGATGTGAATTAACCTCAACCGGTACGAATCCAGATGATCGTGTTCGAAATTCGGTCTCAAACGTATTGCGTGGCATATCATGGGAATCGGTTACCATTTTTTTCTGCACATGATCGATAAAATCGGGACAGAACTCATCCCATCTCATCTGCACGAGGGAATCACGGGAATACCCTAACGTGTCAAGGGCCACCTGATTAACCTCGAGTATTGCCCCGGGTTCATTACCCTTTATGATGGCGTGAAGAAAGATCATGTCATTGCTGTTGTTAAATATCTCCCTGAACTTAGACTCACTCTCAAGAAGTCTCTGTTCTGCTGATTTTCTGGCAGAAATATCAAGAAGAGTGCAGATAACGGCAGGTCTTCCGGAAAGGATTATCTGGGAGAGGAATAATTCGCAGTGCAGTACTGAACCGTTCGCAGATATACCGCGTAACTCAAGGTGGTCAGTTGAGAATGTTGAGAATAACAAGGTAGAACAGGAATTGATTAATTTCTCCCGGTCGTCCTGGTGAAACAGCATAAAGGGAAGAGAGTTGAGCATCTCTTCCCGGGGATACGCAAATATCTGGCTCATCCGTGGGTTAATGTAGATGAAATGATTGTCCTGAATGACAAAGATACCCACAAGTCCATGCTGGATAGGGTTTCGAAACATCTCTTCTATCTCAATGCGGTACTTCGCTGAACCAAAGACCTGTGTTGCAAGATGTATCGCTTTTACCTCCTCATCACTCCAGACATGTTCATGGTGATAATTCTCCAGTCCGATGAAACCCCATAAAACAGTGCCAGATATGATAGGGGCAAGCAGAAGTGAACTGATACCGGTTTTATGAAGAAACGACCGGGTATCTTCATCACTATACATTGTTCCAATAACTAATCTCCCTTCTTTGAGTTTTTCATAAACCCAGGGGTTTTCCGAGAGATAGATACGGATGGGTGCTTCGTATCCCGGATTTTTGACTGCACCCCTCCCCTCCTCCCAGATACACTGGACAGCCAGTTCCGGGTAATTTGCAGAATCACTGCCTGCAACCCTGATGATATAGGAACGCTGGATCTGCAGGGTCTCACCAAACCGGGAAAGGATCTCTTCTATCTCTTCTTCCCACAGGTATCCCCGTAGGAAATGATCAGCAGCATAACTGATACATTCAAGGATTGCGTCTTTCCGTAGGTTCGCTTCTTCCGCTTTATACTTGGCATGTAACATCCGGATTTTATGAGAGAGATCAAGGATCTGGATCTCGATATCATCAACTTTCTCCTGGTAAAAATCGGCACCGGCATTGAGCGCCGCGATCGCAGTCTCCTTCGTGTCATCTCCGGTGAATAGAATAAAAGGGATGGGATTTTTATCCTTTTTTATCTGTTCCAAAAGATCAATCCCGGTCATTCCCGGCATATTATAATCAGAGACAATAACATCGTACTGATACTTCCCAAGGTTCTTTAGTGCATCTGCAGCACAGTAACAGGTAGTTACGATAAATTCCTTTGTATCTTCGAGGTACAGCTGAAAAACAGAGCATAACTCGATATTATCATCAACAAACAAAACCCGGATCATGCACCTGTACTCTCAAGTTATCATTTCCCGGTTGTCTATTTAACTCTCCTGTTCTGTGAACCTATGGTATTTCCATATTGAATAAAAACCGCCAATACCAGAAATGTCGGGCCAGGGATGCGGTAAAAAGAAGAGATGAGAATAGAGGCTTTTTAAAACTAATGGAAATCCGGAGTGAGTATAAGAGCAGGTATCCGGTCTGCCCACCGGTCCGGGCAGGGAATAAAACATCATCAGGAATGAATTTTATATCTCATCTCCCGTGAATCATCTTGATAAGCCACGCCATGTTCTCTCCAAGTCGCCTCATGGTTGCAACTCCTTCTGTATCATGCAATACATCCCCAGGCTTTAGACCAATCCCGATATTCCAGTAACTCGAACCCGGCACTATCATCTCAGAAATGAGAAAAAAGTGATTGATACTGTCAAAAACGTGAATCCCTCCTGCACGTCTGACCGCTACCACTGCTGCTCCCACCTTTCTCCTCAGTGCCTGGTTGTTCCCCCTGCACACATATCCTGCACGGTCAATCAGCGCCTTTGTCTCAGGAGAAAGATCACTGAAATAGGTCGGGCTTCCGATAATTATCCCGTCTGCATCTATCATCTTTGCTATATACTCATTCATACCGTCATCAGTGATGATGCATTGCCCGTCCTGTCGTTCCCGGCATTTTCCACATGCGGTACACCCGCGTATTGGTCCCCCTCCGATCTGAACCAGTTCTGTCTGGATGCCATGATCCTGTATGACTGATAAAACCTCAGTGATGAGGTGGTACGTATTGCCTTCTTTTCTGGGGCTCCCGTTAAAGGCGACAACCTTCATATACAGATCTTCAACCGGAATGGTATTAAAAAAAGGGCATCGTACCAGTCAGGCAGGAAAAACCCGGATCACAGTTTTCTTCTGCTCTGATTCCAATCTGCACAAAGAGGATTATAAAGAGAAAAGAATGTTCGGGCACCTCACCGGTCTCGTATCGGCAAACGCTTCATCACAGAACAACCCGAATTTTAGGAACAGTATTATTCATGATCAGACACAGTACTTCAGTACAGATACTTCCGGGTTACTGTGGATATCATCAAATCGATCCTACATGAATTCACTAAAGAATAAAACCATTGTTCTAGCCGTTTGTGGTAGTATTGCAGCAGTGAACACCATCGCCCTGGCACATGCACTCAGACGCAGGGGGGCAGTTGTACAGGGAGTAATGACTGAGGCTGCATGCCGAATAATCCATCCTGATGCACTGACCTATGCTACCGGTAGGCAGACGATAACGTCTCTCTCAGGAATGGTCGAACATGTCCAGTACTGTGGTGATCAGGGTATTGCAGATCTCCTTTTAATTGCTCCCTGTACCGCTAATACGATCAGTAAAATTGCCTGTGGCATCGATGATACAACCGTTACCACCTTTGCTTCGACTGCACTGGGCCGGCCAATGCCGGTTGTTTTAGTCCCTGCAATGCACCACGCCATGTTTCGTCACAAAAGAATCGTAACGAACCTTACTTGCTTACAAGATCTTGGGATCCATACCATTGATCCCAGGATCGAAGAAGGAAAGGCAAAAATTGCATCCACTGAGGAGATCCTCCTCAAAATTGAGCGCATTTTATTGGGATCTCCACTATCAGGCAGAAAAGTCCTTATCACCAGCGGGAGATGTGAAGAACCCCTTGATGATATCCGTATTCTCACAACCCGATCATCAGGTAGGATGGGGGAAGAGATCGCATACCAGGCATATCGTCTCGGAGCAGATGTGATTATCGTACATAAAAATCAGATCCCCTGTGTAGAGAACAGGTATGCCGCTACTGCAGAGTCTATGCAGGGTATCATCAGATCTATCCTTGCAACAGAAGATATCTCAATTTATATCAGTGCTGCCGCAATCTCTGACTTTGCACCGGTCTGTGTTTTAGGAAAACTACCCAGTGGAGAGAAGAGGGAGATCACGCTTATTCCCCAGCAAAAAATTCTCCCTGATGCCATCCATACAGGAGTTAAGACGATAGTGGCATTTAAACTCGGAGAAGATGCAATCGATGCAGCAAAATCCCTGCTTTCTATCGGGGCATCCATCGTTGCTGCAAATACAAAAGAATCAATGGGTGGAAAAACCGGTTTTTATCATCTCATCACAAAAGAGGGACAGTACCCGATATCAGGGACAAAGGAGGAGATTGCTGCAGAAATATTTGATCTTATCCTTACAAAGATGGGAGCGGGAAGAGATACATGAGAAAGACTTCTGTTTCAGATAGGAACCACCTGGCATGGCAGGATCCCCTTTCTCTTTGTAAGACTCTTATTGTATTCTGATGAGGGTATTCCAATGAGAATCTCTGTCTTTTGTCCCGGACATATATCAGGATATTTCCTCCCCTTCTATGCTGATGACCCGAATGTATCAGGCAGTTATGGTGCAGGGATAGTAATAGACAGGGGAGTAACAATCACGGTCAGTCCTGCTGATACGTACTCTTTTATGGGAATACACCATCACCAGGATAAAAATATCTCTTCATACTTTGATTCTTCTGATATCATCAGAGATCTTGTTGAGAAACTCGGGGTTTTAGTGTCAGTCCGTTCAGTAACCGATCTCCCTCTCCAGTCAGGATACGGATTATCAGCAGCAGCACTCCTGGCAACGGCACATGCGATTAACATGTTGTTTCATCTTGGACTCTCTCATGAGGATTGTGCACAATATGCCCATCGTGTCGAGATAGATCACAGAACCGGCCTTGGAGATGTCGCTGCGTGCATGGGAGGGGGACTGGTATGCAGAAAAAAACCAGGTGTACACTCAGATTGTATCCGAATCCAGGATCGAGGAGAGATAGCAGTTTTGACACTGGGACCGATATCAACAACCGAGATACTTAAGGACAGGACAGGGTTACGTCAATTAAAGCGCGCTTTTCCCACTACCTGCCCGGAGACATGCCAGGAATTCTTCCGGTTCTCACGACAGTTTGCTCTAAATAGTGGTTTTTTGACGGATCGACTCAAAGATATCATACAGGCATGCACCAGGGAAGGAATCGAATCCAGCATGACGATGCTTGGGGAGGGTGTATTTGCCTATGGAGGGCGGGCAGCTGCTTTTCTCTCCCAATATGGTACCGTAGAGGTGATGCATATCTCAAAGACCGGTCCGGTTATCATGAATAATGAGGTGAAAACGGTATGATACCGCAAGACCATCCCCGTTATCACTCCCTTATCGCACGCGAAAAGATTGCCCGTGCGGCCCGTGAGGGCATTGTAACCTTAGAAGGACTGACGGCACACGGGAGAGGTGAAGCATTTGATTATCTGCTCGGGGAATGCACCATCCCCTCGGCGCGAGAGGCCGAACAGGTTGCTGCAGCCCTCATGCGTACCGCAAAAAACCCGGTAATCTCTGTCAACGGCAATACTGCAGCACTTGCTGCTCCCCTGATTGCACAACTCCAGAAGAGCACGGGCGCATCGGTTGAGGTCAATTTATTTCACCGGACTGATGAACGGATTATGCATATAACAAAACTTCTGAAACAATATGGAACAGAAGTTCTCTCAGGACCGGTTTCTCGTCTTCTTCCCCTCTCTCATGACCGGGGAATCTGCCATGAAGAGGGAATTTTCTCTGCCGATCTTGTCTTTGTCCCGCTTGAGGACGGAGACAGGGCCGGAGTACTGAGAGATATGGGCAAGATTGTCATCACCATTGACTTAAATCCACTCTCACGAACGGTTCAATACGCAACCCTTCCGGTAATTGATGAATTAACACGTGCATTACCCAGCATCTGCTCATATGCCGATTCATTATCAGAAAACGAAGCAGAATATATCGCCACAACCCGGAAAAGCGGTGAATGGTATATTCAGGAAGCACGAAATGAGATGATAAGGAGACTTCATGTTCTGGATTGAGAAATACCGACCGGAAAAACTTGATGATATACGGGGACAGGACGCAGTACGGGATGTTTTAGCAGGATGCGTACAGAAGAGAACCCTTCCCCATCTCCTGATAACAGGGCCTCACGGAACGGGTAAGAGTTCTGCGATCCTTGCTACCATTAAAGAGATCTATAAAGAGCGGTGGCAGGAATATACCACAATATTTCCCACTGCAGATCTTTTTTTGCATGGAAAAAAATTTCTCATGGAAGATGATCGTTTCAGTCACATCTTCAAGAAAGACCAGTCTTTTATCACCAATCTAAAGAACGCAGTAAACTGGTATGCAGCAATAAAACCATTTGATGAATCTTTCAGGGTAATTATTTTTGAAGATGCCGGTGCATTGTCTCATGATGCACAGCAGGCATTACGGAGGATAATGGAACGATATAGTGAGACCTGCCGGTTTATCTTTATCACACCACACGCATCTGCCCTTATTCCCCCCATCTGTTCCCGATGCCTTCCCCTGTACTTCACTCCCATTTCCACAGAGAAAATTGCAGAAAAGATCCGGCAGATATGTGTTGCAGAAGGGATTACTCCTGACCCGCTCTCCCGTGATGACATATCGCTGGTATCTGTTACGGCACAGGGGGATTTACGAAAAGCAATCATGTATACCCAGGTTCTCTCTGCAACACACAATACCTGTGATATCAGTATGTTGAATGAATCAAAACCAGGCATTCTGGTACGTGAAGCGTTCATGGCGATGGAAGACGAAAACAGCACAACTGCACGGGAATTGATTGAGACTGCCATGATTCAGAACGGGATCAGCAGCACCGAACTGCTAGAGGAGCTGCGACGGGTGATAAAGCGCGAATATAATCATCCGGTACTGGCATCGTTCCTGGCAGATACTGATTTCATGCTGCTCGATGCACAGGATCCCTATGTTCATATCAACGCTCTTGTATCGCGGATAATCACCGGGGTCTTTGCGCGATGAAAACGACAAAACATGCAAGCAGGGTTATCGCCCACTATAATGACGTGGCTGATCAGTATGATCAACGATACGATCACCGGGATCGCGGCAGATTGTATTATGATCACATCTGTGATCAGATAAAAGCAGAGATTCCTGATAAAGAGGAACTCCTTGATATCGGTTGTGGAACCGGGCTCTTTGCCGGCAGGTATTTCCAGTCAGGGGGAACGGTTACCGGTATCGATATCAGTTCCGGGATGATACGGCGGGCTGTCGCAAACCACCCGTATGCTTTCTTCGTCATCGGGAATGCTGAACACCTTCCTTTTTCAGATGAATCGTTCGGAGCTGTTGCAAGTCTTCTTGCATTCAGTTACCTCCAGGATCCTGATACGATGCTTGCAGATGTGTACCGGGTTCTCAGGCCTGGCGGATCTGTTGCTTTATGTACCCTCGGCAAAAGTTTTCTTACATCAGGAGTTCCTGCGGTGTACCGGGTAGGAGAGCAATTAAAATTAAAACGGGTCGGTGTAGGCAGGTTTAATGAGCATTATTACACCGAGGATGAACTGAAAGAGCTCTTCAAAAAGACCGGGTTTAGAAGCATTAAAACAAAGAAATGTTCATTTGCCCACCTGAATCTGGTAGATCCCATATTCTCCTTTGCAAGAAAGGTTGAGCCGTTTATCGAACAGCGAATACCACAACTCGCATATAACGTTGTTGCATCAGGAAAAAAACCTGATACACCATCCTGATGCCGTCGGCCATTTCCACAAAACGCAAAATAAACCGGGAAAAAATAGATCCAAGATCAGGTTATCAGGTAAACGGCCCGGAGGATGGATTACTCAGGTGCCTGACCATCCGGTTTTTCTTTAAAATGGCACTCTCTGCTGCACGATCTATCCCCTTCTGCATACCGGTTAAATCCTTCCTGTGCTGATCGACAACCCGTTTTACCGGCGTGTATGCAGATTCCCTGAACTCAGGAATAAATGGCCTGCGTTTTTTTTCCTTCTCAAGCAGGGCTTCGCTCTCTCCTTCTTCTACGTACCCAATCTCTCTGATTCTGATACCGGTCTTTTGTATACAGCTTATGACTGATTCTGCGGCTTTTTTAGGAACCACGATCAGAAGGGCATCAAGTGAGACCCCGAGAGGATCAATCTGTAACCGGTTCAGCATCGCAGATATCGCAGGATCAATAAGATCATGCACGCTATCCTCCGTAATTACCATGCGACACTGTGCGGTCCTGGCCATCTCATAGATATCACCCCGCAGTCCTCCGTTGGTCACATCGGTCATGGCATGTATCTCCTGCAGGATTTGTGAATCAGAAAGAAGCGTCTTGCAAGCGGTCAAAAAACGAATATTCAGCGTTGCCTGAACCACTTCAGGGGAACCTGAATATATCGCGGTGGTTGCAATAGTCCCTCCCCCGGATCCCTCGGTCATGAGGATGAGATCCCCTGGCCGGGCCTGTTTTCTCGAGGTAATATGTTCTGCAACTCCAACACACCCGACACAACCGGTCATTCGATCGCCAATAACCATGTCACCTCCGATCCGCAGTGTTGATCCACTCACGAGAGGAACGCCCATCACTTCACTTATTGCAACGATTCCTGCCGTGTAATCAAAAATTTTTGCAACATCAGCATCGTCAGCGGCATGAATATCTGAAAAGAGCATTACCGGCTTTGCCCCCATGACATAGCAGTCACGCAGGGTAGCCCGTGTGACATGAAATGCTGCGAGAAACGGAAAGTCAGACAGACGGGAATGCATACCATCAACCGTGCAGACGATATAATTTCCATGTTCTTCAACAACACCCCCGTCATCCATCTCATCGACCCCGACACAGGCCCCAGTCTTCCCGATTATCTCTGCTATCTTTTTATGGGCGTAAAAATCTCCGGTTCCCCGGGAACCGACCCCGAAATCCCCCATGGACACACCTGCCTGTTGATATACAAAGATGGGATCCTCGAGGTTTCCCGTCAGCACCGCCTCTTCATAGACCGCTTCTGCTAATGCCCGGACATACGTAGGATCTTCTCTCTTGATGGAACGTATCGACTGGATCAGTCCCGCAATTATCTCCTCCCTGCTCTTGTGCGATCTGATGTTACGGTGCACATATCCTTCGAGATCCATGCAGAATGGTATGTACGGCTATCATAATAACACCCATACATTACAGTTACCGAAAGTATTCCTTCTTTGAAACGAAGGAAGAAGAAGAGATACGTCATTACAAAGAGATTTGCGCTTCGGTGTCATCCCGCAGGAGGGGTGATGTTCCGGTTGAACCAAAATATTCCTCTGTATGTTCAAACAGAAGCGTTTGGTGAGAATACAGAGCTACCTTTTTAGAGAGAAGATCCTATAGTATGAAGTAGTCACAATCTGCAGACCTTTGTGGGATTCACTACAAAATACTTCTGCAGAAACAGATTCGCGTTTCTAAACATGGTTCCCCGGACACTTCGACAAATTCCCGATCATACGAGCGGATACTATACATATCTCACGATTATCGCGGGGATACTGCTTGGTATTCTCTGCCCGGTTGTATCTGCAGGATTCTGTCCCGGCGATGAGTACTCATGCTGCAATAGATCGGTGCTTGAGGAGCGGCTTGCATCAGATCTCCTCCCCTTTGTCAGTGATTCAGAGAATAGTTCATTTCCGTCAGCCAGGGAAACACTTCGCCAGATGCGGGTCTTTGACCAGATCAGGTTTGACGCAGGTTCCCATCCGCTTGTTCATGTCCAGGTATCACTCAACCCTGAATATACCGGGGATGAGATCAGAGATCTGCTCCATGATTCTCTTTCTGATTCCGGGTTTGGTATCATATCAGGATGGGTCTATCTTTCTGACGTAAGACGCCTTGCATGTCTCCCCGGAGTGATCAGAATACGACCGGTGCTTCCACCGGTATCAGGAGGAGGGATGGCACCATTACCAGAAGCAGACGAGTCTTTCTCTAAAAAAGAGTTCATCGATTCAGATCTGAAAAACGATATCGCAGATACCCTTCCCCTTCCTGATGAGAAAAGCGATATCTACCTGCCGATGGTTCTTACCTGGGAAGGGAAACTATCAACCGATCTGCAACAGGTAATCGATTCACGATACTGCTCTCCAAACCAGGCACCTGAGGATGTACAAAAACTCATGAAAGTTACCGGTCAGCTGCGCAATAGCACGGATGGAGAACCAGAGGTCTTAGTATCTGCACGGGTTTTTGAGATTGATGCAATTCCGCCGGTCACATCTGCGTTTACTGACTATTATGCTGATTCCCGATATCAGAAGGTTGAAGGATGGATACATGTCTCAGCATTACAATCTCTTGCAGAGAAGGAGACCGTTTCACATATCCATACCATCCTTTCTCCAAAAACATCCTCTATCATCACAGAGGGGGATACTATCCACCGGGCGGATGAGATTCGGAATATTACCGGGTTTCGTGGATCCGGTGTCAGGGTGGGAGTCATATCAGATGGCGTTACACACCTTGATGATGCTATTATTGCCGGTGAACTGCCGGAATCAATAATAATTCTCAGTGACACGATAGGCGGGGATGAAGGGACTGCAATGCTTGAGATTATTCATGATATTGCTCCTGATGCCGAACTGTTCTTCCATGACAGAGGTGAAAGCCCTATTGCTTTTATCCAGGCTGTTGACCGCTTAATCCAGTCAGGATGCCGGATCATCTGTGATGATATCATTTATGTAGAGCCGTTCTTTGAAGATGGGTATATTGCAGAGAACATCAGGGATCGCATTCTTACCCATGATATCATCTACATCACTGCTGCAGGCAATGCAGCTCTTTCTCATTACCAGGCCCGGTTTAACGGAACAAAAATTGATGGATACGATTGGCACTCATTTCTCGGGGAGCGAAATAATGCTACGGAAGAAAAAGATGCACATAGCCTTTATTTCACAATCCCTCCCCATGGTGCCGGCCATGTTGTTCTCCAGTGGGACGATCCCTTCATGGGATCGGGAAATAATTATGATCTCTTCCTTTTTGACAGGGAAGGATTTGAGATTGCACGGAGTGTCAATGTCCAGGATGGAGATGATGATCCTATCGAATGGTGCCGGTTTATCAACTCCAGAGTAAAACCAGAGGAAGTTCAGGTCAGAGTAGTCAAGGCTGGAGGTGAAGAGAGAGAGATTGAGATCTATGTCCTCCCCCTGTACGAGGAGATGATATATACCGATCCGTATACCACGGCTGACTCTATTTATGCCCAGCAGGCAGTTTCAGAGGTTGTCTGTGTCGGGGCGGCAGGCATCGGGGTCGATGACTCGGTCATCATCGAACCGTTCTCTTCACAGGGTCCGGTTACCATCTCGTTTCCTGAGAAAGAGATTCGCAAAAAACCAGATATCGTAGCGATAAATCGTGTTCAGGTCTCTGCTGTTGCAGCCATTGGAAAAGCATTCACTGGTACGAGTGCCGCTGCACCCCATGTTGCTGGTATCTGTGCAGATATTCTCTCTGCTTTTCCGTATGCTGACAGCAGTGCAATTCGGGCGGCATTACTGGCATCTGCAACAGATGCAGGATCAATGGGATGGGATCAGGCATCAGGATACGGATTGCCGGATGCAGTCAGGATGGCACAGATGATCCCTCCGGCCCCTCCGGATGCATCCGGATCATATGAAACGCAGAGGCAGCCAGATATCAACCTGTCCCTGTCTGCCGGTACGCAACCGTTTGCGGATGCAATCAATCTTTTTGCAGGCTGGAATTGTATATCTATTCCGTATCCACTGGCGGAAGGTAATAATACTGCAGAAATTTTTTCTTCTGTTCCCACCGCAGATCACACTATCTGGATGTTTCGCAACCAGGAAACAGGATGGGTTCCGGTACAGGAAACTGATCTGCTGGTACCAGGAGAAGGGTACTGGATTTATTGTACCGAACCAATTATAATCCTGCTTTACCCGGAACTCTCTCCTGATTCCGGCTGGAGAGAGGAAAAGGGAAGAGGTTCTGAGACATGCGGCTGGCACACCATGGGAATTACCGGAACCGATCCAGTACCTGCCCGGTTTTACATGGATTCCCATGCTCCGGACTGGTCTCATCTCTGTGTGTATGATGCCCAAAAACAGGAGTATAAACGCCCGATCATACGGGGACGCGATGATTTGTTCTCTGACAGCAGACTTCTGTATCCCGGGGAAGGGTTCTGGTGTTTCATTGAGTAGATTCGCGGCATTTTGGGTAAACAGCGATTGTACGATACTGGAATAGTAAGACAAGGAACAGGATACAATGCCGAGAAATAATCTTTTGATACGGTTGCTGGTCCTCGTTCTCACCGGTACCATGGTTTTATCCCTTCCGGGTTGTGCTGATATACCATCAGGCGTATCCTCAGAGGAACGACTGGTCATTCACTATAATCCATCATACCCGGTCCTTCCCAATAGTTCCCCTGTTGATACGGTCTCTCTTCATCCCTCTCTTCGCCTCATCAGCACCTGTGAACCATTATCGTTCGCTGTTGTGGGTCTCTCAGGGAACAATACCGATTCAATGTATGAGATGCTCTCAACCCTTCCATTTATCTCTGACATTGAGTCTGACCCCATACGATATGCCTGTAATGATACCGCACCGCAGGCAGAAGAGACAAAAATGATCTCTCTTCCCGGCAGACCAGATGATCCCAGGTATCCGAACCAGTGGAGTATCCCGGCCACCAATGTCACGCGCATCTGGAATTACCAGAAAAAAAGCGATGTTGTCGTATCTATCATCGATTCCGGGATTGATTATCGCAACGCTGACATTACCGGCCAGTATATCCCCGGGGGATATGACTGGTACGGGGGCGATACCGAACCCTATGACTGGGACGGACATGGAACCCACCTTGCCGGGATAGTCTCTGCAACGACAGATAACCGGATCGGGATGAGTGGAATCGCAAACATATCACTCATGGCAGAGCGTGTATACAGCGATTCTTATACGACCTACGCGTCCCTTGGAGCATGTGCGGTTGTTCACGCTGCTGATACCGGTGCTGATATCATTCTTATCGGTTACGGGGGTGAGACCGAGTCACGTGCCGAATCAAAGGCAATTGATTACGCTGCAAAGAAAGGATGTGTGATCATTGCTCCAGCCGGGAATACTAATACAAATATGCCGCATTACCCCTCTGATCTGCAACCGGTGATATCAGTCGGATCTGTTTCCCGGGATAGTAAACGGAGTGGTTTCTCAAATTACGGCATTTATCTCGAGATCATGGCTCCCGGAGAAGAGATCATCTCAATGCACCCGGGTAACCGGTATGCATACCAGAGTGGAACCAGCCAGGCTGCAGCGGTCACCACCGGTATTGCAGCACTTCTCTACAGCCTGTTTCCAGATATCTCTGCAGATATCCTCAGATCATCACTTGATGCCACGGCAGGAAAAAAGGATGAGGCAGATAGAACGATCTACTATGGCTATGGTCTCATTGATGCGCTTGCGGCGTACCAGTGGATCATAAACGAGGAGAAGAAAAGTACTACTCAGGAATACACCCTCCCGGTTCCTACCCGGTCAGTTCACCATAGAACAAAGACTGCAATTGCTGAACCGGTAATAAATCAAACGTTAATCCTTGAGAGCGGCTGGAACTGCATCTCATTCCCTGCTGCACCTGTTGGGAATGAAACCTCCTTTGATCTCTTCTCTCGGATTGACACCGATGGCCATACGATCTGGAGATACGAGACCAAACCCGAAGACAAAGGATGGCACTCCGTTACCAATAGCAGTCTCATCAACCCTCTCGAAGGTTTTTTTGTCTACTCTGCATCCAGATACAACCTGACCTATTCTGTCTCCTTTCCAAACATCCTAAAAAGAGAACTGTATCCTGGCTGGAATACCGTCGGGACCCCGGCATATGAACCTACACCCGTTCGGGAGGCTTTTTTATCAGTAAAAGATACCTGGGTAACCCTGTTAGCCCTTAATGCCAGTTCAGGGTACTTCGATACTGCCATCGTAAATGGAGGTGAAGGACCTTTTTCAGACTCATTCCTTTTAGAGCCGCTAAAGGGCTACTGGATATACATGCAGGATGGAGGTATCCTTGTGCCACCGGGATCAGATCCGCAATCAGATCCTGGATCAGAGTTTTAATCTTTTTGTGACAATCTTGTGAGGATGAACCTGACATATATCGGTCACTCCTGTTTTCTCCTCAAAGGTAGTCAGCGTATCCTTATCGATCCCTGCCCCGGGTATAGAAAGGAGGATTATAACCCCTCTATTATCGCCATCACTCACGGGCATGCCGATCATATGGGCCCGGTCAGGGAACTGGGTATCAGGACAGTTGCCCCAAATGAGATAGCAAAATATCTCGCAGCTCGAGGCATCCCGGTGGAACCGATGAATATTGGTGGAACCATACAGGTTTTAGGGATAACTTTTACCATGACACCGGCGCTCCATTCATCATGGATTGAAGAAGCGGGTATGGGGATGTATGGCGGATCTGCTGCCGGATTCATCATCAACATGGACGGAGTCTGCATCTACCATGCAGGAGACACCGGACTGTTTTCGGATATGAAACTCATCGGACAACTCTACCATCCGGACGTGGCACTCCTTCCTGTCGGGGGGCGATATACCATGGGGCCCAGGGAAGCAATGATAGCAGCTGAGTACATCGGGTCTCCCCTCGTCATACCCATGCATTATAACACATTTCCATCGATCAGACAGGACCTTGGATCATTTATCACCGCAATCGAGAAAACAACAGATATGCGTGTCTTACCCTTACAGCCGGGTGAATCCACCGAGATCAGTCAGCCACAAACCTGATCCCGGTCCCTGGGGATATGACGATAACGTATTTTTCATTTGCCAGACAAGATCATCCCACAATGAAGAGAAAAATCGTCACTTTCACTCTACTGCCGGTTCTGTTATTCCTGCTCATCTGCTCGGTTCAGCCTGCTTTTGGGTCTGTCATGCATGCAAACCAGGACCTTGCCGGACAGAATTTTGCAGACCAGGATCTTGTCGGGGCATCATTCATGGGATCTGACTGCTCAGGAGCAACATTTCGTGGATCAAACCTTACCAGGGCCAACTTTCTTGATACTTCCCTCCGGGGCGCCAACCTGCAGAATGCAATCCTCTCAAATGCACTTTTCCTTGGCGCTGATCTGATGTCTGCCTCCATGTCAGACGCAGTATTAAACAACGCACTCATGATTAACATCAAGGGAAAAGGAATGAATCTTCAGCGAATCCAGGGGTATGCTCTCAATCTCGCAGGAGCGAACCTAGAGATGGTAACTGCAGCAGGGGCATCCCTTCCCCATGCAATGATGACAGGAACAAACCTCCGCATGGTAAATTTCAAGGATGCAGATCTCTCCCATGCCATGATGCTTGGCGCTGATCTCTATGGTGCAAATCTTGCAGGGGCAGACCTCAGAAATGCTACCCTGACACAGGCAGATCTGCAACGGGCGACGTTGCGTGATGCAAAAATCACCGGTACACGGTTCAACGACGCAAAACTGGATTATGCCACCTGGATTGACGGCTGTATCTGTAAACCGGGATCCATCGGATCATGCGAGTGTTTTTAAGAAAATATACCTGCAGAAAAGAAAAATCACCGTTCCATTATTTTTTTCTCCAAAAAAATCTTTGCAGAATACCTCGCCCGGGGGAAGAGAGGGCAGAAAAAAGGAGATACGAGATCAGGAGTACTCAAATTCCTGTATCTTCGTTGTAACTGCAGATATCGCCTGTTCTATCTCCTGGATGGTGTCTGCTATCGAGTCTGTGGCATGTGAACTCTCCCTGCTGGCTGCAGCAGTCCGGTCTGACTCGAGAGCGGTCTCCTCGACATAATGCTTGACCTCAGAGACGCTTGCCGTTATCTCTTCAACACCGGCTGCCTGCTCCTCACTTGCAACTGCAATCTCTTCCATGATATTTGAGATCTCGTTAACCGAAAAAATGACCTCTGAGAAGACCTGCATCGATTCGTTGACTGCTCCACCCCCCTTCTCAACTTCAGTAAGGGCATCCTTCATGACCAGCTCGGCACGTTCCGAAGTACTTTGAAGGGATCTGATGAGATCGGTAATCTCCTCTGCCGAAGACTTCGATTCCTGGGCAAGTGACTTTACCTCTGTTGCAACAACGGCAAAACCACGACCAGCATCTCCTGCACGGGCTGCCTCTATTGCCGCATTGAGTGCTAAAAGATTGGTCTGATTCGATATCTCGGTAATCAGGAGGACTATCTTATCGATCTTTGCCATCTGATTCTTAATCTCCTGGATCATCGCATCCACTTCACTGGTTGAGTGGGTGATCCCGGCTATTCCGGCCTCAGCCGTTCTTGTCAGGTCTTCACCCTTTTTACAGAGATGGTTGGTATCAGAGGTGAAATTCGCTGCTTTCTCAACTTTCTGGGCAACTCCGTCAACGGCAATTGAGAGATCTTCCATCGCAGAGAGGATCTGTTTTATCCCGAGCTGACACCGTTCGGTATTGTTCTTAACCTCATCCGCACTCTTAGCAACCATACTTGCCCCTTCTGAAACATGGATAACATTATTCCCTGCGTTCTCTGCAATATCTGCAAGAATTGCAGTCTGTTTACTGATAAGCGAGAGAGCGGAACGCATCGAGATGCCGACGTGTAACAGGGACTGCCAGATCGAAGTAAAACCCAAAGCCTTTGTTACCGTATCAGGAGGTTCATACGTGAAATCACCCATTGCATAGGAATCGCAGGCTTTTTTTAGTTCCTGCAGGGACGTGTGAACCGATGAACCAATAGTGTTGAGCGCATCACGTACCGGTACAAAAAATCCGTCCACACCGATTGCATCGGAAAACCGAACGCAGAAATCTCCTCTGACATACTCAAAAGAGACCCGCACAATCTCCTGCAGGGGAGCGGCAATTGAATCCAGCATGCTATTTATTTCAGAGGCAATATCAGCAAAGGCACCCGTTAATTCATCAGATGCAATGCGTCTCGAGAAGTCTCCCTGGCGTGCATTCCCGGCAACCACAAGGATCTGTCGTGCCGTCTCCTTCTCTTGTGTGCAATCGGTAAAGAACTCAAGAACCTCTGATACTTCTCCCTGTTCATCACAGAGCGGAGTAAAGATACCTGAGAGATACCGCCTGCCAGCAGGGAATGAAACGACGAACTCAGTCGTGACCTCTGTCTTTTTCTCTATCGCATCAACAGGCCGTGCACCGTTCCTCTCGATGACCTGAAAGATCGATATTGGTTTTCTGATGAGTTCTTCCCTTTTATACCCTGATAACTGCAAAAAAGCTTCATTTACTGATGTTATCTGCAATTCGCGGTTAAAGATACAGATAGCTTCCGGGAGTTTCTCGATAATGGAAACAGCCCGTTTTATATCATGATGTTCTCTTGTTTTATCGATGAAAACGACGTTTATCTCCTCTATCTTCCCGTGGGCATCAGGAACCGGCAGGTACTGGTAGTCCAGATACCGTTTCCCGGAAGGGAATTGTATGAAAAGAGATCCGCAGACGGGCTGCTTATCTCTGATAACATCTTCAAATGAACCTTTATCATGGGAGAGTACCTGAAAGGATCGAATATTCATCGTTTTGAGTGTTTCCCTACTGTAGCCACTTAACGAGAGAAATGCCAGGTTTGCCTTTACAATATTACCTTGTACATCCAGCGAGAGAATTGCTGCAGGATTATACTCGATGATATAATCTGCCTTATTGAAAACATCGGACTCAGGTTGATTCATCGGTGTTACTCCATGATATCGGGAAGAGTGCAGGGTCGTGGGATGAGGGATAAAGGGATTGAGGATTTATCTGCATCCCGCTTTAGTCTCCTTATGATATTAGTGCGTCTGCACGACATAGCACTTTTGTTTTTTATCTGAACGTGATATTGATCGGGGATTACGAAGACCGGTATCACATCAAAACGATATTGATGAGCCGGGGAAAAAGGTGATTGATTAAGGAAATCGCGGGCAGGTATGTGTGGTTAGCAGTAAATTCAGCCAGCATTCTGATGAATTACATTTTTCATTCAGAGAGCAGAGTAATTACATTCTTATAAAAAAGGATATTTCCTCCGTCGAGTTCCCGTACCCTGATAAAATTACACTTCTCTTCGTAGAACCAGGCAGAGGGAGGTTTTGATTCTACAATCAGATATCGATACCCAGTATTTTCCGATAGTTTGATGGTAAGAGCATAGACATAATCCATGAGTTGAGTGCCAAGTCCCTTCCCATGATACCGGTCATCGATGGCTAATTTCCCAATTAATAGCGCAGGAAACCGTTCGTATTGAGGACAACCTGTTGTGTCACCGGCATTTAGATCCTCAACGTCGATGCTCGCACAGGCAAGAGAAAAATACCCAAGAGGAATACGCGGGTCTGATTTCTGAACAAGAATCCAAGTTATTGATAACTTCCTTTTCTGATTATCATGTGCATGATGTTTTAGGAAGTTCTGTAGGGGAAGACTCCCCTCTTTGTTAACGCAGCAAAATTCATTGATAAGAATAGAATCGGATAAATGCACTAAGGTTATACCAGCAGAATCAAAATCCATGTATTAGAACTTGAGATTTTGAGCGATTTGCCGGGCCCGGCTAGCTGCGGCTTTGCTCCGGTCATTTTCGTATTTCAACGGATCACTATCGTATTCATGAAAACGCCGGGCATCATCCTTGGTGAGAGTTATTGATGTATTGAAAGGTTCTGCCATTTTCTATTCTCCTGATATAGGTGACATTTCGAATGCTCTGTGATCTAACATTATTATGCATTGTGAGGGCAAAAAGGGATTTCTCTCATCCCTTTAGAGTTCCGGATTGGTTCAATCAAATAAACTCTGTGACAATTTTTCATGATTCTCATTCGGCCAGGACAGTCTTTTCATACTATTTAGACGATAATATCGAGGGTTCCAACCTATGAAGATCATACCATGGAACCGTTATTAAAAAAAATCCTTCATGGATCTCACTTTTAACTGAGATGAATCCCCGTTAACCGAACATCCAAACAGCCAGGATCATATCACTTTCCCGGATATCCGGTGAATAAGATGCCCGTTACCTCCCCATCCTTACAAAAGATCACCGGAGACTCAGAGCAGGTACTCATAAATCTGAATACTAAAGCCTCCTGGGGAAAACAGCCGAGCCACCGGAGATCGATTCTCACCTCTTTGTCCCTATGTTCTGTTCTTCGTACTTGATACCAAGACTGTTCAACGTCTCTGTCAGTTTTTTACTCTTCGGGTAGTTCTTTTACGTGTAAATTAGTATCGTGCTCTTTTATTCACCGAAATCTAAGCAAACTCGCGGGTATCGGAATCAGGAATAATAAACCGATCACCTTCTCTTTAAAATTTTCCATTCTCCAGGAGACGGGAGACATGCCGGGAAACGATCTGCCAGGTAATGTCGATGAGATGCAGCAGTGACATAACTAGCTGACGGGTTATCCCGGGAGAACGGTAACACCTGTTCGGTGGTAACATCAGGAGTAACAGGTCGGCGTAACATGTTAACAGGGGATGTAACAGGCCGGGTATCCGGCTCATTCTCCTGTCTTTCTTCAGGAACTGAGAGAATAGATGAGAGATCAGATGAACCATGGAGAGGAGGATCTCGATGGACACCATACGCGTTATCGGAGGCGTACCATGAGCAGCCCGGCTTATCCAGGTGTCAGGACGTACCGTGACATTGAACGCGATACTTACCTCGGTAAGAAATGACAGAACCAACCACCCGAACCGGGTACTCTCTCCCGGGAGAGAATTTCGCAGAACGAGCAGAGAACGGGTTACAAGCAAAGAATCAATGGAAAGAAGTTATACCCGGGTAAGGACCGGAAAATCCATGATATCTCTGCTGCATATCGCAGATTTGAAAACGAGAGGATAAAGGAACGGAGGATTTACGATCACCATAAGTATTGTGGGGAGGTTCGGGGTATTAGCGTAATTTCCATGAAATCTCTCGTTATGAGATATATGGAGAGACATAATTGATTGTATGCATCACCCAGGTAAAAAAAAGAATTTTTTTGTAAGGATGCGGAAATCCGTGTCCTAGAAATCGGTCATGATTCGGAACTGATCAATCTCTTCCTTATTCATCGCTTCTAAAAATTCTTCGGCTGCATGCCTGACATCTTTACTGGCCGTGATTGCACGGCCGACAACGAGAATGTCTGCCCCGGCAGCGAGGGCATCAGGGACTACGTGGGTACGGACCCCGCCGGCAGTTGCAACAAGGAGTTTTCCCCCTGCAGCTGCTTTTATCTCGGCAATATTACCCCAGGCATAGGCAGTGTCATCGGCATCGATAGCCCGGTGGAGTTCAACCACGTCAGGCTTTACCGGCAGACTGCGAACCAGGGCAACCGGATCGGTCACGTTGAGCATATCGATAACCGAGTAGATACCTGTCTTTTTTGCCTCAACAATGGCTTTTGTTATGGTCGACTCTGGAGCAAGACCAGACACCACGACTGCATCTGCCGATGCGTCTGCTGCCATCCGGGCTTCCAGGTTCCCGGTATCAAGGATCTTTAAGTCAGCAACAATGAAGGCTTGCGGCCGTATTTTTCTAATCTCAGCAATTATCTCAAGTCCGAACTTCTTCACAAGCGGGGTTCCTGCTTCAATGATGAGGTGATCATGGAAGGGAAGTTCTGAAAGCACGGATCGTAACTTGCCCATATCTACAATATCACAGGCAACCTGCAGATACGGTGGATCCCAGAGACGGGGAACCTTAAAGCCCATGACCGCGTGCGCTGCCCGATCCTTCTCGGCAAGAATGGTTTTGGGATCAGGGAACCGTTCGAATGCCCGGCTTATCGCAAGTTTTGTTGCCCCATAATTAAAGCGGTAAATCCGGTTATAATCCCCGGCATCAGGATGAAGAAAAGCACTGGCAAGGATGACCAGATCATCGATATCATATCCTTCAAATACCCCCTCCTCAAGCGAGTCTGCAACCGCCTTGGCAACTGCCGCCTGGACCGGACCAAACATCTGATTGACCTTCTCTTCTTTTTTTAAGGTAACCTTCGGGATGATGAGTGTGGCAGGTTTGGTTAAAAGATTCGGCCTGATTACTGCCAGGAGCGGAGTGTGGCCGGTCGATAAAGAGGAGAAGGATCCGGCAAACGCCTGGCCAACCGGACCTGATTTTTCACCAACAATCAGATCGATGTGGGCCAGTTCCGGACCATCTCCAATGAGTGCTTCACCAATAAGATACATTACTATTCCTTCCCGTACCTGTTCGCGATACAAGTATATAGGAAACCCTGTCAGAAAGACGATATCGGACTCAGGACATGTGAAATAATGATATCGGATCGCGTGCAGAAAAGAGAACAGATGTGGGGTCGGTGAGATTTGAACTCACGATCGACGGGTCTCTCCGAGATGCATCAGTGCTCCAACGGATCATCATTGAATCAGAAGACCTGTTGTTCATCATCTGCACCGGTGCAAAAACCGCTGGAGCCCGTCGCCATTCCGGACTAGGCCACGACCCCATTTATGCCATAAGAAATCACCATTAGGACTGATAAGAGTTTCTCTTATCAATTCGTTCCTCTTTTATTTCCTCAATGATAACCATATACGGATGGCAAAAATAGAGATGCCGCGGGATAGTTATGCCTGTGGTGTATCAGATATCCCCCTCCTTGGTGTCACCATTGGAACACATCTCGATGAGATTATCAACCGGTACCCTGATAATGAAGCAATTGTCGTATCCTATCTATAATTAAAGAAAAGGGTACTTCCTCTCCAAAGACTTACCAA
>CAZSDZ010000046.1:0-11337 GCA_964605795.1 uncultured Methanoregulaceae archaeon
AAGTCTGACGAATTACGGTTGCTTATAAGGGCGCTACCTTAAACTGAGATAGATGTAATAGAATTATATTAATGTAAATAATCCTGTACTGTTGGGTACATACAACGTGAAAATTTATCTTTTATTTTTTTATAAAAGTGACTTTGTGATAACGAAAACTAAATACTCATTGGTATTTAATTGAAATTTTTGAGAAAAGAATTGGAAGCAGCATTATTCTATCATAAATATTGAGGGAATTTATTGATGAAAAGGAGGAGCAGGTGATCTGATGGGAGTCTGGATATGAACAAAGAGGATAAGGGAGAATCTGAAGTACAGGCAGATACGATTCTCTCCATGGATACTCTGTACCGGAATATTATGGAGTATGGAGATATCTGTGACCACTGCCTTGGCCGGTTTTATGCGAAACGATCCTTTGGTCTCTCAAATGATGAACGGGGGAGATCAATCAGAATTTATGCTGCTCTCATGGACAATGTATCATACGAGCAGCCAAAAGATCCCTGCTGGATATGCGGCAATTTTTTTGATACCGCTGCAGTATGGGTTGAACGGATAAAAGATGCCCTCTCTGGGATTGAATGTGAGACATTCCTGATGGGGTGTCGTGTCCCCCCTCTCATGAGTGAGAGTGAGGAGATGATATGGAGTGATTATCACTTAACCGATCCTGAACCTCTCAAGTCAGAGGTAAACCGGGAGATCGGCAAACAGGTAAGTCTTTTTACTGGCCTTATCGTGGATTTTAAGAATCCGGACGTGGTTGTTCTCCTTGATATCCAGAATGAGACCGTGGAAGTGCAGATCCGACCGCTCTTCTTTTACGGGAGGTACCTGAAGTATGAACGCGGCATACCTCAGACACACTGGGACTGTCGTCATTGCAGGGGTGCCGGATGTGATGTCTGTAACGGGACCGGGAAACAGTATGCGGATTCAGTCGAGGAACTCATCGGCAGACCGGCAATAAATCTCTTTATGGGTAGTGGTGCCACCCTCCATGGTGCCGGGAGGGAAGATATTGATGCCGTGATGGTGGGATCCGGCAGACCATTTATTATGGAGATATCAACACCGAAAAGACGGAAAATTTCTCTTCTTCATCTGCAGGATGTGATAAATACTGATGCACAAGGTCGCGTTGCGGTAACGGATCTGGTATGGAGCGTACGGAGTGAGGTGGAAACCCTTAAGACCAGCAAGGGGCATAAAACATACAGGATTCTGGTCGATATAGACGGGTCTGTCCCCGGGGATGCCCTTCTGCAGGCGATAAATCAGTTAAACATGACTGAAATAGAGCAGCGCACCCCGAAAAGGGTAGTGCACCGAAGGGCAGACAAAATCCGGAAACGAAAGGTTCTTGCTATCTCCTGCCTCCGGGCAGAAGATAACCTCCTTGAGATCGAGGTAACCGGTGAAGCAGGGTTATATATCAAGGAATTAATATCAGGGGACGGAGGCAGGACAACACCCAGTCTCTCCGCTATCCTTGGTTGTCCGGCACGGGTGATAGAACTCGATGTCGTGGCAGTTGAAGGAATACACAACGAGGAATGAGTAATGGCACATCATAATGGTCCACGGAAAAAAACACGATATAAACTCAAGAAGAATCTACGTGAACGCGGTATTCTTCCGGTAACACGCGTAATTCAGAACTTTGATATGGGTCAGAAGGTTCATATTGTTCTTGAACCAAGCATCCAGAAAGGAATGCCTGGCCGGCGTTTCCATGGGAAAACAGGGACGGTCATTGGGAAACGAGGGCGCGCATGGATTGTTGAGGTACCAGATGGAAATACCTCAAAAGTTGTGATATCCCGACCCCAGCATTTAAGACCCCAGCAGTACTAACGTCACGAGTGAGATATCCAAATGAAGATAAAAGGCATCATCCGTGAAGAGCTGATGACACTTCCTGAGTTACGCGATGAATTGCTCACCATCGAGTCAGCCCGGCTTGAGAAGGGAAAGGAGATGTCTTATGAGTTTCGGAAAAGCATTGAGCATGCGAACCAGTTATCTCATAGTTCCCGGGATAAATCAAAAGAACTGGTAGAGATACTACAAAAACAAGAGAAGATTTCTCCTGAAGTAGCATACCGCCTGGTTAATACCACACCAAAGACCAAGGATGAGGTTCGGGCAATTTTTACCAAGGATAAGTATGCACATACTGCAGAAGAAATTGATGCCATTATTGAGCTGATCCTCACCCATTACTGACATTATAAGGGAGGAAAGATGCGTTCGGAAAAGAAAGAAGTGAATGCTATCGTTCTTGATGTATTACCAAACGGTTATCCCAGCGATCGCCGTCCGGTGTACAAACGGGATCCGATTGTTCAGGCAGTTGGCATAGAACAGTTTAAACTCCTTGAACTTGTTCCGAAAACCGGTAGTATCGATATTGGTGAACTGGTTTACATAGGCAACGAAGAGAGAAAGAAAATTGAGCGGGTTAAACGTCGTCTGCGATATGATGAACTTACTCATGGTGCTTCTCAGGAACTTCCCTTTGTCGTGGAGCGGATTGTACGAGATCGCGAGCCTGAGTATGTCGATTATTACAACAAGTCTATCTCGATTACACCAAAACTTCATATGCTTCATCTTCTTCCCGGAATCGGGAAGAAACTCATGTGGGAGATTCTCGAAGAACGTGAGAAAAAACCTTTCCTCAGTTTTTTAGATATATCTGAACGTATTAAGGCGATCCCTCACCCTGATAAGATGATTATTAACCGGATCCTCGAGGAGATTGCGGATCCTGAGATCAAGTATCATGTCTTCACATCAAAATGAAGGCCAGGCTTGATCAACATTTTTTGACAGACAAACGTGCAATTGCACGAATTGCAGATATATTAGATCTATCCGGCCGGCAGGTTTTAGAGATTGGACCGGGAACCGGCCTGCTTACCCGGGCACTTCTGGACCGGGGAGCCATTGTCACCGCGATAGAGCTTGATTCTGACCTGGTCTTGTCATTAAAAGAGCGATTCTTTAAAGAAATCGCAGGGGGTAGTTGCGAGATCATACCTGGTGATGCCGCACGGATGCCTCTTCCGGATAGAGAGTACGTGGTTGCAAATTTACCGTACTCAGCGTCATCAAAGATAACCTGTAATCTCCTGCGGACCTCTTTTACCAGTGCCGTGCTCATGTACCAGAAAGAGTTTGCTGATCGGATGATGGCACCTGTCGGCAGCCGTTCCTGTGGACGTCTATCAGTGATGGTGCAGACCTATGCACGGGTAAAACGGTGTTTTAATCTCTCACCCGGATCCTTTACGCCACCACCGCAGGTTCGCTCCACTGTTCTTTTCATACAGCCCCGTCCCCCACTATTCTGGATCCATGATAATGCCATCTATGCAGAGGTTGTGCAGCTTCTTTTCTCAGGGCGAAGAAAGATGGTTCGGACCATAATCAGGATGGCAGGTGATAGTATCGGTGCCCGGGAAGCAGAAGATCTGATAGGTACGCTCCCGGAAGAGATCCTCTCTTCGCGTCCTGAACAGTTATACCTGGAAGATTATGCAACCATTGCAAACCGGATTTATGATATCAGAACAGGTGTACCTGCCTGAAGCTGACACATATCTGCTTCTTGCAGTGGCCAGAAATGAGATCCACGGTAACGAGAGGATATTGGAAGTCGGGACCGGTAGTGGAGAGATAGCGTTTTTTTTGCAAGGGATGGTATCATGCACCGTGATTGCAACCGATATTAATCCCTATGCAACGAGGGCAGCGAAAATCCGGGGACTTGAGGTGATCCGAACCGATATCTGCAGGGGAATCTGCTCTCTATTTGACCTTATCATCTGTAATCCTCCGTATCTGCCTACACAACCAGAAGAGAGGATCGATGACTGGCTTGAGTATGCCCTTGACGGTGGTCCTGACGGCCTTCTTTTTATCAGGAGGTTTCTGGCAGAGATATCCTGCAATCTTTCAGGTGACGGGAAGATCCTCATCCTGATATCGTCTCTTTGTGGGGTGAACGCATGTGAGGAACTCTTTACTGATGCCGGGTTTTCGTTTATGATGGTTGCAGAAGAGAATATTGAAGGCGGCGAATCCCTGCTTGTCTATCGGTTACAGCCGTCCATACATTCTGAATAAAATAGAGTATAACCGAATCCTCGGAATGCCATGCGGGCCGAGGAAAACGAAAAAGAAAAGATGGCATTTTCTGGTGGAATGGTTGCAGACCCGGAGCAATGATATGATTGTGCCCGGTATTTTGATTGCTGATAATCCTGAATTGCGAAGATATTGCTTATGCAAACTCTCTTACTGCATGTTGGTATACCGGTGCACGATGTCTTCCATGCTACAGTGTTTCATCTCCATCAGTGCCGTTATTATGGAATCAGTAAAGATGAGTGCACAGGTCTCAAAGAGAGTGCCCAGGGGCGGGCAGGGATGGGAGAGGGACCGGTGTTCCCCGGTAATCTGTCTGATATCAAAATGATCAGGACCCTCCTGCATGTACCCGGTCTCACTGGTGTCTAAGATGACCAGGTTGTCAGCTAACGCTGCCATGGGTGAGTTCCTGGTTGCTGTTATCAGGCAGAGAGTACCCCCTATCTTCTGAACGGTCTGGCAGACCTCAAGGATGGAATCAGTTGTTCCTGATCCTGAGAAGGCAACGAGAGTATCGGTCTTTAAAAATGCAGGGGTTACGGTCTCGCCTACAACATATGATGTCATACCAAGATGCATCAGGCGCATGGCAAACGCTTTTGCAACAAACCCGGATCTGCCGGCTCCGGCAACATAGATCCGTTCTGCCTTCTCAATAAGCAGGAGGAATGTATTTGTCTCCTCTTCAGAGAGGGCTCCGGTTATTGTCCCGATAGAGGATACCATTATCTGTATCAGTTCCCGGATGGGATAGCACTGAACCATACATACAGATCAGAATGCATGGCAATAAGGTACAGGTTCTGACTCCTATGGTTGAATAAAAGAGGAGAGATACAAAAAGGGATCCCTGTGGATCTCCATTACAATGGGGAAATTTCTGAAAAAGGGGGTTAATTGATGCGATAAATCAGAGGATTACTTTTATAATCCTTATTTCATCAGGGCGTTACTTTTTCTGACCTCCGGAATGGTGGGTTGTGCCTGAACGGTCGTCTCTTTGTAGGTCTTCATCTTGCTGATTAGGGTATCATATCGATCGAGATAGTATTGTGTCCATTCTTCAGGAGATTTCTCCCCGCCTGCCGCGGAGAAGTCCCAGTTCTCAATATTTGAAAGGAACGTGGTAAGATGAGAGTTGGCACTCTCAAGCTGGTCTTTTGCGTCAGAGAAGTACTTGTCAGCTTCACCTGAGCTCGTGACTCCTGATGGAGATGGTGAGGATGCATATTGTGTATAATCTTCTGCTGCTTTTACGAGGAACTCAAAGTATCTCAAAAGATCGTAACCGATGAGTCTGTTCTCATCACTGAGTTTCATGTTATCCAGGTTCATGAAAGCGAACTGGGCATCTGTCTTTAACTGGCTGGCATACATCCGCGTCTTGGTAACCAGACCGTCTGCTGCTGCGGTGTTGGTGAGATCGATGAGATCATCGATCTCATCAAGAGAGTTCAGCCCGGTCTCGAGAAACTCCATTACCCCTTCCTTTGCCTCTCCCGGTCGTGAAAGTCCTTCTATCTCATCCATCCGGGGGCCGTCTTCTGAAATCGGGTAGGTAGTAACCGCTATGTTGTTTGTGTAATCATCCTCTGCCATCGAGGAGTCAGGATTGACCTGCACCATTACGTAATAGGGTTCTGTCGTGTCTATCTTGGGAAGCGGATTGTATGTGGTGTCGGTGTAGATCATCCGCTGGTCAATGAACTCAAGAATCTCCTTATGCCCGAAAGAGTACTTCTCTGCAGCAGGGCTTAAGGGGTCATTGAGATATACGTCGTTTACGAGCCAGATATCAAGGGTAGTCTCACCTGAGGGGCCGGTTCCGATGTTATAGAGATCGGTAAATATCGCAACCTCTCTGTTCGTCCCCCGTGTTCTTATGTATGCATCAAGATCGGTAATCATAAGATCCGGTTTGCCGTAGTCACCTGACTGTGGCCTGACAACGAGGGTCGGCCTAACAACCGGGACGCGTTCAGGGTTGGTGAGACCCTGTTTGCCGATACCCGGTATCGCATAGGTGGTGATCTTCTGGTTGTTTGCAAAGGATATCTCATCCAGCTCTTTTTCTGCATTCACTTCAGCAAGGATGTAGAAGTTATCCATCAGATCAATGTCAGGGAGTGGGAAGTATGCAACATCCTGGTAGTATTGTTTCACACCGACGGGATCCTCGACCGTAGAGAAACCACCCCATTGTGAGTATGCATTGGGTAAGGTCGGGTCATCTACATATGCCTCATTGACCAGGTAAAAATCAATATCGACCGGACCGATTGGAGATCCTCCCTGGTTGTAGAGATCGGTAATCACACTGACGGTGTTACCTGAATCTCTTTTAATGACCTGGGCTTCAAGCTTTGAGATGCTCAGGTCTGCCGGCCGGTCAGCTGCTGCACAGGAAAGAAGCGGAATACTGATAAGCAGCATTAGGAGAACGATGCCAGTTATCTTTCCTTGTCTGGACATGAATGATTATTTTTCTTTCCGCTATAAAATTGTGTGGGTTTTGTGTTCCTAAAAAATAGCCGTATCCTGAAATATTCCGGAGATAAGAAGAAAATCAGAATTTTAAGGGAGTATGTGGATGGGAATGCAGGTTACTGTTTTTATTCCTATTTATATGGGTTGGTAATTTTTGTCACATGAAAGTGCATGGGTGAAGAATTAATGTCTGAAGTGACGGACCCCGGTAAATATCATAGCCAAACCGCGACGGTTCGCTTCTTCGATGACCTCATTGTCCCTGATTGATCCTCCTGGCTGGATAATGGCTGTAGCTCCTGCGTCAGCGGCAACACAAAGAGTATCAGGGAACGGGAGAAAGGCATCAGATGCAACTGCGGATCCATCCAGCGGTTCATTTGATCTCATGATAGCAATCCTTGCAGATTCCACCCGGTTCATCTGTCCTGCACCAATACCTAATGCGCGGTCAGGTCGTGCAAAAACAATGGCATTGCTCTTGGTATGTTTACAGACTTTCATGGCAAACCGCATGGACTCTTCTTCCTTTGCACTTGGATCCCGGTCGGTAACGACAGTCCAGGATTCAGGAATATTTTTCGTCTTCTGAACGAGAATCCCTCCATCAATACTGCGAATCTGGGGTTTTTCAGCCGGTCTTGGAAGTGATACTATCCGCAGGTTCTCCTTTTTAGCAAGGATACTGCGTGCGTCAGGAGAGAACGAGGGAGCAGCAAGGACCTCAACAAAGGTGGATGCAATCTCTTTGGCAAGAGAGAGATCTACCTCTCCATTTAAGGCAACGATGGATCCATAGGCGGATACAGGATCACAATCATGTGCCGTGATATATGCCTGCAGGGAGGTATCTGCAGATGCAACCCCGCAGGGATTGTTATGTTTGACAATAACTGCAGTGCAGCCGGAGAACTCTCGTAAAAGAAGAACCGCAGCATGGAGGTCAAGGTAATTATTATATGACATCTCCTTTCCCTGGAGTGGAACTGCCGCAGCAATTCCCTCTGTTCCATATACTGCAGCGGTCTGGTACGGGTTTTCTCCGTACCGAAGCATTCTGCCGTTCTGGAACTGGGTACTGTATACGGGAGGAAACTCCTCCTCTAGGGAATACAGGTAGTTGCTGATTGCCCCATCATAGGCTGCCATCCGTGCAAATACCTTCTTTGCAAGATAAAGACGTTCTTTTTCGGTAAAACCTTCGTTGGAGATTGCATGGAGAGCAAGAGGATAATCAGCAGGGTCAATGATAACCGCAACATCCCGGTAGTTCTTTGCAGCTCCCCTGATCATTGCCGGTCCCCCGATATCGATGAATTCTATCAGTTCTTCAAGAAGGAGGCCCTGTTCTGCCATCTCTTCAAAAGGATACAGATTCACGACAAGCAGATCGATGGGTTTGATGTTGTGCTCTGCCATTATTGCATCATCTTTACCCCGCCTCCCCAAAAGTCCGCCATGTATCAGGGGATGGAGGGTCTTTAGACGTCCATCCATCATCTCGGGAAAGCCCGTATGTCGGGATACTTCAATAAAAGGAATACCTGCTTCGTTGAGTGTTGTACCGGTCCCCCCTGAACTTAAGATCTCAATACCTGCGTTATGCAATGCTTTTGCCAGCTGTTGTATTCCGTCTTTGTTCCAGACTGAGAGGAGAGCCCGCTTCATGATATACTATAGGTATTTGTCTTTATTAGAGATAATTGAAAACCGGATACAGGGGGTTTATGAGAGGTGTGTCTGGGTCGTGAGGGATTCCCAATGAATGGCCCTTGGTTTGGATAGCCGAAACGAATCTATTTTCCCTCTGGTCCATTGCCTGCCTGTAGAACTTCTTTTAGGCTGATATGGATACTGTATGCTATCCTAACTTTTAGTGAACATAATTCAAATCCATTTATATGCGATTATTTCTGTTAAATTGGCATAAAAATTGCGTTTTTAAATTGAGGGTGCCGCTGTATTTATAACAGGCAAAAGATAGAAATGTACAAATATTTATATAGAACTACAATACAATAGATAAGTGAAGAATCATGAACAAGCCCGCAGATGAGCATGTCATAGATGAGTGTTCTCCAGAGAACGAACAATCCGAACCGGAACCGGAGATGGAGTGTGAAGAAGATATCAGTCCCGATCCCCTGGAAGAATTACAGAGACGCTATGACGAGCTTCATGAGAGCTATCTGCGACTTGCTGCAGATCTTGAAAATGTCAGAAAACGAAGTATTCGCGATCTTGAGATCCGGACAAAGAACATTGTCTCATCCTTTGCCCGGGATCTGTTGGAGATGTCAGATAATTTTGAACGTGCCATGGCATGTGAGTCTGAGTCGTCAAAAGAAGAGATCCTCAAATTAAAAAAGGCACTGGTATCGATCCTGGATCGCCAGAAAATCACATCCTTTGCATCAGTTGGAGAACAGTTTGATCCCTCAAAGCATGAGGCTATCGCCCTGGTTCCTTCGGATAAAGAGGAAGGTACCATCATTGATGTTGCCTGTCGTGGATACTGTAAAGAAGATGAGATAATCAGACACGCAAAAGTAATCGTATCAAAAGGTTGTGAGGAGTAACATTATGGCTTCAGAAAAAATTCTGGGTATAGACCTTGGTACTACCAATTCATGTATGGCAATTATCGAGGGTGGAAAAGCAACGATCATCCCGAATGCAGAGGGAGGGCGAACAACCCCGTCAGTTGTCGCGTTCTCAAAGGAAGGAGAACGCCTGGTCGGCAGTCTTGCAAAACGCCAGGCAGTGACGAATCCGAAAGGGACCGTGATATCTGTCAAGCGGAGCATGGGATCCAATAAAAAATATTCCCTGAATGGAAAGGAATATACTCCGCAGGAGATCTCGGCAATGGTTCTGCAGAAGTTAAAGACCGATGCGGAGGCATACCTTGGTGTTGATATAAAAAAGGCAGTTATCACGGTTCCTGCCTATTTCAATGACGCCCAGCGTCAAGCAACAAAGGATGCAGGTAAGATTGCAGGACTAGATGTTGAGCGGATAATCAATGAGCCAACAGCCAGTGCCCTTGCATACGGCATTGACAAGGAGGGTGACGCAACGGTCATTGTGTATGATCTTGGTGGCGGGACTTTTGATGTTTCCATCCTGACACTTGGTGATGGTGTGTTTGAGGTACAATCTACCGCAGGTAACAACCACCTGGGTGGAGATGACTTTGATCAGAGGGTTGTTGAGTACCTCATCGATGAGTTTAAGAAGAAGGAAGGAATCGATCTCTCAAAGGATCCCATGGCAATGCAGCGTCTGCGTGATGCAGCCGAGAATGCAAAGATAGAACTTTCGCAGACGATGAAGACCAACATCAACCTGCCCTACATTACCACCGATTCATCAGGACCGAAATTCCTTGATATCGATCTGACAAGGGCAAAGTTTGAACAGTTGATCGGGGATCTTGTTGAACAGACCATCGGCCCGGTAAAACAGGCAATGTCTGATGCAGGCCTGACCGCAAAGGATATCGACCATGTTCTGCTGGTCGGCGGTTCAACCCGGGTTCCTCTCGTCCAGGAGAAGGTCAAATCTATCCTTGGAAAGGATCCTGACAAGGGAATCAATCCAGATGAATGTGTTGCTGCAGGGGCAGCTATCCAGGGAGGAGTCCTCGCCGGTGAGACCAGTGATATTGTCTTACTGGATGTCACGCCGCTCACCCTTGGTATTGAGACTCTTGGAGGGATTGCAACGCCCCTTATCGAGCGCAATACTACGATACCGACAAAGAAGAGCCAGATATTCTCAACCGCGGCAGACAACCAGACGAGCGTGGAGATCCACGTGGTCCAGGGTGAAAGGAAACTGGCTGCAGATAACATTACGCTTGGAAAGTTCCAGCTCACCGGTATTCCACCGGCACCCCGGGGGATACCCCAGATAGAGGTTACCTTTGATATCGACTCAAACGGTATCATCAACGTCAGTGCCAAGGATATGGGAACCGGGAACGAACAGGCGATCGCAATCAAGGGAAGCAAGAAACTCTCTGATGATGAGATAGCAAAGATGGTTTCAGATGCAAAGAAGTTCGAAGAAGCTGATAAGAAGAAGAAAGAAGAGATCGAACTTCGGAACAATGCTGACATGGCTGTCTTCCAGGCAGAGAAGATGTTAAAAGAGAACGATGAGAAGATCGACTCTGAAGACAAGGAGAAGATATCTGAGAAGGTAGAGGGTCTCAAGAAGGCTCTTGAGAGTGAAGATATCGATGCCATAAAAAAAGAGATGGAAGCGCTGACTGAAGCAGTCTTTAGCGTCACCACGAAGTTGTACGAGAAGGTCCAGCAGGAGCAGCAGGCATCTGCTAGCCAGGAGACTGCCGGTTCAGGCAGTTCTCCGGATGACGATGTAGTCGATGCCGACTTCACCGAGAAGAAGGACTGAGGCAGAGCAGATGGTTGCGGATGATTACTACAACATCCTTGGCGTTTCCAGAAAAGCTGAAGAGAGTGAGATAAAGAAGGCGTACCGCAACCTTGCACGGAAATACCATCCTGATGTAAACAAGGAGAAAGGAGCAGAGGAGAAGTTCAAGGAGATCAACGAGGCATACAGTGTCCTCTCTGATTCCCAGAAGCGTGCCCAGTACGATCAGCTGGGACATGAACGGTTCACGAACGCCTCGAAGGGCTCCTATGGTGGGAGTGG
>CAZSDZ010000046.1:11347-21386 GCA_964605795.1 uncultured Methanoregulaceae archaeon
ATAGCGGAGGGTTCAGCTCTGATTTCTCGGGATTCGGGGATATTTTTGACTTTGCAAGTGATATCTTCGGAGGCGGTTTTGGAGGGAGGGGCCGGGGACCACAACCTGGTGCCGATCTCCTGAAACGGATGACGATCACGTTAAAGGAAGCGGTTCTCGGGTCTGACAAAGAGATTGAACTGATGCATGCAGAGGCATGCAAGACCTGCAACGGATCGGGAAGCGAGACGAAGAAGACGAAAAAATGTCCCCGTTGTGGGGGTACCGGCCAGGTTCGTCAGCAGAGCCAGACGCCTTTTGGCAATTTTATCAGGCAGACGAGTTGTGACCAATGTAAGGGACGCGGCAACATTCCTGAAAAACCCTGTTCAGCATGTCACGGGTCAGGTCATGAACGGGTCCAGCGAACGGTATCTGTCCATATCCCGGCAGGTGTTGAGAGTGGTATGCGCCTGCGGATGGAAGGATATGGTGAAGCCGGGGATTATGGTGCCCCGAATGGAGATCTCTATATAGAGATCCATGTCACCGGGGACAAGAATTTCACGAGGGTAGGTGACAACCTCGAGACCGTGACCCACATCTCCCCTGCCCAGGCAGTTCTTGGGACCCGGGTTGAAATTATGACAATAAACGGGAAGAAACTTGAGTTACAGGTTCCTGCTGGGATCCAGTCAGGCAAGAAACTGCGGGTTGCCGGGGAAGGGGTCAGGCGCAGGGGAAGACATGGGGATCTGCTGGTACGGGTTGATATTATAATCCCAAAGAGTATCAGCTCAGAGATGAAGACGTTGTATGAGCAGATCCTTGTCCTGGAAGGTCACAATCCTTCCGATTCTAAGCAAAAAAAAGGTTTTTTTGACAAGATAGTCGATGATATTATCGGTGACAAGGAGTAAGTCACTCATCTTCCCCTTCTTTTTTGTCTCTTCCCGGTACACCTCAAAACTATTATTGCTCTCTGTGTTGAATAATCTCCTATGGCACGATTCATGGTAGTGGATGATGCAGAATACATGAGGCGTCTCATTGGGGTTATGTTACACAAACTTGAACATGAAGTTGTGGGAGAAGCCTCAAGTGGCCCGGAGGCAATTAAACTCTATGCGACGCTGCATCCGGATGTTGTCATCATGGATGTTTTAATGCCGAATGTGGATGGCATTAAGGCACTCCAGGAGATTCGGACTGCCGACCCGAAGGCGAGGGTTCTCATGTGCTCCGCATCAGAGCAGTCACATCATGTCGAGGGCTCTGCTTCGTATGGTGCATCGGGATATCTGGTTAAACCTTTCACCGTTACTGATCTTTCTGAAGCCATTAAGAGGATCCTGCCCTGATATCTGCGATATTATGTGAAAGTTTCGGATGCCGCAATGGAGTGGATTTTTCTCATTCAGTCTTCTCCTTTTTTGTTTGTCCTTTCTCTTTTTTAAAAAAGATTATCAGGAGTTTTTGGGTAAATAGGATCCGGCTTTTTTTAATCTGCAGAGGTAATGAGCGGAATCTCTAACAGACAAGCCTTTTCTGGTTTGCAGGCTACATCATAAGGCGTGAAACTGGTCTTTATCCTGTCAGGAGATCACCCTCTGTTGCCACGTGCCGAGGCCGAGAGCGTTGGTCACCTGATATCATACCGGCCACAGGTTGCCCTCCTTGAAGTTATCGATCCTGCTCTTGTTTCCCGCCTGGCACTGACTCATACTGTTTTGGAGTTTCTCGGTGAATGCAGGGCAGACGCAGATGATTTTGGCAGGATGCTTACCCGGCTTGGGATCCACTGTAAAGAGCCGTTTTGTGGCAGGGTAAAAAAAATTGGCCATTCTGGAATGAAAACCTCAACTGCCGAGATGGAGCGGATGATCGGCAGCCTGATTGAAGGTCCGGTTTCCGTCTCTCAACCAGTCCATATATTCCGGGCAGTGATATCTGAAGATACCTGTTACTTTGGACGGGTAATCTGGGAACTCGATCGGGATCCCTATCATGCGAGAAAACCAGGCAATCGTCTTTTCTTTCACCCGGGTGTGATGATGCCACGGTATATCAGGGCACTCCTTAATATTTCAGGAGCAGGACCAGGGGATCTCGTGCTGGATATGTTCTGTGGGACCGGGGGGACCCTGATTGAAGCAAGAGAGATGGGGATATCCTGTATCGGTAGTGATGCATGCCCTCACATGGTTGCAGGTACCCGGATGAACCTGCCGGGAGCCCAAGTATTTGTCGCCGATGCGACAAATCTCCCTTTATTGGGCGGGACCGTCGACCGGATCGTGACCGATATGCCATACGGCCAGTCGGTGGTTATTTATGGTGGTGGGATTGAGAATCTCTATTATTCTGCATTTGGTGAGATGAATCGTGTTCTCTCAAAAGAAGGGGTTGCCGTTGTCGTATCACACCGGGATATCAGGGATATTGCAGAGGAGTTTTTTCTGGTCACCCGGTTCTTTGAGCAGCGGATCCACCGGAGCCTGACAAGAAGGATCATGGTTCTTTGCAGGAATTAAATTTTAGATTCTCTCCGGTCTTCTCTCCGGAAAAAGCCGATCTCTTCTTCCTGTACCATATCCTTATACGATACCAGAGTACATGGTGATTATTACTACGGATGCCTGACCAGATTTGGTATCCTGCATGAAACCTTCAGAATATGGCATTTAGTTTCTTCTTTCGTGATGAATATCCGATGGTCCTGGCAATTGAGAAGTTGATCCCTTATATTAATGGACGCTCTCATGTTACGTTCTGGAGTGCCGGTTGTGCCATGGGCCAGGAGCCGTATACCTTCGCGATACTCCTTCGGGAGAGGCTGGATCCTTCTCTGTTCTCACGTATCCGGCTTATTGCATCTGATATCGATACTGATGGAACCTTTGGTCCCATCATCCGGTCGGGAAGGTATCCTCTCGATTTTCTAGTTCGGATTCCCGGACATATCCGTGAGAAGTACTTTTTTAGTGATCCCGATGACCCCCGATACTGCAGGATATCTCCTGATATCATGAGAATTGTTGAGTTTTATACCCATGATATCCTCTCGTTTCAGCCGATTCGGAGCAATGTTCAATGTATCATCTGCAAAAACGTGATGCTTCATTTTAATGACGAGATGAGAAGCAGAGTATGGAAGATGTTTTATGATTCCCTTGATAATGACGGGTTTTTATTGCATGAACATACGCAGAAGATACCAGACGATATGGACACCATGTTTTCCCGGGTTGTATCAAATGCGCAGTTATATCAGAAGATAAATAAAAATACAGGTATGAACCCTGTTATTTCCGATAGCAGGTAACAAAATAAAGCGAGGATACATACGGATCGTCATGTATGAATAAAACATCGCATATTGTCTGCCTTTTTTAAGTTTTGAGACGAGAAATGATGATACACACACGAGGGATTAAAATAAACACGGGTACACAAGAGCATGATGGTTCCCTCATGTTCCCCATAGAAGGTTGCCGATAATGCGTATCCTCAATCTTACCAGAAAGAGTACAACATACACCTCGAATGTGTATCTCATACTGGGTGATAGGGGATATACCGATCCGATGACGACCCTCATTGATGTAGGTCGTGATCCCGGAATTCTATCTCTTCTTGCAGATGAACTGGATGCCTATTCTGTATCGGTTGACCAGGTCATTCTGACCCATCTGCATTTTGATCATGTCTCCCTGTTGCCTGCCATTATTGATAGATATCATCCCAGAATCTATGCATTCTCAGATAACCGGGAAGGTATTACCCATCTTGTTGCTGATGGGGAATTAATACTCATTGGTGACCAAAAGGCAGAAATCATCCACCTCCCCGGACATACATACAACTCCATCTGTATCTATTGTCAGAAGGAGAAGGTACTGTTTTGCGGGGACAATGCTCTCTATTTCTGGAGTACCTCAAATACCTTTGAGGGACCATTTATCCATGCGTACCAGCGGATATGTGCCCGTGATATCAGCGTGATTTATCCTGGTCATGGTGATCCCCTATCCCATGATTGTAACCGGTTACTCGCCGAATCGTTGATAAATGTGTTACACAGTCCAATCATCGGCGATCTTTGATTCCGATTCTTTTCGTTGCAGAAATCCTTTCCGTCATGCGTTCACGCATCTCCTGCATAATATCTCCGGTCTGGCATTCTCAAATTACTCTGCTTTATTGCGGTTTTCCATTAATACCCATCATTTATTTATTATTAAGTACACTGATAGATGTCGGGTTTTTAGAAACGGTTGAATGTCTGTCTTCTCTATTGGTTTGGGATCATGTCTGACATGAGGTTTAACTCGAATGTGTTATATTGTGTCATGACAGATAGTAGCATGAATGATAGCTGGACTACCTGAAATAACGGTTATTACTGTCGGTGGGGTAATTCTCATCTCCACCATCTGCCTGCTAATCTGGGCTTTTATGTTCGAGGAGGTCATGGATGACTGACCTGATATCTGTCGTTGTTGTCGTAATCTATTGTCTAGCGATGATAGGAGTCGGTGTCTGGGCATCCAGGAGGATCTCCACGACTGCAGATTATCTTATAGCAGGGAGATCGCTTGGATTCTGGATGTTTACCCTGCTGATGTTCGGGTCAGTCTGCAGTGGAATGTCTCTTCTCGGAGTGCCCGGACTCGGGTATAAGATGGGCTGGCCTACTATCTGGGAACAGGTATTTGTTCCGCTCTGTATCGGGTTTTGTATCATCTTTTTCGGGGTGAAACTCTACAAGGTAGCAAAGAGCGAGAATTACATGACTGTGCAGGATTACCTTGCAAAGCGGTATCAGAGTACTAAAGCAGTTCCATTCTTAAGCGCACTGGCCGGTATTGTTGTCTCTGTTATCTACCTTGCCGGACAGTTAACTGCGATCAGTATCGTGCTCGTGTGGCTGTTCGGGATGCCGTACTGGCAGGCTCTTCTCATCGGTGCATTTGTGGTCACGGCGTATACGGTCATCGGCGGGCTGTGGGCAATCTCGGTCACGACCCTGGTTCAGTCACTGATGATAATAATCGGTGTGCTCATCATGGCGCCGATTGTAATAAACGCTGCAGGTGGATTTACCGTCATCAACGAGGCGATGAATGCTGTCGGGCCGCATATGGTGAGTCCATGGATGGAGACCGGGCCGGTATTTACTCCGTTATACCTTGTCTCGTTCTTCTTCTTGCTGACCATCGGTCTTGCGTGTGCCCCCCACGTGATAAACAACATGATCGTTGTCAAGGATATCAGGTACTTTAAATGGGCACCGGTTGTTGGGTTCCTCATCTATCTCGTGATCATGGTTCTTTTGAAGTACACCGGGTTTGCCGGTATCCCGCTTGTTGCGAAAGGACTGGTGACTCTTCCTGATGCTGCCAATGCACAGGATTACATCTTTCTTGCCGGTGTTGAGTATGCCATGCCGAATATCTTTATCTGGGCTATCTTTGGTGTCATCGTGCTGGCGGCGGTGATGTCAACAACCGATCGGCTCATGCTTACCATTGGATCCATGTTCTCGTGGGATATCTACAAAAAGATGCTCAAGCCGGGAGCCTCTGACCGCGAAGTCCTCCGTGTCAGCCAGGTTTCCGTGCTTGCATCGGCGATTATTACTCTTCTCCTCGTAATCAATCCCCCCGAGATCCTTGCATTCCTTATCTGGATGGGGATTGGAGTCATGATCTCTGCGTTTGCCGTACCGCTTCTTGCGGGTCTTTACTGGCGCCGTGCAACAAAAGAAGGTGCTATTGCCGCGATGTTCTGTGGTCTTGCCTTTGCCGGTATCTTTGGGTACTATACCAAGTATGTCACCCCATTACCGATGCACTGGAGTATGTACTCTTTTATCGTTGCAATCGTCGCAATGATTGTCGTAAGCCTTCTTACCCGGCCGGTATCAGAAGAAGTGCTTGATGCAACCCTTACCGGGCCCTATGTCAGGACCCCGAAGTAACCCTTTTTTCGTCACTCATATATCATGCCACCTCCCATTATAGTGAAGTGAAGACGGTTATTCTGGGAGGTGGATTGGCCGGGGTTACCCTCGCCCGGCTTCTGAAAGAGAAGGGCGAGGATGTCGTCGTCCTTGAGGGCGAGGATACTATCGGAGGTCTCTGCAGATCCCGGCAAGAGAAGGGATTTACCTTTGATATCGGGGGATCCCATATCCTCTTCTCCCGTGACCAGGAGGTTCTCTCATTCATGAACCAGATGATTGAAGGGAACCGGGAGCAGCGGGATCGCAATACCAAAATCTTCTACAAGGGTAGGTATGTGAAATATCCGTTTGAGAATGGATTATCTGATCTCCCCCCCGATGATCGGTTCTTTTGTCTGCATGAGTATATAAAAAACCTGATTGCCTTAGAAAAAGGTGAATTGTCCCCCCCGAAGACGTTTTTGGACTGGATATACTATACCTTCGGGAAGGGGATCGCAGAGACCTACATGGTTCCCTATAACGAGAAGATCTGGAACTATTCCCTCGATCGCATGTCACTGCACTGGGTGGACGGCAGGGTCCCAAAACCTCCTGTTGAGGATATCATCCGGTCTGCTATCGGTATAGAAACGACCGGGTATGCCCACCAGGCTGTCTTTTCCTATCCTGCACGAGGTGGTATCGCTTCACTCATCGATGTGATTGCGGATCCGATAAAAGACAGGATAAAGACCGGATTTATTGTCAGATCCGTCAAAAGAACGGGGAATTCCTGGACGATCTCGGACGGTACCGAGACAATCACCGCTGATCACTGCATCAGTACGATTCCCCTTCAGGTTCTTGCCCCATGCATTGCTGATATTTCGCGGGAGGTGATTGATGCGATCGGATCCCTGGTATACAACTCTATCTGCTGTATCGGGATCGGGATACGAGGAGACGTACCCCCCGTCTCGTGGATGTATATCCCTGAGAAGAATCTGACACCAGCGAACCGTATCTCGTTTCCTTCAGGGTATTCTTCGTTTGTCTCTCCCCCTGGCCACAGCTCTGTACTTGCCGAGATAACATACAATGCCGGTGATTGTATCGATCTGACCAGTGATGCAGACCTGACAATGGGTATTATCACCTCACTAGAAGAGATGAATATCATTAAAGCGGAGGATGTACGGTATACCACCGCTGCCAGGAGCAGATTTGCGTACGTCGTGTATGACAGCGGATACGAGAAGAACATCGCAACGATCAGGGACTATTTTGAAGATTTCGGGATCTCACTTCTCGGCAGGTTTTCCCAATTTGAGTACCTGAACATGGATGGAGTCATCCGATCAGTTCTGGATTATGTAAAAGGAAGATAATGCGAATCAATTTTATCGTTGAGGATATGCTTTTTTTTAAGTATATTGGATGTGCTACTGCTGCCCGTTCCTTATACCGGCATCTCTTCTCGTACCCTGACATCGATCCCGGCTGGAAATTGCGTGATCTTGGATCTGAAATCTCACATTATCATACCTTTGGACCGTTTGCCCTCGCCCATGAACGGTTCGATCCCGGTATCCATATCCTGACTGCTCACTCAACCCCGAGAATTAACAACGGAAATATTGCATGCTCTTCGAGTATTAATCGCCTGTACCCAAAGATATACTCCCGTTTTGATCACGTTGTTGCGATATCAGAGACCAGCATGCGTGAAGTGGCAGAGATGGTTCCTGATATGCCGGTGACTTATATACCAAACGGTGTTGACCGGGATTTTTTTGCCCCAAATCCTCTGAAAGGAGCCATGTTCCGGGAGACATATGGTATCGGTGAGGATGAGAGGATGGTTCTAACCGTAGCACAGCAGTCCCCACGGAAGGGGATATATGATCTCTTCGCTCTTGCGGAACAAAATCCCCATACCCGGTTTGTCTGGGTCGGGGGGTTTCCGTACGGGCCGCTCTCAAAAAATTATGACAGGATTCGGAAGATGAAGGAGAACAAACCTGATAATATCCTTTTTACCGGGTTTGTTCCTGACATTCGTGCCCCGTACTGTGCAGCTGATCTCTTTTTTATGCCTTCGTATGCAGAGACCTTTGGTCTTGTAATTTTAGAGGCGCTCTCGTCAGGTGTTCCGGTGCTTGCACGAAATATTTCAGAATTCCAGGAGATCTTCGGCTCACGAATCTCATATTTTGATACGGTACAGGATGCAACGGATCTGATACGTAATGAGACGCATGTGCGTATAGCTGCGAACCATGCACGGGAGAGTACCGCTCCCTTTGATATGGGATTAATCGCACAACGCCATGTAGATCTCTATTCAAAACTGGTGAATTCATGATCTCCATTGTGATACCCTCATTTAATGAAGAAGAGAATATCGAGTCCTGCCTCATGTCTCTTGCAAACCAGACCGTTCCACGGGACTCATACGAGATTATCGTCGTCGATGGCGGCTCAAAAGATAATACCCGCCAGATAGCAGAGCAATATGCGGATCTGGTCTTTATCCAGGAGAGTCCCCGGGTCGGGGGGGCACGTAATGACGGGATACGGAGGGCCAGGGGCGATATTGTTGCCACGACTGATGCTGATACCCTCCTTCCCTCCGACTGGCTTGAGACGTTGGATAAGATCTTTGCAGATCCTGATGTGGTTCTGGCATACGGTCCTGTGTACCCTATTGAGGGTGGGATTAAAAACTCCCTCTCTCTTTTCCTTGCAAATTCTTTTGCCAGGATAGGATATGTGACACGGACCATCTACTTTACGCTTGGCTGTAACACCGCGTTTGTACGCGATGTTGTTTTGAAGGCAGGACTGTACCAGACCGTGGATGCGGGTGATGATCTCGAGATAGCACGGCGTATGCGTCATTGTGGAAAGATCCGGTTTGATAATCATTTAAAAGTGGGGTTCTCCATGCGACGGTACCAGCAGTTCGGAACGTTAAAATCCATCTACGAATGGCTTTATATCGTCGCAAAGGGTGGAGTTTCTGAAAAACATTCCTATACAAAAAAGGAATACAAGTAATGTCCGGGAATCATAAAAAATTGCCTTCTTCCGTATCCTGGTTTTTGAGAGGTATTTAGAATTATGATGCGATATCCTTTGTGCATAAATATCAGTATACTGTGGGTGCATCGTGGATCATAATACCGGTTCAGTGGTAAAGGAGGTGCTCATTGTCGAGGATGATGAGATAATAGCCACTCTTATTGAGCGTTTTTTGCTGCAGCATGAGTACCACGTGACCCGGAAGGTCTCTTCCGGAGAAGATGCCATCTATGCCTGTGCCGAGCATATCCCTGATGTAGTGCTCATGGATATCAGTCTGAAAGATCGCATCGATGGAATAACCGCAACAAAATTTATCACCGCTCTTTTCAAGGTCCCGGTCATCTTTGTGTCTGCTACCGATGATGATGAGACACTCTCCCGGGCTTCGATGGTTGAGGCCTCGAGTTTTATCATCAAACCTTTTACCGCAAAGGATCTCTACTCAAATATCGATATTGCGATACGAAACGATCTGCTGCTTAAGAAGGCACGAAATTTCAGCCACACAAAGGTTCAGAAACTCACGCAGGCAATGCTCTCTCTCCTCGATGCCTATTTTATCCTTGATGATCGTGGCAGAATTCTTTTTTTAAACCCCTATGCAGAGCATATCCTCAATATCGAGCGGAACGATGCAATCTCCCGCTCGATTAATTATTACCTGACTTTTTATGATACCCGGTCAAACGAGATGTATTCTGATGCGTTTAATGATGTTGTTCGGGAGAGCCTTGTGATTGGAATAAAGCAGAATATAGCGGTGAAGATGAAGGACGGGTCTTTTCGGCACGTGACCGTGAAGGCAACTTCTATCCGTGATTCTGCCAACGATATGATCGGGATGGTCATGGTGCTCCATCTGATGACAAAGCGTGAATTGTAATATTCAACCTGGTGATATGCCGATATGGGCATATATTTATGCCATCAGGTATAACAGGTAAAAGCACCCGATACGATTGTCCCGATAGGGTAGTGGATATCCTAGAAGCCTGCGGAGCTTTTGACCCGGGTTCAAGTCCC
>CAZSDZ010000047.1:0-21243 GCA_964605795.1 uncultured Methanoregulaceae archaeon
ACTTTCCTGATTCTTTTTATCCGTGAAACCCAGATCCTTGTGCTTGCCAGTTATCTCGTCCTGTTTGTATCTGCTTTCCTCCTCTTGTATTACCTGGTGATGATACATATTTCAAGCAATTCTAATTGGAAAGAGATATTTTCCAATAGCTTTTTTCGACGTACTCAGAGTAATCCACTACTTGTACCTGCATTAACCTCTCTGGTCTTTTTTGTCATCCTTTCCTGCTTTGTCTCTCTTGTTCTCGTGACAAATCACATGATGTATGTCCCAACCTGGCAATATGTTGGTGAGGAACAGTTTTTCCAGATATTCAGCAGGTATTTAGATCCCGTTATTCCCGGACTGCTCATTATTGGGATCATCGGCACAATTACTCTGAATTTTTCCAGGATTTATAAACAAACCAGGAATATCTTTATAATCTCTCTTCTCGTTTCCATACCCATTTTTTATGTAAATTTTCCATTTCTGGGATACCGCCTTGGTGATGCATTATCGATATTCTCAATCTCCTGGCTGTCTGCACTAACCCACTCAGAGTTCACCGGTTTTTGTATCGTTGTTTCGATCTTCCTTGTTGCAACACTCCTCTTTCTGTATGCAATGAAAAAATCCAACATTCATAATTTTTTGTACTTTCTTGTTGCCGTCTCCCTGGTTCTTTCCGGGTATACCTACACCCTTTCAGTCTCTTCATCAGAGAATGCCTACTTTGGCTGGGGAGGGGCATGTGGCGAGGCACTGGCAATCTCAATTCCTGATAATGCAAGGGTTTTTGTTTTTTATGGGGATAATGGGGATTCTGCTGAGATATCTCGATACATTATCCCCTTTTATCTCCAGAGACCGATTACGGTCGTTACGAAAGAGAATCTGGAGTCAGGAAACTTTACTGCATCTCTCGCAAAACTCGGAGTTCCTGCGTATCTTGTTTCAGATATCCCGGTGATCGAAGATCAGAGACCGTCACTGTACGGATACCCCGGGTATGTTCTGCAGGTTTCAGGATAAATCTGATAATCTCTTACATCATCCTGTTTTTCTTTAAAATGATAGCTAGGGACTGCAGGGTAAGACCAGATGTACAGAGTAAGACTCCGATGATGAGAAGGAGTATACTGAGCAGTGCATATGAGAAAGGAAAAATCTTTGTTGTATCGTATATACTAAATGCAACAAATCCGGTTAACATCCCCAGAAAACCGATAAAAACTCCGGGTATCCCCAGTAAAAAGGCTGGTCTTCCCATGATTCGTGATAAAAAAATGGTTGAAAAAACATCGAGTCCGTGATGGATTGGATGAACCTTGTGCTGGTTTTGCAGATCATACCTGACACGAACCGGTACCTCCGTAACTCTCAATCCAAGTGAAGCAAAGTGATTGAGCATATCAGACTCAAGAGAGAATCCTTCTGACCTGAAGGTAAACTGCAAATATGCTGCTCTTCCGAGAGCACGAAATCCGTTCTGGGTATCAGAACATTTAAGGGTGGAATTCGTGTTGGTAATAAAATCCAAAGATTTCTGTCCCAGTCTTCTATACCGGGGAACTTCAGATGAAGCGGTGATAAACCGTGATCCGACAACCAGGTCGGCAGTATCATCAATGATGGGAGAGATAACAGATGGGATATCATCAGGGTCGTGCTGTCCATCAGCATCGAGCAGCACGATAGCCAGTGGTTCTTCCAATTTAGCCTCGTCAATCCCGCGAAACACAGCACGTGCCTTTCCCCCGTTATTTGGGAGGGTTATTACTTTTGCCCCTGCCAGAGAAGCGATTTTTGAGGTGGAATCCCGGGATCCATCATCTACGACAATTACGGTTGAGACATAAATTTTTGTCTTAAGAACCACACTTCCAATCGCAGTTTCTTCATTATAGGCTGGTATAACAGCAACGATGGATCTCATATACTAAAATCAGGTTATTGTTGTATGTTCAAATACTAAAAACCTCGACATATTACCATGAATATACCGGGGAATTTATCACCCCTTTTATTGGTAATAATTGCAGGCTGGATTGTATTATGTGCCTCAGCTCAGGTTCTTATAAAATATGGTATCGATGTGATAGTTAATACCTCAATGATCCAGAATGTATTCTCAATTCATACTATAAAATTACTCATCTCCAATAAAATTGTTATTTTATCTGCAATTTTGTATGTCTTTTCGCTTGGTTTATCGGTTCTTGCCATGACACGAGCGAATATAAGTTTTTTATCTCCCTTTGGAGGGGGACTGATTTTTGTACTAACAGCATTACTAGCCTGTTTTTTTTTACATGAGAAACTCACTGCTTATGGATGGTTAGGGATAACCATCACCTTTTTAGGGATTATTCTTACTCTTTATTCGTATAATCAGTCAGGATGAAGTGAGATTAACCATGGCTTACGTTCCGATGAGTCTATATGGATTGATGATAATAATGCCTGAAAGGGAAAAAAATGGTAGGTAGAATAGTAAATAATCAGTAGTATTAATTTTTAATGACATCCCAATAATGTTCATATTCAGTCCAGTTTTTGGTTTTTATGAATCTATATTTATAATAATAATACATTTGTAGGTATACCCTTCTCAGTTTATTTAAAAAAATATCGCCTATTTTGTTATAAGAAAAATAATTCTTTAGAAATGGATTATTTCGTATATACAGATCCAGTACACTCAACGCAGGTTGTTTAGATACAAAAGAAAATTTAGGAATTTCATACATATTTTTTCCACGAATGATTGAATATTCTTGGTTTAGATTTTTTTTCTTAACATATTGTAATAAAGGGACAGATTCAGGAGAAAAACCCATAATACTTGCTGCTAAATCGTCAATTGTCAACGGATTCCATCCAGCAAGAAGAATATCTGTTTTTATTGGATTGCCCATCCTCATACTACCTCCATCGAGTCCTATGGTACCATCAACAATAGTAAAAATTTTTAGATTAGAGCAGATTTCAATTAGTTTTTGAGACAAGATTGGATGATATTTCTCTCGGTAAACTGGGTATATACCGAATAAATTCTTTGTTGCCACCGAAATTGTGGAAAACGTATGAGTATGAAGAACAGGTACACTGATTATCTGTGCATTAAACAGGATGTCTGGAATCTCCCTTCTTCGGGGGAGTGATTCAATAGGGAGAAATGTTGCATTATGTCTCTTTATGACTTTTTTGTATCCAAGCTTTTGAATAGTATTAATCGCAGGCTGCAATTTTAAATCGCCCTCAATAACAATTATTTTTTGAAAGCCATGATTTCTTAATGAGTATAATAATGCATCAAATACCCAGAGTGATGTATTACAACCTGGCCAAAATCTGTCATAATTAGCGTTAATTTTAATATAAATCTCTATTTCCTTATCAAAAGTTGGAAGAAGGTATTGAGTAATTATGCGGTCAATATCTTCACGAAGAGTACCTGGAGAAGTCTTCTCAATAAAAACATCATTATTCATATTAGATCTCATAGATTTTTCTTATTTTCTCGGTAATTACACTTAAACCATGAGAAAAATAGTAGTTTGATTCTTTTCCTGATGTTTTTCGGATCATGCCGGGAAAAGACTCTATGTTCTCAATCTCTGTTCTTCCCCTTCCGATTTCATAATAAAAATGTGCATCGCTCCCGGCAATACCTGGTTTATGGTATAATTGGGAGATAGATCCTGATTTACGATTACTTTCTTTTTTGGATCGGGCATTAAATATCTCAATTACATCAATAGAATGCAAAACAGAAGAAGGATAGTGACGTACTTTTCTAAATGGATGAGCTAAAACTGATATCCCGTCATGGTCCTTTATCGAATCGATACATGAGAAAAAATCGGTATCATTCAGGGTATCGGTAATAAATAAGCCAATAACATCTCCCCAATTGGTTTTTATCTCGATTCCTGGAATAATTACGAGAGATTTTTTTGAAAACTCATTCATAGTTTTTCTTGAAATAACCGTATTGTGATCAGTAATTGCAATGCCATCCAGATTCTTTTTTTTCAGTTCACGTTCTATTTTATTAGGTCGGATAAGAGAATCAAAAGAATTTATGGTATGAACATGAAAATCAATAAACATGCAGATCCCTCAAAACGGAAGAAATGGTATTAAACCTATAATTATTAATTAGGAACTCAAATTTCTGTATACTCTGACTGACACCGTAATGTGATAAAAAATGAGCATATGGGTCAGTTACTATTTTTGGTGTTGGAAATAAATCTTTTAGATGCAAGTAAATATTACAGGGTCTGCTTTTATTAATTATTCTCATTCCCAGATTAAGAATAGAAATAGGAGACATCCTAAAGTAAAACCCGCCTGAAATGGGAATTCGACATCTATTTGAGAGAACACTGATCGGAAATTCGATAATTGGTCCATTTGGATCCTCTCTGGATATATCTTCAAATGAAGGTCTATAAACAGATATTGGGCAATTTTTAACCCCATACAAGGGTGTAGGTATTGGAAATAGTGAGGAATCATACAAAAAATTATATCTCTGTAGTATTGGGAGGATCCATTTCGTGTTATTGTTTAAAGAGAAGCAAGGTGCTCGAAATCCAATAATATCATAGGAAGAAAAAAGATCACTCCCCTTTTTCATCTCCTCTGAAAATGATGTTTGCGTGTGGTTTGTGAGCATTGTGTGAGAATGTGAGTGGTAACCGATTTCGTGTCTATCCTTACAAATTTGTTCAATAATATGAGGATATTTCTCAGCGAGAATCCCTAAAACAAAAAAGGTTGCCTTAATATCATGTATCCTCAGAAAAGATAAGAGCAGGTCAATATTTTTTTCAACCGTGTCTATCTCGGTTCCCTTGAGATAAGGTTTTAAAAATTCATTGTTCCACCAAAATTCCAAATCTATGGACAATGCATTATTCATTTACGGCTCCCATAAATGAAAATTGATCCAGAGAAAAATTTAAGCAAAGAATTTTTTACTAAATATAGTTCGAGTTTTTTATTAATATGTAATAAAAAACCACTTAAAAAAGGGAATATATAGTTCATAAATTGAATATCCTTTACTAAAAACCCACTCCGCTCCAGGCCTTGAATTAATTTTTTGGGTGTAAACGCCCATTTGTCCCCTCTTTCTGAAGCAATTTTGGTATGTTGATATAATAACTGCATCGGATTATATTGGTTTGGTTCAACACAGCAAAAATGGTATGATATTTTCTGAATTTCTTTTAAAACATACACGTAATCATCAATATGGTGGAGGACTCCAACACAAAAGATAAGGTCAAAACTGGATGGCTTAAAGGGTAGATAATGAGCATCGCATAGAATGTACGTGGATGCCCTGTTGTGTTTTTGTGAATACATTTTTGCCAATTTTAATTCATTTAATGCAATATCAGTTGAGATGATATCAATACATTCCTGATGGAACTCATCAAAAATAATTGTTGCATATCCTGTTCCACATCCAATTTCCAACACTCTAATATTTTTATTTTTATATATATCTTTTATTATTGATGTAATTTTATTTATTTTTGAGAGATGAATATGTTTCCATGCACTATTCCTTTCCATCCTCTCAAAAACATCATAGGGAACCTCATTAAAATAATTCATATTACCTTCTAAAAACGAATTTACGCATTTCTCTGTTGAAAATACCTCTCATCGATGCAATGCAAAAACCAAGTGTTGGTCCGGGATCTGAAAGAGAAATAATATCATCAGGAACATCAAATCTGAATAATTCTTTAAGATTCTGTACCTTATTGTCAGAGGATCCATACCATAATAATTCTCCAGGTAAGAGCCACCGTGATCTGACTCCGGGTATGTACGTATATTTGTGATTGATGCTCCCCTCAGTATAGAGTTGATATAAAAGATATGGAAAATTAACGCCACTCAATATCGATAAATTTAAAGACCCCCAAAACCTCGGATTAATCTCCATTAATTTGGGAATGCCGCTCCTTTTATCAATTCTGAATTCTACCATTGAGATTCCATTCCATTGGATCTTTTTCAATAATTGTTCGGCTTTTTTGATACAGGGTACATATTTCTCCATGGGTATGGTCTCTCGTAATGTACTGGGACCCCCTTTTGTTGGATATGAACGTATTCGTTTTTGCAGGGTCAATCCACAAATTTCTGACTGAAAATTCATTATCGTATAGATGCCAAATTCACTACCATTTGGAATATATTCCTGAATCAGCATTTTCCCGTATTTTTCCAGTAATGGGGGTAATAAATCGGATAACTCGTTATAATTGTTAATTATATGAAACCCTCTGCTTCCAGAGCTGATACAGGGTTTAATAATTATTGGGTATCTAAAGTCACATGAATATTCTGATAGAGAAGATAGAGAATGAATTACATGCCAATCCGGAGTTGGCACCCCAATTTCATCTGCATACGCAAGGGTCTGACTTTTATCATACGCCCGCATAAATATCTCTTTATCTGGTATGCATAACTGGGAATATTCTGAAATTTCATCCTTTATCTCGAGCAGAGGAAGCAGACATGCATCAGCAACCGGGATTATAATATCATAGGAATTATGTTTAATCTCTGACAGTATTGCTTGTTGAAATAATTCCTTCTCTTTCTTTGGGGACGGATAACGAATTATTTTCTTTGAATATTTAGAAAAAAAACCTGTACACCAGTATGTATCTTCACCAGCAGTAACCTCTATTTTCTTCTCACCGAGAGATCGTATTACCGCGAGGGAACTTCTCATCTGAGCATCAGTGACAAGGACAGAGTTAGCCATAAATAAATGGAGAATCTCCTTTAATTATAAGATCATTACTCATATTCGATTTTATTGTGGTATTATGAGCATTTTTTTCAACCTTTATATAGGGGCTCTTTCCCTGGTAGATGGATGAATAATCATGTTTTTTCCTAACTAAACAGATGACTAATCCACCAAAAAATACGTAACTGCATATTCTCCGGTATCAGGTGAAGTTGCAATGATATGATACTCATCAGGAGTAAAACCGGTGGTATCGAGAGGAAACTGCCATATGCTCCTGCCATCTTCATCAGGTTGCAGGATGGTATATCCGGCAGCTCCGGATACAATCCCGGGTTTCTTTTCTGGAATGAATGTAGATGGAATAATGCGGATAATAATCCGTGATCCGGCAGGAAGAGTTGAAGTTCCTGAGACAACCAGTTTTGTCCCTGATGATACTTCCTTTACCAGATCGATGGTAATGTCCTGGTTTGTTGTCTCTTCATCAAAAAGGAACTGGAGTTTGGTATAAATATCATCGGTCATGAAGCTGGAAAGGGCAAGAATGAGATGATATGCAATAACCTGAGTTGGAATATTCCCAAACTCGGAGGAGGAGAATATATCCTTTACTTCTTTTCCTGAATTCCAGAGAATATTCTGAACATGATTTGTGTTATCAGGATAGATATCAAGAACCCCGTTCTCCCCTGGACTCTCGAGCAGAATGAGATATTGTCCGTACTCCATTTCTTTCGTATCTGAACCAGGAATCGAGAATGAATAACTACCATCTGTTTCTACAGGAATGGCATAATACCTGATCCGATTCGGCCCCAGGACCCAGGCACCGATACGAGTTATATCTTCTCCTATGGCAATCCCGGAAATGGTGATAGGAGATCCCGGTGCGATAAGCAACCTATCAAGCACACCTAATAAATATGAGGATGGTTCAGGATGTAATGCAGTACCTTCGGTATCTGGGATACCGGTGACAGAAGGACTCAGGGTGTTCTCATTAGCCTGGAGAATAAAAGAGACACAATCCCAATTTCGCTGAACCCTGCTTTTTGCTCCCACAGGTGTGTCAGATGCAAAGACCATATATACTCCAGGATCGAGTCCGGCAAGGGCACTATCCCATTCATACTCCCATGATCCGGTATCGGTAGATTCTATATGAGTAAAAGATTCAGGCTCACCATCAATAACCTGGAAGAAGGGATGTGTCAGACTACCTCCATTTGGGGGCAGGTTTGGTCCTGTGAGGTAAAGAGAAACGTTTTCCGGTTCTGAATGCGTTCCTGAAAAAGATATGATATCCCCAATTGCATATGACTGATCGCCAGCATGATCGGTTATCCCTATCGAAAGATCGATTTTTTGAGATAATCCTGTATCCTGCCAGGGATCACCGGCCTGGATACCTTCTGCACTGCTGATAGCAATAAGGCTGGTTGTGATGATAAAAATCCAAAGAAATGCGATTAATTTTCCTGATATCATTGAATGTGCACACAGAAGATATGTACATTATTCTATGAATAGGTATACCTGTTTAACTGTGTTCCAGAAGAACAGTTTTCAATAGTTCCTATTTCCCCGGGTGAGCAGAAAACCGTTCTTTCTACAGGCAGATAGTATTCATGAGATGTTTTATGTTCCTGTAAGTTAACATCCCTGGCAGGGGAAGCACTGACCGGTTACCGTCAGAGAAGGATCATCCCAATCAGGGGAACGGTCACGATACAGATGAGTGTAGAGATAAAGACGCCTTTTGATGCCAGTTCTGCATCAACATGGTACTCTTCTGCAAGGAGCACCGTGTTTGCTGCAACCGGCATGGCAGCAAGGATAACGGTGACTCCGATAATGAGGGGATCCTGGATAAACCTGCTGATTATCAGGAACAATGCCAGGGGGATACCAATCAGGCGGAAGGCAGAGATAAGATAGATCCGATAATCCCCGATCATGGTTGAGAGGGGAAGCGTTGCAAGGAGTGCCCCGATAACCACCATGGCAAGGGGCGAGGTTGTTGATCCGAGTAACATAAAAGCATCTGATAGGGGAGAAGGAATATGGATATTGCAGAGAAAGAGGATGAGCCCGCATATCGAGGCAAGAAACCCGGGATTGATTATCTTTTTCAGGTTCAGTTCTTTTCCGATGTCTGGTCTGAGCATCAGTACTCCTACGGTAAAGACTAAAAAACCAAACGGAAGATTCACAAGAGAGACATAAAAGAGTGAGCCGGGTCCAAACAAGGCTTCGCAGATGGGATATCCCATAAATCCGAGATTAGAAAAAAAGAGCATGAACCGGAACACACCATGTTCATAGGATGTTCCCGGTAAAAACCTGGGTATCATAAGGGCACATGCAAATGAGATGAGATATAATACCCCCTGTATCGAGAATATGGTCACCATATCAGAGACAAGATCCGGTGTTATCGGGATCTGCATGCTGGTAATAATCAGACAGGGGAGTGTTACATTCACGAGCAGACTGGTAAGACCGGTTACCCCATGCCGGTTAATCATACCAAGGCGAAAGATGAGAAACCCGATGGTCATCAGGATAAAAAGAGTGCCGATACTACCGGTTATCAGGATAATATCCATGATTCTCTCCTCACAATTGGCATCCTATACCATAAAGCAACAGGAATGGTACGGTGAACATGCCCCTTAACGGTATTCTGACCGAAGAGCTGTGCACTTCAGGAACCTGGGTACCTGATATCCCAGGTTGTTGTATCACCACGTGTATATCTGATAGTTCCCAGGAGCCTTACCTGTACAAGGTGATACATAAACGCTATCTCACTCTCCTCGCTTTCATCAGGATCCCATCCTTCCGGCATCGGTAATCCGTCATCACGGATCCGGAGATGATATTCTCCTTCTCCTCTGCCTGAAAAATCACGCTCGTGTGAGAATGAGATAATGATGGTTCCTTCCCGTGTCGCAGTGAATGCATGCTTGAGAATAAAAGCGAGAAGATCGGTCACCATGAGACTTAATGGGATAAGGTGTCTTTGTTGTATGAACATTTCCCTTGCAGTGACTGAAACAGTAACCCGGGACGGATGAGGAATCCATGATAGTACTCTCTGGGAGAGATCCAGGAGGTATGGATATGCGTCGGTCTCATCCTCTCCTTCCAAGTACCAGGTCTCATGTACCGTTGCAAGAGCAAAAAGTCTCTCTGCCGGAATTCTCGTATCCGGAGAGAGTAAAAAGCCATACGGTGGCGGGGCACTATCACCGGTTCGGGAGATGAGATCAAGGATCTCCTGCTCTTCCCGGTGTATCCCGGATATTCGTGACAGAAGGTAATCTCTTTCTCTCGTCATCCGGGTGATATCCTGAAGAGTTCCTGCTACTATCCGTTTGTTTTCAAAGTCTACAGCCCTGATATGGGCAGCATACTCCTTTCTCTCTCCATTTTTGTGGGTTATTCCGATTCTGACATGATGTTTCTCTGTTGTATGACACAAAACAGGGGTTGCAGCCTCCATAATTGGATCGGTAAGTTCGGTCAGGATCCCTGATGTCTGATGGCTGAAATACGATGGTATATCCTTTATATGGATCCCGTTCGGTTGAGAGTGAGAGTGAAGGGGAAATGATACAGAGGAACCTGATATAAGAAACGGTATCTGATCCCCTGCAAGAGATGATATCATGAGGCTGGCAAGGAGGTCCTGCTCTCCTGAAACCTGCAGAATCCGAAGGAAGGAGGGTTTTATCGCTTGTAGCACCTTTGTTAATTCTTCTTTTCTGGCGAACCCGTCGTTTCTTTTTCCATACAGCAGGATACCGATGAATTCTCCCTCATCCCTGCAGAGCGAAAGGTACAGGGCAGCTCCCAATTCTTCAGTACCCTCTGAAGGAATAGGATCTGTGAGTGCCAGTCGGGGAAGAGTAACGATGGGATCAAATCTCTCTTCTGGCGTCTCACTTTGGTAAAGCCAAAATGCAGTAAGAATTTCTGTAATTACTGCATCTGATACGATATGGGTGCCTGTCCGGTATACAACGGTCCCATCAGGGGAATGACTCCTTCCCTTCACGAGGATTCCCTCATCCATCCCGGTCAGGGAGAGAATTGCAGGGATACTGGCTGCACCTGCATCAGCGAGGGTTTTTGCGGTGCTCATCAGGTGAAGAATATCAGGAATACAACCAGTACCTGCATCCTCACGGGGTATCCTGGTTCCGGTCCTAAAAGGCACAATGATGCGACCGCCGCTTATCATGCTCCCCTCTTCATCAAACGTTCCTATGGTCATCAGGCATAATGCCCACTCGTTTTTGGTCCTGAACCTGAGATACGTACTCATTACCGGTACCGGTGGATCCAAAAATCTCTCAAGAAACATGCGACCCTGCTTTTTATCATCAGGATGAACCAGGTGCAGAAGTGTATCGATTGAGAGTGAGCGGTTCTGCCGGTTTATATCAAGAAGCCCTGCAGTTGCCATGTCGAGATCAATCGTATTACAAGTCACATTCCAGGAGAAGGTTCCGTATTCCGGGGATTCGAAGAGTGATTGGAACGCATTATGCTTTTTCTCGTCTTTTTCCCTCTCAACCTCTCCCTCAATGGAACGGGAGATGGCTGCAACCAGTCCTCGTACCGGTGAGAAGAGGATAACGTCGTACCAACCTTCTGCAAGACGGCATCGGAATGTTTTTTGTGAAAGACTCCATGAGACCTCTGCATACCGGTCAAGATAGGGAACCTGCTTTTGGGTAAAGATGGTGGTTGCATACTCCCCGGTCACATCCTCCTGTTCCCGGTAAAAAAGCGAGGAAAATGCTTTATTTCCATACCGGCAAAGCAGATCAACGGGTCTTCCAACCTCCTCGTCGTAGATTACTTCCCAGATAGAGCAGGGAAATGGGAATCCGTTCCAGGTATCTGTAAGAATATGAGAGACATTCTGATTGGATTCGTCATCGGTTTTGGGAGATAAAGAACCTGGTACCGGAACCACTATCCCGTCAATCCGGGTGGTTTTCTCTCCGTCATACTCTGAGACAGTCCCGGAAATGAGAACCGGGATGGGTGATTCAAAACCGTACCGTGAGATAACACAAAAATCATACTCCCTCCCGTTCTTGCATTGTTCTACAGCCTCAAGAAGGTATTTCCGGTTATCCGGGTCAATCTGAGATGAGAGTGCCGGTAAACTGAGAAAAGAGACAGGAAATTCGACCTTCTCTGGTGTAATTATTGAGTAGGAATCTTTCTCCCTTTCCGGTACTGATATCAGCTCCCCATTTTCATATACTGGCATACCAGAATCCCTCCTCTCAAGATCTCTCTCTCTCTCCCAGGTCCACCAGCGGATTCCCAAAGCCTGTGATCGTTTCGTTATTTCGTTTATCCAGGACTTCATCCTGATTAAGGTCTGGTGGCGATGAATGGAAGCCCTGATAGATGATGAAACAATGTCAGGTTCCGCTGGAAGAGTAAGGTATCCAAAAAATCCTGAATTATCAGGAATCTGTACCCGGTTTTCTTTTTCCTGCCCTGAAAGCAGCAGGTAAGGAATTTGTGCAGCATCACATGCGGCAACTGCTTTCATGATATCTTCAGTGCCTGAAGAGAGGCTTTTATCGATGAGAACGATGGATGGCTTTTGTTTCTCAAACGACAGTATTAAACCGTCAGGATCCGTTACTGTTTTACTCTGCCCGAGTCCTGCACTCATAATCAGAGTTCGTATGGCCGCTGCTATTCTGCCATCTGAGCTTACGATACAGACACGTATCTCTTCCATGTTTAAAAGCCCTGAACTGTTCTTTTCTGGTGGCCTGGTATCATAAAAGGAAAGTCTCCTTTGGTATAGAGTGGGTGAATTGCAGGGGATATCCTTAATTCCTTATGTATGTATTGCAAGTCTCTCCTTTACAGCTATCTGATTAGATAGTATTACTTACACCATCCTGATTAATCCGGTGATAGTTATGTATGTGCCATTCAAAAAACCTGAAATTTTAATCTATTCATCTTATTTGTCCTTCTCGGTTTAGATTTTTTATGTATTCGAATACAAACCGAAATTTCTCGATAGACTTCATTAGGACCCCGGGAAAAGGATCCCTCCTGCAGCGCGTTTCCGTACCTCTCTTGGGGTACGATGAAAAAGAAGGGAATAGCAGTTTCTTTTCGTATACATGTGCCTCAAGATGCATTGCGGATTACCGGTTAGGAAGAAGTGAGGTTTCATGCCATAATGATGGATCGGCTGCTTCGTATCCGTTGCTGTATCCGGGTGTCACTACAACCAAATCAGAAAGAAAACATAGTAACCAGTATCACAGTACAGGGAAAGAGAACAGTATCAGATCGGTCATCGTGGTATCCTGTACTGGTACCACATCGTAGTCGGGGAGTCAGATATGGAATTATTTGCGTGTAAAACGATTAGTCAGGCCCATGAAAAAGCAATCAGACAGATCATTTGGAAACACCGGGTTATTACCACAGAGGACGGGGAAGAGACATGGGAGACAGATCCTCTCTGCTTTGAGATATCAGATCCCATGAACGATATGATTCATCCATCCTCATCGTTCCAGGAAAACCGGTGCCAGGAGTATGCCCGTCAGTTGATACATGGTGATGGCGGAGGATTTGACTACTCCTATAATGAACGATTGCGACATTACGTTGCAGCTGACGGTTCCGCTCCCCGAGACCAGATTGGGTATGTCATCCAAAAACTAAAAAAAGAGCCTGATTCCCGCCGGGCCGTTGCGATAACCTGGAGGCCGGAAGGAGACTGGGATGTGACGAATGTTCCCTGCCTCCAGTTTGTCCAGTACGCAATACGAAACGGCAAGCTTCACTGTTATGTGCTCTTCAGGTCAGAGGATATTCTGAGTGCCTTTGGACCGAACTGTTATGGTCTCTGTAAACTGCAGGAATATGTATCAGAAGCATGCAATATTCCCATGGGAACATACAATCATATCGCAACAATACCCCACCTGTACAACAAGCGGGATCGTTCTGAACTTGATCGGTGGATGTAATCCTGGTATCTGTCAGTATTGGTAAAAAGAGATCTTTCTATGCATACATGCAAAGAGTTCCCTGCATAACCGTGACTGCTTCTCCACCAAAAAGAACCCTCTTATCCCTGATTTTCATCATGATCATCCCTTCGCGGGATGAGACTTGCTTTCCGGTCATCTCATTCTTTTTAAAAATTTGTGAAAAATACGGGGCAATACAGCAGTGAGCAGATCCGGTTACGGGATCTTCGGCAATCCCTACTGCCGGGGCAAAGAAACGGGAGACAATATCATAGGGTTTGTCAGTGTCTGCAGGGGCAGCAATGATGATACCCCGGTACGGGAGTTTTTCAAGGAATGAACTATCCGGTTGGTACTCCCTGACAGCGGATTCTGTATTGAGATGGATAAAGAGGTCGTAACAACTCTGTCCACAATAGCAGACTGCGACTTCATCCGGGATAATCCCCGGGGGAAGTTCACAGGGGAGTGGTGGTGTTGCAGGAAAATCGAGCCAGATATGGGATCCTTCTACTGTTGCTGTCAGAAGACCGCTTTTTGTATGAAACCTGACCAGAGATGAGGAAGGGATCCGATCTGTTGTTATGAGAACATGTGATGCTGCAAGAGTTGCATGACCACAGAGACCAACTTCACATCGCGGAGTAAACCATCGCAGATAATATCCATCTGAAAAAGGCCAGAGAAATGCAGTCTCAGAGAGATTCATCTCTCCGGCCATCTGTTGCATCCATATCGGATCCGGTTCATTATCAGAGAGAATAACTGCTGCAGGATTTCCACAAAAAGCAGTAGCAGTAAAGGCATCGACAATATAGACAGGGATTATCATTAGTACAGATATCCTTTCAGGTTGAAAAAGGGTAACACTCTCCGGGTAACTTTTCCTATTCCGGATTGATGCGTCAACGATATAATGATATGATGAAGAATATCAAAGAATCAGAGAAAGACCCGGTATCTCCGATACTAACGAGGGCGATCATCCTTGACCTCGTCATGATATGCGGGAATGAAACTCTTGATGCATAAAAGGATAACCCTGTTATTTACTCGAAATATCGTGGTGTTTCCGAAGGTACTCGCGGATAGAATCAGATTTTAGGAAACCAACATCAAGCTGGTCAATGATGGAATTAATAATGCGAACCTGTTCGGTTATCCTATCTCCAAACATTCCATTCTCAAGCTCGGCATATCCCATGATAAGAGTGAGCGGATTTCGAATCTGGTCATTAAGGATTGCAAGCTGAGAGATATTCTCCTCTATCTGGCGCATTGAGATGAGTTCCCGTTCCTGCATCTCAACAATTCCGGTGATATTTCTTCCGGCAATGATGACTGCCCGCATGTCATTATGTTCATCAAGCAGCGGAGACATCCGGATATCTGCTAAAAACGTGGAACCATCCCTGTTGTTCCCGGGAATAATGCACGAATAACGCTTCTTCTCTGCGATAGCCGTAATAAATTCAATAATGCTCTCTTCTTCAAGGAAGAGATTCGCAAAGAGTATACTGATATCCTTTCCCTGTATCTCAGAGAGCGTATACCCAAACTCATCCTCTGCTGCTTTATTTGCATACGTTATCAGGCTCGTGTCTGAATCAATGGTTATCAGAAAGTCTGATACCTGCTCGGTTATTGAAGAGAGGAAATTCATCTGTTTCTGTTCTGAAACGATACTACTGATATCACGAATAAGAGTAAGGATGGTCTCGTCATCCTCAGCACTCAGACGTGTCATGGTTATCTCGGTAATAATCTCTTTATTATCACGGCCGGTTATTTCCCATGAAAAAACTTCGGTATTCCCTCTCTTTACCGAGAGGAGAATCTGGAGGATCTTTTCCATGGACCGCATCCCGTCTGGCTGGTATTCCGGTGCATAATCAAGGAATGAAGACTCATACATCTCATAGGGATACTTGCCAAAAAGAAGGCTTGCCTGGTAATTGCAGTCAAATATCTCTGAGTTGTGCAGAACGAGTATTGGTGTCCCGGCAGACTCAAATAACTGCCGATAGCGCAGTTCTGATGCAATGATATCCATCTCAGCCTTTTTTCTCTCGGTGATATCCCTAATGACCGCAAGGATCCGGGTTTTTACTTCATCATGCATCAGGTGCAGGGTTATTTCACCGGAAAAAACACTGCTGTCATGCCTGACAAAATCTGCTTCGAAGGTGAGAGTGGGAGTATCATGCAGCTGGTCTGCGTGATAATGCAGCAGCTCATCACCCGGAATTGTCATGAGATCTGAGAGGGTTCGGGAGTGTAATTCATTCCTTGTATATCGAAACGTCTCGCAACAGGTCTCGTTAACCTCTGATATCGGGGAAAAATCTTTCTTCCCGGAGATATCAAAGACCATAATCGACTGGGAGATCCGGTTAAAGAGATCATAATACCGCTCCTGTGTTCTTTTCACAGACTGGCTCATCTTTTCACGGGTAAGAGCTGCCCCGATTAAGGCACCGGTTACATTGCATGCAAGACGGTCAACATGTGACCAGGACTTGTTCTCATCGGGATCTGTGCATGCCAAAAACCCCCACCAGTCATTCCCGACAAATACCGGTACAAGGATGCATGACCCGGATTGTAACAGGGTGAACCGGTCTTTCTGATTCCCATCCATCTCACTGCATAACACGATGATATCTTTTCCCATACAAAGATCCATCTCCCATGATATGAACGGATCATACCCGATGATATTGGTATCAAAACCGGCATTTTCTGATATTTTTGTCTCACGGTTCCACCTCTCCTGTAAAAATCCTGCGAGGGTTCCGTTCTCATCGATCTCATTTTTAAAAAGAAGGATGCTGTTGTATCCCAAAAGTCCTCCAAGGCGGGAGAAGATATCAAGTATGTTCTCTTTAAAATCAGTTTCGGGCAAAAATTTCCCGGCAATGTAGGATATTGTCTCAACAATGGCCTCCCGATGATCACGGTCTTTGGCAACTGAGACGATCACTTCTTCACGGGATATGGCATAAAGAGCAGAGGCAAGGTCATCAGCAATCTCATCAAAGATGGTTAACTCTTCTTTGAGATCCAAAACGCCAAACGGTGCGACCGCATACAGGATTCCAAAAGAACAATCCTCGTATATTATTCTTCTTAAAAAAACAGGCTGTTTTATCCGCTCTAAAAGGGCGACCGGACATCCTTCCCTGGTGCAACGATCATGATGGTATATAACAGTGGTCTCTGTTGCCGTGACACCCGATGCACAAGGGGGGAGCTCTCCTGATTGTACCTGTGCAATAAAATCTTTAAGGTGAATATCGGTACCCTGTTTGTCTGGTGTATGGATTATCCTGTCAGAATCCCTGGGAAGGATCCATGCAGATAGAAACCCCCCGTGAGTTGTGAGGGTTTCACAGACTTTCTCCAGTAACATATCCCGGTCATGTTCCTGTGCAATAAGTTTCCTGATTGTGATGAGAGATCGCAGGAGATTGTTTACATGGGTAGCTTTTCTTAAGGCATCATTTCGCGTTTTTATGTAGGTATATATCAGAAATCCGGTAAGGAAACAAGCGATTAAAAAGGTAATCCTGACGAAAAGGGCATGTTTGGAGATATTATAAAAAAGGGTATCAAAGATACTCTCCGGCATCTCAAAGACCATAAACTGCAGGTTGTATTTATACAGGTAAAACCATAGTACACTGTCGGCTATCCAGAAGAGAACTCCAAAAAGGAGCATACTCCCGATAATAACAAATGCGAGCCCTTTATTCTGCATCGAAAATCCTTTATAATTCATACTATTGTATCAGGCTTCTCTTTACTGTTCCGGTTTTATCGGGGAGATATGATATCTGATGATACATACGAATACATAACAGGGTTTACGATCCATACATGGCAGTAGGTGGAATTGTCTTTTCCCAATCCCCGAGTCAGGACCACAATTTTTTCGATAACAGAAAGAAAGATGGGCATGTTAAAGTGATAGTATCATGATTGAAGAGAAATTGCATCGTATTTCCGGGCAGGAAGATATACTGGAAGGTTTACTAAAGAATATCGGCATCATTGTTGGAATTATCATCATACTTGCTGCAGTACATTATGCATCTGCCATTGTTCTTCCCGTGCTCTTTGCAATCTCCTTTACCATCCTGTTTCTTCCCCTGTTGCGATACCTCCGGAAAAAAGGGTTTTCTGACAGAATGAGTGCAGCGATAACCATCTGCAGTTTCATTGCTTCATTCTGCATCCTTATCCTTTTTGTTCTCTTCTCCTTTGGTATTTTTATCGAGGCATTGCCTGCGTACAATGATGAGATTGCAATGAAACTAATAGATACGCAGTCTTTTTTTGCAGATTATCATATCAGTATCAACGCTCTTATAAGCACGATTACCGAGCATACTGATGCTTTTATCGGAGCCGTCGGTCTTCTTCTTTTAAGATGTATTGATCTCATCATCAGTATCTGTCTCATTATCATTCTTACTTGTTTTCTCATCATTGAAGCTCCCCGTTTTCACTCGACATTACACCGTGCTTCGTTACCGGTTCCCCAGGTTGTCATCCAGTTTGAAGAACTGATCAATGACATGATGGTATATGTGATAATAAGGACCAAGATCAATGCAGCAACAGGGGCAGGAGTTACGATATTCTTTTATGCACTCGGAATAGAATTCGCCCTGCTATGGGGTGTACTTACGTTTATTCTGAGTTATATCCCGTATGTCGGGCTTCTCCTTGCCGTGATCCCAGGCCTTGTTCTTGGATACATCCATCTTGGTATTACCGGAGTTGTGCTGGTGGTGGCAGGTGTTTCTGTAATCAATTTCTTTGCAGAGAATGTTCTTTTTCCAAGCCTTGCAGGGAAATCCCTTGATATTTCCCCGTTCGTAGTGCTGCTTTCCCTTGCATTCTGGGTTTTCCTTCTGGGTCCTGCAGCCTCGCTGATAGCAGTACCCTTAACCCTGTTTACCAAACTTCTCCTCGTACAGTACAACGAGACCCGGTGGCTTGCATTGCTGATAAACAGGTAGTGCAATCAGGATATTAGGAGTATGGTGTAGTGCGGTACCACATCATGGACCGGTACCTGCTCTCCCCTCTCTTGTGTATCTGCTGCTGATACAAACGATAAAATGAGGTTTTAAGAATTATTTGTGACAGTAACCGAGATATTAGCATCAATGAGACTGTCAAAGGCAATCTCTGAAAGCCATCCTTCCTTCTCAAACATACTCATGAAACAGATCCCGATAGTTGGTATATCAGGATGGGTTTTTATCACATCTTTAATCTGCCCTGCGCTGACCGGTATCTGGGGCATTGCAAGTCCTCCCATGATGACCAGGGCTGCCGGGTTGCTAACCGGTTCTGAATCTGTCGCCTGAAAACCAACATTTTTTCTCTCAACAAGAAGAACCGCATTTTTTTCATCAACAAAGGGAACGAAAACGAACCGGTACGGGAGCGATCTGACCGCATAACAGAGCAGTTCAACAAAGGGCGTACAGGTACCGGGAACACCATAAAAGATGATCTGCGTTCCGCTTCCTTCCTTTAAGCACTCAATGAATGCCTTAAAGGGTCTTAACATCCCCGGGACTCCTGATAATTTCTCTTGTGCAACCATGATATACTCTACTAGTACCTCAGGCATCATTAGTGTTGCGATTATCGCATGGCATACCGATTATCTTCTCTATTCCCTGGTTTAAATAGGGAATGAAAGACGAATCTGTATCTTTTTCATCAGAAACAGTCTTATCTGTGCATTGTAATCTCTGGATGATATCCGAGGAGAATAAATCGGGTAGATTTATGCAGAAAACAATACTATACCGAGAAAAAAAGGCAAGAAAAAGATTAGTGGATGTAGGAGGAATCCAGGCTTCCCCGGACACTGAAGGGATGCCTGCGATACTCTTTCATCATCACCTGAGTATATAAAACAGTATACCAGGATGAATCCGTATCGTGAACCGGTTGGTGTTATTCGATACTCGTATGGTTCATCCAGGGTACCGGTCTCTTCTTCATGCCGGGTTATTTGGAATGGGTATGGATTTTTTTCGAACAGAACCATTCAGACTATAAATACATCGGACAGAAATGAGAAATCTCTTTTTATCAGAATAAAACCAGTTGTTCCCCTCTCTTTTTATCCCTTTCCAGGCGTTTTTCTGCGGTTGAACAGTATTGGGATGAGATATCAATGCCGATATAGTGCCGCTTTATGCGTTGTGCGACAGCCGTTGTGGTTCCTGCACCGTTAAAGGGATCAAGGACGACGTCACCCTGGTAACTGAAGAGCTTCAGACACCGTTCGACCAGTTCTTCCGGGAACATAGCAGGGTGATCGTACTGCTTCATCCGTCTTTCAGTGCCCATTGACCATTTTGCAACCACCCAGGATTTGAATTCTTCATCTGATATATCGATATCTTCTTTCTCCCCGGTTTTTTTCAGATCTCCCTTGCAGTATATCTCGATAAACTCCCAGGTGTATTTCAGGTACGGACTGCTCGGACTCTTCCAGCTTCCCCAGGAGGTATACTTGCAGTTATAGTTGTTCTTCTCCCAGATGATCTCACCCTTCCAGATGAGTTTGTGTTCCATGAAAAAGTGTGAGACGATATGATGAATGGGTATGTACTCTGAAAAGAGTGGCTGAACATTCACAATAAAGCGTCCCCCCCATTTTAAAACCCGGATCCCCTCTAAGAAGACTGCAAACAACTTATTGAGGTACTGTTCCCAGACCTGGGCATCCTCCTTTTTGTCAGACTCGTAATCAAGACCGAAATTGTAGGGGGGTGAGGTGATGATGATATCAATGCAGTTATCAGGCAGTCGCTTCAGCACTTCCTCACTGTCATTACAGATGATGGTATCAAGGTACTCTTCTGGGAGTGTTGTATTGTCCCGCGTAAAGGAATGGCCTGTTGCATAGTAATATGATCCCCTCTCCTCTGCCTTCTTCTTTCTGGCGATAACTTTTCGTTCATCAGCATATCCGACAAAGATGCGCCTTCCTCCCTTGATTCCGTAACTGCCAATTGCACATATCCTGTCAAGAAGGGTGATAAAGGGATTTTTACACTGCTCTTTTGCGTACCGCTGCGAAACTGCAGTGCCTGCCGGCCCGGTGATAAATTCCCGCACTTCTCCCGGTTCCATCTCGTGAAGATAACAGACCAGATCCCCTTCTTCAAAGACCCAGAAAAAATCTGCTTCATAGAAGGTTCCTGGAAGACTGGCAATGAGAGCATCTTCTTCTGCAAAAGCATTCCTTAATACGGGCTCACGAAGGAGAATATACTCATTAAGTTCTCTTTTTTTATGTCTTCGCCGTCCCATGGTATCCCGGTTCCCCAGATAAATGCAGCTCTGTTCTATATCTGTTCTGTGATGGGAAGGGGCTTTGTATGA